>CAMJCK010000049.1:0-23290 GCA_946404125.1 uncultured Bacteroidota bacterium | reverse complement strand
GGATTGAAGATGGTTAAGGAGGCAGCCTTAGATAAGGAGCAACCTCTCACTGAATATTTTATCCGAACCTTGCACCAAACTTTGCTTCGAGAAGACTATACTGTGTATCGTCAACTTCCTGATGGTACCAACATTTCGTATGTTGTTCATGCCGGACAATATAAAACTCGTCCTAATTCTGTCATTACACCTACTGGCGAACGCTTTGAATATGCATCACCAGAAGAGACTCCCGCACTGATGACGGATTTGCTTCAATGGTATAATCAGGCAGAAGCAGAAAGAACAATGTCACCAATTGAACTGGCATCCCTCTTCCATTACCGCTACATCAGAATCCATCCATTCGAAGACGGAAACGGAAGGATTTCACGTTTGATGGTCAATTATATTCTTTACCGTCAAGGATACCCCATGATTGTTGTGAGGACAAAAGACAAGAAGAATTATCTTGCAGCATTAAGCAAATGTGATGCTGTCGTAGGAAAAATACCATCAGACGGAGCACAGGCATCTTTAGAGCAAACCAAGCCATTTGTTGACTATATGACAGACGTTCTCTGCAAGGACATCAGTACAAATATCGCCATTGTCAAAGACAAAGACAGGTCTATATGGTGGTATAATGGTGAACTCATCACCTTTAAGAGTCAAAACACAATTAATTTATTAGATGCTCTCAATGAAAATGGTAAGATTACTGTTCGCGATTTGGCAGACAAACTTGGGATTAACAAATCAGCTGTTCAAAAACAACTCAAAACCCTACAAGATAAGGGTTATATAATTAGAGTGGACGGGAGGAGTGGTTATTGGAGAGTTATTATTGTCTGTACTACTCAAAATGGTGGTACAAAAAAATAAGGTGGTACATATTGTACTAATTAAAAAAGTGGTATAATTAAATATGGTGGTACAAAAAACAATATAATGAAGAAAGAAATACAACATATCCCCGCAGGCTACAAACTCTCGCCACTCGGCCCCATTCCCGAAGATTGGGAAGTAAAGAGGCTGGGAGATTTGTGCGAAAACAAAGGTGATTACGGATTAAATGCGCCAGCAACTGATTATTCAGTGAATTTGCCGACATATCTTCGCATAACCGACATTGATGATAACGGAAATTTCATTCATTCAGCAAAGAAGTCTGTGGACAATCTCTCTGCAAAAGAGTATTATTTAAAAGATGGAGATATTGTTTTTGCTCGCACGGGTGCAACCGTTGGCAAAACATATTTGTATGATGTAAGAGACGGGCAATTAGTATATGCGGGATTCCTTATAAAATTCTCGCCAAATCCGAACAAACTAATACCGTATTACCTTAAAGCACATACTGAAACCAAAGATTATACGAATTGGGTTGCAATAACTTCGCAAAGAAGCGGGCAACCTGGCATTAATGCTGCTGAATATTGTTCATTAAAACTTGCCATTCCACCCATAGAAGAGCAAGAAAGAATCTGTAATGTTCTTCAACTTTGGGACACCGCCATAGAGAAGCAGACCGCCCTGATAGAGAAACTCACCCTGCGCAAGCGCGGACTTATGCAGAAACTGCTCACGGGGAAGAAACGGCTGAAAGGGTTTGGTGGGGAGTGGAATGAAGTGAGGCTGGGAGATGTGTTCGACGAACGCAACGAAACAAATTGCGACAACTTGCCTTTGTTGTCAATTACTGGTGACAAAGGCGTGATTTATCAATCAGAATCAGACAAGAGAGATATTTCAAACGAAGACAAATCGAAATACAAACGTATTTGTCCAAACGACATTGGCTATAATACAATGAGAATGTGGCAAGGACGAAGTGCACTATCTGGATTAGAAGGCATTGTGAGTCCCGCTTATACGATTGTAACACCAAAAGGCAATATTGATGTAAGATTTATGGCAATGCTTATTCAGCAACCACGAATTGTTTATAATTTTTGGACTCATTCACAAGGTTTGGTAAGCGATACTTTGAACTGCAAATATCCTGATTTCAGCCAAGTGAAGGTCTCAATTCCTTCAAAAGAAGAACAAACTGCAATTGCAAATTTCTTTGTCGGATTGGACAAAGAAATCGAATTGGCGAACAAGAAATTAGCGAGGTTGCAGGAGGAGAAAAGGGGGCTGATGCAGGTGCTGCTGACGGGGAAGAAAAGAATAAAATAAATAGGAGGATTAATTATGCCAAAAAAGAAACCAGTTGTCGCTTTGATTTATGATTTCGATGGAACTTTGTCACCTGGAAATATGCAAGAATTTGGATTTATTCAGGCAATTGGTAAAGATAAAGCTGATTTTTGGGCAAAAAACAAAGATTTGTCAGAACAAAATGACGCCAACGGAATTCTATGCTATATGTATCTTATGATACAGGCTGCAAAAAACAATGGAATATCATTAAAAAGAGAGTCTTTCAAAAGGTTTGGTGCGGATGTTGAGCTGTTTGAAGGAGTCAAAGAGTGGTTTTCTATTATTAATGAATATGGTAAAAGTATCGGATTAGATATTAAACATTACATAAATTCTTCTGGATTAAAGGAGATGATCGAAGGAACAACTATTGCCAAGGAGTTTGAAAACATATATGCTTGTTCATTTTTATATGATGTTGACGGAATTGCTTATTGGCCAGCAGTAGCTGTTGATTATACAACAAAGACACAATTCCTTTTTAAAATTAATAAGGGTATAAAAGAAGTCAGTGACAATAAAAAAATAAATGAATTCGTACCAGAATCAGAACGGCCTATTCCTTTTGAAAGAATGATATACTTTGGTGATGGAGAAACGGATATACCTTGTATGAAGATGGTAAAAGATAATGGAGGTCATTCTATAGCCGTATATGGCGATAAAAAGAAAAAAGCAACAGCGTATAAATTAATAAATGAGAAAAGGGTAAATTTTGTTTGTCAAGCAGATTATCGAAATGGCAAAGAAATACACGGGGTAGTAAAAAGGATATTGGACAAAATAAAAGCTGATTATGAATTCAATCGCTTACTTGATTTCCACAAAAGGCTAGCTAAATAATTGAAGAACTAATCATAATGCTACTAGCAAAACGTTAAGTCACAAATTAATGGAATATATCGAATACGTGGTCGAATATGAACAGAATATCATTCAAAGAAAACGACATAAGCCAGCGTCCAGCATTTGAGTTGCTGTGAAGTTTTGTTCTGAAATACAATTGATAACCGAAAAAAATATATACCAATGATAACAAAAACCGAACTGCAAGAATTGCTGCAAAGCACCGAGACGTACCGCGTGGAGCGAACCACTTCCACAGGTGATATGGACAAGTTTCAGGAAGCCATTTGTGCTTTCTCAAACGATTTGCCCAATTCCAAGAAAAAAGGTTATTTAATCATTGGCGCTTACGATAATGGCACTTTGTCGGGGCTGAAAGTGGATGACGCCCTGCTCAAGAAGATTGCCGCCATCCGTTCCGATGGCAACATTCTGCCATTGCCAGTGATGTCGGTCGAGCGCTTCGAGTTTCCCGAAGGCGACTTGCTTGTGGCCGAAGTCTCGCCTTCACTGCTTCCGCCTGTCCGTTACCGAGGACGTACCTTCGTGCGCATCGGTCCCCGCCGCGACATCGCTACTGAAGCTGAAGAACGTATCCTTATGGAGCGCAGGACTGCCTATATGGCCACCTTTGACGCAATGCCCTGTTTTGGCGCCACAATAAACGATATTGCCACAGACTACATCAGGCAGGAATACCTTCCGCAGGTTATTGATGCTGAGGTGCTGGCAAGCGATAAACGTGACATAAAGGAGCAAATGGCGGCAATACATCTGTATGACTTGACAAACGATTGTCCAACCAATGCGGCGCTTATTCTTTTTGGCAAGAATCCGCGTCATTTCTTTCCAGGTTTTTATATTCAATATGTTCGCTTTGAGGGTAAATCAATCGGTGGAACGGTTCTCAACGAGAAACGGTTTCAAGGACCGCTTTATCAGATGCTGCCCGAATTGGAGCAATTTGTCAGCAATGCCGTTATCACCCAGCGCCCTGTGTCTGTCAGCCTTTTTCGGGAGAAGACAGTCATCAACTATCCCAACAATGCGCTGCGGGAGTTGTTGATGAACGCTTGTATGCATCGCGATTATCAGTCGAATATGCCTGTCCGCTTATATCAGTTCGACGAGCATATTGAAATTATGAATGCAGGAGGACTGTATGGCGAGGCTCGTCCAGAGAATTTTCCTACGGTGAACGATTATCGCAATCCTATTGTTGCCGAAGCAATGAAGGAAATGAAGTATGTGAATATGTTTAATCAGGGAATCCGTCGTGTGCAGGAAATGCTGCGTGATAACAACAACAAGGATGCAGATTTCGATGTATCAAAACTGACAGTTTTTGTTGTGAATGTCTTCTCAACAATTAATGATGCAGAAGGTGTCACTCAAGGTGTCACTCAAGGTGTCACTCAAGGTGTCACTCAAGGTGATACTCAAAATGATACCCAAGGTGATACTCAAGGTGATACCCAAGGTGACACCCAAGATGGCACCCAAGATGGCACTCAAGGTGACACCCAAGATGGCACTCAAGATGTCACTCAAGGTGTCCCTCAAGATATATCACTTGATAAATGGATAGAAGAACAGATAAAAAAGAATCCCAAAATTACGACGGATGAATTAGCTAGAATAAGCGGTTTCACATCCAGAACAATAAAGAGACACGTAATCAAACTTTCTCATATCAAGTATGTTGGAAGCGGATATAGCGGACATTGGGAAATAACCGATAAATAAGCACTGTTATGAGCCTTATATCATTCAAAGAAAACGACATAAGCCAGCGTCCAGCATTGGAGCTGCTGCAGGCGTTGGGTTATAAATATCTTTCGCCCGACGATGCACTGGCGTTGCGTGGCGGCAAGACATCGAATGTGTTGTTTGAGGAGGTTTTGCGTCAGCAGTTGCGCAAACTTAATTCCATCCGCATAGGCAACCACAGCGAGGCGCGCTTCTCGGAGCAGAACATCGAGAATGGTGTCATCGCAATGCGCAATGTGCCAATGGAAGGGGGCTACATCAGCGGCAACGAGGCTGTGTATAATATGCTCACACTTGGCAAGGCCTTTGAGCAGAGCATCGATGGTGACAAGAAAAGCTACACAATGCGCTATATCGACTGGCAGAATCCTGAAAACAATGTCTATCACGTAACGGAGGAGTTTGCCGTTATGCGCACGGGGTTGAACGATACTTATCGCCCTGATATTGTGTTGTTTGTAAATGGCATTCCGCTGGTGGTCATTGAGTGCAAGCGCCCCGATGTGAAAGGGGCGGAGGAGCAGGCCGTGTCGCAGCATCTTCGCAATCAGAAAGACGACGGCATCAGAGGTCTGTATGTATATAGTGCGCTACTGCTGGCCATAGGCAACAGTTTCGGCAGTTACGCAACCACAGGCTCGCCAGCGCAGTTTTGGAACAAATGGCACGAGATTTTCCCTGGCGCAAATGCCGAACAGGAGTATCGGGTTCGTTTGCAGTGCCTTGTGGGCAACCGAGAGTCAACCCCGCAAGACGAGTATCTGTACAACCTTTGCCGTCCTGAGCGGTTGCTGGAGCTGGTTTACCACTTCACAATCTTCGATGCGGGAATTAAGAAACTGGCGCGCTATCAGCAGTTTTTCACGGTGAACGAGACCGTTGAGCGCGTAAAGACCATTGAGGCGGGTAGGCGCAACGGCGGTGTGGTGTGGCACACGCAGGGCAGCGGCAAGTCGCTCACAATGGTGATGCTGGCGCAGAAGATTGCGCAGGAGCCAGGCATCCGCAATCCGCGCATTGTGCTGGTTACTGACCGCACCGACCTTGACAGCCAGATTACCAAGACCTTCCGCAAGTGCGGAAAAGAGGTTGAGAACGCTACCACAGGCCAGCGTTTGGTTGAGCTGTTGGAGAGCGACACCGATGCGGTCATTACCACTGTCATAAACAAGTTCGCTACAGCCATCAAGAAAATCCGTCAGCCGCTGACCGACCCAAATATATTTATTCTGATTGATGAGGCACACCGCAGCCAGTATAAAGAGATGGCCATACAAATGAGTCGGGTGCTGCCCAACGCTTGTAAGATAGCCTTCACAGGCACGCCGTTGATGAAGAAGGACAAGAACACGGCTCGCACATTCGGCGGAATCATCAAACCTGTTTACACCGTGCGGCAAGCCGTTGAGGATAAGGCGGTTGTGCCATTGCTCTACGAGGGACGGATGGTGCCGCAGTCGGTTAGCGAAGGCCCGATTGACAGTTTTTTCGACAGCGTGTGCGAAGACCTGACCGACTATCAGGCTGCCGACCTGAAAAAGAAATTCTCGCGCACCGATATTCTCAACCAGACCGAACAGCGTATCTTTTCCATTGCTCTCGACATTTCAAAACACTATACCGACAACTGGCAGGGGACAGGCTTCAAGGCTATGCTGGTGACACCCAAAAAGCGTGTCGCCATTCTCTATAAGAAATATCTGGATGAGATAGGAAAAATCACGTCTGAAGTACTCATCACAGCCCCCGACGACCGCGAGGGTGAGGATTCGGCCTACGGCGATACTGCGCAGGAAGTCAAGGATTTCTGGAAGCGAATGATGGACGAGCACGGCACACCGCAGAAGTATCAGGAGAATCTGATATCGCGTTTCAAGAATCAGGATTCACCCGAAGTGATGATTGTGGTTGACAAACTGCTGACAGGTTTCGACGAGCCGAAAGTTGCGCTGATGTATCTCGACCGCAATTTGAGCGGTCACACATTGTTGCAGGCGGTGGCGCGTGTCAACCGCACCTGCGAGGGGAAGGATTATGGCTATATTGTTGATTATTATGGTGTTTTGGCAGAATTGGACAATGCGTTGAGCATCTATTCGGAATATGATGAGGAGGACAAAGATGTGTTTCGCGAAACGCTGGTGCCAGTAAGCGACAAGATTGCCGAACTTCCGCAGCGTCATTCCGACCTTTGGGAATTGTTTAAAATGATACCCAACAAGCGCGATTTGGAAGCTTACGCCCAGTCGTTGCGTATGGAAGACCGCCGCCACGAGTTCTACGACCGCCTGACAGCTTTCTCATCGGTTTTGCAGATAGCCCTTTCAACCGAAGAGTTTTTCAACACTACCGATGATAAAACAATACGGCGGTATAAGGATGATTTGAATATGTTCGCCAAACTGCGCACTGCCGTGCAGCTTCGCTATTCCGACACGGTTGATTACAAGAAGTATGAGGCTCGTATTGAGAAGCTCATCAACCATCACGTGGAGAGCGACGCGGTGAAGGTCATTACAAACCTTGTCAATATTTTCGATAAAGAAGATTTTCAGAAAGAGGTGGACAATGTGGTTGGCACAGCTGCCAAGGCCGATACAATCGCCACACGCACAGCCAAATACATTCGCGAGAATATGGATTCAGACCCCGCATTCTACAAGAAATTCTCGCAACTCATCAAAGAAGCCATTGAACTTTATGAGCAAGGGCGGCTTTCCGATAGTGAGTATCTTGAAAAGATGATGCAGTACAAAGACGATGTGCTCAACCATACCGATAGCGAATTGCCAGCAGAATTGGAACACAATAATGTGGCCAAGGCCTATTTTGGTATAGCTCTGGAAAGTTACAAGCGAATCTTCCCCGATGAGCCTGTTCGCGAAATGGCATTGGCCACCGCTCGTGCTTTCGATGACATTGTCCGCCAGACAGTTATTGTTGAAGGCTCGGTTCTGGTTGACTGGCAGTCGAAGACAGATATCATTGGCAAAATGAAAATCCGACTTGAGGACGAACTGATTGACAATATTAAACGCAAGTACGGAGTGGCCCTATCGTTTGACGATATGGATATTATTATCGATGGTTGTGTTGATGTGGCAAAAATATGGATTCGATGACAAAAGACAGCATTATCTACGGTGCAACCCGTATCGAATTCAGTGTTGCTTACGCAAATCGGAAGACTTTGGGAATCACGGTTCAGCCTGATGGCTTTGTAAGTCTTAAAGCCCCCGCTGATGCCGCAATGGATGATATAAAGGAAAAAGTGCGCCGCCGCGCCGCCTGGATTCTTCGGCAGAAACGTTATTTTGAATCTTTTGGTGTGCCAACCGCCGAGCGACAATACATAAGCGGAGAGTCACATCTTTATTTGGGGCGCCAGTATATGCTTCGTGTCAAAGAGTCAGCGCATAATGCTGTTCATTACCAGAATAATATTATCGAAATTGAATGTTTGGAAAGGAGTGGGGCGGAGAAGTTGTTGAAGCAATGGTATCTTGAGCGTGCACAAATCAAATTCCAAGAATATGCAAAGCCTATTATTGAGCATTTTGCGGTCTATGGGGTAGAGCCGCAATCACTCACCATCAGGAATATGGATAAACGATGGGGATATTGCACCCCAAAAGGAAACATATGTCTTAATCCGAGACTTATTTGTGCGCCACGTTGTTGCATTGAATACGTCATTACCCACGAAATGTGCCATTTGGTACATCGCAACCACACAAAGGAATTTTATGCTCTTCTGGCAAAAGAAATGCCGCATTGGGAACGTTGGAAGGCAAAACTGGAGCGGATGCTGCTATAGTTTTGCAGGCTAATCTTTGATTTGAATGCTGTGAGATGGGATTGTTAATTGTGTAAATAATGATTATATGTGCTCAAAATCTTGGTTTGATAAATTAAGTCTGTGTCTTTCTGTGTCATCAGTGTCATCAGTGTCATCAGTGCGATAACCCCCACTAATATCCACAAAACTTTTCTTAAATTTGGCCGAGCCGAAATGCTTGGCGTGGTATCGGAATAAAATGTATACTAATTGACAAGCAGTATTGAATAACGATAATTATATAACAATGACCACAGAAATGTCACCGACAAACGACGAGATAGTAATCTACCAGTCGGAAGACGGCAATATTAAAGTTGATGTGTTGTTCCAAGATGAAACTGTGTGGCTGACGCAAAATCAGTTATGTCAACTTTTTGGCAAAACAAAAGCAACAATTAGCGAACATATAAAGCATATTTTTGAAGAAGGCGAATTGAATGAAAAAGTGGTTGTTCGGAAATTCCGAACAACCACTCAGCACGGTGCTGTTCAAGGGTTAGAACAATCTCACGAAACTAATTTTTATAATCTCGATGTCATCATTTCTGTGGGTTATAGAGTGAAATCGCGTCAAGGCACAATGTTCCGAATTTGGGCCACAAAGCAACTGCGAGATTATATCATTAAAGGTGTTGCGTTGAATGACGAACGCTTCAAAAAAGGCAATTCGATGAACTATTTTAAAGATTTGCTTGACCGCATCCGTGAAATCCGCCTTTCAGAACGTGTTTTCTATCAGCAAATCAAAGACATATATAAAACCAGCATCGATTATGACCCGTCTGATGAAATGACCTTGCAATTTTTTAAAGAAGTGCAAAATAAACTGTTGTGGGCGGTGAGTGGTAAAACTGCGGCAGAACTTGTTTATTATAGGTCAAACGCATCATTACCTATGATGGGGCTGACTTCCACAGAAAACACAGGTAAAATTCTCAAATCTGATATCGTTGTTGGCAAGAATTATCTTAGCGAAGACGAAATGAAAATACTCAAACTGATTGTGGAACAATTTCTTGCGTTTGCTGAGGCACAGGCAGAATCTCACGTGCCAATGTATATGAAAGATTGGGTGGAACACTTGAAAATGGTTTTGGTTATGAACCGTAAATCAATATTGGAGGATGCAGGACGAATTTCGCATCAGATGGCTGTTGCAAAAGCGGAAGCAGAGTATAATAAATACAAAAACGCTCAACATCGAATAGAACATCTTGAGAGTATTAAAGAACTGGATGCTGATATCAGGCGCTTGCAAGAAGGTAAATGAGGAAAAATACACTGAATCCGTCTTTCAAAAACGCTATAAATATCTAACACTTTTCTTACATTTGGCCGTTGCCGAAACGCTTGGCGCGGCATCGAAATAAATCGGTAAACATTTGACAATCAATAATAAATTTAAAACATCAGTTATGGCAGAGTTTCATTACCAACCAATGTTCCCGCTCGGCGAGGACACAACAGAATACTACTTGCTGACAAAAGACTACGTGTCGGTGGGAGAGTTTGAGGGACATAAAATCCTGAAAGTGCAAAAAGAGGGCCTGACGGCTATGGCGAATGCCGCCTTCCGCGACGTTTCGTTTATGCTTCGCCGCTCGCACAACGAGCAGGTGGCCAAAATCTTAAGCGACCCCGAGGCTTCGGAAAACGACAAGTATGTGGCACTCACATTCCTGCGCAACGCCGAGGTGGCCGCCAAAGGACAACTTCCACTTTGCCAGGACACGGGCACGGCCATTATCCACGGCGAGAAGGGACAGCAGGTGTGGACAGGCTTCTGCGACGAGGAGGCTCTGTCGCTCGGCGTCTTCAAGACCTACACCGAGGAGAATCTGCGCTACTCGCAGAACGCCCCGCTCACAATGTTCGACGAGGTGAACACCAAATGCAACCTGCCAGCCCAAATCGACATTGAGGCCACCGAGGGAATGGAGTACCGCTTCCTTTGCGTCACCAAGGGCGGCGGCTCGGCCAACAAAACCTATCTCTATCAGGAGACCAAGGCCCGAATCCAGAACCACGACACATTGGTTCCGTTCCTTGTCGAGAAGATGAAAACGCTTGGCACCGCAGCCTGCCCGCCGTACCATATTGCCTTTGTGATTGGCGGAACGTCGGCCGAGAAGAACCTGCTCACCGTCAAACTCGCTTCCACTCACTACTACGACAGCCTGCCCACAACGGGCAACGAGTACGGTCGCGCTTTCCGCGATGTCGAACTTGAGAAGGAAGTGCTGCGCGAGGCACACAATATCGGTCTTGGAGCACAGTTCGGCGGCAAATATATGGCTCACGACGTGCGCATTATCCGCTTGCCGCGACACGGCGCCAGTTGCCCAATCGGCCTTGGCGTCAGTTGCTCTGCCGACCGCAACATTAAGTGCAAAATCAACGAGCAGGGCATTTGGATTGAGAAGATGGACGACAATCCAGGCAGCCTGATTCCTGCCGAATTGCGTCAGGCGGGCGAGGGCGATGCAGTGAAAATCAACCTTAACCAGCCGATGGCCAACATTCTGAAAGAACTGTCGAAATATCCCGTGGCCACACGTTTGAGCCTGAACGGAACAATCATTGTCGGCCGCGACATTGCCCACGCCAAACTCAAAGCCCGCTTGGATGCAGGCGAGGACCTTCCGCAGTACATTAAGGACCACCCGATTTACTACGCAGGACCCGCCAAGACGCCTGCAGGAATGGCTTGCGGCTCGATGGGCCCAACCACAGCAGGCCGTATGGACCCCTACGTCGACGAGTTCCAGGACCACGGCGGCAGCCTGATAATGCTAGCCAAAGGCAACCGCGCCCAGTGCGTCACCGACGCCTGCCAGAAGCACGGCGGCTTCTATCTTGGCTCAATCGGCGGCCCTGCAGCCATTCTCGCTCAAAACAACATTAAGAGCATTGAGTGCGTTGAGTACCCCGAACTCGGAATGGAAGCCATTTGGAAGATTGAGGTTGAGGACTTCCCAGCCTTCATCCTCGTCGATGACAAAGGCAACGACTTCTTCAAACAACTGAAGCCGCGCTGCGCTTGCAAGTAATTGAAAAACAATTTTATTGCGATTAGATAAATCCCCAGCCGGAAATGGTTGGGGATTTTTGTTTTCTGAACGCAGATGTAAATCCATACGCTCTGTGCAAAAATCAGTACGTGTCCAATTCATTCAAAAAAATTATACCTTTACAAGGTTAAACGGATAATTATGTCTAACGAAAGCATTTTGAATTCGATTCGTGATTTGGGTACCAAAGTTTTGCCTAAAGACGCAAGGCTGATACTTTTTGGTTCTCAAGCGCGTGGTGATGTCCACGCCGAATCGGATTGGGATTTGCTCATATTGTTGAACGACAATTCTTTGTCAAAAGACCGATTCGACACATTCGCTTATCCGTTTGTGGAATTGGGTTGGAACTACGGAGCGTATTTCAGCCCGAAAGTTTATACCAATTCTGAGTGGCAGCAGCGCAAGGGAACACCTTTTTATGAAAACGTCAACAAAGATGGTATAGTTCTATGCTGACAGATGATGAACGCAAAACGTTGGTAGCCAATAAGGTTAGACGCTCTCGTGAGACGTGGGTGGAAGCCAAAGGAATAATTGCAAACGGCTATTGGTATGCTGCAGCCAACAGGTTGTATTATGCGTGCTATTATATGGTGTCGGCATTGCTTCTCAAAAAAGGCGTGAGCGCCAATACCCACGGAGGCGTTATCGGTTTGTTTGGTTTGCATTTCATAAAAACGGGTGTAATAAGCCACGAAATGGGAAAACTGTATAGTCAGTTGTTTGAATTACGACAATCGGGCGATTATGATGATTGGAATATTGTGACAGAAAACGATATTAAACCATTGGAACCGCAGACGGAGACATTTCTTAATACATTGGAAGAACTTATCCGGCAAGACGGCTATTTGTAAAAACCATTTGAATCGGTTTCCCCGATAACAGGGGGATTATCTGCGCTCAAAAACTCGCATTTTCCAAAAAATCTTTAAAAGTAAACCATACTTTTATATATTTGTTCGCCAAAAACACAACAATAATAATGGTTTTAGAATCATATAATAATCAGGAAAAATACTTGGTATCAATCGATTGTGCGATTTTCGGATACCACGAGGGGGAGCTGAAACTGCTGCTTTTTCAGCGCGAAAAAGAGCCCGAAAAGGGTAAATGGTCGCTGATTGGCGGTTGGGTGAACCCCGACGAGTCGGCTGAGGAGGCCGCAACGCGCGTGCTGCAGCACCTTACAGGCTTGCACGACATTTTCTTGGAGCAGGTGTCAACCTTCTCAAAACCCAACCGTGACCCGGGCGGCCGTGTCATAAGTGTGGTCTTCTACGCGCTCATTGTTATCGACGGCGAGCGTATGAAACTCTCGTCGGAGTTTGGCGCGGAGTGGTGGCCGGTGAAGTCGCTGCCAACCTTGATTTTCGACCACCAGCAGATGTTCGAGATGTCGCTTGAGCGACTGCGGCAGAAGGCAAACTACCACCTTGTCGGGCGCGAGCTGTTGCCCGAGACGTTTACCATTACGCAGTTGCGAAATCTTTATAACTCAATATTTTCGAAGGATTTTGACCCGGGAAACTTCCGCAAGAAAGTGCTCTCGTTCGGTGTTCTCGACAGGCTCGACACCAAAGACACAAGCGTGTCGAAAAAGGGCGCCTACTATTACAAATTCAACGAACAAAAACTCAATGAATCAGAAAATTAAAGAAAAATTCATATCACTTTTCGGCGCGGAGCCGTTGATGTATTGCGCGCCCGGACGGGTGAACCTGATTGGCGAGCATACCGATTATAATGAGGGTTTTGTGCTTCCTGCGGCGGTTGACAAACAGATTGTTTTTGCCGTGAAGCCGAACAGCGTGGAGCGCTTCCGTTTCTTTGCCTACGATTTGAACGAACAGTTTGAGACTGAGGAAGATAAAATACAAAAAAGTGATACGGCTTGGGCCAATTACCTTTTGGGCGTGGTTGCGCAGTTTGTCAAGGCGGGCAAGCGCGTGCCTGCGTTCGACTGCGTGTTCGGCGGCAATGTGCCGTTGGGCGCGGGAATGTCGTCGTCGGCGGCAATCGAGGTGGGAATGGCCTTTGCAATCAACGATTTGTTCGGTTTGGACTGCTCGCGGCTCGATATGACCAAATTCGCGCAGATGGCCGAACACGAGTACGCCGGCGTCAATTGCGGAATTATGGACCAGTTTGCGTCGATGCACGGAAAGGCTGGCCACGTGGTCCGCTTGGATTGCAGAAGCCTTGATTTTCAGTATTTTCCGCTCGATACCACCAATCACTTGTTGGTGCTTGTCAACACAGGCGTGAAGCACGAATTGGCGTCGTCGGAGTACAACAAGCGCCGCGCGGAGTGCGAGGCGGGAGTGAGGATTCTGCAAAAATACTACAGCGGTGTGCGCTCGTTGCGTGATGCCACAATGGAGATGCTCAACGCTCATTGTCAGGAGTTTGGCGATGTGGTTTATCGTCGTTGCTCGTACATTGTTGAGGAGAACGAACGCCTGATTGCAGGCTGCAAAGCCTTGGCCGACAACGATTTTGCCGCATTCGGGCAGTTTATGTACGGTTCGCACGAAGGTCTGAGCCACAAATTTGAGGTCAGTTGCAAGGAGTTGGACCAATTAGTCGCCATTGCGCGGACTGTGCCTGGCGTTCTTGGCTCACGAATGATGGGCGGCGGCTTCGGCGGCTGCACAATCTCACTTGTTGAGAAATCGAAAGTGGCTGATTTTGAGCGTGCTATTAAGGCTGGATACAAAACGCCAGACGGCAACGAACCCGTGATTTACGAGGTTGTGATTGGCGACGGAGCCAAGCGGCTCGGGTGAGCGCAAAATTCGCGCAGAGAACGCAGATGACACAGATTCTCACAGATTTTTAGAATTATTTATCGAAAAAAAATACTCTAACTTTGTGCGGATAAGCCTCGGCGCTTCTCAACTTATAACTTAAAACTTAAAAACTTATAACTCAATAAACTATGAAAGGCAAAATCTTGGTTACCGGCGGCACTGGCTACATTGGCTCGCACACGGTTTGCGAACTAATCGGACAGGGCTATCAGGTTGTCATTGTGGACAATCTGTCGAATTCCGAACGTTTTATCATTGACCGCATTGAGCAGATTACGGGTACTCGTCCGGCGTTTTACGAATTTGATTTGAAAGATGCCGCCAAAGTTGACGAACTCTTTGATAAAGAACCCGATATAAAAGGCGTTATCCATTTTGCGGCGTCGAAAGCGGTGGGTGAGTCGGTGAAGATTCCGCTCACTTACTACCGCAACAATCTCACGTCGCTTATCAATCTGCTTGAGTCGATGTCGCGTCACGGGGTGAGGAACATTGTCTTCTCGTCGTCGTGCACGGTTTACGGCCAGCCCGACAAACTGCCAGTTGACGAATCTGCGCCAATAAAGCCTGCCGAATCGCCCTACGGCTACACTAAACAAGTGTGCGAGAATATTTTACGCGATACGGTGAAAGCTGCCGCAGGTGCTGTCCACGGCATTGCTCTGCGCTATTTCAATCCCATTGGTGCTCACCCGTCGGGACTGATTGGCGAACTGCCGCGCGGCGTGCCAAACAACCTGATGCCGTTCATTACGCAGACGGCCTACGGAATCTGCCAGCAGTTGAGCGTCTTTGGCGACGACTACAACACACCCGATGGCAGCTGCATTCGCGATTACATTCACGTGGTTGACTTGGCAAAGGCGCATATCGCCGCAATCGACCGTATGATTGGCGGTAAGAATAAGGCTGATTTTGAAGTGTTTAACATTGGAACGGGCAACGGATATTCAGTGCTCGAGGTGATAAAATCGTTCGAGAAGGTGTCTGGAGTGAAACTCAACTACAAGATTACCGGCCGCCGCGAGGGCGACATTGAGCAGATTTGGGCCGACACCACTATCGCCAACAACGAACTGGGCTGGAAGGCGCAACTCTCAATCGATGATATGACGCTCTCGGCTTGGAAGTGGGAGCAGAATTATAGGAAAGGATAGTGGGAAGTGTGTAAAGTGTAGAGAGTAAAGAGTAAAGGGGATAGGGAAGAAAGTAAAGTTTAGAGAGTATTATAAAAAAATCCTGCCAAGCATTGTTTGGCAGGATTTTTTGTTTTTTATGCGTGTTATTTAGAACATCCAACCAATGCTGGCGATGAATGAGTTGGCACGCTGGTCGGTTTTGAAATCTTTTCCACCGATAGTAACTTTGTCACCTAATTTGCTGAGCCCGAACTCATAACGAAGGTCAAGTGTGAGCTTTTTTAGGATGTCGAGACCTGCGCCAATTTGCATTGCGAAGGTTGCTGTGTTTTTGGCGTTTTCAAGACCTTTACCAAAAGTCTCTTTATACTCGTCAGACACTTTGGCGTCCGATTTCAAGTTGAACGATGCAACTGGGCCTAATCCTAAACGTGCGGGGCCGAATTTTGCACCTATAATTACAGGAATATCGATGCGGTGGTTTTTGACAACATCGGTTTCCTCTTTTGAAACGCCTTCTTTCGGACTAATTTTGATGTTCGAGCTCAAGTTGGTGTAGTAGATTTCTGGTTGCACAAACATAACCAAGGCGTTGATACGGGCAAAACCACCAACGTGGAAACCCAGACCCGATGAAGCGTCTTCCATCATAACTTGTGCTTCTGTTCCGTCATTGGCTTTGATGGTTGTAACCACATCTTTCATCTTGACTTTTGTGGAGTTCAAACCGCCCTTGATACCCAAAGCGAAAATCTGACACATTGCCACATTTGCCGTGAAAAGCAAAGCGGCTGCAATAAGAATCTTTTTCATAATCATTCGTTTTAAAATTATTGTGCAAGATAATGCCGATTTCTTTTCGGTGGACACGGCGGGCCATAAAAAATGACGAGATGGCGCTTTTTTGTGCCTTTTTGAAAAAAAAATGAAACAAGTGGCGGAAACATTAAACAAAAATTTACATTTGGAATGTCGCTTTTTGCGGTTTTCACAACACCGTGGCGCGGCTTTTTAGAGTAATAACTTAAACTAAACGTAATGGAATTAAAAAATGAAGGAGAATCGAAAGGATTCTACAAACTATCGTGGGCTCAACGCATAGGCTTTGGCTCGGGCGACTTGGCACAAAATCTTATCTTTCAGACGGTTGCGTGCTATTTGATGCTTTATCTTACTACGGTTCTGAAAATCAATCCAGCATTTGTCAGCGGCTTGATTCTCACCGTTCGTCTCATTGACTGCTTCTGGAGTCCTGTAGTAGGAAAGTATATCGATAACCGCAATCCAAAATTGGGCAAGTACCGCACTTATCTTCTGTGGGGTGGTATTCCGCTCACAGTTGCCGCTTGCTTCCTGATGCTTCCGGCTGCTGCCACTTGGTCGATGGGAGCGAAGATGGTTTACGCCACAGCAAGTTATACCATTTTAAGTATGATTTATTCGGTGGTGAATATCCCGTACGGCTCGATTATGGCAAGTATGACCCGCGACAACGACGAAGTTCTTATCCTTACTTCAACCCGTATGGTTTGCGCCAATATCGGTCAGATTATTGTTCAGGCTGGTTTTCCAATCGGACTCGCCATTTGCGTGCACTCTGCAATCAACTGGGAGCAGGCGATTTTTATGGCCATTGGTACCATTCCAGCCTTCATTATCCTGCCGTTGCTGCCTGTTTTGAAGAAACTGCTGGGTAAAAAAGGTCTTTATTACACACTTCTCTCGATAGGTTTTATTGGCTTTGCCATTCTGTTCGGCATTGGCAAGTTCGGCGATGTCAAGAGTTGCACGCTGCTTGTCCAGATTGCAAAGATTATGACAGGCGTTGGTCTGCTTGTTGGTTCGCTGATGTGGGCTTTGGTTCCTGAAGTTATCACCGAGTCGGAGCACCGTACAGGCAACCGTCCTGCCGCCACAGTGAACGCTTTGGCAGGTGTCGCTTTCAAGGCTGGTTTCTCAATCGCTGGCTGGATTACACCGCTGGTTATGGGCCTTATCGGCTTTAACCTTGCAAGTGAGGAATCGGCCTTGGCTACTGACCCGAAAGCCTGGTTTACAGTTACTGCCATTTTCGCGCTCGTCGGCTTTGTGCTCTTGACGCTCTGCTTCCTTGGCAGCAAGGAGAATATCACCACAACACCCGAGAAACCCGTTTCGTTCGGCGATATGTTCCGTGAGTTCAAGGCTAACAAATGCCTTCAACTGGTGCTCGGCATTTTTGTTGTAGTGTTCCTAGCTTCGTTTATCAGCGCAC
The DNA here is from genome assembly GCA_946404125.1 of uncultured Bacteroidota bacterium. Lineage (GTDB taxonomy): Bacteria > Bacteroidota > Bacteroidia > Bacteroidales > SZUA-534 > RUG13583. The sequence goes on along the minus strand of CAMJCK010000049.1, from coordinate 5,366 downwards.
CTGTAAATGCTTATTACACAGAGTTGGGCAAATATTCAGCCACTGCACAAAACGCGATTTTGGTGTTCACAACCATAATCCCTGCAGCGCTTCTCATTGTTGTGGCTTACTTGATTAAGAAGTATCCGCTTACCGATGAGCGTCTCGACGAGATGAACCGCGAAATTGAGGCTCGCACAAAAGCATAACTATTGAAAACATAAGACGGGAGGGAAGCGTCTCTTCCGTCTTTTTTTTAATTTTAAAGATATGAATATCAGATTATTATCGATGGCTTTGGTGGCTGCCGCTCTTGCGGGTTGCAGTCAGAAAGCACAGGAATGCCCGCCGCTCAAAGAGCGTTTCTGTGGCAAATTCTATATCGGCGCTGCCATCAATGAGGCTCAGATAACAGGAACCGACACAATGGGGCAAACAACTGTTGTCAAGCATTTTAACTCAATTGTTGCCGAAAACTGTATGAAGAATGAGGCTATTCATCCCGAACAAAACAGATACGATTTTGTTGTCCCTGATAAGTTCGTTGAATTGGGGGAGAAGAACGGAATGTTCATTATCGGCCATTGCCTTGTATGGCACTCGCAGGCAGCTCCCTGGTTCTTTGTTGATGGCAATGGCAACCAGGTATCAGCCGATACGCTCAAACAACGTATCAAAGACCATATTTACACCGTGGTGGGCCGTTACAAAGGACGCGTGAAAGGCTGGGATGTGGTGAACGAAGCCATTATGGAAGACGGCTCGTATCGCAATAGTCCGCTTTATCAGATTATGGGTGAGGAGTTTATACCTTGGGCATTCCAATGCGCTCACGAGGCTGACCCCGATGCCGAGTTGTACTACAACGACTATGCAATGCACTATGCCGCCAAGGCAGATGCAATTGTGAACCTTGTGAAATCGTTGAAAGATAAAGGTTTGCGCATCGATGGCGTGGGAATGCAGACGCACGTGGGAATGGATTATCCCGATTTCAACGACTACGAGACGAGCTTGATGAAATTTGCATCGGCGGGAGTCAATGTAATGGTGACAGAGTGGGATATGTCGGCTCTGCCAACAATGAGTAGCAGCTCGAACATTGGCGACACTCTTCGCATTGGAGCAATTGTGAACAAAGCACTCGACAAAGGTCTTTTGAGCGACAATCCGGCCAATGTAAGTTTCGACAAAATAAAAGTGGCTTCAGAAGAGGAGTTTAAGGCGAAATTTGCAGGCGAGTATCCTGATAGCGTGATTGCCCGGATGCACTTTATGCTTTCACAACTGTCACCATATCCGGTAGCTCTTCCCGATTCAATATCAACAATTTGGAATGACCGTATGGATAAATTCCTGAAACTGTTTGAGAAGCACTCTGATGTGATAACCCGCGTGACAGCTTGGGGTGTTAGCGATGGCGATTCGTGGAAAAACGATTTCCCGGTAAAAGGCCGTCACGAGTACCCGCTGCTTTTCGACCGCGATTACAATTTGAAACCTTTCTTGCAGAAATGTAACTAAAATAGTAATAACCAAAAACTTAAAGCAATGACACAAAAACGTTATTTATTTCCTGCCGACTATATGGCAGACCCAGCCGTTCACGTGTTCAACGGCAAAATATTCATTTACCCGTCGCACGACTGGGAAGCAGGCGCCGAAGAAGACGACGATGGCGGTCACTTCCAGATGAAGGACTACCACGCACTCTCGATTGACGGCGACCCGATGACAGGCAAGGTCAACGACCACGGCGTAATATTCGATGTGAAAGATGTGCCTTGGGCCGAAAAACAGTTGTGGGACAGCGACGTGGTTGAGAAAAACGGCAAGTACTATTACGTTTTCTCGGGCAAAGGTTACGATGGCGTGTTCCGTCTTGGCGTGGCTGTGGCCGATAAGCCCGAAGGCCCGTTCAAGCCGCAACCGCAGCCAATCCGCGGCTCGTTCTCTATCGACCCGTGTGTGTTCAAAGACGACGACGGCACCATTTATACCTATTTTGGCGGACTCTGGGGCGGCCAACTTCAGTGGTGGCAGCCGTTTGCACCTGGTTTTGAGCCGATTCACGGCAAGCACGGCGACAATAACGGCCTTGTTGATATGGGAGCAGAGCCGACTCGTAGCGGCGAACTCTTTGCCAAGCCCGATATGCCTTCGCTTCCGAGTTTCGTTGTGAAGATGAGCGACGATATGCTGCAGTTTGCCGAGGCACCACGCCGCGTGCTGGTTGTCGATAAGGACGGGCAACCGCTTAAGGCTGGCGACCCGCACCGCTTCTTTGAGGCTTCGTGGATGCACAAATACAACGGCAAGTACTATTTCTCGTACTCAACTGGCGACAGCCACTTCCTTTGCTACGCAATCGGCGACAATCCGTACGGACCGTTCACCTATCAGGGTGTGATTCTTACACCGGTTGTTGGCTGGACCACTCACCACGCCATTGCCGAGTACAAGGGCAAGTGGTATCTGTTCCACCACGATTGCGTTCCGTCGAACGACAAGACCTGGCTGCGAAGCCTGAAAGTCTGCGAGTTGCAATACGACAAGGACGGCAAGATTCAGACAATCGAAGGACTTGACAAGTAAAATTTAAGTTGTTAATAAATGGGAGAGAGTTCGTCGCGATGACGGGCTCTCTTTTTTTTGCGGCCTAACAGAAAAAACAACCCCGACTCAATGCAGAATCGGGGTTGCTGGTGTTTTAGAATAACTGTCAGCGTTTGATAAATCTTTCGCTTACGTCGCCGTTTGCCGTGTGGATAATCACAAAGTTCAAGCCTTTTGGCAGCCTTGTAATGTCGTGTGAGCCTTGAGCCGCTTCACGCCCCAGCACCGCGCCGTTGGCCGACACAAATGATATGCTCTCGTATTCGCCGCCGCTGATGGTGATATGGTCGGTTGCGGGATTCGGATAGACGACAAATTTGATGTCTTCGGTTTCGGCTTCGTGGTGCTCGGCAAATACCACAGGAACGGTTTCCGAGTAACTGAAGTTCCCGTCGTAGTCGGTTTGCTTGAGTCTGTAGTAGATGATGCCCGCGTGCGACGAGAAGTCGGTGTAGCGGTAGTTTTGCGGCTCTGTCGTTGTGCCTGCGCCGTCGATTTTAGTCAATTCGGCAAACTCAACGGCATCAATGCTGAACTCGATGGTGAAATAGTCGTTGTTGAGCTCCGAAGCCGTTTCCCACTCAAATCTAACACCATAGCCAATTTCTTGAGCGTTGAAATAGACAAGCTTAATGGGGAGAGTTTCTATAATGAACCCGGCTAAGCCATTGGGGTGTTTTGTGTAAAAAGCATCTCTGTTGCCCGGGGAAGAAGTTATCTTATTAATAATGCCCAAATTATTATCACCAAATACGAAGAAATTCTCATTTTTTTCTGGGTCGGGAAAATCAGAATTCTGGTCAGCGCCAGATAACCATCCTTCCCAAATGGTATAATCACCAGCAACCACTAATGTGGCATCTTTAGCTTTAATGTCACCTTGATGAGGAAATAATATACCAATACTTGCAGGAGTGTCACCATCTTGATGTAAATTGCCTTCAATAAAGGTATAGGAACCTTTGTTTAGAGCGAGTTCTCCATATTCGCCAATGGTCAGGTCGCTTTTTGTGTACAATATTGCATTTGTGTTTACTGTGGTTGAGCCATTTATGGTAGTTGTTTTTTCGGTAATTATTCTTCCTGATAAGGTTAAATCGCCATTGTTTCCTACAGTTAAATTACGTGTGTCAATTTCTGCATTATTGTTAACTGTGGCAGAACCGTTTATGGTTGTAGTTTGAGCCACGTTAGCCTTTCCTGATAAGGCCAAATCGCCATTGTTTCCTACAGTTAAAATTTTTGTGTTATTTTCTGCATTGTTGTTCACCGTGGCAGAACCGTTTATGGTTGTAGTTTGAGCCACATTTGCTTTCCCTGATAAGGTTAAATTGCCATTGTTTCCTACAGTTAAATTGTTAGAGCTAATTTTACCAACGTTGTTTATTGTCATAGAACACGAACTGCTTGAATTATAGCCATTAACGTTTATATCGCCATTGACTTTCAAATCTCCATCAACGTTTACAGTTGAGCGGGTTGTTGATTTTAAAGACAATCCCATAAATCCGCCATATACTTCATAACTTTGGCAAGTGAAATTTCCGGTTACGTGCAAAGAGCCATTTTCGCCAATGATGATTGTGGCACCTTCAGCAATAAAATTGCCGTTAATTGTAACCGGAGCATTTATCTCATATGTGCAATTTCTTACTGTAACGTCACCCGAATAATTTCTGGTACCGTTAATTGAGGTGTTTGTGGTAATTGTTTCAGCAAAACCGATGTTGCTGATTAATGCTAAAATTGTGATTGCCAGTGTTCTAATGTAGTATTTCATATTGCGCATAATTATTCAATTTTTATGCGCAATTTTAGAGAAAAGGTTACAGTTTTCTCCGTTTTTTTCCGTGGGCTAAGGTTTTCTCTTTAAAAAACTTTCCGCTTCCGCGATTTTTTCGACCGAGCCGGCATCAAACCAATAGTCGCTGTCGTGTTGATAACCAACAATTTTGTAACTTTTTGCCAAATTCAGATAATGGGGGATAATGGGGAAAACTTCGTCGGCAGGGAATTTGCTGAAAAGCGATGGCGACATAATGTGTATTCCGCTGAATGCGAACGGTTTGAGTTCTTTACTGTTGCTGACAATGATAGACTCTCCGGTTTTGACGTTCTGCCAGCCGCCAAGTTGCATCTGACTGTCGAACAGCAGCACCCGAGAGCTTTGCCGTTGACGGATGGCAAGTGTGGCATCGGCCTTTGAATCAATGTGTTGCTGCATCATTTGGCGCAGGTTGATGTTGGTGAGAATGTCAACATTGGCAATCACAATCGGCTCTTTGCCGCTGAACAGGCTGATAGCTTTTTTCAGACCGCCGCCGGTGTCGAGTAGTAGACCGCTCTCGTCGGAAATGGCAATGTCGGCCTTGCATTTCAGGTTGCCGATGAAGTTTTTCATCTTGTCGGCAAAATGATGAACGTTGACAACAATTCGGTCGGCCCCGTTGTTCTCAAGCATCGTAATGCAGTGTTGCAGAAGCGTTTGGCCGCAAACATCGACCAACGCCTTCGGGCGGTCGTTTGTCAGCGGGCGAAGGCGTGTTCCCAAACCGGCGGCAAAAATCATAGCTTCCATAACTTAAGGATTGATTAATTGAAGGATTGAATGTTCGGTGAATTGTTTAATCGGTGAACTGGTGAATTGTTTGTTTCGGTAATTCGGACGCGATGAATCGCGTCCCTACAACACCCAACACCTAACACCAATTTCATATCCTAACTTCTAATTCCTAACTTCTAATTCCTAACTTCTAATTCCTAACTTCTAA
>CAMJCK010000048.1:0-23957 GCA_946404125.1 uncultured Bacteroidota bacterium | reverse complement strand
GAAACGCCGACACCGTGCCGCCGTGTGCGGTTACGGCATTCTTGACGATGGCAAGACCAAGACCAGTGCCGCCGAGTTTGCGGCTACGCCCCTTATCTACTCGGTAGAAACGTTCAAAAAGATGTTCCAAATGTTTTGGCTCTACGCCGGAACCATTGTCGCTAACGGTAAACTCGTACAATTGTCGGTTGTCGCGGACTACGGGCTTACAGGTGATTTCAACAAGAGACGCATCCGTAGCGTAGGCAATAACATTGTCGATGAGGTTGCGGAAGATGCTATAGATAAGGCTGGCGTCAGCGGCTATGACTACTTGCTGTGGCATTGTAAGGCGTGTGGCAATGCCTTTGTGCTGGAGGGCGAGGGCTGTGTCGTCGAGGATGCTGCGAACAATCTGCACCACGTCCACCTGCTGGTATTCCTCACGATTGCGGAAATGATTGGCGTCCATCTCGTCGAGCTTGGTTAGCGCACTCATGTCGAGCAGCAGCTTGTTCATGCGTTCGCTTTGGGCATAGCAACGTTCCAAAAAATGATTTTTCTTATCCTCTGATATGTCGGGATTGTCGAGGATACTCTCTAAATATCCGTGAATGCTCATGGCTGGCGTCTTGAGTTCGTGGGCGGCATTTTGCGTGAGTTGACGTTTTAGCCGCGCCTTGTCTTCCTCGGAGTACCGCAACTTCCAGTAGAGCATGATGATGGTGTGGCTGATGTCGCCCAACTCATCGTCGGGCAGATGACGCTCCAATTCATGGTCAAGCGGATAGCCATTCTCTGCCTTGATGGCAAACTCGCGCAGATAACCTATATGTCGGCTGATGCGGCGTGTGCTGATATATAGCACGTTTCCTAATAGCAGGGTCAAGGCTATGGAAAAATAGATATAGGTGTTGTCGGCCCGTAGCGATTGAGTCAACTCCGCAGAATAAGGTACGGCAGTGCGCACGATGACGCGCTTGAATCGTGTGGCGGAGTAGAAATAGGTCTCGTGAGTGGACTGCGATGTGCGTTTGAGGTCAAAGCCATAGCCGTCGCGCAGAGCCTGTTGGATTTCTGTTCGTCCAAGATGATTGCCCAACGAGTCAGGATAAGGCTCGCTACTATCAAGGAGCACTCGTCCCTGTCTATCAATGACGGATACGCGGAGCCCCTTCAGAGGATGTTGCCGCACATAATCCAAAAACTGATGCCTACTGGTGATGCCGTCCTCGCCTAATACCTGCATGATGTCGTAGTTATACATCTGCATACGCGAATGTAGAATGTCAATCTTATACTCCTTTTCACGCTGATACTGATAGATGCAGAAGCAAATAGCGAAAAGCAGGAATACGCCGCCGATACTCAGCAACAGGTTTCGCTGAAAGGAACTATTTCTCGAAAATGCGAAATTGTTACAATCCTGTTAAAACTTCGCCATACATTGCCATGATTTGAACAAAAAAGCATAATTTTTCACTTATAAAAAATACACGTATGGCAAAACGGATTCTTATTGTTGACGACGAGCCGGATATTTGCGAGATACTCCGTTTTAATCTTGAAATGGATGATTATGAGGTTTTTACGGCGGAGAGTGCGGACGAGGCTCAGCAAATAGTTGATTGCAGTTTGCTGCGCGAAGAGCCAATCAACCTGATACTTCTCGACGTGATGATGACACCAAAATCGGGCTTTGAATGGGCGCAAGAACTCAAAAACGACGTCCGCACATCAGATATTCCAATCATCTTTTGCACGGCAAAGACGATGGAAAAAGATTTGCTGCAAGGGTTTGACATCGGCAGCGATGATTATATATGCAAACCGTTTAGTATCAGCGAAGTAAAAGCAAGAATCAAAGCGGTTTTGAAGAGGACTTTTAAGACCAACGAAACACTGCCGTCGCCTCAAAATACCAATGTTATCAAATACGAAGGCATTGTTATGGAACTCGACCGCAAAGAATGTTACGTGGACGGCAAGTTGGTGATTTTGACCAAGTTGGAATTTGAATTGTTGAGCCTTCTACTTTCCAAACCCGGACAAGTGTTGTCGCGAGAAACAATCCTTCAAACCGTTTGGCCAAGCAACACCATTGTACTCGACCGCACTGTTGATGTCAATATCACCCGTATCCGCAAAAAAATAGGCCGTTACGGAGAATATTTGCGCACAAAATTTGGTTACGGTTATATGTTTGGAAAATGAAACAGACAAGGTTTACAAACAAGATTTTCATTTTGGCGACGATACTTGCCATTTTGTCCACGCTTTTTTTCGGCATTTACGAGTATAGGCGCGAACAATCTTTTCGTGTTGACATTCTTCATTCGCGACTTCAACTCAACAATTATAACTACCTCGACAACAAGGCTGAACCCAACATCCGTGTTACAGTTGTTGATACACTTGGCAATGTGCTTTTTGACACCGAGGAAAAGGACATAAGCCGTATGGACAATCACTTAAAAAGGGATGAGATTCAGGCGGCACTTCGCCATACAAGCGGCTATGTAATCAAACGTGCGTCAGAAACCAACGGCGAAAAATATTTCTATTCGGCAACGCTTTTTGGCGACAAGATTGTGCGGTCGTCGGTGCCGTATTCTGCCGAGTTAACATCTTCACTTGTACACGATTACACATTTTTGTATTACACGGTTTCCATCCTTGCGCTGATAGCCATTGCGGTGTATTTTCGCTACCGATACGAACACAGCGAGCGCGAAAAACAGCGCATCAAACGTCAACTCACCGAAAATGCAGCGCACGAACTCAAAACCCCCGCCACCACCATCGAAGGTTATCTCGAAACCCTTGTCAAAAATCCCGAAATCAACGAAAACAAGCGCAAAGATTTTCTTGAAAAATGTTACGCTCAAAGTCTTCGTATGAGCCGTTTGCTTTCAGATATGAGCACTCTCACCCGCTTGGACGAGGCTAATATCGCACGTCCACAGACATTGATAGATGCGGCACAGATAATCCGTCAGATTCAGGACGAGACTATGGATAAATTTGAGAATCAACACATTGAATTGCAAATTCAAATTCCATCATCACTGCCGATGACGGGCGATAGTTCGCTTCTTTACTCGCTTTTTCGCAATATTTTCAGCAACACGCTTGCATACGCCACCAATGCAACGTTTTTCCGCGTAGAAGCGGTTTCTATGGGCAACATCCTAATTTTCAGATTTATAGACAACGGAGTCGGAGTGCCATCAGAACAGTTGCCCCACATCTTTGAACGTTTTTATCGAATTGACAAAGGGCGTTCCAGACGTCTTGGCGGCACGGGTCTCGGACTTGCCATTGTCAAAAACATAGCCATTCAATACGGCGGCTCTGCCACTGCATTCCCCACACCCAAAGGCGGTTTGACGATTGAAGTGCAATTAGCGCAAAAATAATGACGTTTTTATAAAACACTTTTCCAACCCTATTTTTTTTGTTTTTTGGTTGTACCTTGTGTGCCTCCCGTTAATATATTTATGAATTTTTCGGAGCGTACACGAGGTACGCCCCTACGAATCCAATTAATTTACAACTTCACCACTGCCGGGGCGATGCCTTTACCTTTTACAGTTACTATAATGCCTTTTGCACCTTTGGGGATGCGGACGATGGCTTGTGCGCGGCCGTGCCAAGCGTTGTGAGTGTTGTCGCGGGTGTTGGCACAATCGCGGAGGTCGCCGGTGCCGAGGGCAAGAAGTACGCCGCCTTTAATGTCAACGGTGATTTCGTCTTGCGACATTGCGCAGGGGTTGCCCAACTTGTCGGTGAGGGTTATGTCGATGAAAGCCACGTCGTTGCCGTCGGTCTTATAAGATTTGCGGTCGGCTTTGGCAGCGATTTTGGCGGGTTTGCCGGCGGTGATGAGGGTTGAGGTTGCGCCGTCGGATTCGGCTTTGAGAGTGCCGGGCTGATAGTTGAGCGTGAAGGTGGCCTTGCATTGCTCAACGGGTTTTTCGCCGATGAGTTGGTTGTTGAGGTAGAGTTTAACGGTTTTGCCTGCGCTATATACCTCTACGTCAATTGGTTTGCCTTCCCAACCTTCCCAATTCCACGAATCCCAAGTGGGCCAAGTGCTCCACATTGTGGTTTTTATAGAATCAACGTAACCGTTTGGTTCACAGACTGCAAGGTGAATTTTTGAAGATGCCTTGCTGCCGTTCCAAATAATATCGCGGTAATACGAAATTGGCTTGCGGAAACCGGTGATGTCAACGTCGCCGCAGTAAGCACCGTGCCAAGGCCATTGGGGATTTTGCCAACTTTCGCCCTGAGGCCAAGCCTTGTAGCGCCATCCGCCGATGCCCGATTCGCCAAGATAGTCAAGACCCGTCCAAACCATATCGCCGATTACGTAAGAGTTGTTGGCAACGGTTTCATAATTGCGATAAGCATCGCGGGGGTACGATTCGGTCTGCCACATCACACGTTTCGGGTCGCGCTCGTGGTCGGTTTTATGCTTGAAAATCATATAGTTGTAACCCACAATGTCGAGCACTTCGGCGTGAGGGTCGTAGATTTCCCAATCGCGGTCCCAAGCGCAGAGAGCCTCGGTAACGGGACGGGTGTTGTCTTCTTCGAGAATTGCCTTTTTGAGCATACGTGCGGTGTAGATGCAGCGGATGTCCTTGCGCTCAATAATCTCGTTGCCGATGCTCCACGCCACAATGCAGGGGTGGTTGCGGTCGCGGAGTACCATACGCTTTACATCGTCGGTGGCGAGCGAATCAAAAAGGATTGAGTAGTCGAAGGGGTTTTTCTCAGTGCGCCATCCGTCGAAAGCCTCGTCAATAACCATCATACCGAGTTGGTCGCAGGCGTTGAGGAATCCCTCCGACGGCGGGTTGTGGCTTGTGCGGATAAGATTGAAGCCCGCATCTTTCATCAGTTTCACCTTGCGGAATTCGGCGGCGTCGTAAGAAGATGCGCCCAAAAGTCCGTTGTCGTGGTGAACGCACGCGCCGTTTATCAGCACGTTTTTGCCGTTGATGGCGAAACCTTGCTCGGCGTTGTAGGCAATGGTGCGGAATCCGAAGGTCTGTTTCAAATTGAGAGTTTGGTCAACGGAAATCTCTGCCTCATAGAGGTTTGGCGAATCGTTGCTCCAAAGTTTCGGGTTGCTGATTTTGAGTTCCAACGCAGCCTTGGCATTAGACTTGGCGTTGATTTCAACGGATTTGGATGTCTCCACGCCACCTGCCGCAACTTTCACATTTACAGTGCGTTTTTGGTTGCTGTTGTTTTCTACAATGGCGTTGATTGTTACCTTGCCGTTTTCCAAGGCGATGATTTGCACGTCGGTGGGTTTTACGCTAACTGCCGGAAGTTTACGCAAATTAACATTGCGGTAGATGCCGCTGCCCGAATACCAACGAGAGTTTTTCTGATTTGCATTGTTGACGCGGACGGTAACAACGTTGTTGCCAGTGGGGTTGAGGTAAGGCGTAACGTCCACACTGAAAGGCGTATAGCCGTATCCGTGCCAAGCGGCGCGTTTGCCATTGACAAAAACTGTGGCGTGGTGGTAAACGCCGTCGAACTCCATTATTAGTCGCTCGCCTTCATTGAGTTTTGGCACTTTGAGGTTTTGTTTGTACCAAGCAACGCCGGTCTCGAAATAACCGTTTTCGTTGCCAGAAGGTGCGCTTTGAAACGGAGGTTTCAGGATGCTCCAATCGTGCGGGAGGTCAACATTTTGCCACGAAGTAGGCACGTTGGCGGTGTCGTTGTTGAGTGCAAACTGCCAACCGAGGTTGATGTTGTTTGCCGTCTGCGCTGTTGCCGTGGCAGCAACAATTATTGCAGAAAGCAATGTTGTGAATCGATTCATAAAAAGATGGTTTTTACGTGTATTAAAATTAAAAGTAAAATTAACTTTTATAAATTGAATACGCAAATAAAAGTTAGAGTTTAGTCGTTTTGCTGGTTAGGGTGGGAAAGGTTAGCCTTTCAATACCTTAATAACCATCGATTCACCTTTTCAGAATCAGTTTCCATCGCTCAGCGACAAATAAACCGCCCAATGTGCATAAATCGACGTTTTTTTTAGGCATTGTCAGTTATTCGCACCTATATTTGAAAAATTTCTGACTGATATGGCAAGTTACTCTATAGGCGACATTGCCGCTGTGGTTGGCGGCAAGTTGACACGCGGCTCGGGCGGCAACATCTCTCACATTCTGATTGACAGCCGCAAGGTGGTTTTTGCCCGCGAGAGCCTGTTTTTCGCGCTCAAAGGCACCCGCAACGACGGGCACCGTTTCATCACCGAACTTTACAAGTCGGGCGTGCGCAATTTTGTGGTGGACCATCTGCCGCAAAATGTTGAAAGTTACCAATATGCGAACTTCATTGTTGTTGAGAACACGCTGAAGGCGCTGCACCAACTTGTCAGTTGGCACCGTCAGAAGATGACAATGCCTGTGGTGGGCATCACTGGCAGCAACGGCAAGACGATTGTGAAGGAATGGGCCTGCAAATGTCTTGCACCAGAAAAGTTAATTGCCCGAAATCCAAAGAGTTATAATAGTCAGATTGGTGTTCCGCTGTCGGTTTGGCTGCTTCAGCCCGACAACAATCTGGGCATTTTCGAAGCGGGCATTTCACAGCCTGGCGAGATGGATGCGCTCGAGAACATCATCCGCCCCGACATTGGCATTTTCACCAACATCGGCGACGCCCACCAAGAGAATTTCACAAGCATTGAGCAGAAACTGACCGAGAAATTGAAACTTTTCAAAAACGCCAAAGTTTTGATTTTTGGCGCTGATAATCAGTTAGTTCGCGAGAAGATAAAGGCAACCGTCAGTGCGGAAACCAAACTGTTCACCTGGGGCACGCAGCCCGATGTGAACTTGTATGTGGAATCGGTTGATTATCAGCCGACAAACGCCACCATTCACGCAATGTACAACAACGAGCGGTTTGCAGCGCAGATTCCGTTTGCCGACAAGGCTTCGGTTGAAAACGCCTTGCAGGTTTGGTCGCTGATGCTGGTCTTCGGATATGATAATCAGACCATTGTGCAGCGGTTGGCCACCATCGAGCCAATCGCTATGCGCCTTGAACTGAAGGAAGGCAACAACAACTGCTCGATAATCAACGACAGTTACAACTGCGATATGGAATCGCTGCGGATAGCGCTCGACTACCTGAGCGTGCAGAATCAGCACCCACAGAAAGTTTTGATTTTGAGCGATATAGAACAGAGCGGTTACACCAAAAGCGACCTTTACCACCACATTGCGGTGCTTATCAGGCAGAAAAACATTGACCGACTGATTGGTATCGGTCAGGATATCAAGTCGTTCTCGAACTTTTTCGACCTGCGCAAAGATTTTTTCGCCACCACGCAGGATTTTCTTGACCACTTCGATTTCAGCAAGATACAGAACGCGTCGGTGCTGCTGAAGGGCGCGCGGTCGTTCAGTTTCGAGCGTATTTCGACGGTTCTGCAGAAGCAGTCGCACCAAACGGTGATGGCCATCGACCTTTCGGCAATGGAACATAACTTGAACTATTTCAAGAGTTTGCTGAAGCCGACAACCGAGATGTGCTGTATGCTGAAGGCGTTTGCCTACGGAAGCGGAACGCACGAAATCGCCAATCTGTGTCAGTATCAGCGAGTTGCGATGATTGCTGTGGCTTTCGCCGACGAAGGCGTTGAGTTGCGCCGCGATGGCATCCACATTCCAATTCTGGTGCTCAACCCCGAGCGCGACAGTTTTGCGCAGATGATTGAGTATCGGCTTGAGCCTGAAGTGTATAACTATGTGACGCTCAATACTTTCAATCAGGCGGTTTTGGATGCGGGGCAGACCGATTATCCAATCCACTTGAAACTCGACACGGGTATGCACCGCAGCGGTTTTATGCCCGACGACACCGACAATGTGATTGAAACCATCCATAACGCGAAAGGCTTGAAAATCAAGACGATATTCTCGCACCTTGCCACCGCCGACGAGTATGACCAAGACGATTACACGCTGTCGCAGTTGAACACTTTCGAAACGATGAGCAGCGCCATAATGGCCAAAATGGACTATCCGATTAAGCGCCACATTCTGAATTCGGCTGGTATTGAGCGCTTTGCCGACAAGTGGCAGTACGATATGGTGCGCCTTGGAATCGGCCTTTACGGCCTGAGTGTGGCAGGTGCGCAACTTCAGCCCATCGCCACGCTGACAAGTTCATTGGCGCAAATCAAGCACCTGCCCGCAGGAACAACCGTGGGTTACAGCCGTCGTGGCAAGCTGACGCGCGATTCTGACATTGCCACCGTGCCAATCGGTTACGCCGACGGTCTGCGCCGATGCTTGGGCAACGGAAACGGAAAACTCTGGTACAAAGGCCGTTTGGTGCCGATTGTGGGCAACATTTGTATGGATATTTGTATGGTCGATGTCACAGGTCTTGACGCGCACGAAGGCGACCCGATTGAGATTTTCGGCAAGAACCTGCCCATCACGCAAGTGGCCGAATGGATGAACACCATTCCGTACGAAGTGCTGACGGGCATTTCAAGGCGCGTGAAACGGACGTATGAGTATGAATGATAAGTGTTTAGTGTTTTGGGGTGAGAAGTGAGAAGTTGTTTCATATTATTCTCATAGTGCACAATCGCTTCTTATAAAAACTTATAACTCAAAAACTTATAACTTAAAACATAATCGGCTATGAATTTCAGATTTTATGCGATTGTCGCAATCGGGTTGATATTTAGTAACATAAGTGCATCGGCGCAGACCGACACTTCAAAAGTTTACGTATTTCTTGAAAATATGCCCGATGCCGGCATTTATCTGCCTGCACCGCCCGACACGTCGAGCCTTGAGTATGCCGATGATGTGATTCAGTGGCAGTGGGGCAAGACCATCCGCAACACGCCGCGTGGCGCAATGGCCAACCGCGACGGCAAGTGGGGGCACGAGATTATGGCTGAAATCTATTCGGGCGTTTTCGGGTTCACAATCTGCGAAGACAGCACGCCCGCCATTTGGAAATTGCTTGTAAAGGCTTCGTACACAGGACATTTTAGCACTACGAAGGCCAAGCGGAAATATATGCGTACGCGTCCGTTCGCACAGTTCAACGAGCATACGTGGTCGGAATTCGACAACGATAAAGAGCTGCGCCACAACGGCTCGTACCCGTCGGGGCACACGTCGCTTTCGTGGTCGATGGCGCTGGTTTTTGCCGAGATGGTGCCCGAACTGCAAGACACTATTTTGCGGCGCGCCTATCAGTATGCCGAGAGCCGCGTGATTGTTGGAGCGCACTATCAGAGCGATATTGAGGCCGGTCGTTTGGCGGCTTCGGCGGGCGTGGCAAGCATTCACACAAGTCCGTTCTTCTCGGCTGATATTAAGGCCGCCCGCGCCGAATATAACCGCATTAAAGGCCTGAAAACCACACCAATAACAAACGCAATGCCCGACGGACAGAAAATTCTCGATTCGCCCGTCGATACCATTAGCCGCCGTTTTTACGGCGATGTGGCGCAGTATTGGCAGTCGAAGGCCGAACGCGGCACCGAGCGCGGCCGTCAGGCCATTGCCGATGCCAATGGCAGTTTCGATGCTCTGCTGGCCGGATTCAGCGTTCCTGCCGGTTTTGAGATTAGCCAAAAGGCAACGCCGGCGCTTGCCGCAATGTTGCAGACGGGGCAGGAATCGTTATCGGCAAGTGCCAACCAAATGAAAACCACCGCTTTCCGCAAGCGCCCTTATGTGCAGTTCGGTGAGCCGACGCTCATTCCCGAAGCCGAAGATTCCACGGCGCAAACGTCGAGTTATCTGTCGGTCACAGCCGAAGTTGGGTGGGGACTGGCTCTTTTGCTTGCCGAAATAGTTCCGGAACGCCAAAACGAGATTCTGACGCGCGGATTCGAATACGGACGTAGCCGCGTCATTGCCGGATACAACTACGCAAGCGATGTTCAGGCAAGTCGCGTTATGGCCACTTGCGTTGTGGCTCACCTTCACGCTGATGCCAAATTCAGCAAGCTGGTTGAGAAGGCAAAAAAGGAGTATGGAAAAAAGAAATAGGATTAATAGAAGTTAGGAATTAGGAGTTAGAAATTAGAAATACATTCAGTCTATCAGTTATTCACACATTCAGTTATTCAATCCTTCAATCCTTCAGACAATGATTATTACTCCGGAAAACGACCCTATGGGTTTGGCAATCAGCGATTTCTACAACAAGCGCAAGACGGCCAAGCTCTATACTTGCACTCACCTCACAACCTACGATGAGCTGCCGGTTCGGTATCTTTTCCGTTCTTACGACGAAATGCCTGAAATTGAGCGTGTTGCTGTTGATTCGGCGCGCGGTCGTGTGCTCGATGTTGGTGCGGCTGCGGGGGCGCATTCGGTTTGTTTGCAGCAGAAAGGATTTGATGTTACCGCCATCGACAACTCGCAGCTTTCGGTTGAGGTGATGCTGGCACGCGGATTGAAGGCCGAAACCGCCGATTTTTTCGATTACAAGCCGGTGCAAACATTCGACACCATTTTATTTCTGATGAACGGAGCCGGAATGTGCGGCACAATCGACCGTCTACCGTTATTTTTCAATAAGTGTAAGTCGCTGTTAGCCAGTGGCGGACAGGTGTTGCTCGACTCGTCGGACTTGATATATCTGTATATGGAAGACGACGGCAGTTGCGCTATCGACCTAAATGGCGACTATTATGGCGAGATGTTTTTTAAGGTGAAATACAAACAGTTACGCTCCAAGCCTTTCAAATGGTTGTTTGTCGATTTCAACACGCTGAAACAGGCGGCTTTCCGCTGCGGCCTTTCGTGTGAAAAAGTGGTTGGAGGTCCGCATTTTGATTATTTGGCGAGGTTGACGGAGGTTTAGCTGCCGTTAATAATCAATTCATTTCTACAATAGCAATCCCATTAATTGCCATAAAAAATGCTTTCCAAGCATAAACATTCCAACTATTTTGCATTAAACATTATATTAGCCGTCGAATTTTGAAACAATAATTTATTGAAAGATAGAGAATAAGAGAAAATAGATATTAGGAATTATCATCAGTTTTACATCTTGAAAAACGGCCAATTTTTCAGACAAGCGAAAACAGATGCTATGGTTCACGTCCACGAATATGGCGTGAACTATTTGCGTTTGTTCGTTTGTCGGGTTTCTGGCCGTTACCTCAAGATGTGGCATTTTGCAAATAGTTTCACGTCTTTTTTATGAGTAGCGCCCCCATACATATTGGCAGATTGATTAAAGCCGAACTCGACCGCCAAGGCCGCAAAGCGCAATGGTTTGCCGACCAACTCTGTTTCGAACGCACAAACGTTTACAACATTTTCCGCCGCCAAAGCATCGATGCCGATTTGCTTCTGCGTATCAGCAAAATCCTACAATACGACTTCTTCGCACTCTATTCACAACAAGTTTCTTGTGTTGAAAATCCTTCGACAAATAATTGAAAATGATTCTATTGGTTGTTGAAATATCGTTACGCCCAAAAAGAATCAAGTGGGTTGTGGCTTAATAACTTTATGAAGTGAATTTTATAAGTATTAACTAAAAAACAGTTTTGTATGGCAGCAGTTATTAACGGACATTGTGATTGGTGTGGAAAATCCATTCCGTGTGGAGGTGTTTTCGGCAGAGGCGGAGTTTATTGCTCAAATAAATGTAAACACGCAGCAGAAGAGAGTATGCGTCAATCCGATAAAAGAAACCGCAGCAACGATGATGATAAATCTGAAAATTTAGGATGTTTGGGTAGAATATGGCGGATTATAAAGATAATTATTGGTGTTATTGTGGGCTTACTTATATTGTATTATATATTGAGCTAAAGTAGGCGGTCACAATAAATATTTAATAACCAAAAGAACGTTTTTGCTCCCTTTTTAAGTATGGCGTGTAATGTGTTAAAATACAAAGTATTATGGAAGAAATGAAAGTATGCCCGTTTTGCGGCAAAGAAATTCTTGCGATAGCAAAGATGTGCAAATATTGTAGGGAATGGTTGCCTGATGAAGCTACCAATCCGAATATACAAAAGGATGTTGAGAACTCACCAAGAGAAAAATCCTTTAGTACAGAGGCTTGCACTCGAGATGATAATCAGGCAGAAATTGACCAAGCATCGGGGTTAAGTAGTGAGGAAAGAAATGCCAGAATTGAGGAGTTAAAAAATGAGAAAAAGAGATTAGAGAAATATTTATTAGGTCAAATAGGACGGGACAGAGCGGAAAAAGAAGGTTTGGACATTAATGAAATACGATGCAAAGTTAAGGAAATACGCTCGGAATTACATAAACTGGACGTTGAAAAAGGACTCGAAGAGGGATATTGGGTTCGTACTGATGACGGTACTATTGTTAGTAAGAAAGAATGCCATATAAAGCTTCCTTTTTGGGAAAGATGGTTTTATCGGTTGTTTTAATACTTCGGTAATACAAATTGTGATAAATATATGACAAAAAAAGGAAGCAGTGGCTTCTTTTTTTTGTTTTGCGGTAACCACTTTTGCCCCTTCGGGGCGAACTTGCAATGTATCACGTCACCCAACGCGGTGCGTTGGGCTATGGAAATAACGCCCCTTCAGGGCGGAATTTTGAATTCACACTAATTCCGTTATATTTGTTGTCAATGAAACAAACCAACAAATGTTGAATTTCTGTAGAAACGTAATAAAAAATGGGCTGAAAGCCCAAAAAGTCCATAGCCCAATGGCAACGCCTTGAGTATGCATAACAAGTAATCCATCACGCCCTGAAAGGGCATAAGTACAAGAATTTATGCCACAATCGCTATCAAAAGTTTATTTGCACATTGTATTTCACATCAAAACAACGAGCCCGCCAATCTGTCCAAGCGATTTCGAACGAGTTCACGCATACATCGGGCAATTGGTCAACAAAACAGGTTGCGTCAATGTTTGGGTTGACGGTGTCGAGGACCATGTTCACGTTTTATGTCTGTTGTCGCGCGAAGAAACAATATCGCATTTGGTAGAAGAGTTGAAACGTAACAGTAGCCGATGGATTAAAACACTAGCCGATTGTTACAAAGATTTTGCGTGGCAAGGTGGATACGGAGTTTTTTCTGTAAGTCAGTCGATGGCAGAAAAAACATTGGAATACATAAAGAACCAAAAGATACATCACGAAAGGCAAACATTTGAAGATGAATACATTGGCTTTTTGAAATTGTATAATATTGAGTACAACGAACAATATCTGTTCCGCGATTAACCTTGATTTACTTTTGCCCCTTTGGGGCGATTTTGCAATGCGTCACTTTACCCAACGCGATGCGTTGGGCTATGTAGTTTTGCCCCTTTGGGGCGGAATTTATCGACATCCATTGTTATAATTAATCCTTAACCTAATGAGGTTGATTACCATTTTGGCCGTAATTTTAAAACAAAACGGGAATCTGATAAAACGGGCTGAAAGCCCAAAAATTCCATAGCCCAATGGCAACGCCTTGGGTACGCAAAACGAACAATCCACCTCGCTCAAAAAGGGCTAAGTCAGGTTTTGGTAAAATGAACACCCCATTGTTAAAAAGTGAATGATGTTTGCCTAATATTTTTCGGGGCAGTTTTATTCCTTTATAAGGGTGATTCACAAAACCGGATTTTCAATTTTCGAAACCTCTGTTTAGATTGAACCTTATGGTTTTGCGGTCATTGGCAACAAAAACACTAAACTTATTTTTTTACCACAATGGAAGCAAAATTAAATCTGCCGTCAATCAAAATCTGCAAGCGCGACGGGCGCATTGTCAATTTTGAAGCCGAAAAAATCAGTTATGCAATCTTCAAGGCTCTGCGCGCAGTTGGCAAACCCGACCGCCAATTGGCCGAAGACCTAATGCTTGAGGTAATCACGAAACTCAATCTGTTCGACAAACTCGATTACACCCCGACGGTGGAGGAAGTGCAGGACACTGTGGAGAAAGTGCTGTTCGACAATAAGTTATTCGACGCTGCAAAGGCTTACATCGTCTATCGCAAGCAGCACGAGAGTATGCGCAACACCAAGGAGCTGCTGTCGAATATGGACATCATCGATAAGTATATCGACCTGAATGACTGGCGGATAAAGGAGAGTGCCAACTCGTCGTACTCGCTGCAGGGTCTGAATCAGCATATTGCAACCATCATCAGCTCGCAGTACTGGCTGGAACGTGTTTATTCTGAGGAGATTAAGCAGGCTTACCAATCGGGTCACATCCACATTCACGACCTTGGATTTTTGAGCGTTTACTGCGTGGGTTGGGATTTGGAAGACCTTCTTATGACAGGCTTTACGGGTGTTCCGGGCAAGATTGAGAGCAGTCCGGCAAAGCACCTGCGCACGGCTTTGGGACAGATTGTCAACTTCTTCTATACAATGCAGGGCGAGGCCGCCGGCGCACAGGCATTCTCAAGTTTCGACACCTATCTGGCACCGTTCATCCGCTACGATAATCTTGATTACGAAGGTGTTAAGCAGTGCCTGCAGGAGTTTATGTTCAACATCAACGTGCCGACTCGCGTCGGATTCCAAACGCCGTTCACCAACATCACACTTGATTTGAAGGTGCCTGGCAACTTGAAGGACCATCCGGTAATCATCGGCGGAAAAATGCAGGACGAGACCTACGGCGACTTCCAAAAGGAAATGGATATTTTCAACGCCGCTTTCGCCGACGTTATGTCGGAAGGCGACGCCCACGGCAGCGTCTTCTCGTTCCCGATTCCTACCTACAACATTACCAAAGACTTTGATTGGGACAATCCGGCTTACGCCAAAATTTGGGAAATCACGGCCAAATACGGCATTCCATACTTCTCGAACTTTGTCAATTCCGATATGAGCCCCGACGACGTGCGCAGTATGTGCTGCCGTCTGCGTCTCGACAAGCGCGAACTGCAGAAGCGCGGTGGCGGCTTGTTCGGCGCTAATCCGCTCACGGGCAGCGTGGGTGTTGTTACGGTCAATCTGCCGCGGCTGGGCTACGAGTCGAAGTCGGAAGCCGAGTTCTTCCAACGTCTCGATAAACTTATGGAACTGTCGAAAGAAAGCCTTGAGACAAAGCGCAAAGTGATTGAAAATCTGACCGAAAGAGGTCTTTATCCATACTCGCGATTCTATCTGCGCAACATCAAACAGCGCACTGGCCGCTATTGGAAAAACCATTTCTCGACCATCGGCATTGTTGGTATGAACGAGTGCTGCCTGAACTTCCTGGGCAAGAGCCTTGTCGACGAGCAGGGCCACAAGTTTGCAGTGAAGGTGCTTGAGCATATGCGCGCCAAACTTGCTGAGTTCCAAACCGAAACGGGTAATATCTACAACCTTGAGGCCACGCCGGCCGAGGGTACATCGTACCGCTTGGCAAAAATCGACAAGGCCGAGTACAACGACATTGTGACAGCCAACGAGGAGCACGTGCGCCACGGTGCCAAGCCGTACTACACCAACTCAAGCCAACTGCCCGTCTATTACACCGACGACCTGTTTGAGGCTCTGCGTCTGCAAGACGACCTTCAGACCAAATACACCGGCGGAACCGTCTTCCACACGTTTGTGGGCGAGAGCCAACTCTCGAGCGCCGCTGTGAAGAAGTTGGTGCAGAAGGTGACATCGACATTCCACCTGCCTTACATCACGCTGTCGCCGACGTTCAGCATCTGCCCCGAGCACGGCTACATCTACGGCGAGCACCACAAATGCCCGAAGTGCGAGGCCGAAGGACAAGAGACTGATTGCCAAGTATATTCGCGAATTGTCGGCTACCTGCGCCCCATCGAGCAATGGAACGACGGCAAACGTCAGGAATTCAGCGAAAGGAAATTGTTTGATAAATCGATAATGTAAAAAGGTTAGAGGTTTAGAGTTTAGAAGTTTAGAAAGTTGAGAAGGGTTAGGTTTCTTGACTTTCTAAACTTTTTTAATTAAGCGAAAGTCTTTAAAATCAATAATTTGCCGATACGCTAATGAAAATTGCCGGACTTGTAAAGCAGAGTTTCATCGACTAAACCGTATCAACTTTCTCATTCACATAAAAACGCTTATTATTGCCGTCTGAAATCGAAGTATGTAATGGCAACTAAAAAAAGTCAGGCACCGGATTACAAATTTTCATCGATGGCCGTTCTGATTGACGGCGAAAACGTTGATCGACTGAAAGTTGAGAGTATTCTGGAACGCATCGGACAGTTGGGAACAATAACAACCCGGCGCGTTTATGGCGATTGGTCGCAAGAAAAGTTGCAGATGTGGGACGATACCATATCGGTGTGCGCCTTGCGGGCAATGCACCATTACGTTCACAGCACGCAGAAGAACACATCCGACATTGCTTTGGTCATCGATGCTATGGATTTGCTATACACTGGCAAGTACGATGCTTTTGTCATTGTGTCTAGCGACGGCGATTTCAGCAATCTGGCCGTCAGAATACGTAACGAAGGCAAGTTTGTAATAGGTGTGGGGCGGCGGAAAACCAATTATAACTTCATCACCATCTGCAATATGTTCATAAACCAGGACAAGCTGTCGTCGTCGGTTGGCACATCGAACCCCGACAGGCTGAAAAATATGGTTGAGACGCTTAATTCGAAGATTGCGGAACGCGACACTGCCATTAAAACGCAGCGCGACAAGATGAAGGAGAAGAACAAGGCAATGACCGATTTGAAGAAGGAGCTGGCTTCGGTGAAGAAGGAGTTGCGCACATCGGTCAGTGCAAATAAAAAGCTTGAGGCGCAGTTCGCCCGATTGCAAAGAACCAACGAGAAACTCCAGAAACGCAACGGCGATTTAAAGAAGACGAAGGAGATATTAAAGCAGAAAACCATTGAGCAGAAGGCAAATGCGGAGCATTTTGTATCCGATTTGCTGCAAAAAGCCATTGAGGGCGAAGAAATTGCGCCCAACAAATATCCGCTCGATGTTATCGGCAAGAAAATCAGGCTCGAAGCTCCTAATTTCCGCCCATCGGACTATGGCTTCTCATCGCTGTCGAAACTGATTGGCTCAATTCCGGGCGTTGAAATGCAGACGGAACAAAACCGATTGGTCTTTTCTTTTGAAGATAAGGATAAAGTGTTGAATTGTAATTGATTATACAATTCGGATTCTGGCCTGGCAAATCAGTTTTTCTGTAAAAATGATGTGTCAGATGCGGAATGGATATGCTTTTAATCTTTGATACCCAATAACTTTGCGGCGTTGTCGTACAGAATCAATCGCTCTTCTTCGGTTGTGAGTCCGATTCGGTGGAACAGCTCAAGCTCTGAGCCGCTTTCCCACATAGGGTAGTCGGTGCCCCACAGCACGCGGTCGGCGCCGTATGCGCGGATTATCTGCGCGGCTTCATCGGGCGTCAGCCACGACAGGCTCGATGAGCAATCGACATATAGATTCGGCGAACCGGCAAGCGTTGTGGCGGCTTCCTTCCAAACAGACCAACCGCCAAAATGCGCGCCAATGACGGTCAGGTTGGGGAAGGAGTCAAGGAATTTTTTTGTCTGCGACGGATTTGAGTAGTTGTATCGGTGGTCGCCGCAATGAATGAGCACAGGCACGCCGCCCTTGCTGATGATTTTGCCGAGTTCGAAAGCTCGTTCGCCGTCGAGAGCGAATTTCTGAAAATCGGGGTGCAGTTTCACGCCTTTCAATCCAAGTTCCAGCAGATGGTTGAAATCTCCCTCAATATCAGTGCTTTCGGGGTGCAGAGTGCCGAATCCGGTGAACAGGCCGGGGTGAGCTTTCACTTTGCTGCTTATAAATTCGTTGATTGTTCGCACTTGCTTGGGCGTAGTTGCCACAGAATGAACCAGATAGTGCACTACACCAACTTTCTGTCCGTCGGCGATGAGGCCGTTTGTGGTACCATCGAGCGACATTCGCAGTTTGTAGAAATCCTTTATGCCACTGACGGCGCGGGCGGCAATGTTTGCCGGATATATGTGGCAATGAGCGTTTATTGCTTTTTGCATCTTGTTGTATTATAATGTTTTGTGCCGACAAAAACGTTGCGGCACGGCTTTGTTTTTCGGTCGGCAAATGTGGGGAAAACTGATGCAAATCTCAACTTTCTAAGCCACTTTTTCGTAAGTTTGCCGCTATGAAACGGATAATAATTGCGGTCAGCGACGATTTGAATACCGACCAGCGGGTGCTGCGGATAGCGGGCTCGCTCAAGGCGATGGGGTTCGATGTTTTTCTGCTCGGACGCACAACGCCGGCCAGTCAGCCGCTTAATATCGATTTCCGCGCAAAGCGATTTAAGTTGCTGGCTAACAAAGGAATGGCCTTTTATGCGTTGCTCAACTGGCGGCTGTTCTGCTATTTGCTGTTTCATAAATTCGATGTTGCTTTGGCCAACGATTTGGACACGCTTGCGGGTGTGTCGCTGGCGGCTGGGCTCAAGCGCCGGCCGGTTGTTTACGACAGTCACGAGTATTTTACCGAACTGCCCGAGCTGGTTGGCCGTCCTGCAAAACGCAAAGTTTGGCTCAAAGCAGAGCAAATGTTTGTGCCACACGTGTTTGCGGCTTATACGGTTTGCGATTCGCTTGGCGCGATATATTCCGAAAAATATGGCAAAACGTTCGCCGTAGTGCGGAATCTTCCTTATAGAAAGGTAGATACGCCGCAGACAGAAAAACGCAATGTTGTGATGTACCAGGGTGCGTTGAATGTGGGGCGCGGCATCGACCTGATGATTGATGCTATGCGCTATCTGCCTGATTGTGAGTTGTGGATAGCGGGTGCTGGAGATGTTGAGGCCGATTTGCACCAGCGGGCGGAAGCTTCGGGGTACGGGCAGCGCATAAAATTCCTTGGACGTTTGTCGCCCGATAAACTGCGCGCAGTGACTTGCCAAGCCAAAGTGGGGCTGTCGGTTGAGGAAGATATGGGGCTGAACTACCACTACGCTCTGCCAAACAAACTATTCGACTACATTCAAGCTTGTGTGCCGGTTGTGGTATCCGATTTGCCCGAAATGCGCAAAGTGGTTGAGGATTATGGTGTTGGCGAGGTTCTGACAGAACGGTCGGCCGAGGTTCTGGCGCAGACCATCGGTCGAGTTATGGCCAACGCTACCGCATACGAGCCGCGTCTGCAACAGGCGGCCGGACAGCTTTGTTGGGAAAACGAGTGTGTCCGACTGAAAGAAATCTATAGTCCGCTTCTATGAAAATTGTTTCCGACATATCGTCTCCGCGCTTGCGCTATGTTCTTGACTACGTGTTTAATATGCGCTTGGGAGTGGGGTATGAGTTGTGTGAGCCGGGTGCTTGTGGCGATGACGGCTCGGCATTGTATTACACCGTGCAGCCGCAGCCGGACCGTTTCAGTGTGCCTTGCAGCGGCTTGCTGTCAGAAACCGATGTCTGGCAGTTCACGCCCGACCTGACATTCGACAACGGCCAGCCCATAATTTTTGCTGACCATTCGGGTTGCACGTTCAAGTTCGATGTTTTTGCGGCAATTTTCTGGATGTTAAGCCGATACGAGGAGTATTTGCCGTTTTTGCCCGACAGTCACGGGCGGTTTTCTCCCTCGGAGTCGTTCCTGGGGCGCAACGGTTTGCTCGAAACGCCAGTTGTTGACCAATGGATAATGCTCATACGCAATGAGTTGCATCAGCGTTTTCCCGATTTGCCGCTGAAAAAGGAGAGTTTTGAATTCCGCCCGACAATCGACATCGACAGCCCGTGGAGTTATCTGCATAAAGGCCCGATTCGCAACGCCGGAGGCTTGCTTCGCGATGCCGCCCGGTGCAATTTTGCTTTGGTTGCCGAGCGCATATTGGTGTTGCTTCGTCTTCGCCGCGACCCGTTTTTTACATTCGATTACATCGAGGAAATACACCGCGGGTTGCAGTTGAAATATTTTGTGCTTGTTGGCCGTCACGGCAAGTTCGACAAGTCGGTAAATCCGCAGAACCGCGCTTTCCGCCGTTTTGTGCGGCAGTTGTGCGCCAAAGCCGATGTGGGGCTGCATCCGTCGTATGCGGCGTCGCTCGATGAAAATCGTTTTGCGTTTGAAAAGGCTGATTTTGAACAAATTGCCGGAGCAAAATGCAATGAGTCGCGGCAGCATTTTCTGCGGATTGTTTTGCCGCAATACTATCAGATGCTTGAACGCGTTGGCATTACGACAGACTATTCGTTCGGTTTTGCGGCCAATATCGGTTTTCGTGCCGGAACCAGCCGTCCGTTCAAATTCTACGATTTGCAGAATGAGAAAGCAACTGAACTTACGCTGCAACCTCTTGTGATGATGGACGTTACACTGCGCAACTATATGGAGCTGACTCCTCAGCAGGCGGCGGCTCGCATTGAATCGTTGGTTGCGTCAATCAAACAGACAAATGGCACATTCACAACACTTTGGCATAATCAGCATTTCGGACAGACAGAGTGGCGCGAGTGGAATCAAGTGTATGTTGATATGCTTGGCTCGTTGCGGTAGCCATCAGATAATCATTGACAATCAATACTCGGTTTTCATAAACCAAAAACGGCTGACACTTTCGTGCCAGCCGTTTTGGTATTATGTTCTGTAACTATCAGAATTTCATAACCTTGAGCGTCTTGGCGCCAACTTTTACAAAGTAGGTGCCTTCAGGCTCGTTGGTCAGATTGAAGCGGGTTGTTCCGGTGTTCATTTCGGTTGCAACCAGCTTGCCAACAGCGTTGTAAACGTAGATGTACTCAACCGAGCTGTTAGTCTCAACCACGAACATACCGTTAGTCGGGTTCGGGTAAGCCATCAGCTGAACTTCGGTTTCGGCAATGGCGGTGGTGTCGTCTTTCGCCTTAACTGTCAGAGTTCCGTTCACATAGTTGAAGTCGTAGTTTGCCGATTCGCCGCCCGAAACAACAATCTCGTAAGTGCCGGCTTCGTTGGTGTTCGCATTGCAAGTGGCAACCGGAGCGGTGGTCAGTGATGCGGCAGTCTCGCCGGCAACAAATCCTTCGTAAGAGAGGTTGAAGGCAGGCATCTCTTCGCCTTGATTAATTGTTGCATCGGCAACTTTGACCGACAAAGCAACTTTGTTTACATACAGTTCAACGGTGTCGGAAACTGATTCTCCACCAAATGCAGGTGTAAAGGTGGCAGTCAGTTTGTTTATGCCGGCGTTCAATATGTCGCCAACGGCAACCGAATATTTGAAGATTCCATCAATGTTTGAAGTCGCGTTCAGAATTGTTGAATCGATAGGCGTGCCATAGTTAATTGATTTGACGTCAATCGTCCAGGCGATTTCAGGTTTAACATATTCAATCACAGTTAGTTTGCCGCTAACATATTCGAATGTGTAGTTGTCGGCCTCGCCGCCCGAAACAACAATCTCGAATGTGCCAACCGAGTCGGCCGGAACGTTGCAAGTGGCTGTGGCCAAGGTTGTCAGGCTGCTAGTGTCATCGTCGAATACGAATCCGCTGTACGCGATTTGCAGTTCGGGTATTTCCGAGCCAACCATAATTGTGTCGTCAACGGCGGTAACAGTCAGCGTGGCCTTGGTGACGGTTAATGTAGTGGTGTCAGTGGCAGCCATATAGTTGCTGTCGGCAGCTATGAACATTGCGATAATCGGGTAGTCGCCAGCTTGGAGCACCGAGTCGGTCGGTTTCAGATATGAGAGAACACCATCAACATCGGTGGTTGCGCTCAGCATTGAGTCGGCCAAAACAGTTCCGTAAACAATTTCGTTCGGCTTGGTCCAAGTGATGATTGGCTCGGCCTTTTCTACAACTATTTGCGCAGTAGCCGATGCCGAATTGTAGTTGGATGTGTCGGCAGGAGTGAAGACAACCGAAAGTTCGTGGGTGCCAGATGTCAGTATTGAATCGGCAGCCGGAGCGTATTCATAGTTTCCGAGAACATTTGCGCTAGCTTTCAGCATTGAATCTGCCAGCGGCGTACCGTATACAATGTTATCAGGATTGTTCCAAACGATTTCCGGAGTAGCCTTTGCAACAAAGATTTCCACTGATGTCGATGCCGAATTGTAGTTGACAGTATCGGCCGGAGTGAAGACTACCGAAAGCTCCTGAACACCGGCGTTCAATATCGCGTCAGCGGCCGGAGTGTATTCAAAGTCTCCGAGAACATTTGCAGATGCGTTCAGGATTGAGTCGGTCAAAGCGGTTCCGTAAACAATGTCGTTCGGGTTGTTCCAAACAATTTCCGGATTGGCCTTTGCAACAACGATTTCAACTGTGGCCGATGCCGAATTGTAGTTGGCGGTGTCGGCCGGAGTGAAGACTGCCGAAAGCTCCTGAACACCGGCGTTCAATATCGCGTCAGCGGCCGGAGTGTATTCAAAGCCTCCGAGAACATTTGCAGATGCATTCAGCATTGAATCGGCTATCGGTGTACCATAAACAATGTCGCTCGGGTTGTTCCAAACAATTTCCGGATTTGCCTTTGCCACAAAGATTTCAACTGCGGTCGATGCCGAATTGTAGTTGGCTGTGTCGGCCGGAGTGAAGACGGCTGAAAGTGTCTGCGCACCGGCGTTCAAAATCGCGTCAGCGGCCGGAGTGTACTCAAAGTTTCCGAGAACATTTGCGGTTGCGTTCAGCATTGAGTCGGCCAGCGGAGTGCCGTAAACAATGTCGCTCGGTTTGCTCCAGGCAAGAACCGGGTCAGCCTTGGCAACACCGATTTGGACAGAAACCGAAGCGGTGTTGTAGTTGGCGGTGTCGGCCGGAGTGAAGACAGCCGAAAGCTCCTGAACACCGGCATTCAGTATCGCGTCAGCGGCCGGAGTGTATTCAAAGGTTCCGAGAACATTTGCGGTCGCGTTCAGCATCGAATTGGTCAGAGCGGTTCCGTAAACAATGTCAGCCGGGGCGTTCCAGGTGATTATAGCGTCAGCTTTAGCCACGTTGATTTTCACTTCAGCCGAAACGGTTGTATAGTTCTTCGTGTCGTTCGGAACAAAGGTTGCGGTCAAAGTCTGGTCGTTGCCAGCGTTGAGTTTCGTGCCAACCGACGGACTGTAAGTGAATTTGCCGGCGGCATTAACCTCAGCGTTCAGTTGCTTGCCCGTCAAAGCGGTACCGTAAACAATGTCGGCAGGTTTTTCCCAAGTAATGACAGGTTCCGCCTGAGCGACGTTGATTGTTACCGAAGCTGATGCCGGCTTGTAGTTCTTGGTGTCGGTAGGAGCAAAGGTGACGGTCAAAGTTTGATTGTCGCCAGCGTTAAGTTTGGTCTTTGCGGCCGGGCTATATGTGAGCTTGCCGGCGGCGTCAACCTCTGCATTTAATTGCACGGCAGAAAGCGCTGTACCATATACAATGTCGTCAGGATTGTTCCAAGTGATTGTCGGCTCAGCCTGGCTGACGTTGATTTTCACCGAAACCACGCCTGACTTGTAGTTATTGTCAGTCGGATTGAAGGTCGCGGTCAAAGTCTGGTTGTTGCCAGCGTTGAGTTTCGTGCCTGCGGCCGGATTGTAAGAGAACGAACCGGCAGCGTCAGATTCTGCGTTCAGTTGAGCACCGGACAATGCTGTTCCGTAAACGATGTCGTCAGGATTGCTCCAGGTGATAACCGGTTCAGCTTTCGCAACATTGATTTTCACAGTAGCCGTAGCCGAATTGTAGTTGTTGTCGGTCGGGGTGAAGGTTGCGGTCAAAGACTGGTTGTTGCCAGCGTTGAGTTTTGTGCCGGCGGCCGGACTGTAAGAGAATGAGCCAGCAGCATCGGCAGTCGCGTTCAGCTGAGTGCCCGAAAGCAGAGTTCCGTATTCAATGTCGGCCGGATTGTTCCAGGTGATTGTCGGCGTAGCCTTCGCAACATTGATTGTAACAGAGGCCGTAGCCGAATTGTAGTTGTTGTCGGTCGGGGTGAAGGTTGCGGTCAAAGTCTGGTTGTTGCCAGCGTTGAGTTTCGTGCCCGCAACCGGAGAGTAAGTGTATGTGCCGCTGACCTCCACATCGTTAAACT
>CAMJCK010000047.1:0-25664 GCA_946404125.1 uncultured Bacteroidota bacterium | reverse complement strand
TTTTTTTGTGTCAATCTGCAAATTCGGTGGCCAATAAATCGTTGTCGGGCGACAATAATTTTAGTTACCTTTGCGGTTTCAAAAAAAACAGAAACATATAATTATGGAAGAAAAACAAAACCAGTTTAAGTTCGATGCAGTTGATTTAGTGCTGTATTTTTGGAAACGCCGTTGGCCAATCATCATCACAGGCTTCGTTGCAGGCATTTTCTCGATAATCGTATCACTTTGTATAACAGAAAAATATAAATCGGAGGTGATTCTTTTTCCTTCGGCAGCGGGTTCTGTTTCGCAAGACTTGCTTTCAATCACATCAATGGGAAAAAGTATCTTGCGCCTTGGCGAGGATGAGGAGCTCGACCAGCTGATGCAGGTTTTGCAGTCGGACCAAATCCGCAACCGAATCATTGAAAAATACGATTTGATGAACCATTACAAAATCAAGCAGGACTCGAAATATCCTTATACTCAGCTTTATAACAAGTACAACAAGAACATTGTCATCAAGCCGACCAAATTCTTGTCGGTGAGCATAACCGTCTGGGATACCGACCCGCAAGTGGCTGCCAACATTGCCAACGACATATCGGAACTGGTTGATACTGTGAAAAACGGAATGATACACGAGAAAGCCATTTTGGCCCTTCAACTCGTAAAAAATGAGTATGACCAACTTTTGCAAGACATTCAGGCAAAGGAAGATACACTGAACGTTCTTCGTAAGAAAGGCGTTGTCGATTACGAAAAACAGGCGGAGGCCCTGTCGTCGGCATTGGGTGTGGCGCTGAGCAACGGCAACACCAAAGCTGCCGACAACATTCAGAAGCGCCTCGACAAACTTGGCGAGATAGGCGGCCCCTACATCGACATTTACAATCAGCTTTTGTTCGACAAGGAGCGAATTTCAGATTTGAGAACCAAACTTGCTGAGGCACAGATTGATGCCCGTCAGAATCTGCCGCAAAAATATGTTGTGAACAAGGCAACCGTGGCCGAGAAAAAATCGTACCCAGTGCGTTGGCTTCTAGTTGTGACCACCACCGCGGCAGCCGTAATATTGCTGATGCTCGGAATGATTGTTTATGACTCAGTTGCCCAGCGAGTCGAGTTCCTTAAAGAGAAATAGACTTGCAGCAGTCAAAAAAAAGTTGGTGGTTATACGCTTGCGTGGCCGCATTCACGGTGCTGAACCTGATTTGCATCTACAATGAGTTCACACTGCTGAGTTTGTTGCCTGTGGCTGTCATCCTTGTCGGAATGGCTTTTCTGGCACTCGACAAGCTGATGCTCGTAATTGCCTTTATGGCTCCGCTTTCCATTCCGCTGAGCGAGCTGATGCCCAACCTTCCCATTGATATGTTTCTGCCGACAGAGCCTCTGCTGGCTGGCATTATGCTGCTTTTTATATTTAAATTGCTGTATGAGAAACAGTTCGACAGACGCATACTCACGCATCCCGTTAGTATCACAATCTATGTTTATTTGGCGTGGATGCTGATAACTTGCTTAACAAGCATTGAGCCAATAGTCTCGTTTAAGTTCTTATTGTCAAGACTTTGGTTCATTATTCCGCTCTATTTTGTAATGACGCAAGTGTTCCGTAAAGATGCTGACAATGCAAGAAAATACATTGTCTATTACTCCGTAGCGCTTTGTGTAGTAGTGGTTTATGCACTTGTGCGTCACGCCAAATACGGCATTTTCGACGAAAAGATTGCCCACTGGTCGGCTAACCCATTCTACAAAGACCACACATCGTACGGAGCAATGCTGGCGTTCTATATTCCGCCAGTTATTGCGTTGGTTTTCTGTAAGATGTTTGCCTCTCGGAAACGGTTTTTCTACTTGTCATTACTTGTGCTGCTTTTGGCTGGCATTGTGTTTTCGTATTCGCGTGCGGCCTGGGTTAGTCTGGTTGGGGCGTTTGGCATCTGGTGCTGCGCAAAGCTACACATAAAGTTCAGGCTGATAGTTGTCGGGATAGCCGTTCTTGCAATCGGTTTTCTCGCGTTCGGCGATGCGCTGATGCGCGATATGCGGTCCAACAATCAGGACTCATCAACCGATTTTGCCGAGCACGTGCAGTCAATCAGCAATGTTTCGACCGATGCGTCGAATCTTGAGCGTATCAATCGCTGGAACTGTGCGTTGCGAATGTTCTCAGAAAAACCCGTTTTTGGCTGGGGACCAGGAACTTATATGTTTTACTATGCACCTTATCAAATGTCATATGAGCGCACCATCATCAGCACCAACGAAGGCGATTTGGGCAATGCACACAGCGAATATCTTGGTCCGTTGGCCGAAGAAGGATTCCTTGGTCCGCTCACACTTCTTGCCGTGATGGTTGCCACCATCATTACCGGATTTCGAGCCATCCGCCGCACCCGCGCCAACCACCCGATGCTCTACACTATTGGCTTGGCCGCCATCATCGGATTGTTCACATACTATTTCCACGGCGTGCTCAACGATTTTCTCGATACCGACAAGGCTTCGGTTCCGTTCTGGGGATTCACTGCGCTACTTGTGGCAATCGATGTCTATTATTCGGAAGATAAAAGCAAAACCGAAACGGCTGATGCTAAATAAGTTGGCAATTCTTTAAATCTATAAAAACACAGAAACCACGGAAGCAAAACTTCACGTGGTTTCTTTTTGAATTCTGTGATTGCAGAGTTGGCGCTGGTTAATTCTTCAGACTCTCACGTAATTGATTCATCCTTTCATCGTTGATGTTCAGCGGACGGCCTTTAAGTTGCAGGTCTTCACGTACGCGAAGGCCATCGGGGGTGATGGTCTCGTAGTGCGGAATGCCGCTGAATTGAAACAATTCCTGCAAGCGCACAAATTCATTGTGTGACACGCAGACGGTTTCTTCACCATCGAGCCACTCTTTCACATAGTTTTTATAGTCTTCGCTGCCGCCGGGCACCGATTCTTCGGCAACAAAAATGAGTTTTACATCGGTACGTTTGGCGATTTCGGCACGTTGCTGCTTGCTGGCTTGAATTGCACCACGGCACGGTCCGCACCCCATTCCCCAAAAATCGAAAAGCAGGAACCGACCCGGATAGCGAGTGTTGAATGAGCGGATGAAATTTGCCGCAGAGTTAGATGCTGGCAGCGCCGAAGCGGGTTCTGTTTTGGCAAACTGGCTGGCAATGTAGAGTTCTGCCTTATCGCGGATAGTTGGATTGGTGAAATATGGAAGATTCATTTCCATTCCCTCACGATTCATTCCACTTGAACTATACAAATCCCTTAAGACACAAATTTGTGCCATCAGGTTGTTATGGGCGCAGCCCATCAGTTCGCGATACGCGGCATAAGTGGTGTCTAAATAATCTTTGTAAGTTGTCCCTTCTGACCAATTTGACCAAAAATTAGTTCGTACATTCATAACCGGTTTCGAAAATTCAATGTAGTTCTGCGCACTCGAATAACGATCCGATGCCATCATCAGCGGATTATCAAAATCAACACTTTGCAACAACTTGAAATTCTTGAAATTGCGTAATGAATTATACTCCGAGGTGTCGGTGATGCTGCTGGTCAAATCGTCCTGTTTAAAAAGGAACACACCATTTGTCGGTTTCATCAGTGCATTGTCGCGTGTTAATGCGTAACTCATAAAATCACTGACAATTTCTGCTTGAATTTCGGCTAGAGCCAATTGCATTTCCATTGGTGTGAAGTGATTGCGGCGGCCAATAATCGCAAGGCGGAACACCAAATCGTTCCAACATTTTTCAGCCAGTTTTATCTCTTCTTCAAAATTGCCTCTGAACGTATATAATTGAGTTCCCCAGTAGGCAGGAATCAAATCTGCTTTCAGCCAGCGTTCGACTTGTTTGCTGCTACCGTTGTTGTAAAAGCACTCGTATTTGCCGTACTGGTTTTTGCGTACGGTGATGTCGATTGTCTCGCCCGGGCAGGCATAGAAATCAATTTGGTCAAAATCGACATTTTTATTGTTGGGTGCCCAAAGCGACCGCCTGACAGGATGGTTAACTCGGAACCGGTTCTCAAACGAGCCGTCGGCTGCAATTTCAAATCCTGTTACCACGCTTTTGTTTTTCTCTAGAACATCATAGAAATAACATTGCAACGATGTGAGTCCGAAATCTTCGGCATTGTAGCCTTCAATTCGCCCGCGGATGATTATGGTGTCGGTTGTGAACCAGTTGTCGGGCACGGTGTATGGGTTGGCTGCTGCAAGTTGCTCGAATGTCGGCGTGTTCTGCTCAAGTTTTTTGTCGTGAATGCCTAACAGTTTGAACTCACGTCTATTATCGCCTTCAATGAAATCGAACAATTGCACTTCTCGCGAAAGCGGTTCAAAGTTCATTTTGAACTCTAGTGCATTAGAATCAGATTTTTGTATCACTTCGTCGAGTTTGATTCCTTCTGCCGAACGCAGCGAGTAACGCTTGCCAACTTCGTCTTTCAAGTAACTTTTAGATGAATAGAGAAATCCTGCGCCAGCTGGGAAATCCATTCTGAACCAGATGGTTGTGGCTGTGTCGGTTGTTACAACACGCGTGGCTTTCAGGTTACCTGGTTCAAGATTCAGACAACCCATCGATTCGGGCGATTCAATAACGTCGTTGCGGCTGCAACTTGCAAGTGAGAAAATGCTGATGGCGGCAGAAAACGCCAATGCGACAGTGATAATGGTTTTGTTCATTGTGGTTTGTGTTTTGTATTACGTTGATTTTAAGAATGTAATGCCAAATATAATGATTTTGGCATTATTTCAATAGTTAGTCATTCAGCAATTTTAAGTGCTTTGCCCTAACCTTGAAACCACTTGATTGTATGTTTGTCAATATGTCGGCGACTATCGCTTTCAGTTCAGATTTGAGTTCGGGGTAATCGGCAAGCCGACTGGCAATCAGCGACATACAGTTAGCTTTCACGCCGATGGGCTCGTCGGGTGTTTCGAGCATTCGAAAGCAGAAATCAACTATCGGACCGTCGAAATCCTGCGGTACATCGGTGAGCATCAGGATTTTACAGGCGATGCGGCGCATTCCGCTGAATGTGAATCGCGGAAGGGCGGCAACAAGGGCAGGAATATGCGGCAGCAGAATATTATGGTGCGCCGCGGCCACTTTCTCGAGCGCCCACAAAGCCCGTGCAGCCGTCTGGCCGTCAGCGTTTAAGGCAATATCGACCAAGTCGGCAATGCGTTCGGCGTTGGTGCCAGCCCAATTGGCAACGTAATCGGTGTTGGCGCGCGACGCTTCGGCTTCCAATTGCGCTATAAGTTGCTGATTCATTGGGCGGGAATCCAACTTTTGAGTCTGTTGATTTCGTCGGGCCAAAGAGTCTCGTCGGGGGTTTCCAGAACGAGTGGAATGCCGTCGAAACGTGAGTCGGCCATTATCATCTTGAAGGTATTCTCGCCCAGGAAGCCGCTGCCGATTGACTGGTGGCGGTCAACTCGGCTGGCGTGACCTTTCATTGTGTCGTTAAGGTGCATTCCGCGAAGGTATTGAAAACCAATCACATCGCTGAATTTCTGCCACGTGCGGGCAAAACCTTCTTCAGTTTTCAGGTCGTAGCCAGCGGCGTAGGCGTGGCACGTGTCGATGCAGACACCAACACGCGATTTGTCATCTACCTTGCTGATAATCTGCGCAATCTGCTCGAAAGTAAAACCAAGATTTGTCCCCTGGCCAGCCGTGTTCTCAATAACGGCCGTCACGCCCGATGTTTTTTCGAGCGCAATGTTTATCGATTCCGAAATAAGCGCAAGACACTCATCTTCGGATATTTGCTTTAGGTGGCTGCCTGGGTGGAAATTCAATCGGTCGAGACCCAACTGTGCGCACCGCTGCATCTCATCGATAAACGACTCGCGCGACTTCTGCAGCCCGTCGGGGTCAGGGTTGCCAAGGTTTATCAGGTAACTGTCGTGCGGCAGAATCTGCTTTGCGGTGTATCCGTATTTGGCGCAATTCGCCTTGAAAGCATCTATTGATGCGGGTTCGAGCGGTTTGGCAAACCACTGCCGCTGATTTTTTGTGAAGAGTGCGAAAGCCGTTGCGCCTATCGCGCTGGCGTTCAGCGGCGCATTCTCAACACCGCCCTGCGTGCTCACGTGAGCCCCGATGTACTTTGTCATAATCTTCGATTTTGCGGCAAGATATTAATTCTTGGAATGTCGGCAAAGCGATATTTTGTTTCGCACAGACGACACAGATAACACTGCACACAGATTAATTTATGATAATTGGGAAGGCAAACGCTTTTATTTCTACTGTGCAAGAACAACATTGCGCTCTCTGTAAACTTTGTGTGCTCTGTGCTATTTTCCGCTATCTTCGCGGCGTTATGAGCAAATCGATAGCAATAATGCGGCACGCACTGACCGAAAACGGCTGGCAGAAGCCTGACGCCGACCGCTGTATTCTGCCTGACGGCGAAGCGCAGACCGCCAATGTGGCGCTGAAGATGGCCGCCGCCGGCATTGCACCCGATGCTGTCTGGGCGAGTCCGGCGCAGCGTGCTATGCAGACGGCCGAGATTGTTGCGCGGCAATTGTGCCCCGGCGTTGAAATTGAGATTGTCAGGCCGCTCTATGGCGATGACGAGTATCAGGTGGCCGACCTTATCGAGATTTGCCCAGACACAGTCAACTGTCTGCTGATTGTCGGGCACAACCCGCTGGTTTCGAGGCTTGTGAGCCGATTGTCGGGCAGCGACGGATTCGGCTGGTTCGCCACTTCGGAAGCGGTCTGGCTTGAGTTCGACACCGAATCGTGGACCAATATCGCGAAAGCGCCCATTACGGGCAGAATAAAAATATCACCATTAAGAAATTGACAAACAATCAGATACAAGAAAGATTAAAATATTTTCGTCGCTGAGGTGCAACCTTTTCGCAAATCGGCATCAATAGGTAAAACGCGTTTTGAAAATGGACTTTACAACTGACTTTTGGACCAAGGCCTACAACCGCAACATCAGCAAGCTGACGGGCGCGTGCTATCGCTACGTGGCCGACCGCCAGCTGGCCGAGGACCTTGCCCACGACGCCTTTATGGCTGCGATGGAAAAATCGGACTCGTTCCGCGGCACCGGACAGTTCGACGCCTGGCTGCGGCGCATTGCGGTGAACACCGCCCTGCAGCACCTGCGGACACAAGCCGCACAGCAACTTTACGAAAACATTTTAATCGATGACGAAATGGACAGCAACGACAACTTGAACATAATCGCGCAGGTCGATTTCTCGCAAGAGGAACTGCTTGCCGCCGTCAACCAGCTGCCTGAGCACCACCGGCTGGTCTTCAATATGTATGTGATTGACGGATATACGCACGCGCAGATTGCTGAAGAGCTGAATATCAGTGAGAACACATCGAAATCGCATCTGATGCGGGCTCGCAAACGCCTTCAGGAAATTCTGACCGAAAAAGCACAGTCGAAGCGCCGCCGCCGTGCCTGGCTGCTGTTCTTCATTCCGCACCGCGAAGGCTTTGTCGATAAACTTTTCCAACACAGTTTCAGCGATTTCAGTCTGGCACCGGCCGCAACAACATCCACCGCCATCAATTTTGGCGCTGCTGCAGGGCACATCACTGTGGGCTCGACGGCCGCTGTCACAACCGGCATTGCCACTGCCACGGTGGCCGCAGGCGTGGGTGTGGGCGCGGTTGTGATGAACACCGATAGCGAACCCGTTCAGGAACCTGAACCGATTATAATCGCTGCCGATAGTACTGTTATTCAGACTGATACAATCGTTGACGAGTTTCCAGCCGACACGCTCAATCTGGCCGACACGCTGGCAAATCTGCCGCCCGAACCTGTGCCAAAGGCCGTCAAGACGAAACCGAAGGAAGAGAAGAAAACCGTGGTTGTCAAAAAGAAAATCATCCGCCACCGCAAGGTTGTGGTGACCGACACCGTGAGCGCATCAACCACCAATCCGTAATTTATGAAATCGCTGCTAACCATTCTTTTAGCTATTGCAGGCTGCCTGTTGTCGGGCGGTCTTTTCGCGCAAGATACAGTTTACATTTACGAGGAAGTAATTGTGTACGACACTGTGTATGAGTACATTGAGAAGCGCGTCAACCCGTTTGAAGACACCAAGTCAATGCGAATTATACAGGTTGACACACTCACAAACACATCGAACCTGCTGATTATCGGCAACGGCAAAACCACAACCATTCCCATCGACAATGTGGTTATCAGTGAGGATGTTAAGAAAAACGACAGCACAAACAGTGTGGGCTTTTGGAACCTTATGGCTTTTGCCGTTAAAAATATGCTCATCGACAAAAGCACACTCGATATGTTTTTGGGCGCCGGCGCGTGGACAAGCATTTGCAGCCCGATAGTGGTTGAAGACCATTTGGCGTGGAATCCGGGCGGAAACGCCACTGTCAACTTTGGTGTGAATTACGAGACACAATTCATCAGCCGGTTCACCTTGGGTACGGGTGCCGCCATTCATTTTCTGTTTGAAAACGAAGGACTTAAAGGCAAATTCACTTGCAACTATCCCGACTGCGGCTTTTGCTCTGGCGACACAAAATACACTATAAGTATCGCCACCTTTAACATCGAAAAAGGCGAAAAAGGCCACGGCGAGGGCCTTGATATGCATTGGAACGAGGACGAGAGCACCGGGCATTACGAGGATTCGGTTGGTTTGGTGGAATCGACAACTAACTACGTGATGTTTGCCGTGCCGGCGCGCCTAGGCTTCAGAATAGGCAGATTCAACCCTTATATCGGCGCTGAATACAACATCCGAATGGCGATGAACAACGATTTGAAAGACCTGCACTCGCTGGGCATCATCACGGGTATGCGCATCGATTTGAGCAAGCATTTTGCCGTGTCGAACAACTTATACATCCCCATCACCAAGGATATGGCGCACCGCGGTACGCTCTACAGCCGCGCCGACGGCACTTTCGTCCGCAGCGACAATTACACTTGGCGGTCATTCCGACTCGAGTTTGCAGGACACTTTAAGTTTTAGTCCATAAACACAAGTTTTATAAACGAAAAAAGCACCGGCTAACCGGTGCTTTTTTCGTAACAATTCAATTAATCAGTTAATCGATATTTGTTTACCAGATATCAACGCGCTCGTTTTCAGGTATAAACATCTTGTCGCCTTCCTTGACATCGAAAGCTTCGTACCAAGCATTGATGTGCGGCAGAGTGCCGTTAACGCGCCAACGGCCAAGTGAGTGCGGGTCGCTTTTGGTGCGCACGCGGATTTCTTCGTCACGGATGTTGTTTGCCCAAACAGTGGCGTAAGCCAGGAAGAAACGTTGTTGTGGGGTGAATCCGTCTTTGTCAGGCAGTGGCGCGTCTTTTGTAGCGTTCAAAAATGCCTGATAGGCAACCTGCAGACCGCCGTGGTCGGCCAGATTCTCGCCCAAAGTTAGCTCGCCGTTGGCTTTCAGGCCGTCGAGCACTTCAATGTTGTTGAAGAACTCAACCAAAGGTGTTACGTGCGCTTCAAACTTCTCGGCATCGCCTTTGGCCCACCATTCGTGCATATTGCCGTCTTTATCGAATTTGCGGCCGTCGTCGTCAAAACCGTGAGTCATTTCGTGGCCAATAACCACGCCGATGGCGCCGTAGTTGAAAGCATCGTCGGCCTGCATATCAAAGAACGGATATTGCAGAATGCCAGCCGGGAAGGTAATCTCGTTGGTCGACGGGTTGTAGTAGGCGTTCACGGTTTGCGGCGTCATACCCCACTCATCGCGGTCAACCGGCTGTTTGTAGTGCTTTTTTATCCAATACTGATTCTCGCAGATATTGATGGTCATAATGTTCTCCCACAGCGATTTATCCGCATTAATATCGAGGTGCGAGTAGTCGCGCCACTTGTCGGGATAGCCGATTTTCACGTAATACGTGCCAAGTTTTTCGACGGCTGTTGCCTTGGTTGAGTCGCTCATCCACGTTTGAGCCATAATGCGCTCACGCAGCGCGTCTTTCAGGTTGTTCACCAGTTTCAGCATACGCTCCTTGTGCGATGCCGGGAAATATTTCTCAACATAGAGCTGCCCCACAGCCTCGCCCAAAGAACTGCTGCACAGGCGAACGGCGCGTTTCCAGCGCGGCGATTCCTCAAGTACTCCGCTCATCACCTTCTCGTAAAAGTTGAACGATTCAATGCGGAATTCGTCAGACAGATAGTTGTCGGCCGCGTCAATGTACCGCCATTCAAGATATGCTTTCTGTGCCTCAAGACTCTCCTCGGCAACCAGTTTGTTCAGCTCGGCAATATAGTCGGGCTGGCACAAATTG
Organism: uncultured Bacteroidota bacterium; assembly: GCA_946404125.1. GTDB lineage: Bacteria > Bacteroidota > Bacteroidia > Bacteroidales > SZUA-534 > RUG13583. Next base: position 15,365 of record CAMJCK010000047.1, on the reverse strand, counting down.
ACATATTCCATATCGTTGATACCCATTTCGTTACACCAAGCGTCGAATTTCAGATTAGGATATTTTTTGCACAAATCGGCATAATCGGTGCGATTGTAGTTGGCCTCGGTGTCGCGCAGCTCGGTGCTGCTTTTCGAGGCCTTCGCCATACGGGTTTCGATGCGCAGAACATCTTCCATCATACGGTTGGCCGTGGCAGCGTCGTACCCAACCATCTCAAACACCTTTGCCACGTGCTCGCGGAATTTGTTGCGAATGTTGACCGTATTCTCGTCAGTATCAATATAATACTCGCGCTCATCGAGCGACAGGCTGCCTTGCCAAACGTAGGTAATGTAGTTGCGGCTGTCCTTGGGGTCGATTTCGAGGAAAAAGCCGAGGTATCCGTTGACACCCTTATTGTCCAGCTTCACCATCATCGGAATCACCTCGTCGAGGCTGCTGATGGCGCGAATCTTTTGCAAATCGGCCTCCAGAGGCTTGTAGCCTTCAGCGTTAAGCCTGGCGGTGTCCATAACCTGATTGTAGAGTGTGGCAATCTTGTAAGCCACAGTTCCCGGTTTCTGCGGACTTTTAGTCAGATTGGTCAGCAATTCGTTAAGCTGCTGACGCGTGTCGTCGGCAACCTTGTCGAAAGAGCCGAACCGCGAAAATTCGTCGGGAAGCGGGTTGTTTTTCATCCATCCGCCGCAGGCGAACTGATAAAAATCGTCAGCGGGGCGCACTGTTGTGTCGAGATTTTCTGTGCGGATGCCTGAATTCTGGCTTTGCCCGCACGACATTACTGTAGCTACTATTGGCATTAGTAAAAGCGTTTTAAAATATCTATTCATAGCGCAAAAAAATGGTTTTTAGTCTACTTTTTAGTTGCAGACCACAAACATACACAATTATAAATAGCTGAGGCTTTTTTTTGCGAAAAAGTTGGGCATCGGGGAACCGAAAAATAAAAAGTAAAAAATACTTTTTCAACTCGTTTTCGTTAGCGATATTTGTGTAATTTTGGATAAACGCATAATTGGAAAACGATATGAAACAACTCAATAGAAACACCATTGCGGCCAAAACCTACACCGAGAAGGTGATTCAGTTTGGCGAAGGAAATTTTTTGCGCGCTTTCGCGGATTGGATAATCTGGCGGACCAATCAGAAGACCGATTTCAACGCGTCGGTTGTGGTGGTGCAGCCGCGGGCTGGCGGCAAAGTGGCGATGCTCAACGCTCAAGACGGACTTTATCATCTTAACCTTCAAGGACTTGACGGCGGCAAAACGGTCGACAGCATTGATTTGATTGACGTTGTGAGCCGCGGCATCGACCCGTACAAAGATTTCGACGCCTACCTGCGCCTGGCCGAGCAGCCCGAGATGCAGTTCATAATCTCGAACACCACCGAAGCAGGCATTACCTTCGACCCCGCGTGCAAGTTCACCGACAAGCCCGCGCTCTCGTTCCCTGGCAAACTGGTGCAGTTGCTTTACCACCGCTTCGAGCATTTCAAGGGCGATGTCTCGAAGGGCTTCATTATTCTGCCGTGCGAACTTATCTTTCATAACGGCAAACACCTGAAAGAGTGCATTTTGCAATATATCGACCATTGGAATCTTGGCAACGGGTTCAAAACGTGGTTCGAGACGGCGTGCGCGGTTTACAGTACGCTTGTCGACCGCATTGTGCCTGGCTATCCGAAAGACAACGCCGACGCGATTAAGGAACGTATCGGTTTTGATGACAATCAGTTGGTTGTGGGCGAAGTTTTCCACCTGTGGGTGATTGAAGCGCCTGAATCGCTTTCGCGAGAGTTCCCTGCCGACAAAGCGGGGCTGAACGTACGTTTTGTGCCGTCGGAAGCGCCGTACCACGAGCGCAAGGTGACGCTCTTGAACGGTCCGCACACGGTTTTGTCGCCTGTCGGTTACCTTTCGGGACTCAACACCGTGCGCGAGTGCTGCACCGACGAACTGATTGGCCAATTTGTTGACCGCGTGATGTTTAACGAACTTCTGCCCACACTGAATCTGCCCGAAGATGAGTTGCGGCAGTTTGCGCTGGCCGTGAAAGACCGTTTCAACAATCCGTTTGTAAAGCATTATGTTACAAGCATTATGCTCAATTCGTTCCCGAAATTCAAGACGCGCGACCTGCCAGGTTTGAAAATCTATCTGGAACGCAAGGACAGCCTTCCAAAGGGCATTGTGCTTGGTCTGGCAGCCATTTGCACATATTATAGAGGCGGCCGCCGCGGCACCGACGAAATCGTGCCCAACGACGCACCCGAAATTCTCGATTTGCTCAAAACATTTTGGGCAACAGGTAGTTGCGCCGAAGTTGCGAAGGGCGTTCTGGCCGCAAAAGATTTGATTTGGGGCGAAGATTTGAACTCGATTCCTGGGCTTACCAACTTGTTAGCCAACTATTTGGAACTGATTCAAAAGTCGGGGATGCGCGAGGCAGTTAAATCGGTTTTGTAATTATGGCACAATATATTCGAATCAATCAGGCTGATAATGTGGCGGTTGCGCTTGCACCACTTAAGGCTGGCACGCCAATCGACATTGACGGCGTTGTCTTGCGCGACGATATTTCCGCGGGCCACAAATTCGCGCTCTGCAATCTCGCTCAAGGCGACAACGTTGTGAAATACGGCTTTCCAATCGGGCACGTAACGCGTGCGGTCGATGCTGGCTGCCATATCGACCATAACGTTTTGAAAACCAATCTCGAAGGCGTATCGGAATATACTTACACGCCGAATCTTACTGAAATTGAACCTGTCACCGCAAAACGCTCATTTAAAGGCTTTAAGCGTGCAAACGGCGATGTCGGCATACGGAACCAAATCTGGATAATCCCGACGGTGGGCTGCGTGAACGGAATCGCGCAGAAACTTGCCGAGCGTTTCAGCGCCGAAGTGGCTGGGCGGATGGGCAGCGTTGACGCAATTGTCGCATTTCCACATAATTACGGCTGTTCGCAACTCGGCGGCGACCACGAGAACACACGCAAAATCCTGCGTAATATGGTGCTGCACCCCAATGCTGGCGGCGTGCTGGTGGTTGGTCTGGGCTGCGAGAACAATCAAATGTCGGCTTTCCGCCCTATGCTCGGCAATATCGACGAAAGTCGCATAAAAATGTTTGAAGCACAGAAAGTTAGTGGCGACGAAGTGGAATACGGATTGGGGCTTCTGCGCGAGATTTTCGCCGTCTGCTCAAAGGATGTCCGCCAAGATGTGCCAATGTCGGCGTTGCGTGTGGGCTTGAAATGCGGCGGTTCCGACGGGCTGTCGGGCATAACGGCCAACCCGCTTTTGGGCCTGTTCAGCGACTGGCTGGTGGCACAAGGCGGAACAACCGTCCTGACCGAAGTGCCCGAGATGTTCGGCGCCGAAACAATCCTGATGAACCGCTGCGAGAGCCGCGACGTTTTCGACAAAACGGTTGCTCTCATTAACGACTTCAAAAGTTACTTTATCGCTAATAATCAGCCTGTTTACGAGAATCCGTCGCCTGGGAACAAGGCTGGCGGCATATCGACGCTCGAAGAAAAATCGCTCGGCTGCACGCAGAAATGCGGCAAGAGCACCGTCCGCGACGTGCTGGCCTACGGCGACCGCCTTGAGCGCCGCGGTCTGAACCTTTTGAGCGCCCCTGGCAACGACCTTGTGGCAAGCACCGCACTGGCCGCAAGTGGTTGTCAGTTAGTGCTTTTTACCACTGGCCGCGGAACGCCGTTCGGCACTTTTGCGCCAACGCTGAAAATCTCGACCAACACGCCGCTTTTCGCCAATAAGCCCAACTGGATTGACTTCAACGCGGGCGTAATTGCTGAAAATGATTCAATTGAGAGCGTGTTGCAGAGTTTTATCGAATTTGTGACGAGCGTGCTCGAAGGCGCACCGACAAATAATGAACGGAACGGATATCGCGAGTTTGCAATTTTTAAAACTGGGGTGACTTTATAATGGTATGTCCTGACGGACAGAAATTTTATGAATCGCACAGATGACACAGTCCCAATGGGAACACTGATTTTCGCAGATATGAATTTTGAAAAAGATTAATTCTAAATAGATATATAAACCGCCGTCAAGCGGCCAACAACAAACACAAAAAAAACACATAAATGACTATAATAGACGCACATAGCCACCTATGGCTGAAACAGGACACCGTGGTCGACGGGCAGCGGATTTACACCACAAACCGCGGCCGCTCGATGTTTTTCGATGGCGAGCGCCAAATGCTGCCGCCGTTTATGGCCGACGGACGCAACACCGCCGAAATTTTCATTGCCAATATGGACTATGCGCAGGTGGGCGGTGCCGTTGTGGTTCAAGAAGTTATCGACGGTTACCAAAACGATTACCTTGCCGAAGTGGCGCAAAAATACCCCGACCGCTTCTTCGTCTGCGGAATGCCGCGGCTTGGTTTGGAATCGGTCGAAGCCGAAAAACTGATTACCGCTGACAATATTTTGAGCGATGTCAAAGCCTTGTATTCGCGTGGTTTTAAGGGAATTGCTATTCCTGGGCACCGCGTCCGCCGTCCGCTGGCCGACCTTCTGCCTGCGATGAAATTTTTGGAAGCGAACCAAATGATTTTCTCGATGTGCCTTGCCGATGACAAACGGCAGATTGCAGAATTTCAGCAACTTATAGCGGAATGCCCGAACTTGAAAATCGCAATCGGGCACTTCGGGCTGGCGACCACCAAAAATTGGAAAAATCAGATTCTTCTGGCGCGGAACCCGAATGTTTTTATCGAGTCGGGCGGCATTACCTGGCTGTATAACAGCGAGTTCTATCCGTTTCCGTCGGCGGTGAAGGCCATTCGCGAAGCGGCCGACCTGGTTGGTATCGGCAAACTGATGTGGGGCAGCGACTATCCGCGCACCATTTGCGCCATAACATATCGGATGTCGTACGATTTTGTGCTGAAAACCAACGAGTTGACCGATTCGGAAAAATCGGCCTTCCTTGGCGGAAATGCTGTTAAGTTCTACGGATTCAAGAATTTACCGCAGTTACCTTACATTAAGAATATGTCGGAATAAGAAATACCTAAAATTTAAATCGTATAAATATGAAAGCAATTGAAATTCAAGCACCTGGCAACGTTGCGGTTGTCGATGTTGAAAAACCGACCGCCAAAAGCGGCGAAGTGCTGCTGAAACTCGACTACGTGGGCTTTTGCGGCTCTGATTTGAACACCTATCGCGGCGGAAACGCAATGGTGACATTCCCGCGAATCCCTGGGCACGAAATTGGCGCCACCATTGTTGAACTTGGTAGCGATGTACCGTCACAACTTAAAGTAGGACAGACGGTTACCGTCAATCCGTACACCAACTGCGGACACTGTGCGTCGTGCCGCCGCGGCCGTGTGAATGCCTGCGAGAACAACGAAACGCTTGGCGTTCAGCGCAATGGCGCGATGCAGGAATTTATCAGCCTTCCGTGGCAGAAAATCATTCCGTGCGGCTCGGTTTCGGTGCGCGATGCGGCCCTGATTGAGCCGATGAGCGTTGGTTTTCACGCTGTCGACCGTGGCCGAGTGACTGATACTGACACAGTTATGGTAATCGGTTGCGGAATGGTCGGCCTGGGTGCGGTGGTGCGTGCCGTGATGCGCGGCGCAACCGTCATTGCCGCCGACCTTGACGACGAGAAACTGGCGCTTGCCCGCCAACTTGGCGCCACTTACACCTACAACACCGCCACCGAGTGGAATCTGCCCGCACCCGACGTTGTGATTGAAGCCGTCGGCGCCGCGCCCACCTATCAGTTGGCGGTCAACAAGGTGGCCTTCACGGGGCGCATTGTCTGCATTGGCTATGCCAAAGCCGATATCTCGCTGACTACTAGTCTGTTTGTAAAGAAGGAACTCGACATTATGGGCTCGCGTAATGCCAATCCGTCTGATTTTGAAGCGGTTATCAAATATCTGACAAACTCTGGCGCGCCCGTCGAGAAGTTTATCAGCCGTATAATCGAGCCGCAGCAATCCGCCGAAGCGCTGAAAACCTGGGCCGAAGCACCTGGAAAAGTCTTCAGAATTCTTGTTAAATGGTAAGATAATCAGCAATATACAACTTAAAACTTCTAAAACTTAAAATTTATAACCACTAATAAATGGAACAGAGAAATCTTGGAAAAACGGGCCTGAAGTTGTCGGCTTTGGGCTTTGGCGCGTCGAGTTTGGGCGGCGTTTTCCACTCGCTGAACGAAGCCGACGGCATTCGCGCGGTGCACACTGCGGTTGAGAACGGAATCAACTTTATCGACGTGTCGCCCTACTATGGCCACCTGAAGGCGGAAATGGTTCTGGGAAAGGCACTTAAAGAGATTCCGCGCGACAAATTCATTCTTTCGACAAAGGTCGGCCGCTACGGAAAAGACGGCGTGAACACTTGGGACTATTCGGCCCGCCGCGCTCACGACAGCGTTTTTGAGAGTATGGAACGGCTCAATGTTGATTATATCGACATTATCAACGTGCACGATATTGAGTTTCAGTCGGCTCTGCCTGGCGGTCTGCAAAAGATTGTCGATGAGACACTTCCCGCGTTGGTTGAGTTGCGCGAGAAGGGCGTGGTCGGCCACGTTGGCATTACCGACCTGCAACTTGAGAACCTGAAATGGGTTGTCGAGCACTCGCCCGAAGGCACGGTTGAGAGCGTTCTGAACTTCTGCCACTACTGCCTGTGCGATGACAAACTCATTGATTTTCTTGACTTTTTCGAAAGCCGCGGCATTGGCGTCATAAACGCAAGTCCGCTCTCGATGGGCCTTTTGACAATGCGTGGCGCCCCCGACTGGCACCCTGCGCCCGAAGCCTTGCGTAAGGCTTGCGCCGAAGCGGCAAAATATTGCGATTCAATCGGTTACCCGATAGAAAAACTTGCAATGCAGTACAGCCTCGGCAACAGCCGAATCGCTTCGAACCTATTCTCGACAACCAATCCGCAAAATGTCTTGAAAAATATCGATTTTGTGAGCGAACCCGCTGATGCTGAAGTTGTTGCAAAGGTTCGTCAAATCATTGGCGACCAATTCCGTGTAAGTTGGAAAAACTCTTAAAACCACATTTTTAACCACTAAAACTACTGATAAAATGAAGACAATCGAAAAAAGATACCTGGTTCCGTTCTGCCTTGTGACGCTTCTGTTCCTGCTTTGGGGAATGGCTAACAATATGACAGACACTCTGTTAAGTGCCTTCAAGCGCATAATGTCGATGACCGACACGCAGACGTCGCTCATTCAGTTTGCGTTCTACGGCTCGTACTTCTGCTTTGCGCTGCCTGCGGCGCTTTTCATTCGCAAATACAGTTACAAAAGCGGTGTCATTCTGGGCCTTGTGCTCTACGCCGCTGGCGCCATTCTGTTTTTCCCCGCGTCGAAAGCCGCTTCGTATGCTTTCTACCTGATAGCCATATACATACTGGCTGGCGGATGCTCAATTTTGGAAACCACGGCCAATCCGTACATTCTGTCGATGGGCTCGCCCGAAACAGCCACCCGCCGATTGAATATCGCTCAGGCTTTCAATCCGTTAGGCTCGATAACTGGCATTCTGATGAGTCAGTTTTTCATTCTTTCGCAACTGTCGAGCGCCACAGCATCCGACCGCGCCGCAATGTCCGCCGCCGACCTTTCCGCGATGCAGTCGCACGAGCTGAACGCCATCACAGGCACCTATATGACGCTCGGTTTTGTGCTTTTGGTGATTATGGTTGTGATGCTTTTGGTTCGTATGCCCGAAGGCAGCGACAACAGCCACGACAGCGTGCTCGATTCGTTTAAACGATTGATTAAGAATAAGAAATACGTATTTGGTGTTGTTGCGCAGTTCTTTTACGTCGGCGCGCAAATCTGCGTTTGGTCGTTCACCATCCGCATTGTGATGCAGGAACTCGGCCTGCTCGAAGCCGATGCTGCAACCATCTATCTGTTTAGTATTATTGGATTTAGCGCAGCGCGATTCATCTTCACCTGGCTGATGAAATGGATTCAACCGTCGAAACTGCTGCTTTGGGCTTCGGCCGCCGATATTGTTCTGTGTCTGATAGTTGCGTTGTGCAGTGGCACAGGCGCGGTCTGCATTGCGGCGCTCATCGGCGTTAGTTTCTTTATGTCGCTGATGTTCCCAACCATCTACGGAATCGCGCTCGAAAACGTCGGTCAGGATGCCAAAATTGGTGCTTCAGGCTTGATAATGGCTATTTTAGGCGGTGCGCTTCTTCCCCCGCTTCAGGGTGCCATTTCCGACGCAACAAACATCAACATCTCGTATCTGGTGCCGATGGTGTGCTTTGTTGTGGTGCTGATGTTCTCGATTTCGGTGGTGAAGGGCAATAAGTGTCGCAGCTGATTTATTTTTAGATAGTTAATTAAGTATCCGCTCTGGAAATGTGTTTGGCATTTCGGAGCGGATTTTTATCATTCTATGATTTTGATTCTCTATTTTGGAATCCAATTGTCTTTCTTATTTCAAAATAATGAAACCGATTGCATTAAAAGTTGCACAAACCAAAATTTGTCTTACTTTCGCAATCTGTAAATGAACACGTATGCAATGCTAAACACAGACGCAAACATTAAACTTGTTAAACACTAAACTTCTAAACACTAAACTTTAAACAATTATGACCACCAATCAAAAAATGAGCAATTTCCGCTGGGCGATATGCGGCCTGCTCTTTTTGGCTACCACGGTCAACTACCTTGACCGTCAGGTGCTTTCACTCACTTGGAAGGATTTTATCGCACTCGACTTCCACTGGAACGATAACGATTATGGCAACATAACCGCCACATTCTCAATCTTCTACGCATTCATTTCGTTGTTCGCGGGCAAGTTCATCGACTGGATGGGCACCAAAAAGGGCTACATCTGGGCGATTGTGATTTGGTCGTTTGGTGCTTGCCTGCACGCGGCTTGCGGCTGGGCCACAATGCGGCTCACGGGCATTGCCGACATTGAAGCGCTGCGTGCCGTGGCCAAAGGCTCGGAACTTGCTCTAACAATCTCAACCATAAGCGTTTGGCTATTCCTTGCCTGCCGCATAATTCTTGCCACTGGCGAGTCGGGCAACTTCCCTGCGGCCATCAAGGTGACGGCCGAATATTTTCCGAAGAAGGACCGCGCCTATGCCACATCAATCTTCAACGCGGGCGCATCGGTTGGCGCGCTTGCCGCACCGCTCACCATCCCCATTCTGGCCAAGAATATGGGCTGGGAAATGGCGTTCATCATCATTGGTGCCATCGGCTTTATTTGGGCTGGCGCGTGGTTGTTCCTTTACTCGGCACCCGCTCAAAGCCGATTTGTGAACAGCACCGAACTTGCTTATATTGAATCAGATAAAGAAGAATCGGCCGAAAAAACTGAAACAAAAGCAGCGACCGAAGAAGCCAAATTCTCGATTCTCGATTGCTTCAAATACCGTCAGACGTGGGCGTTCATCGTCGGCAAACTAATGACCGACGGTGTGTGGTGGTTCTTCCTCTTCTGGGCGCCCGCCTATTTTTCCGAACTGGGCTATCCGTCGTCGTCGGGAATGGGGCAACTGCTCATCTTTATACTCTATCTGATTGTAACTGTGGTATCTATCTTTGGCGGATACCTGCCCAAACTGTTTGTTGAGAGAATGGGAATGCACCCCTACACGGGCCGTATGCGCGCAATGCTGATTTTCGCCTTCTTGCCTGTGTTTGCAATGTTTGCGCAGCCGCTGGCTGGAACATCGGTTTGGTGGCCGTGCATTATCATCGGCCTGGCTGGCGCGGGGCATCAGGCCTGGTCGGCAAATCTTTACTCAACCATCGGCGATATGTTCCCGAAATCGGCCATTGCCACCATCACTGGCATTGGAACAATGTTCGGTGGATTGTGCTCATTTGCAATCAATAAGGGCTCGGGAATGCTGTTCACCCACGCCGAAGAACTTGGCGACGCGTTCACCTTCTTTGGCGCCACAGGCAAGCCCGCGGGCTATATGATTGTGTTCTGCTACTGCGCCGTGGCATATCTGCTGGCGTGGACGATTATGAAGGTGCTTGTGCCGAAGTATAAACCGATTGTAAAATAATATGGTATTGGGTGTTGTAAATATCGAATGCAGAAATCAGCGCTGTAGGCGCGTAAGATTGGTAGAAAAAACGTCTTCAAACAACGCAGCGTGCCGTAGGTACGCAACAAAGGCATCAATGTGGCGTACCTAAGGCACGCAAGGCTTTGGAAAATAATATTCTACCAATCTTAAGTCCCTACGGGACAATAAATTATTAAATTTCAATTTGATACAGTTTCAATAAATATGAAATCATTTATAAACGAAAACTTCCTGCTGAAAACGAAAACCGCGCAGGAACTCTACCACGAATTCGCAGAAAATCAGCCGATTATCGATTACCATTCGCACCTGATTCCGCAACAGATTGCCGAAAACCGCAAGTTCGACAACATTGCGCAAATCTGGCTCTCGGGCGACCATTACAAGTGGCGTGCAATGCGGGCCAACGGTATCAATGAGCGGTTTGTGACGGGCAACGCCACCGACCGCGAGAAGTTCGACGCGTGGGCGCAGACGGTGCCCTACACCCTGCGTAACCCGCTCTACCACTGGACTCACCTCGAGTTGAAACTCTATTTCGGAATCGACACGCTGCTGAATCCCGAATCGGCCGACGAGATTTGGAACCGCACGTCGGAAATGCTCAAGTCGGATGATTTCAGCGTTTGGGGGATGATGCGGAAGATGAATGTTGAAGTGGCCTGCACCACCGACGACCCCGTCGATAATCTGCAATACCACAAACAGATAGCCGCCTCGGCGTGCCCCGCAAAGATTCTGCCCACCTGGCGCCCCGACAAAGCGTCGGACGTGACCAACGCCAAAGCCTGGAACGCCTACATCGACCGTCTGGCCGAAGTTTCGGGCGTTGAGATTAACAGTTTCAAGGCATTGTTCGACGCGCTCGACCGCCGAATCGACTATTTCCACGCCGCTGGCTGCCGTCTGGCCGACTTCGGACTCGATTTTCTCTACGCCGAAGATTACACCGACGCTGAGATTGAAGCCATTTTTGCCAAAGTGCGCAGCGGCAAAGAATTGACCGCCAACGAGATATTAAAATTCCGCTCGGCGGCGCTCTATCGGTTTGCACTGCAGGTGCACGCCAAAGGCTGGGCGCAGCAGTTCCACGCTGGGCCCGTGCGCAACAACAACACTCGCCTGCTCACCACGCTCGGCCCCGACACGGGTTTCGACTCAATCGGTGATTTTTCGCAAGCCCTGAGTATGAGCAAGTTCCTGAATCGTCTCGATTCGACCAACCAATTGGCAAAGACCATTCTTTACAATATCAATCCTGCTGATAATGAAGTGTTTGCCACAATGATTGGCAACTTCCAAGACGGCACGGTTCCTGGTAAAATGCAATGGGGCTCGGCTTGGTGGTTCCTCGACCAAAAAGACGGCATCGAAAAACAACTTAACTGCTTGAGTTGCCACGGTTTACTGAGCCGCTTTGTGGGTATGCTCACCGACTCGCGCAGTTTCCTTTCGTACCCGCGCCACGACTATTTCCGCCGCATTCTGTGCAACCTGCTCGGCAACGACGTTGAGAACGGCGAACTGCCCAACGACATTGATTTACTGGGAAATATGGTGGCTGACATCTGCTATCGCAATGCGAAGAACTATTTTAAATTTTAATTTTGGCGAGTCGGGCGACTGATGAACCGCTTAATCGAAGTAACGATTCACCGATTGACCGATTAACCGCATAAACAATAAAAAAATGAAAAAGACAGTAACATTTGGTGAGATTATGCTTCGTCTGGCAGCGCCTGGCTACGAGCGTTTTTTGCAGACAAGCAGTTTTAACGCCACATTCGGCGGCGGCGAAGCCAACGTGGCCGTTTCGCTTGCAAACTACGGAATACCTGTGAGTTTCGTCACTCGGTTGCCGCAAAACGACATTGCCGCAGCCTGCCTGCGCGAACTTCGCGGCCTGGGCGTTGACGTGAACGACGTGATTTTCGGCGGCGACCGCATTGGTATCTATTACCTTGAAACTGGCGCAGTTAGCCGTGCATCGAAGGTGATTTACGACCGCGCTCATTCGGCTGTGTCCGAAATCAAAACGGGTATGATTGACTGGAAAAAGGTGTTCGACGGCGCTGGCTGGTTCCACTGGACGGGCATCACGCCTGCCATTTCGCAAGGCGCTGCCGACGTTTGCCTGGAAGCCCTGAAGGCGGCCAAAGAGTTGGGTCTGACCATCTCGTGCGACCTCAACTACCGCAAGAATCTTTGGAAGTACGGCAAGCGCGCCGACGAAGTAATGCCCTCACTTGTAGCGTATTGCGATGTGATTCTGGGCAACGAAGAAGATGCCGAAAAGGCTCTTCTGATTAAGCCCGAAGGCGTGAACATTGAAGGCGGTAAGGTGGTTGCCGAAGCCTATCTGTCGGTATCTCAACAGATTATGAAGCGTTTCCCGAACGCGAAGAAGGTCATCACAACCTTGCGCAACAGCATCAACGCCAACCACAACAACTGGGCAGGCGTTCTGTACGACGGCAAAACACTGTTCAAATCGCCTGAGTATCAGATAACTGACATTGTTGACCGCGTTGGCGGCGGCGACTCGTTTATGGGCGGCCTCATCTACGGCCTGCAAACCTACACGGGCGACGACCAAAAGGCGCTGAACTTTGCCGTGGCCGCAAGTTGCTTAAAACATACCATTTACGGCGATTACAACCGCGTAAGCGTTGCCGAAGTTGAGAAACTTATGTCGGGCGACGCAAGTGGAAGGGTAAGCAGATAATTATTGTTGGTCCATATCTGTAAATTTTGTGCAGATATGGACCAATAATTATATTATAGGTGGTCTAATTCTGTAAAATTTATGCAGAAATAGACAATATATAATGAGATATTAGGTCTAAATCTGCAAATAATATGCAGAAATAGACACATAATATTTTGAATCTCGATAAAAGCGTTACCTTTGTCGTAAAAACAAACTACTGTGAACGAGAATATTATAGGCAGGGGATACGAGATTAAGCGGCTAGAGAAGTTTTACAACTCACCGAAAAGCGAGTTTATAACCATCTACGGCAGAAGGCGTGTCGGAAAAACGTACCTTATAAATCAGTTTTTCAAAGACAGATTCTCTTTCGACGCATCGGGCATTATCGACGGCTCAAAAGAAGCGCAGTTCTACAGTTTCTACGACTCGCTGACAAAGTACGGCTACGAAGGCGAGCAACCGAAAAACTGGTTCGAAATGTTTTCGGCGCTGTCGAAACTGCTTGAAAAACAGACTAAAAACGAGCGTAAAGTTGTTTTTATCGACGAAATTCCCTGCTTCGACACACCGAAGTCTGATTTTGTGAAATCTTTGGGTTATTTCTGGAACTCGTTTGCGGCCAAACGCAACGACATTCTGCTAATAGTCTGCGGTTCAGCCACTTCGTGGATTGTCAGCAAAATAATCGACAGCCGCGGCGGCCTGCACAATCGCACAACGGGCGACATTTATCTGCAACAATTCACGCTGGCCGAGACCGAAGAGTATCTGAAACACAACAACTTCGGCTGGCCGCGGCAACTCATTGCCGAAACCTATATGGTTCTGGGCGGCATACCTTACTACCTGAGCCTTCTGGACAACAAGGAAACGCTGGCGGCAAATATCGACAGACTCTATTTTTCGGAAACGGGCGAGTTACGGCGTGAGTATCAGCGACTTTACAAATCGCTCTTCAGCAATGCCGACCCGTATATGAAAATCATCGAGACGCTTGGCAAAACCAAAAGCGGACTGACGCGCACCGAAATTTCAGACGCGACCAAACTGCCCCAAAACGGGCGACTCACCAAAATGCTCGACGACCTGCAGCACAGCGGTATGATTCGCTGTTTCTACGGAAAATCGCGCGGCAAGGTGAAGAAACGCGACGCCTATTACCAACTTATGGACCTGTTCTCGATTTTCCATCTCACCTTCGGAGGAAAACCCACAACCCCAACGTTTTGGCAAGACCGAGCAATGACACCTACGCTGAACACGTGGTGCGGACTGTCGTTTGAAAGGATTTGTTTTGTTCATATTGAGCAGATACGCAAGGCTTTGGGACTCAGTAGAATAGCACTGGAATATTATTCGTGGCGCAGCCGTGGCGCAGAGCCGAAAGTGCAAATTGATTTGATAATTGAGCGGGCGGATAAAATCATCAATATCTGCGAGATAAAGTACGCCACAGGCGAATATGCGATTAGCAGACAGGACGACCTTGATATGCGAAACCGCATTGAAGCGTTCCGTGCGGAAAGCGGCACCCGTTGCGGGCTAATTCCCACTTGGATAACAACTTGCGGACTTAAAGAAGGTATGTACTCGTCGGAAATTCAATACCGAGTGACACTTGACGACTTATTCTGGAATAACAAACAGTAATTCAAATATTTAACAATTTAAAAACATTTAAAATGAGCAGATTCAAACGTTTAGACGTTCTAAACACAATGCTTTCGACTGGCATTGTGCCATTGTACTACAATGCTGACGTTGAGAAAGTTAAACAGGTTGTGCTGGCTTGCTACAAAGGCGGCGCGCGTGTTTTTGAGTTTACAAACCGCGGCGATTTTGCCCACGAAGTGTTTGCCGAAGTGAACAAATGGTGCGCCACGGCCTGCCCCGAAATGGCTATGGGCGTGGGCTCGGTGGTTGACCCTGCAACGGCTGCGCTCTACATTCAGTTGGGCGCGAACTTCATTGTGTCGCCGTCGCTCAACCCCGATATGGCCAAGGTTTGCAACCGTCGCAAGATTGCGTGGCTGCCTGGCTGCGGAACGCTGTCGGAAATCAATCTGGCCGAAGAGTTGGGCTGCGAGATTGTGAAGATTTTCCCTGGCAAGGAAGTCGGCGGACCATCGTTTGTGAAAGCCGTGAAAGCCCCCTGCCCCTGGACCAACATTATGCCGTCGGGCGGTGTGGCACCCGAGCGCGAGAGCCTCGAAGCCTGGTTCAAAGCAGGCGTGGCCTGCGTCGGACTCGGCTCGCAACTGACACCGAAAGACGTGATTGAAAAAGGCGACTGGGCCTTCATCGAAAGCAAGGTGAAAGAGTCGTTGGCAATTGTGAAGGAATTGCGGAAATAGTTGTAAAATAAACTTTTAGTCTGAAGGAAGGAGGCTTTATGGCCTCCTTTTTTTATTTATAAGAGACAAGGTTGTTGCCAATGGAATGCGTTTCGTTTTTCACTGTAGACTATAGTGTAAACCTGTAAAGCAACTGTAAACCCACTGTAAAAAACTTTACACTTTTTTACACTTTACAAA
>CAMJCK010000046.1:0-29298 GCA_946404125.1 uncultured Bacteroidota bacterium | reverse complement strand
TGCCTCTGTAATCAGCCGTTCTATGCGTTCGGCCAAATCGGTTTTCATTATCTCGCTCATACCTTATTCAATTTTTATCTTCCCCAAATTCTCCAAAATCACCTTGTTCAGCCGTTCTTCCTCCTTCAGTTGCTCCTCAAACTCGGCTTTCAGGGCGGTGAAACGCTCGGCAAAGTTGAAGTCATCCTCCTCCTCGGGCAAACCAACATAGCGTCCGGGTGTGAGCACATAGTCCAGTTCTGCCACACGGCTTACGGGCACCGAAGCGCAGAAACCTGCAATATCTTGGTAATCGGTGGATTCTTCTCTCCACAAATGATAAGTCCGTGCAATCTCCTGAATGTCTTCTTCCGATAGTTCACGGGTGCGGCGGTTGATAAGGTGTCCCTTGTTGCGGGCATCAATAAACAGAATTTCGCCAGCACGACGGGTGCGGTTGCGTGTCACAAACCATAGGCAGGCGGGAATCTGTGTGTTCAAAAAGAGTTTGGCGGGAAGATTGACAATGCAGGCAATCAGTCCCTTGTCAATCAACGTCTTGCGAATGTCGCCCTCGCCGCCCGTCTTTGAAGTTAGCGAGCCTTTGGCCAGCACAAAACCAGCCTGTCCGTTTGGCGCAAGGTGGTAGATAAAATGCTGAATCCAAGCGAAATTAGCATTGCCTGCAGGTGGCACGCCATACTGCCAGCGGGCATCGCCACGCAGTTGGTCGCCGCTCCAGTCGCTGTCGTTGAAAGGCGGATTGGCCATCACGTAGTCGGCCTTCACATCGCGCAAGGCATCGTTTAGGAACGAGCCTTCGGTGTTCCACTTCACCTGCGAAGCGTCGATACCACGAATGGCAAGATTCATCTTGCACAGGCGCCAGGTGGTTTGGTTGCTCTCTTGCCCATAAACCGAAATGTTCTCAATCCGTCCTTGGTGCTCCTTCACAAACTTCTCGCTCTGCACAAACATTCCGCCCGAGCCGCAGCAGGGGTCGAGCACACGGCCTTTGTACGGCTCCAGCATATTCACAAGCAGTTCAACAACACTGCGCGGCGTATAGAATTGTCCGCCCTTTTTGCCTTCGGCCAGTGCAAACTCGCCAAGGAAGTACTCGAAGACGTGACCGAGCAGGTCGGCGCTCTTGGTGCTAGTGTTTTGCAAGGTTGAATTGCCAATCAGGTCAATCAGTTCGCCCAGACTTGTCGGGTCAAGGTTGGGACGGGCGAAAACCTTGGGCAGCACGCCTTTCAGCGATTTGTTCTCACGCTCAATCTCGTCCATTGCATCATCGATGAGTTTTCCAATCATCGGATTTTTAGCATTGTCGGTCAGATAACTCCAACGGGCATTGGCCGGGACGTAAAAAACGTTTTCGGCTGCATACTCCTCGCGGTCCTCGGGGTCGGCGCCTTCGGCCTGCTGCTTCACAAGTTCGTCATACAACTGCTCGAACGATACTGAAATATATCGCAGAAAAATCAAGCCGAGCACAACGTGCTTGTACTCAGCAGCGTCAATGTTCTTGCGCAACTTGTCGGCCGCCTTCCAAAGTTGTTTTTCAAGCGGCTCTTCTATTTGTTCTTTCGCTTTTGCCATATCTGAAACAATTATCGTTCAAAGATATATTTTTTACTGTTGGGAAAATACTCCATCCCGGCAGCATTCATTTTGTGCGTTCTTGAAATTCGATTGGCGTTTTCCCTTCCAAAATTCCAACCCACTATTTATTATATATGTGTCCATAACCGCCTGAACTTCCGCATTTTTCCGTTCGTCACCAAGATATTAACAATCGCCCCAAAAAAATGCGATTTATCAACAATGGTGTAAAAAAGTGGGTAAAAGTGTATCGAAGTGGGAATTTTCAGTTTATTTTGCAATGTTCAAACGTTTGATATGGCAAATTTTATAGGCGATTACAATTGCAAGGTTGACGCGAAAGGGCGAATCTTGTTCCCGGCGGGGCTCAAAAAGCAGCTCGACGCCGACGGTAATTGCTTTGTAATCAAGAAGGATTTGTTCGAACAATGCTTGGTAATGTACACTTCGAAAGAGTGGGAACGCCAGAACGAAATCATCCGCAGCCAAATCAATCCGTTCAACAAGGAACACAACCGCTTCCTGCGCGGATTCTACCGCGGAACGGCCGAAATCGAACTCGACAACAACGGCCGTCTGCTGCTTCCGAAGCGCCTGCTCGACGAAGCTGGAATCGACAAGGACATTGTTCTGTCGGGGCAGGACACGAAGATTGAATTATGGTCGGAAAGCAAATACAACGCTATGGCGGAAGACGAGAACGAATTTGCCGCTCTGGCCGAAAAGATAATGATAGGTTCGTCAAATGCGGGGGTGTAAATGGAAGCATATCACACACCGGTCTTGCTCAAAGAGAGTGTTGACGGACTGAAAATCAATCCATCAGGGGTTTATGCCGACTGTACTTTCGGTGGTGGCGGCCACTCGCGCGAGATTCTGTCGCGGCTGGGTGCCGACGGCCGGCTGATTGCTTTCGACCAAGACGCCGAAGCCCTTGCCAACCGCCCCGACGACAACCGCCTGACGCTGGTTCACGGCAATTTCAAATACTTGAACAACTATCTGCGCTTTGAAGGCGCGCCGCAGGTTGACGGTATTCTGGCCGACCTGGGCGTCTCGGGTCACCACTTCGACAGTGAGACGCGCGGTTTCTCGTTCCGCTTCGACAGCGAGCTGGATATGCGAATGAACCAACAGGCCGATTTCTCGGCACAGGACATTGTGAACGACTACTCGGTTGACCAACTGGCGTCGATATTCAGAATGTACGGCGAGCTTGACAACGCAGGACGCGTGGCGTGGCTGATTGACGGCTGTCGCAAAAGCAAGAGAATCAAAACCATAGGCGAACTGAAAGACGCCATCGCGCAAGCGACACCGCAAAAAGCCGCCACGAAATTCCTGGCAAAGGTGTTTCAGGCGCTGCGCATCGAAGTGAACCACGAAATGGACGCTTTGCGCGAAATGCTTGAGCAGACGGCCAGCGTGATAAAACCGGGCGGACGGCTGGTGGTCATCACCTACCACTCGCTCGAAGACCGGCTGGTGAAAAACTATATGAAGAACGGCAAGTTCGACGGACAGGCCGAGAAGGATTTGTTTGGAAATGTGAACGTTCCGTTCAAAATGGAAAGCAAGGTGATTGTGCCCGACGACCGCGAGCTGGAAGAAAACAGCCGGTCGCGAAGCGCGAAATTGAGAATTGCGGAACGCAAATAAAGACAGGTATGGCGAAGACGAAGGGAAAAATATCGGTGCGCGGGCTTATGAGCGGCAATTTTATGAGCCGCGAGGGCTTTTTGGACCAACTGCCGTTCATCCTGTACCTGACATTTTTGGGGATTGTGTACATCACCAACCACTTCAACGCCGAAAAGGTGTTGCGCGAGACGCAAAAACTTGAAAAAGAGCTTCACGAGATGCGCGCCGAATCGATTACACGCACATCGATTCTGATGGACAACAGCAAGCAATCGAAGGTGGCCGAACGCGTGAAGGAACGTAATCTTGGACTTGAAGAGGCGACCACACCGCCGCAGCAAATAATTGTTGACCGATAGGGAAATGGCTGACAAAGAGATAAAAACGGGCATTGAAAAGCGATTTGGCATAGTCTATCTGTTTGCCACACTGTTCGCGCTGTGCATTGTGGGCCGCATTGTTTGGCTCAACGTGTGGCAGCACGACAAGTGGATTGCGCGCATCAACGAGTCGCAGCGCGAGGTGGCCATTGAGCCTAACCGCGGCGACATCTGCGCAAGCGACGGCGTACAGATTCTGGCCACATCAATCCCCTACTACGACGTGCGTTTCGACACCAAGGCCGTGAACAGTGACGTGTTCCGCGCAAATCTTGACTCGCTCTCGCTGTGCCTGGCAAGGCTGTTCCGCGACAAGAGCGCCTACGAGTACAAGACGGCGCTTGTGGCTGCACGCAACCGCGGCGACCGCTACTATCTTGTTCACCGTCGCGCCAACTATGTGCAGCTCAAAGAGTTGAAGACTTTCCCGCTGTTCCGTTTGGGACAGTACAAGGGCGGTGTTATCTATGTTAAGGAAAACCGCCGTGTGCGGCCCTACGAGTCGCTTGCAGCACGAACCATAGGCTACGAGGGACAAGGCGGCGTGAAGGTGGGTATTGAAGGCGCATACGACAAGGATTTGTCGGGCGAGAAAGGATATTTCATCGGGCAGCGCATCCCGGGCGGCTACTACGTGCCAATCAACGACGACAGTCAGGTGGACCCGAAAGACGGCTACGATGTCATCACAACCATCGACATAAACATTCAGGACGTGGCACACAGCGCGCTTGAGAACCAGTTGAAGAAACACGGCGCCAAATACGGCACGGCCATCTTGATGGAAGTGGCCACGGGCGACATCAAGGCCATTGTGAACCTGACCAAAGACGATGTGACCGGCCGCTACAACGAGGCCTACAACTACGCTGTGGGAACGCGCACCGAGCCGGGCTCGACAATCAAACTGCCGTCGCTGATGGCGGGACTTGAGGACGGCTGCTTCGACCTTGACGACTCGGTGGACACCGGCAACGGCAAATGGAAAGTTTACGACCACACCATTTCGGACACCAAACCGCACGGGAAAATATCTGTAAAAGAGGTGTTTGAAGTATCATCGAACATCGGCGTGGCCAAACTGATAACCGAGAGCTACAAAGACAATCCGGGCAAATTCATCAACCGGCTGAAGAATATGTCGCTCGACGCACCGCTCGACCTTGACATTCAGGGCGGCCGCGACGGCTATCTGAAAACGCCCGACAACAAACTCTGGTCGGGTGTGTCGCTGGCGCAGATGTCATACGGCTACGAAACAGAGTTCACACCGCTGAACATTCTGACGTTCTACAACGCGGTGGCCAACAACGGCAAAATGATGCGTCCGCGCTTTGTGAAGGCGGTGATGGACCGCGGCAAAACGGTGCGCACCATCCCGACAGAGGTTATAAATCCAAGTATCTGCTCGCGCGAAACCATTCGCAAGGCACAGGAAATGCTATGCGGCGTGGTTGAGAACGGCACTGCGAAGAACCTTCGCAACTCGAACTACCAAATTGCCGGAAAAACCGGCACGGCGCAGCTGAACAACAACGGAACATACCGCTATCAGGGCCGCGTGGCCTATCAGGCTTCGTTCTGCGGATACTTCCCCGCCGACGACCCGAAATATTCGTGCATTGTGGTTGTGAACGGTCCGTCGAGTGGTGTCTATACTGGCAACTGGGCGGCTGGTCCGGTGTTCAAAGAGATTGCCGACAAGGTTTACTCAACCCAACTTAATCTGCACAAAGACAAGCAGATGATTCCGCTGGCCGAAGCCAAAGACCGCGTGCCCGTGTCGAAGAGCGGCTACTACATCGAGACGAAATATGTGATTGACAAACTCGATGTGCCGTTTGAGTTTGCAGGCAGCAAATCGGAATGGGTGAGCACCAACAAAACCGATTCGACGATAAAGATTTCGAGCCGCACAATTACCCAAAACACAGTGCCTTACGTGATTGGAATGGGTGCAAAAGACGCCATCTTCATTCTTGAGAACGCGGGAATGTCGGTGTCGATTGTGGGGCGCGGAATGGTGACGCAACAATCGCTGCGGGCTGGCGATGTTTTCAGAAAAGGCGATAAGATAATTTTAACTCTATCATAATGGAACTCAATAAGTTATTTGAAGATATAAAGGTTAAGCAATGGATTGGCGACAAGAACGTCACCATTTCGGACATTGCCGCCGACTCACGCAAAGTGCAGAAAAACAGTCTGTTCATTGCCGTGCGCGGTGTGAACATCGACGGACACAAGTTTATTGGGCAGGTGGTTGAGGCTGGCGCATCGGTTGTGGTGTGCGAGGAAGCGCCTGAAAACCAACCGAAAAGCGTGCTTTTTGTGGTTGTCGAGAACTCGGCAATCGCGCTCGGGCAACTGGCTTCGAACTGGTACGGACGGCCGTCGGAAAACCTGAAACTGGTGGGCATCACTGGCACCAACGGCAAGACCACAACCGTGACTCTGCTGCACCGAATGGCCACGCAACTGGGCTACAAGGCAGGCCTGCTCTCAACGGTGCGTAACATTGTGGGCACAAGCGAGGTTGAGGCCACACAGACAACGCCCGACCCGCTGCAACTGCACCGCCTGCTGGCCGAAATGGTCGAGATTGGCTGCGACTACTGCTTTATGGAAGTGAGTTCGCACGCTGCACATCAGCACCGCATTGCAGGGCTGAAGTTTGCGGGCGCCATCTTCTCGAACCTGACGCAAGACCATCTGGACTATCACAAGACCTTTGCCGACTACCGCGACGCGAAGAAAATGTTCTTCGACGGGCTTGGCGCCGACGCCTTCGCACTTGTGAACGCCGACGACCGCAACGGCCTGTTTATGCTGCAGAACTGCGCCGCAAGCAAGCACACCTACGCGCTGCAGAAAATGGCCGATTTCCGCGCCAAAGTGCTGGAATCGAGTTTCGAGGGAATGCAACTCGAGATTGACGGCGTTGAGGTTTGGACAAGTTTTGTGGGCCGATTCAACGCCTACAACCTGCTGGCGGTTTACTCGGCTTCGGTGCTGCTCGGCTTCGACAAGACCGAAGTGCTGACCGTTTTGAGCAAACTCGGCTCGGTTGACGGACGGTTCCAATGCCTGCGCTCGAAAAGCGGCAAGACGGCCATTGTGGACTACGCTCACACGCCCGATGCCATTGAAAATGTGCTGAATACGATAAAAAATGTTACCGACGGCAACCATCAGATTATAACCGTTACAGGCGCTGGCGGCAACCGCGACAAAACCAAGCGCCCGATTATGGCGGCCATTGCTACCGAATTGAGCGACAAGGTGATACTGACGTCGGACAATCCGCGCAACGAGCGCCCCGAAGACATCATTGCCGATATGAAGGCTGGTGTGCAACCCGCTTACGCACAGCGCGTTCTGTGCATCACCGACCGCACCGAGGCCATCCGCACGGCGTGTATGCTGGCGCAGACGGGCGATGTGGTGCTGGTGGCTGGCAAGGGGCACGAGACCTATCAGGAAGTGAACGGCGTGAAACACCATTTTGACGACCGCGAGGTGATTAAACAAATTTTTGACGAGGAATAAAGATGCTGTACTACTTTTTTGAATATCTGCAATCGCTCAACTTTCCTGGCGCGGGAATGTTCCACTACGTGTCGTTCCGCGCGATTCTAGCGCTGGTGATTTCGCTGCTTTTCTCGATGTGGATGGGCCGAAAGTTCATCGACTTTATGAAGAGCCGCAAGCACATTGAGGCTGCCCGCGACGCCGAGACCGACCCCTACGGCGTGCAGAAAAAGGGCGTTCCGTCGATGGGCGGCGTGGTAATTGTGGCGGCCATTGTGATTCCGTCGCTGCTGCTCTGCCAACTCGACAATATCTACGTTATTCTGCTGATTATTACCGCTTTGTGGTTCGGTACACTGGGCTTCATCGATGATAAAATCAAACTTGGCGGCAACAAAGACGGTATGAAACCGCTGCACAAACTCATCGGGCAGACGGTGCTTGGCTGCGCGGTTGGCATCGCCCTGTGGCAAAGTCCGCAAGCCGTTGTGTGCGAGACCGTTACCGAGAAGATTGTGAACGACAAGGTGGTGTATGAGAAGAGCGAGGCCCGCAAATCGACCGTCACCACAGTGCCGTTTGTGAAAAACAACAACCTTGACTATTACGAGGCGTTTGCCTGGCTCAAGAACGGCAAGGCCAAACGCGCCTGCGGCTGGATTCTGTTCATAATCGTCACCACGTTTGTGATTGCGGCTGTGTCGAACGGCGCCAACCTGAACGACGGAATGGACGGAATGTGCGCTGGCAACTCGGCCATCATTGGCACGGCGCTGGGCATTCTGGCCTACGTGTCGGGCCACATACAATTCGCTTCGTACCTGAACGTGATGTACATTCCTGGCACCGAAGAGATGCTGGTTTACCTGTGCGCTTTTGTGGGCGCGCTCATCGGGTTCTTGTGGCACAACGCCTATCCTGCAAAAGTGTTTATGGGCGACACGGGCAGCCTGGCCATCGGCGGAATCATCGCCGTAACGGCCATCATCATTCACAAGGAACTGCTGCTGCCGATACTCTGCGGGGTTTTCCTGCTCGAAGTGGTGTCGGTGATGCTGCAGACCAACTACGCCAAATACGGCAACAAGCGCGGGCTGAAACTGCGTGTGTTCAAACGCGCGCCGCTCCACGACCATTTCCGCGTGCTGCCGTCGCAACTTCAAGAAAACTTCAAGTACCTGATAACCAAACCCGAAGGCGCGCTTCACGAGAATATGATTACGCTGCGTTTCTGGATTGTGACAATCATACTTGCGGCATTGACAATTATCACACTTAAAATCAGATAATGAACGAGAACAAGAAACTGATGGTTGTGCTGGGTGCGGGCGAGAGCGGCGTGGGAACCGCCTTGCTGGCGCAAAAGAAGGGCTACGCGGTTTTTGTGTCGGACTACGGAAAGATTGCCGACAAATACAAAGCCGTGCTCGACGAGCACAACATTGAATGGGAAGAAGGCCACCACACGCTGGAAAAGATTCTGACGGCGGCCGAAGTGATGAAAAGCCCTGGAATACCCGAGAAGGCACCCGTGGTGAAGGCTCTGCACGAGCATAACATTCCGATTGTGAGCGAGATAGAGTTTGCGGGACGCTACACCAATGCCAAAATGATTTGCATTACGGGCAGCAACGGCAAGACCACCACCACGCTTTTGACCTACGAGATTCTGAAGCGCGCGGGCCTGAACGTGGGCCTTGGCGGCAACGTGGGCAAGAGTTTCGCCTGGCAGGTGGCCGACTGCAATTTCGACTATTACGTGCTGGAATTGAGCAGTTTCCAACTCGACAATATGTACAAGTTCAAGGCCGATGTGGCAATTCTGATGAACGTCACACCCGACCACCTGGACCGCTACGAGTACAAGTTCGAGAACTATCTGAACTCGAAGTTCCGCATCATCCAAAATATGGATAAGAACGACTACTTCATCTACTGCGACGACGACCCCGCAACGCTCGAGAAACTGGCCACTCTGACGCCTGAAACCAACTGGGTGCCGTTCAGCATTGAGCACAGCGTGGCTTGCGGCGCCGACCTTACCGACAACGGACAAACTTTTAACATTCATCTTAATACCATAAACGACTTCACTATGAATATCAACGACTTATCATTGAGCGGAAAGCACAACACCTACAACTCGATGGCCGCAGCAGTGGCCGCCAACGTGCTGAACATCAGAAAAGAAACCATTCGCGAGTGCCTGACAAGTTTCAAGGGCGTTGAGCACCGCCTTGAGCCCGTGCTGAAGGTGCATCAGATTGAGTTCATCAACGACTCGAAGGCCACCAACGTGAACAGCGCCTGGTACGCTCTTGAGAGTATGAAGCGCCCCACCATCTGGATTGTGGGCGGCACCGATAAGGGCAACGACTACTCGACTCTGATTCCGCTTGTGAAACAGAAAGTTAAGGCCATCATCTGCCTTGGCGTCGATAACTCGAAGATTCACGCCGCTTTCGACGGTGTGGTTGAGCATATTGTTGATACACAGTCGATGGAACAAGCCGTGAAATCGGCCTACTATATGGGCACCGACGGCGACGCCGTGCTGCTCTCGCCCTGCTGCGCAAGTTTCGACCTGTTCGAGAACTACGAAGACCGTGGACGGCAGTTCAAGGCGGCGGTAAGAAATTTGTAACAATGGACAGTTGACAATGGACAATTGAAAATTGAGATGGCATAAAAGGTAAGAAGGTGAGATGGTTAGACGCTTCGCTGTTTAGGGTTTAGACATTTCATTATAAAAAACTAAACTCTAAACTTCTAAACTTCTAAACTTCTAAACTTCTAAACTTCTAAACTTCTAAACTCTAAACATTAAATGAAAGAGAAGTTTCTGAAATATTTCAAAGGTGACACCACAATCTGGATAGTTGTGTTTCTGCTGTCGATTGTGTCGATGCTGACCGTGTATAGCGCCACGGGCACATTGGCATACAAGAAGATGGGCGGCAACACATTCTTCTATCTTATGCGTCACGGCAGTTTCCTGCTGGTGGGCATTGGTATCATCTTTTTGTTCCACAAAATCAATTTCAGGGTGCTTCTGCGATTTGCCAAACCGCTTGTTTACCTGAGTGCCGGACTGCTGATTTTCACCCTGTTGCGAGGTGTGAGTCTTAACTCGGCCTCACGTTGGGTGTCGATTATGGGCGTTCAGTTCCAGACCTCCGATTTGGCCAAAATCACAATCATCATTTTCATTGCATCGATACTTAGCCAAAACCAGGACCGCATCAGCGACCCGAAAGCCGCCTTCTGGCCGATAGTGAAATGGGCCGGCGGCATCTGCCTGCTCATCTTCCCGGCCAACTTCTCAACAGCGGCAATGCTGTTCTTCATCTGCTGCGTGCTGATGCTCATCGGCGGAATTGATTGGAGGCTGATTGCGAAATTGGTGGGCGGCATTGCGGTGGCGCTGGCCTTTGGTCTGCTGCTGGCCTATGCGGTTCCGCAGATTCGCGAGATTGGCCGTGTGGGCACGTGGCTGGGCCGCGTTGAGAGCTTTGTGGGCATTGGCGAGCACAACGACGCTGAGCACGACTTCCAGGCCGACCACTCGAAGATGGCCATCGTCCACGGCGGCATTATGGGGCAAGGCCCGGGCAACAGCACTCAGCGCAACTTCCTGCCTCACCCCTATTCCGACTTCATCTACGCCATCATTGTGGAAGAGTATGGCATCCTTGGCGGGACAACCGTTCTGGCCTTCTATCTGGCTCTGCTCTACCGCATCAGGGTGATAGTGCGACGAAGCCGGAGCGCCTTCGGAACATTCCTGTGCATCGGGTTGGGAATAAGCCTTGTCATTCAGGCACTTGTGAATATGGGCGTGGCTGTCAACATCTTCCCCGTGACGGGACAGACGCTGCCGCTTGTGAGTATGGGCGGAACGTCGGTGGTGTTCACAAGCATTGCCATTGGGGTGATACTGAACGTGAGCCGCTATGCCGAAGGCGGCGACCTTGCGGTGGAGCCCGCAACTGTTGATAATCAGAAAAACGATATAAACACAACTGAAAACCAATAATATGGAAAAGAAACGCTACATAATTAGCGGTGGCGGAACGGGCGGACACATCTTCCCGGCCATCTCGATAGCGAGAGCCATCAAGCGGCGCGACCCGTCGGCAGAGATTCTGTTTGTGGGCGCGCACAACCGTATGGAAATGGAAAAGGTTCCGGCTGCCGGATTCAAGATTGTGGGCCTGCCCATTGCCGGCCTGCAGCGCGGCTCCATCGGCAAAAACCTGATGTTTCTGCCGAAACTGTTTGTGAGCCTTTTCAAGTGCCGCAGCATCATCCGCGAGTTCAAGCCGAACGCTGTGGTGGGCGTGGGCGGCTACGCAAGCGGCCCGCTGTTGCGCACTGCTCAGCGTATGGGCGTGCCAACCCTGATTCAGGAGCAGAACAGCTACGCCGGCCTGACCAACAAACTGCTGGCAAAACGCGCCAAGCGCATCTGCGTGGCCTACGAGGGTATGGAACGGTTCTTCCCGAAAGAGAAGATTGTGCTCACCGGCAACCCTGTGCGCCAGGATTTGCAGGACATCAAGCCGAATCTGACCGAGGCCTTCAAGTTCTTCAATCTGAGCCAGGGCAACAATATTAAAACGCTGCTTGTGGTTGGCGGCAGTCTGGGTGCGCGCACCATCAACGAGTGCATCGGCAACAACCTCGACCTGCTCATCCGCAAGAAGATACAAGTCATCTGGCAAACAGGCAAATACTACTACGAGCGCGCTCTTGAAGAGGCCTCGCAGTACAATAGCAAGAACATCCACGTCTATCCGTTCATCAACCGTATGGACTACGCCTACTCGGTGGCCGACGCCATCATTTCGCGCGCCGGCGCAGGCACCATCTCGGAACTCTGCATTGTGGGCAAACCCGTGATTCTGGTGCCGAGCCCCAACGTGGCCGAGGACCATCAGACGAAAAACGCCCTGGCGCTGGTGAAAAACAACGCGGCGCTGATGATTAGCGACAAAGAGGCGCCCGACACGCTTGTGCCGCAGGTTATCAGGCTGTTTGAGCAAGACGACCAACAGGTGCGCTTGCGAATCAATATCAAGAAGATGGCCCTGCCGAACGCCGACGAGGACATCTGCAACGAAGTTTTGAAAATTGCTTTATGAAGAAACTGACCGACTATAACAAGGTATATTTTGTGGGCATCGGCGGCATCGGAATGAGCGCCCTGGCTCAATGGTTTATGCGCACCGGCTACACGGTTGGCGGCTACGACCGCTCATCGTCCGACATCACCAACCGCCTTGAGGCCGACGGCGCGCTGACAACTTTTGACGATGACACCGACGCCATTGACAACGTGTTCAAAACCGACGCCGAGCGGACGCTGGTGGTTTACACGCCCGCCATTCCGAACGACAGCGCAATTCTCAACTTCTTCAAAACCAATGGTTACGATGTTGTGAAACGCTCGGTGGCGCTGGGCATAATCGCTCAAGACAGCTATGCGGCTTGCGTGGCCGGAACCCACGGCAAAACGTCGATTTCGACAATGACAACCTGCATTCTGGACCAGACGCAAGTGGGTGTGAACGCCTTTCTGGGCGGTGTGAGCAAGAATTTCAACACCAACGTTGTCATCAAGCCCGAGTCGCCGTGGGTGGTGATTGAGGCCGATGAGTTCGACCGCTCGTTCCTGACGCTCTATCCGCACATTGCGCTCATCAGCGCTATGGACGCCGACCACCTCGACATCTACGGCAACAAGGCCGAGGTTGAGAAGGCCTTTGCCAAATTTGTGGGCCAGGTGAAGCACGACGGCGTAGTCATCATCAAAAAGGGCGTGACGCTCGACCACAAAGCCAACGAGGGCGTGAAATACTATTCGTACTCGCTTGACAGTGAGGCCGATTTCTATGCGAAAAACATACACGTGGAGAACGGCGAGTATGCCTTCGACATTGTGACGCCCAACGGTGTGATTACCGACGTGAAACTTGGAATGCCGGCACTCTACAACGTTGAGAACGCTGTGGCCGCAACGGCCGTGGCAATGTTCGCCGGCGCGTCGGAAAACGAGGTGCGGCTCGGTTTGGCCGGATATGCCGGTGTGCGCCGCCGCTTCGACATCCGTTTCAAAAACGCCGACCTGGTCTTCATCGACGACTATGCGCACCACCCCGAGGAGATTAAGGCCTGCCTGCGCTCGGTGCGCGATTTCTACCCCGGCAAACCCGTGACGGTGATGTTCCAACCGCACCTGTACAGCCGCACGCGCGACTTTGCCGATGAGTTTGCGGCCGCATTGGATATGGCCGACCGCGTCATAATAACCGACATCTACCCCGCCCGCGAGCTGCCGATTGAAGGCGTTTCGAGCGAGATGATTCTGGAACGTATGAAGCTGAAAGATAAAATGTTCTGCCCGTTCAACCGACTGAAGGACGAGGCGGTGAAAATAACGTCGGGTGTGTTGCTAACTATGGGCGCCGGCAACATCGATACACTGATTGAACCGATACACCAGGCGATGATTAAGTGAGTTGAAAGTTTTGAAAGTTATAAGTTGAAAGTTTTAGAAGTTATAAGTTGACAATTAATAATTAACAATGAGGAGACAACAGACAACCGAAATGATGAGCGGACAATGTGTCCGTAGTCTGTGGTCTGTAGTCCGTAGTCGATTCACCGATTAAACGATTAAACGATTAAACGATTAAACAACAAAATGAAAGAGAAACTGAAAACGGCATCTATTTGGACACTGCTCTTGGGCTACCTTGTGGCGGTGCTCTGGATTGTGGGCAACGAGACGGCCAATGTCCGCGTCGATGCTATTTCAGTGAGCATCAGCGACAACACCAACAACAAATTCATAACCGAAGCCGACGTACGCCAAGCCATCGAACACGAAAATCTGAAACTCATCGGCTCGCTGATGGACTCGGTGAACATCCACTACCTTGAGGATCTGCTCATCCACAACAACAAATCGATAAAAAAGGCCGAGGTGTACCGCACGGTGTACGGCGAGATTGGCGTACGCATTGAGCAGCGGCAGCCAATTATGCGCATCATCAACCCCAACGGCGACAGCTACTACATTGACGCCAACGGACAGGTGATGCCGCTGAGCAAGAAATACACGGCGCACGTGATTGTGGTGAACGGCAACCTGAACGAGCCGTATATGGACCACGTGGGCGAGAACCTTCTGCGCAGCAGGACCCGCGCCGACCAATCGACCGGCGAGCTTCTGCCCGACCTGTTCAGGCTGGTGCGCTTCATCAACAGCAACCGGTTCTGGAAGGCGCAGATTGAGCAGATTTACATCAACCAGAAAAAAGAGATTGAGCTGGTGCCGCGCGTGGGCAACCACACCATAATTCTCGGCTCCATCGACGATATGGACGAGAAGTTCGAGAACCTGAAAGCCTTCTACGAGCAGGGCCTTTCGAAATACGGTTGGAACAAATACAAAACGATAAACTTGAAATTTAAAAACCAAATAGTTTGTACTAAAAGGATATAGGATATGGAACAGCAAAACAAGAACATCATTGCCGCGATTGATGTTGGTACGACAAAAATCGTAGTGCTTGTGGGCCGCCGCGACTTCGAAGGCCACATTGAGGTGATTGGCTACGGCCGCACCGAGTCGAAGGGTGTGCGCCGCGGAGCAGTGCTTAACATCGACGAGGCCACCAACTCCATCCGGACCGCCGTCCAGCAGGCCGAGGAGCAGTCGGGATTCAAGATTACCGAGGCCTACGTGGGCATTGCCGGACAGCACATCCGCAGCGACAGGCAGGTATGCTCAAAATACCGCAATTCGGCCAACGACCCTATCACACAAGAAGATGTGGATTCGCTCATCAACCAGATGCACGAGGTGCCGACTCAGATGGGCGAAGAGGTGCTGCACATTCTGCCGCAGAAATACAAGGTCGATGGCGAGGACTGCATAAAGAACCCTGTCGGGATATCGGGCAAGAAGCTGGAGGGCGATTTCCATATTGTGTTCGGCCAGACGGCGGCGGCAAACAACCTGCGCCGTTGTGTCGAAAACAACGGAATCAAGGTCAAGAACCTGATTCTGGAGCCTTTGGCATCGGCAACGGCTGTGCTGACAAACGACGACAAGGAACTTGGCGTGGCGCTGGTCGATATTGGCGGCGGCACCACTGATGTAGCCGTCTTCAAAAACGGGCACATCTGCAACACAGCTGTTATCCCGTTTGGCGGCGACATAATCACGAGCGACATCAAAGAGGGCTGCAAAATACTTGAGCGCCAGGCCGAAAGCCTGAAAGTGCAGCGCGGCCAGGCCATTGTCACTCCCGACATTAAAAACGTGGCTGTAACCATTCCAAGCTCGGGCGGACTCAAACCAAAAGAGATTTCGCTTGTGAATTTGGCCGAGATAATCCAAGTCAGAATGGTTGAGCTCATTGCCACCGTGAAACAGATTCTGGAGATTGCGGGCATTAAAGACAAGTTGGGCGCCGGCGTGGTTCTGACGGGTGGCGGCTCAATGATGCGTTACCTTATAAACCTGTTCTCGTATGGCACTGCGCTTGAGGTGCGCACCGGCGTGCCCAACCTGCACATCAAGACCAAAATTGAGAAGGTTACCGTCCTGCCGAGCAACGCAACATCAATCGGCCTGCTGATGATGGGATTCGACGACAACACCGACGAAGCGTTGGGAACCAGCCGGAAAGACAAGAAAGAGGAGGCTGACAATGAGCAGTCGAAAGATAAGTTCGTATTCGAAGAGCAAGAAACCGAGTCGCCGAAACCCAAAGGCAAAGGGTTTATGAAGGGGCTTTGGGACAAGGCCGTCGAGTATGTGACAGTTGAGGACAAGGAATTCTGATAGTACAAACAAATTAATAACTCACTAAAACGAAAGATTATGGAAGAACTTATGAACTTCGATTTGCCTAAGGGCAACTCAAACATTATAAAGGTGATAGGCGTGGGCGGCAGCGGCGGCAACGCAGTCAACCATATGTTCGACAAAGGCATCAAGGGTGTTGATTTTGTAATATGCAACACCGACCACCAAGCGCTGCAAAACAGCCCCATCGACAATAAGATTCAGCTTGGCGCGACACTCACCGAGGGCTTGGGCGCCGGCAACGAGCCGAGCCAGGGCCGCGAGGCCGCTCGCGAGAGCTACGACGACATTGCCGAGATGCTGTCGCACAACGCCAAGATGGTGTTCGTGACAGCCGGTCTGGGCGGCGGCACAGGCACAGGCGCGGCGCCAGTCATTGCGCAGCAGGCCAAAGAAATGGGCATTCTGACGGTGGGCATCGTCACGCTGCCGTTCCGGTTCGAGGGAGCAAAACGCAAGCGAAACGCCATCGACGGTCTGAAGGAGATGCGCAAAAGTGTTGATGCTCTGCTGGTTATCGACAACGAGAAAATTCGCGAGATATACGGCAACTGCCGGTCGAGCCAGGCGTTCGGTTATGCCGACGATGTGCTGACACTGGCCGCCAAAGGCATTGCCGAGATTATCACCGTGCACGGCATTATCAACGTCGATTTTGCTGATGTCAAGACAGTTATGACCAACAGCGGCATTGCCCTAATGGGCTCGGCAAGCGCCACCGGCGACAACCGCGCCACCGAGGCCATCGACAAGGCTATGCACTCGCCGCTCCTGAGCAACAACGACATCCGCGGCGCCAAGAACATCCTTCTGAACATCATTTCGAGCAGCGAGCACGAAGCAACAATGGACGAGGTTTGCGGCATCAACGACTTTGTGCAGGAGGCAGCCGGCTTCAACGCCGACATCATCTGGGGCAACACCATCGACGACTCGCTGGGCGAGGCTCTGAGCGTGACGGTCATCGCCACCGGTTTCGACGACGACAGCCTGAGCGATTTTCTGCCCTCGCAACCTGTTGAGACGGTGAAAGTTGAACTCAAAGACCCGGTTGTGAATCCGATAAACCAGACTCCGCAGGCCAATCCGGTCAAACAGGCGCCGGCACAAGAGCCGAAGACCTTTGCCGCCGGCTTCTGCACCGAATTCCCGACCAACGACCCCGAAAAAATTGAGCACGTGGTGCTTGAGGACATCAAACCGATGGACTTCGAGTGCCGTCAGGCTGAGCTCGATTTCGGCCAGACCGACGACTCGCTGCAAAACCTGTTCGCACAAGTGCAGCCTCTGCGCTACGGCTCCGAGAAGGACGTACTCGATATGGAGAGCCAGCCGGCATACAAGCGCCTACGCAACCAGATGCAGGCGCAACAGCAACCGGAGCAAGCCGAGACGGCGGCTTCTCAAGCCGGGCAGATGTCGCGAATGACACTATCGAGCGACGGCAAGCTGCGCGAGAACAACTCGTTTTTGTTCGACAATGTTGATTAACGTAAGCGAAAACAGGAAACACTAACAGAGACGTGCCACGGCGCGTCTCTACTTAAAACTTGTAACTTAAAAACTTATAACTCAATATGATAGAATTTACAGCCGCACAAATTGCCGAGGCCCTGAAGGGCGAGGTTGTTGGCAACGCCGACGTGAAACTGCGCGATGTGGCAAAGATTGAAGAAGGCCGCGAGGGCGCACTGTCGTTTCTGGCAAACCCGAAATACATCCACTACATCTACACCACCAAATCGTCGGCGGTGCTGGTGAACCGCGATTTCAAGCCCGAAGGCCCGGTCGAGACCACGCTCATCTATGTCGATAACGCCTACGAGGCTTTCGCGTCGCTGCTCGATATGGTGGCCGAGGCTGTCATTCCACGCAAAAACGGCATTGAGCAGCCATCGTTCATCGACCCGTCGGCAACCTACGGCGAGAACCTGTATCTGGGCGCTTTCGCCTACATTGGGCCAAACGCACGCATCGGCAAGAACGTGAAGATTTACCCGCAATGCTATATTGGTGATAATGTGAAGATTGGCGACAACTGCATCATCTACCCGGGTGTAAAAATCTACTACAACTGCGTGCTTGGCAACAACGTCACACTGCACGCCGGAACGTCAATTGGCGCCGACGGCTTCGGCTTCGCGCCCAACGCCGACAACAACTACAAGAAGATTCCGCAAATCGGCAACGTGATAATTGAGGATTATGTTGAGATTGGCGCCAACGCCTGTGTTGACCGCTCGACAATGGGCTCGACCATTATTCACAAGGGCGTGAAGCTCGACAATCTGGTGCAGGTTGGCCACAACGTGCAGATTGGCGAGAACACCGTAATGTCGGCGCAGTGCGGCATTGCCGGCTCAACCAAGATTGGACGCAACTGTATGTGCGGCGGCCAGGTGGGCTTTGCGCCACACATCACAGTGGCCGATGGCACTCACATTGGCGCACAGTCGGGATTGAACGCCAACATCACCACCGAAGGCACGGCCATCATCGGCTCGCCGGTTCAGGACTACAAAGGCTGGCTGCGGTCGAGCGTGTTGTTCCGCAAGTTCCCCGATATTGTCAAACGCATCGACAACATCGAAAAACAATTGGCACAGAAATAATTGTGTGTGAAACAAATATGGCGAAGCGTCCTGTCTCGGTTCCGGGATGGGGCGTTTCCATTTACTGAAGGATTGAAGGCGTGAAGGATTGAAGGATTGAGGTCACGAACGGGATGAAGGTGTGATAACTATCGGGGAAGAAAAGCGCTAAACTCTTACCTCTCTCCTTTTCCCCTTCTTAAATCATACCTCCCGACTCCTAAATCGATTATCTTTGCCCGCAAAGAGCAACAACAATATGAAGCAAATAAAGATTTTTAGAAATGGTGAGACAACGCTCGCCAAATCGTTTCTGAACGTGGCGTTCAACATCGCCCTTGTCTATTTCTGCTACTTTCTGTGCCGTGTGGTTTTTCTGGCGGCCAACTACAGCTACTACG
Source organism: uncultured Bacteroidota bacterium (assembly GCA_946404125.1). GTDB lineage: Bacteria > Bacteroidota > Bacteroidia > Bacteroidales > SZUA-534 > RUG13583. The sequence goes on along the minus strand of CAMJCK010000046.1, from coordinate 10,286 downwards.
AAGGTAAAATACTGACCGACAACTTTTTCAACCTTGTCAAAGGCTCGCTCGTTTTCGACACTTCGGGCATCATCTATATGAATATCGCCTTTTTAGTGCTGGCGCTTTTCCCGCTGCATTTCAAAGAGATGAGCCGCGTTTATGGCATTGTTGTGAAATCGTTTTTTGTTGTGCTGAACACCATTGGCATTGTGGTTAACCTCTGCGATGTGGTTTATTTCCGCTACACCGGGCGCCGCACAACGGGCACGGTCTTCGCCGAATTCAGCAACGAGGACAACCTTGCGTCGGTGTTCCTGACCGAGGCGCTGCACTCGTGGTACCTGATAATTATTGGCGCGGCTATCATATTGATGCTGATTGTTTTATATCAGAATCCGATGGTCGAGAAAAAGATTTCCGGCGTCTTGGGCTACATCAAATATTATGTGGTGCGGGCCGTGGTTATGGCGGCTGTTATGGTGCTGTGCATTGGTGGAATGCGCGGCGGAATCGACCGCAGCACGCGTCCCATAACTATCAGTAATGCAAATCAATACATCAGCAATCCGGTTGAGGCGCCACTGATTCTGAACACACCTTTCTCGCTGATTCGCACCTTCAATAAAAAGCCGTTCACAACTCCGCAATATTTTTCGCAAGAGCAACTCGACAGCATCTACACGCCTGTGCACCAGCCCGTAGACAGCATCGTGCAAAACGCGCCGGGCAAAGGGCGCAACGTGGTTGTCATCATCATCGAGAGTTTTGCGCGCGAGTTTATCGGCACTTACAATCCGGAGCTTGAAGATGGTAATTATAAAGGATATACACCGTTTGTCGATAGTCTGATGCAGCACAGCCTCTGGTTCTACGACAGTTTTACAAACGGCCGCAAGAGCATCGACGGAATGCCGAGCGTTTTGAGCAGCATTCCATACTTCATCGAGCCGTTCTTCCTTACTCCCGCCGCCCTCAACACGCTCGACGGACTGGCTGTCGAGTTGAAAAACAAGGGTTATTACTCGGCATTTTTCCACGGCGCCAAGAACGGCAGTATGGGCTTTGAAGCCTTTGCCCGCGCCACCGGATTCGACGATTATTTCGGCCGCACCGAGTTCGACCAGTGCCCCGATTTTGACGGTGATGCCGAGTTCGACGGATTCTGGGCCATTTGGGACGAGCCGTTCCTGCAGTTCTACTGCAAGCAGATGTCGCAGTTTAAAGAACCGTTTATGACGGCCGTTTTCACCGCTTCGAGCCACCATCCCTATCAGATTCCGGCCAAATATGTTGACCGCTTCCCCGAGGGGCCACTACCAGTTCACAAGGGCATCCGCTACACCGACTATTCGCTGCGCCGCTTCTTCGATGAGGCCAGCCGGCAGCCGTGGTTCAACAACACCGTTTTTGCCATCTGCAGCGACCACACCAACCTGACCGACCACGCTGAATATCAAACTGATTTGGGTGTTTTCACCGGTCCCGTCATCTTTTACGCGCCCGGCGACAGCACATTTATTGGCGGCCGCAGCGGCATTGCGCAGCAAATTGATGTTATGCCCACACTGCTGAGCTATCTGGGCTACGACAAACCGTATATCGCTTTCGGTCAGGACCTTCTGAACACGCCGGAATCCGAGAAATTCGCCGTGAGCTACTGCAACGGCATCTACCAGATTGTGATGAACGACTACCTTCTGCAGTTCGACGGCAATCAGACAAAAGCAGTTTACGCCCTGAGCGATAAACTGTTAGAAAACAATCTGATTGGTCAAATCGACAGCCAGCAGCAGATGAAAATGGAAACCAAGCTGAAAGCCATTATTCAGCAGTATATGAGCAGAATGAATGAGGACAGATTAATGGCGAACAAGGAATAAAGGTCAAAATTCCCTATCTTCGCCCATCGAAAAACAGCACAGCGATGCCGAACTTGCCATTAGCCGAACGGTTGCGTCCGAAAAGTCTGGACGAGTACATCGGCCAGAAACATCTGGTCGGGAAGGGGGCTATTCTGCGCCGTTCAATCGAGTCGGGGCGCATCCCGAGTATGATTCTGTGGGGCCCGCCGGGCGTTGGCAAAACCACTTTAGCCAACATTATCAGCCACCTGCAGGGACGCGCGTTCTTCTCGCTTAGCGCCATCAGCTCAGGTGTGAAGGATGTCCGCGACACCATCGACCAGGCCAAGCGCCAACAGTTTTTCGACCAGCCGAACCCCATTCTCTTCATCGACGAGATTCACCGCTTCAGCAAGGCGCAGCAGGACTCGCTGCTGGGCGCTGTTGAGCAAGGCGTGGTGACGCTCATTGGCGCCACAACCGAAAATCCGTCGTTCGAAGTCATTTCGCCGCTGCTTTCGCGATGCCAGGTTTACGTGCTCAAATCGCTTGCCCCCGAAGACCTTGACGAGCTGCTCAACCGCGCTCTCACCTGCGATTCCGATTTGAAGCAACTGAAAATCAACGTCGAAGAAAAGGAAGCGATGTTCCGCTATTCGGGTGGCGATGCGCGTAAGTTGCTCAATATCATCGATATTGTTGTCGGCGCGCAATCGGGCAAACCGGAAATCACAATCAACAACAAGATTGTTGAGGACATTCTGCAAGAGAACCTTTCGGTGTACGACAAGAACGGCGAGATGCACTACGACATCATTTCGGCCTTCATCAAGTCGATTCGCGGCAGCGACCCCAACGGCGCTGTTTATTGGCTTGCGCGGATGCTCGATGGTGGTGAGGATGTGAAGTTCATTGCCCGTAGGCTGCTTATCTCGGCGTCGGAAGATATCGGTTTGGCCAATCCCAACGCCTTGTTGCTGGCCAACGCCTGCTTCGATGCAGTGAACAAAATCGGGATGCCCGAATCGCGCATAATTCTCTCGGAATGTGCTATTTATCTTGCATCGAGTCCCAAAAGCAATTCGGGCTATATGGCCATCAACGACGCACTCTCAACTGTCGGTCAGACGGGCAATCTGTCGGTGCCGCTGCATTTGCGCAACGCCCCCACCAAACTGATGGAAAAGATGGGCTACGGCGCCAACTACAAGTACGCGCACGACTATGAAGGCAATTTCGTGGACCAGGATTTTCTGCCCAAAGAGTTGCGCGGCCGCAAATTCTACAACCCGCAGCAGAACCCGCAGGAAGAGAACATCCGTACCCGCTTGAAAAACTGGTGGGCGCAGCGGTATGGGTATTGATTATTATTCCCTTTGACAAAGCGACAATTATAATTGACCAACCGAGTCCGTTTGGTACGCTTTATGTATTTATGGCAATGCTGCTATTGGCAAACTAAAACCGATGGACAATGGAAATCAACAACGCAAATAAAGCATCGCAGGTGCGAATGGCCTACGCTTTTGTGCCGGTGTTGGTGGTGCTGTCGGTGGCGGTGATTTACTGGGGCAACTTCAGCACAAACCTGATTTGGCTGTTTTGCGGCGCCGCTGTTTTGTTGGTCTATGTTGCTGTGGCAGTGTTGCTTGGCAACAACTTTGTGATAGTTTTTGTTGGCCCCGACAAGGTGATTGTCCGCTACAAAGCCCTTTGGCCCATCCGCACTGAAAACAATTCCATCGAAATCGATGCCAACGATTTTGCTGGTTATGAGATAAAAAAGACACGTTTCCGCACTTACCTTTCCGTTTTTAAAAATACCCCCGGTGGCGTTGCAAAATATCCGGATGTTTGTATAAATTTGCTTGATGGTGAGCAGATTGAGAAAATCAAACGCGCATTCGCCATTCTCGAAACGATAACAAAGAAAAACAACTGATGGAGCAGGACAGGCCAGACTTGCGCGACTGTCTGGCGCTATGGGCGGTGCCGGGCATTGGCAGTATGATGTCGAAGCGAATCATCTCGTATTCGGGCGGAATTAAAGAACTTTTCCAGCTGAAAACCAATGATTTGCTGCGTATTCCCGGCATTGGGCAAACCCTTGCCGAAACCATACGCCAAGAAGACTACTACCGCATTGCCGACGAAATGCTTGAATTTGCCAACAAGTTTGATGTCAGCGTTTTAACGTGGTACGACAAGAACTATCCCTCACGCCTCAAATCCTGCGAAGACGGCCCTCTGGTGCTTTTCGTTAAGGGGCGGCCCATTGAGTCCGACAAGAAATTTCTGGCGATGGTGGGCACACGGGCGGCCACGCAGCGCGGTCAGGCGTTCTGCCGCGAGCTGGTTGAGCAGATTTGCCGCACCCACCCCGACGTCAGCATTGTGAGCGGTCTGGCCTACGGCATCGACATTGCCGCGCATAAGGCCTGTGTTGAGTTTGGCGTTCCAACCTATGGCGTTCTGGCGCACGGTCTCGACACCATCTACCCAACCGCCCACCGCGATGTGGCGGCCGAAATGGTGAAAACCGGCGGCCTTGTTACCGAGTTTTTCCCGAAAACCGTTCCCGACAAAACCAATTTCGTGCGCCGGAACCGCATCATTGCCGGCCTCTGCGATGCCACCATTGTTGTTGAGTCCGATGTCAAGGGCGGCTCGCTCATCACTGCCGAACTGGCCAACTCATACAATCGCGATGTGTTTGCCCTGCCTGGCCGCCCGGCCGACAAATTCTCGTCGGGGTGCAACAAACTCATCAAAACCAATCAGGCGCATCTTATTGAATCACTGGCTGATATTGAGTATGTTCTGGGTTGGAACAGTCAGCCGAAAGCCATTCAGCGCAGTCTGTTTGTCGAGCTTGACCCCGAAAGTCAGAAAATCTACGACGCTCTGCAAGACGGCGAACTCTCTATCGACGAAATCAGCCGCAGCACAGGATTGACAATGCCCAAAGTGTCATCGCTGCTGCTCACAATGGAACTGAACGGCGTTGTCCGTGGAATGCCCGGCAAACTCTATGCAAGGCAGTGAATAGAAGGTTTAGTCGCTTCGCTGTTTAGAAAGTTTAGAAGTTTATCCCGATAGCTATCGGGAGCTTCACTGCCAAGCGGGTTTAAAATACACATTCTCATATTCAATCCTTCACGCCTTCAATCCATCACGCCTTCAATCCTTATTAAACCGTATGCGCATAAGCCAACGTTGCCACGCTTATTTTCACTGTCGGATTTTTGTCGAGTAGGGCTTGTGCACAGCCTTCGATGGTGGCACCGGTTGTCAGCACGTCGTCAACGAGCAGAACGTGTTGGCCGTTGAGATTGATGGCGGGATTGGCGGCAAACACGCTTTTCACGTTTTCCCAACGCTCAATTCGGCTCTTATGTGTTTGTGTTTCAGTGAAAGTTGTGCGTGCCAGCACTTTGGTGTCAACCGGAATGTGCATCGCCTTCGATAGTCCGCGGGCAATCATCTCGCTTTGGTTGTAGCCGCGTTTTTTTAGTTTGTCGGTGTGAAGCGGCACCGGAATTATACGGTCGAAATTTCTGAAATCGGGTTGTGTAACCAGTTCGTTTCCAAATCTTTTCCCCAGATACACGCCAATATCGCTGCGGCCTTTGTATTTGAGCGCGTGAAGCAGATGTTGAAAATCGCTGCCCTTCATAAAAAAGAAAAACGATGTGGCGCGCTCAATGCGGATTCGTCCCCAGAAACTCTTCTCAATCATATTGTTGCGCATTTTATGGAAATTGGTCTGGGGCAGTTTCATCAGGCAGCTGACGCAGAGAGTCTGTTCGCCGCGCACCAAAGCCGTTCCGCAGGCACCACAAACGGGTGGCGAAAAGAGCGACAGAAGGTCGCTGCCCAACTGTCGTATGGTGCCGGGCCAATGCATCGCTATTCGGGCAACAGCCTGTTAATCAGCCTGAGTTTGTGCGTGTATGCGTTGATGTCGCGGTTGTAGATGCCCTGATGGTCGATTGAGTCGGCACGAACGCGGCCCTGCGATGCGTGGATGATACGGTTGTCATCCATAATCAGGCCAACGTGCACAATTGAGCCTTCGTCGTTATCGAAAAAGGCAAGGTCGCACGGGCGGGCGTTGTCGATGAACGGCACAGGCATTCCCATTGTGGCTTGCTGCGATGCGTTGCGCGGAAGTTGCACGCCCACAGTGCTGAACAGCACTTGCGTGAGCCCCGAGCAGTCGATGCCCAGCATTGTCTTTCCGCCCCAAAGATACGGTGCCCCGATGAGCGACTCGGCAAGCATAGTAACATTGTTGCGTTTGTCACTATATAGTTGACTATCAGAATAGTAAGAATAAAGGTGTTCGCCAACTTCGATATTGAAACTCGGGCCGCGGCCATAGAGAACCGAACCGGCCGGAAGTGGCAGCTGCCATTGGTTGTCGACAATCAGAAAATCGAGCGGGCGGCTTGCAATGTGGCGTTCCGAAGCCAGCAGACGGTGCAGTTGGTCGCCGTCGATGGGGGTGAGCAGTTTGCTGTTTATCCAACCTTCGGCGCCGTCGGAATTGATTTTGATGCGTGTCCAACCGCCGTCAGTTTCTGTTGCGCGATACATCTCGCCAAACAGAATTTGTGTTTCCAATTCGGCCCCTTCGCGTGGCTCGGTGCGGACCGGAATAAGACTTTGATTACAAAAATAAGTGTCCATCTTTCTAAAAACTCGCCGAAAAGATAATTAAAAAAAATCAATGGTGAATCGGATAATTGTGCCCTGTCTATCGGAATGAAAGGCTGACTTTCTCAGCCAAAAACAACAAACCCCGAACCGTTTCCGATTCAGGGCTTGCCTATTTTGTTTCGTATTTATCAGAAAATAAAGTTCGAGCTGATTGACCGTTCCTGATAAACGCTCTTGATGGTGTTGGCGAACAGGTCGGCAACCGAAAGAACGGTTATCTTGTCGCATTCCTGCTTCAAAGGAATGGTGTCGGTGGTGATGACTTCGGTGATGGGCGAGTCCATCAGGCGCTCGTAGGCCGGGCCCGAAAGAATTGGGTGAGTAGCCATCACGCGGACGCTGCTTGCGCCCTGGTCCATAATCACTTGCGCGGCCTTGGTGATGGTTCCGGCGGTGTCAATCATATCGTCGATGATGACAACGTTGCGGTCCTTCACGTCGCCAATAATGCGCAACTCATCAACCACGTTGGCCTTGGCGCGGTGCTTGTGACCGATGGCCATTGGTGCGTTCAGGTATTGGGCGTAGGCGTTGGCACGTTTTGAGCCGCCCATATCGGGCGCCGCAATTGTCAGGTCCTTAATGTTTTGGCTGCGCAGATACGGCACAAAAATCGACGATGCGTAAAGGTGGTCGACCGGCAGATTGAAGAAGCCCTGAATCTGGTCGGCGTGCAGGTCCATTGTGATGACGCGCGACACGCCGGCGGCTGTGAGCAGGTCGGCAACAAGTTTTGCGCCGATTGACACGCGCGGACGGTCCTTGCGGTCCTGGCGGGCAAAGCCGAAGTACGGCATCACTGCGATAATCTTGTAGGCCGAAGCGCGTTTGGCGGCATCAATCATCATCAGCAGCTCAAGCAGATTGTCGCTCGGCTGGAATGTCGATTGAATGATGAAAAGATTTGAGCCGCGGACGGTTTCTTCGTACGATGTGGCAAATTCGCCGTCGGCAAAGTGCTGAACCAAAGAGCGACCTAATGTTATACCATAACTGTCGGCAATTTTTTCAGCAAGGTAGCGCGTTGCGGTTCCTGAGAACAATTTTATTGGCGCAGACAACATAGTTGATTGATTTTCAAATGTTTATTTTTAGAATCACCGACTACAAAATTATAAATAATTTGTATCGCTGCGTGATTTTTCCGAAACAATGTGCTCAAAATATCAACAAATGGTTAAATGGTTGATAGTGTGGAAGGTGTAGAGAGTAAAGAGTTATGTGTAAAGGTAAGGAAGACTTTTCCTTTCAATTTTCGGTTTTATTTGCCGCATCAATGAAATCCAAAATCTCGTCGCGGCCTTCGCGTTTTTCCGACGATGTGACGAAGCACGGCGGCAACTCTTCCCAATCTTCGAGCAGACGCTGCTTGTAAAGGCTTGTGTTTATGTTCAGTGCCGATTTCGAGAGCTTGTCGGCCTTGGTAAAGACAATGGCGATGGGAATGCCATGCTCGCCGGCCCAACGGATGAAATCAATGTCGATGGCAAGCGGATTGTGGCGGCTGTCGACAAGGATGAACAGGCAGTAAAGGTTCTCGCGGTTGCGGATGTAGTCGCCAATGAACGACTGCCACGTGCGGCGCTCTGTTTTGGCCGATTTGGCGTAGCCGTATCCCGGAAGGTCAACCAAATACCAATTCTTGTTTATCACGAAATGGTTGATGGTCTGCGTCTTGCCCGGCGTGCCCGACACTTTGGCCAATTTCTGGTTGTTTGTCAGCATATTGATGAGCGAACTTTTGCCCACGTTCGAGCGGCCGATGAATGCGTATTCGGGCATTGTCGGCGGCGGGCATTTCCGAAAATCGGTGTTGCTCATTACAAATTCGGCTGACTTTATTTCCATTTTGTTGGTGAATTGGTGAATTGTTTAACTGGTGCCCCGTTAGCTATCGGGACGGACGCACGCGGTGCGTTCCTACATTCTAAATCCTAATTCCTAAATCCTAACTATTCTTCGTTTCTTGTCGGACGCGGCACGCCACGTCCCTACTTATAACTTATTAACTTATAACTTAAAACTTTTATTCTTCATCCGGTTTTATCTCGCCCTTCGAGCCTTCTTTTGTCTCAATTTTCGGCGTTCCGGTGTAGAACAGGCTGGCTTTTGCGGCAAGGTTGGCTACAATTTTGTCCGATGTTTTGGTGCGGGCAATGCCGCCACCCATCTCGGCGTAGAAAACGCTGTTTTCCATCTCATCGGCAGCGTATGAGCCGCCCGACGAAGTCTTGAGCCGCACGGCGCGCGCTTTTCCGTTGAGCCGGGCAAAACCGCCGCGTGCCACCATCACATCCACAGAGTCCGACTCAACCAAAAGGTCGAGCTCGGTTCCGGCGCCGGCTTCGAGTTTCAGCACGGGCGTGGTGATGGCGCCGCTGTTGAAGCATTTGGCACCGCCGCCCAACTCAACGGCGTCGAGTTTCGGGCAACCGACAACCACCACCACATTGGTCTGGCGCGGAATGACCGACCCCGCACCAATACGCAACTGGCCATCAACAACTTCAACGCTGATTTCCTTCTTGTACTGCTCGTCGGTTTTCACCGTTACGCTTTTTTCCTGGCCGAATTTGATGCTCACTTCCATCTTTCCGTAAACCTTGATGCTGTTGAAGTCGGCAATGTCGGTCTGCGCCGATGCTGGAAGCGCAAAAGCCAATGCGGCAATTGTTGTGATGGTTGCTAATGCTTTCATTTTGAATCTGTTTTGCTGTTATTCAAACCATTTCTGCACATCGTCGAGCGATAGTGCGGGAATCTCGAGTTTGTTCTTTTTGCGGAAGCCGTTGAGTTGCTGGTGCACTTGTGTTGGCTTGCAGTTGCGCAAGTTCTCAACCGAGTTGAATCCGGCTTTGATTACCACTTCGGCCCATTCAGTCGGGACGCCGATGGCCACAAAATCGTCGGGAGTGACGGTCTGAGCCTTCTTCTCGGGTTTCATCTGCGGGAAGAGCAACACCTCTTGAATTGTTGGCTGGCCAATCATAAACATTGCAAGGCGGTCGATGCCGATGCCGATGCCCGACGTTGGCGGCATTCCGTATTCGAGAGCGCGCATAAAGTCGTGGTCGATAATCATTGCCTCGTCGTCGCCCTTGTCGGCCAACTTCATCTGGTCGACAAAGCGGTTGTATTGGTCAATCGGGTCGTTCAACTCTGAATATGCGTTGGCCAACTCTTTGCCGTTCACCATCAACTCAAAGCGCTCGGTGAGTCCCGGTTTTGAGCGGTGCATCTTTGTAAGTGGCGACATTTCAACCGGATAGTCGGTGATGAAGGTCGGTTGGATGAATGTGCCTTCGCAGAACTCGCCGAAAATCTCGTCGATGAGTTTGCCCTTGCCCATTGTCTCGTCAACTTCCATTCCCTTCGACAGGCAGAACTGGCGGATTTCGTCCTCGCTCTTGCCGTTGCAGTCGAAGCCGGTCTTCTCTTTGATGGCGTCCAAAATAGGCAGGCGGCGGTACGGGGCCTTGAACGACACAATGTTGTCGCCGATTTTGCTCTCGGTGCAGCCGTTCACCGCGATGCAGATTTTTTCGAGCATCTTCTCTGTGAAACTCATCATCCAATTGTAATCTTTGTACTGAACGTAGAGTTCCATACAAGTGAATTCGGGGTTGTGGTTGCGGTCCATACCCTCGTTGCGGAAATTCTTGCCAATTTCGTAAACACCCTCAAATCCGCCCACAATCAGGCGTTTAAGGTAGAGTTCGGTGGCAATTCGCATATACATAT
>CAMJCK010000045.1:0-29454 GCA_946404125.1 uncultured Bacteroidota bacterium | reverse complement strand
CGAAGCGGCGTCGTTTTCGTTTTTGTTTAATCGGTGTCCCGATAGCTATCGGGATGGTGAATTGGGGCGGACGCGATGAATCGCGTCCCTACAAACACCTAACACCATTTTCCTACATTGTTTTCAATTTAAACTGCAAGATAACAGGATTATAATCGTTCCCCTTCATTGCCTCGATAATGCGTTTTCCAGTTTCCGACATCTCCTCGTCGGTGTTGATTTTGCTCTCCCAGTCGCCTTGAATCAGCATTGTGTAGATGCCGTTGTCAACCATTCCTGGAAAAACATCGATTTTTGTTCCACCGATGTGAAGTTTGTAGTTCTGCACCTGCTCGCGTGTGGCAATGGTCAGATAATGTTGTCTTTTCTGTTCGATAAGCGGATATTGCCAGTATGCAAGTGTTGAACCATTCAGATGGACAAATCTGCAACCAATGGCGTTATCTTTTAAATTTAAAAAGGTTATACCATCCATAACAGTCTCAAATGTTTCTATTTTACTCATATCGCCGTAGTCGATGGTTGCGATTTTCGACATCTGGCCATTGGAATAGCGATAGAGGTAAGAGTTTTCATTCATCACCGACATCAGCACGCCGTCATCAGTGCGCACGTAGGCGGGCATCATCAAAACACCGTATTGGCTTTCAATCATTTTGGTCAGTGTTTTCCCGTCAGACTTGTACACACCACCGCAATAGGTTTCGTTTTCAAAAACTGTGAGCGACAGCAGCAGAGTGTCGCGGTCAAGCACAAACATATCATCAACTTGATGCTCCATTGAGTATTTTGACACGAACTTGAACGGCGATGTTTTGAAACACATTATCTGGCCTTTGGTGTCGTAGCCATAAAGGAGGCTGTCGGATGGCAGATATGAAAAAAGGCGAAGGTTGAGGTACTCGTTCGGGCCGTTACCTTCGGCGGCGAGTTTTTCTGTCATACGGCCATCGACAATGTGATAGAATATCTTTCGGTTTAATTTCTCGCTGGCAATGAAATCGTTGCTGTTTCCGCTAATAACCGAGCGCAGTTCCGCAATCGGCTCATCCGTCGCAATCGGCTTGATGTCAACCACTTCGGCAATCTCGTCAAAGTCGATGTCCTCAACTTTCCAAACATCGTTTTTAATCACCCATCCGTCCGAATTTTGATTTTTGCTGCCGCTGTTGCAAGCGGTCAATGCTGTTGCCAATGTTAGGGCAACGATTGATAATTGTTTGCGGTTCATTGTGTTGTGGTATTAAATTGTTTTCGTTATCGCCCTGACGGGCGGAAATTTTTATAAAATCTGATTTAAAATTGTTCAAAATTCATCTCTAACCAAACTTATCCAAACTGAAACCAAAACCTTGCGTTTGGATTGATTCGGGTTCGTTCGGTTAGCGTTAAAATCTTAAAAATCATTTTCTTATAATTTTGTTCTAAATTTTCTTTCAATTTCCCGCGAAGCGGTGTCCGTTTATTTTTTTGTTTTCGTTTGTAATGTAGAGACGCTGCACGCCACGTCCCTACGAACACCATTGTTTTCAATCCTTCAGTTTAATTTTCAAAATCACGTTTGCCGCATCGCGCTCCTCTGGCTCAAGGTCCTTCATATACTCGGCGTTGCGCTCAAGGTAGGCGCGGTATTCGGTTTGGGTTTTCTGCAGATAGTTGTTGAGTTCATCGTCGTGGCCTTCGAGTAGGGCCGCCAAATCGCGGTTTTTGCACATTGTGTAGATGTATTCGCCATCGGAGTGAAGAACCTGCATATTATTGAAAATCCAATACAGCGAATGCATCAGGCTACCTTGTTGCTCCTCTTCGGAAAATGCTGATATGGCGATGTTTGTGCGCTTATCGATTAGCGAAAAGTATTTCTGGTTGCTTTTTTGGTAATCCAAACCCACAAAACGCCCCGACTCGCACAAATTGCCGAAAAAGCCGTCGAGTTCAAATAGTTTGTTCATTGCCGACCCATCGTGCTTCTGCTTCATTTCGTTGGCTATTTCAATAAACTGTTCGGCCGTTTGCGGATTGGGCAGAACCAGTTCAGTGCACTGCTCGGTGTCGCCGCAAAGTGTGTAGAGATGGTTATCCAAATGGCCATAAAAAAGGAAACGAATGGTGTTGCCATTAACGCAGTACGGATTCCCAAGCCCGCCTATTAAAAAGAAGAGAGTAACTCTTGGAAGGTCAAAATGTCTTGCCTTGACGTTGAACGATTTGTCGGTCAGCGCCACCTTGCCAGGAATGGAGTCGGGAATATGGGTGTCCAGATAAATCAGCGCATAATCGCCGTTGGGAAGGCGAAACATATCAAGAATGGGTTCCGATTCGCCAAATTCGTGCATCTTGCCCAAAAAGCGGCCGTTGCTGTCATATTGACGTATGACACAATCGTTGTCAAGAACGCACAGCGTATCGCCAATGCAGAATGCTGAATTTAAATATCTTATCTCGCCAGGGCCGTTGCCGTTGATTGTGCGGCCAGCCAGTTTTTCGCCCGTATGGCGGTCGAGGCAAACCAGGTTAATCTGCTGCATACCGCCGAGCATATACATACAGTTGTCGGACAGGCCAAATGTCAAACCATCCTCGAACAACCAGCTGTTGTCCATCTGCAGGTTCAGCACGTCGATTGACTCGATGCAGTCGGCAAACGCCTCGTTGTCAACCGTTCCAGGCAGTTCAATGCGGTCGGTGATGTTGTCCTGCTTGCTGTTGCAGGCGGTCAGTACTGCCGCCAAGGCGAGGGCGGCGATTGCTAATGCATTGTGTTTCATTTTGTTGTGGTATTAAATTGTTTAATTGGTGAATTGTTTAATCGGTGAATCGGTGAATCGTGGGCGGACGCGGCACGCCACGTCCCTACAATCACCATTGTTTTCAATCCTTCAGTTTAATTTTCAAAATCACGTTTGCCGCGTCGCGCTCCTCAGGCTCCAAATCTTTCATATATTCAGCGTTGCGGTCGAGATAGGCGCGGTATTCGGCTTGCGTTTTCTTCAAGCGGGCGTCGAGAACATCGTCGTGACCCTCGAGGATTTTTGCAAAATCTCTGTTTTTGCACAATGCGTAGATGCAACCGTCGGCAGATTTGGTAGGCATTGATTTCAAAATCAGGTTGCTTACAATGTTGGCGGCGGATTCAAAATTATCCTCAACATCGCTTACCAACATCGATGTGGCCTTGTTTTTCCGATAATCGACCATCGCTCTATAATTGTCATTACCAATATGATAGCCGAACATCATAAACCTTCCTGACCCGCCAGCGGTGTAGAACTGACCATCGTAGTTATGAAGTGCCGCCATATCGCCACTTGCAAACGATTCGTTAGCCTTTTCGGGAGTTATCGGATTTGGCACGACAAATTCGGTAACCTTTTCGGTACCACCGCAAATCGCATAGAGATGGCAGTCGAAATAGAAAGTGGTGCGAAGTGTGTCACCAACAACAAAGCAAGGGTCGGAGCCACCAATAATGAGTATTTGGGCCTGCGGTACATCAAAGTGCCGCGACGTGATGTTGAACTCTTTGTCGGCAAGCATTATGGCAGCGTTGTTGTCGGCAGCGTCGGGATTGCTGATAGACACAAAAGCATAGTTTCCGCTACTGAACCTGATAAGTTTGTAACGCGAACTTATATCGCTGAACTCGTGTAGTTTACCAATGAATTTGCAATTGCGGTCGTACTGGAGAATGTTGCCTTTGTCGTCGTAAATGCAGAGCGTGTCGCCAATGCAGAACAGTGAGTTAAAATAGTTTATCTCGCCAGGCCCGTTTCCGAGGATTGGCCTGCCTGCCAGTTTTTCGCCCGTCTGGCGGTCGAAGCACGACAGATGCATCTTTGAATCATCAAGCATATACAAATTGTTGTCGGACAGGCAGATGGTTATAATATCCATAAAGGTCCAGTTGTCTTCCATCTGAAGATTTTCTACTGAAATGGACTCCACGTTAGAGGCAAAAGCCTCATTGTCAACGGTTCCAGGCAATTCAATGCGGTCAGTGACGTTTGTGTAGGTGTTGTTGCAGGCCGCCATTGTGGCGCAGAGGGCGGCGATTGCTAATACGTTGTGTTTCATTTTGTTGCGGTATTAAATTGTTTAATCGGTGAATCGGGGCGGACGCACGCGGTGCGTCCCTACCAACACCTAACACCCAACACCATTTAAATTATTAAATCCTAATTCCTAAATCCTAAATTTCCTCCACCTCAATCTCCACATTATCACCCAGATTCAGGTTGCCCGAGACGATGATGCTGTCGCCGATGTTGAGTTCGGCGCCGCGCTCGGTGTTCGGCTCCACAATGTGCTCGGTTGAGTTGCTCATCACCACCCGCACGTAGGTCCACACGCTGCGGCCGTTCTCGCTTCTGAACAGCACCTCCTGTCCGTCGCGGATGACAACGGCGCTCTTGGGCACTGTGAGTTGGTTGGGAATGGCGTCCTCAACCACCACCTTCACGTTCATTCCGTCAATCAGCCCAGGCTCGCCCTTCACGGTGGCGGTGACTGATATCTGGCCGTTTTTGTCAACCGTGGGGTTGATGGCCAGAATGCTGCCGTCGATGGTGAGTTGCGTGTTGGCGAACGGCGTTATCAGCACTTTCTGCCCCACGCGGATAAACGGATATTCGGTCTCCAGAACGCTGAAGCGCACCTGGTAGCGGCTGTCGTCGATGATGGTGCAGAAGGCGCCGCTGGCTGGCTCGTGCTCGCGCCCCTTCAGGTCGATGACCTTGCCAGCGAACGGAGCCCGCAGGTCGCAGTCGGCCAGTTTGCGGCGGGCATCGTCCAAGTTGAGTTTGGCATCGGAAAAACCCGTGTTGATGAACACCGCGCGGCGCTGGTTCTCGGGCATTGTGGCGGTGTCGGCAATGGTCAGATTATAGTCGAGCAGGCGGTCGGAGAGTTGCAGCAGCGCCTTGTCGTAGGCCAGTTGCGACTGTTTCAACTGCTGCTCGGCCTGACGCTTGTCAAGCGTGGCCACCACCGCGCCCGCGGCCACCGTCTGACCCTCGCGGTAGTTGATGCGCTCAATGGTTCCCTGCTGCGCGAATTGCAGCGTGGCCTTGCCCTGCGCGTCGAGTTTGCCGTTGCACACCAGTTGCTTGTTGAACGTGCGGCGCTCCAGGCGCACCACCGTAACCTTGTTTTTCTCGCCCGAGTAACTGCCGCGTGCCATCTCGGCCTCGGCGTCGTCGGTTTTCTTGCTTGAGCCGCAGCCCGCCGCCGTGAGCAGCGCCAGAGCGGCCAGAACGAATCCTTTATTTTTCATTATTCCTGTAGTTTGTCAAATTCAATATTGATGTCGGTGCCCGACAGGTAGTCGAAGAGCGTGGCCTTGCGGATGCCGAAATAACTGTTCCAGAAGTTGCCGATGTTGGTGATGTAGTTGTTCAGGGCGTTGTCGCGCTCGGTGCGGATTTGGTTCATATCGGTCACCGATATTGTGCCCTCGCCAAAGTTTTTCAGGGCGATGTTGTACGACTCCTCGGCAATCTCGGCCGCTCGGCGCGAAATCTCGCACTGGCTGTATTGGTTGTTGAACTCGGTCACTTTCGTGAAAAGGTCCTGGCGGAAATCAACCATCTTCTGCTCCAACTCGCTGTGGGTGCGCTCCGACTGCGCCTTCGCCATCTTCACACGGCCCTTGCCCAGGCCCCAGTCCATAATGGGTATTGTGAGCGAAAGGCCCACCACCTCCTGGTCTTTCAGAGTGGCGAAACTCTCGTCGAAGGTGGCCGCCGTGCCGCTCATTCCGAACCGCGCGTGCATCGACGCCGACATTCCGCGGTTGGCCTTGGCCTGCGCCACTTCCTCATCGGCCTGAAGCCCCTGAATGGTCTGGTTCAGCTCAAACGACGAGTTGGCCAGCGCGCGCGCCAGCACCTCCTCATAGTCGAGCGCCACCACAGGCACCGAGTAACTGATGTTGAGCAGCACTGTGGCGTTCTCGGGGCTGCCGATGAACGAGCAGAGCTGGTTGAGCGCCGTGCGCATACGCAGTTGGTTGGTGCTGAGCGCCAGCGAGTCGTTGAGCACCGCCAGTTCCAACTGCAGCAGTTTCTCGCGCCCGATGGTGCCCATATCGAACCGCGTGAGAGCCGTCTGGTAGAGCCGCTTGCTCTCGTCGAAACCCTTGAGCGCCCGCTCGTAGCCCGCCTTGGCGCTGGCGTAGTTCCAGAAATAGTTGACTGCTGTCTGTGCCACCTGCTCCATATTCTCAATGTAGAGCCGCTTGGCGTACTCGTAGTTCAGCGGCTCTATTTTCTTGTTCCACTTGAAGCGGTTGAATCCCCAAAGCGATTGTGTGTAAGACAGATAGATTGGCTGCGCGTAGTACGATGTCGTGCGGTTGGGCTCATACTGGTCGAGCCTGTTGAGCGATGTTGAGAGCGCGAGCGTGCCGCCCGTCAGGGCAACGTTCTGCGTGATGGAGAGCGTCACGTCGTTCTTCATCGAGTAGTTGGTGCGGAAGGCCTTTTCGCCCGTTTCGTACGACTGCAACTCAACAATCGAGCGGTCGAAGTTGAGCAGGTCGCTGCTGAGCGTTAGCGCGGGCCTGTACTCGGCCTTGAACGAGCGGAAACTCCAGTACGACGACAGGTAATAGTTGCGGTACGACATTCCCAGAATCGATTTCTCCTGAGCCAGCCGCACCACGTCCTCCATTGTGAGCATCCGCTCATCGATGGTTTGCGCCTGAGCAGGGGCGCACGCCAAAAGCACGCTCGCAAGCGCCGCTAATGGCTTCGTAATGTTGTGTTTGTGCATCCGTTAGAGTTAGTTGTGTAACAAAAAACGGTTAAATATGATAAAAATTGTGGTTCGATATGCATTGAGGATTAATTTTTTATGCGAAACCTCGTTGTTTTTGTATCGCAATCTTTCAATTGCCGTCAGATAATGTCGGTTTCACCTTTCTTCCGCCCACAATGCCGATGATGAAATCGTCGGGAATAAAACTTCAAGATTGGCAAAAAATTTGCTTGTTCCTCCTCGAAAAATCGGCACGGAAGAATAAATTTGCAATTCTGATTACGAATCGATGAAAAAACTGGCGTCAATAGTGATGTTTTTGTCCCTGACGGTGGCAACGGCCAGCGCGCAGAGCGTAGGCGTGGTGCTCAGCGGCGGCGGCGCCAAGGGTCTGGCCCACGTGGGTCTGCTCAAGGTGCTCGAGGAGAACAACATCCCCATCGACTACATCTGCGGCACATCAATCGGCGCCATCATCGGGTCGCTTTACGCGATAGGCTACTCACCCGACCAGATGGCCGAGCTGCTCCAGTCGGAGGAGTTTCTGCGCTGGTCGAAGGGCGATATGAGCCCCGAGGAGCAGTACTACTACAAAACCAAGATTGAGGGCGCCGAGTGGGTTAGCGTCAGGCTCAAGCGCGACGGTTCGTCGGTGAACGCCGTGCTGCCGACCAACATCATCGAGCCGGAGCAGATGGACTTCCGCTTTATGCAGATTTACGCCCAGGGTGCGGCCCGCGCGGGCTACGACTTCAACCGGCTCTTTGTGCCGTTCTTCTGCGTGGCCTCCGATGTGCACAACAACCGCCCCGTGGTGTTCACGCAGGGCAACCTCTCGCAGGCCGTCCGCGCCTCAATGACCTTTCCGGGATACTTCAAGCCCCTCACCATCGACGGCGAGCTGATTTTCGACGGCGGAATGCAGAACAACTTTCCGTCGGACCTGATGGACGAGAAATTCCACCCCGATGTGATTATCGGGTGCACCGTGACCGAGAATCCCGAAAAACCGACTGACGACGATGTGGTGCTGCTCGCAATGAACTTCTTTATGCGCAAGACCAACTTCACCATTCCCGGCAAGGGCGTGCTCATTGCCCCAAAGCTGAGCCAGTACGGCCTGATGGATTTTGAGAAGTTTGACGAGATTTCAACCATCGGCTACAATGCCACAATGGCTAAAATCGATTCAATCAAGGCGCTGGTGAGCCGCCGTGTGAGCGCCGACTCGCTGGCACAGCGCCGCGCCGAGTTTGTCAGAGGCGAGCCCGGTCTGGTGTTTGGCAACGTGATTGTGAGCGGCGTTGACGATTTGGCGTCGGGCTACATTGAGCAGAGCATCAAGCGCGGCAAGGATACGTTTGATTTTCACGCACTTGAGAGCGGCTACTTCCGGCTCACATCCGACAAGATTCTGCAATCAATCTACCCGCAGGCACAGTACAACAATGCGACGGGCCATTTCGACCTAAAACTTGATGTGTCTTCGCAGAAGTCGTTCAATGTGAAGTTTGGCGGCAATCTGTCGTCGTCGAACCGCAGTTTCGCGCAGGTGGGCGCCGAGTACGTCTTTATGCACCGCAACATCTACAACGCCTCGGTCAACGTGGCGGCCGGCCAGTTCTACAACTCGGCCAACGCGCTTTTCCGCATCGACCTGTCGCCGCGCAACATCATACAGCGTATGCCGCCGTTTTTTGCCGATTTCCGCGCAGCCTACAGCCGCTGGGACTATTTTAAGACCACCAACGAGCTCTTCTTCGACAGTGAGGCGCTCTCGCAGGTCATCAACACTGACAAGTATGTGGGCCTCGACCTCGGCGTGCCGGTCTATAACCGCGGCATAGCAACCATCGGCGTGGCGCTGGGAACAATGTACTACAACTATTTTCAATCGACCAACATCAACAAGAGCGACAACGCCGACGAGACGCAGACCGACTATTTTGACCTGAAGCTGAAGTATGAGTACAATATGCTCAACTTCCGCCAGTACGCCAGCAGCGGGCGCTATTTCTCAATTCAGGGCAGCTACATTTTCGCTGACGAGGAGTACAGCCCGGGCAGCACGGCCAAGCCCTATGAGTCGGCCGGCAGCGTGAGCGCGCGCCACCAGTGGGGAACCGTCAGGTTGCACCATATCCGCTACCTGAACGCCGGCCGCTATTTCAGCCTCGGATTCCAAACCATTGTCAGCATCAGCAACAAACCCGATTTTGCCAACAGCATAGCCTCGCTGCTCACCGCAGAGCCTTTCAATCCGTTTCCGCAGTGCCAGGCGCAGATTCTTGAGAAATACCGCGCCAACCAGTGGGTTGGTTTTGGCCTGATGCCGGTTGTCAACTTCACCGACAGGGTGCAGCTGCGCACCGAGCTGCACGTTTTCCAGCCCTACCGCTACATCAGCACGCAGAGCTACCAGACATCGTACAGCGAGGAGTTCCCGATGCCGCGCTTTATGGGCAACGCCGCCTTTGTATGGCACACGCCGGTGGGCCCGCTTGCCGCTACAGGCAGCTACTACTACAAAGAGGAGAAACCGTTCCACTTCCAAATCAATCTTGGGTTTATGCTATTTAACCGAAAGGGGACGGAATGATTGAGGGATTGAAGGATTGAAGGAGAGAAGGCGTGAAGGCGTGAAGGAGGAAAAGTAAACGAAAACAAAAAACGTAAACAGTCATCTGGTTATTGGTAATATTCAGCAAACAACTACCCAACGAGCACTGCGGATACATAGCCAAAATTGAAAAGCAATTGTATGATTTGTTGATTGTGGAGAAGAAACGCCAATTGCGCCAACCACAGCAAGCCATCCCCCAGCCTACTTCCTCAACAACTTCAACATCATTTCGTTCTTTTCGCTCATCGGCAACGAGTAATTGTGGTCGTAGATGGCGTTCTCCCATTCGCCGTACATCGGGTTGGGGAGAATGATGAACTTGCGCCCGAAATCGTTTTTCAGCGAGTCGGCTATTTGAAGGGCCAGCCGGCTGTCGCGGCGGTCGAAGAGCGATGTGTAGTCGCCCAGGTTGTCACCGACGAAGAGGATGATGTCGTGGCTGTCCGACACAAGGCTGCGGCGCTCGTCTTTGCACGAGGTCTTTTTGCTGAGGTCATAGAGCAGTAAGTGAGCCGAATCGACGGCCATTCCGGCTGCGGCAAGGTTCTTGAGCGTGCGGGCGCGCTCCTCCTCAATGCGGTTCGAGATGAAGAAAACCTCAACCCCAAGCTCTCTGGCATAGCCGATGAACTCGGCCGCGCCCGGGAGCGCCCAGGCATCGCACCGTGCCGACCACGCCATCCAGGCGCTGTCAGAGTAGTTCTGGCGGTCGGCCATCAGCTTGGCCTCAAACGGACTGTTGTCGAGCACCGTCTCGTCGATGTCGAGCACCACGGCTGCGGGTTTCGCGCCACGGTGGTTCTGCAGGTTCTCGCGCAAAGCCATCTTTGCCATTGTGTAGGCCTGATAGTAGCACGCGCGCATCTCGGCCGACTGCTGGTACCACGCGGTGGCCAGAAGCAGGTGTTTCATATCGGGTTCGGCCGCTGGCGAGGCTTGTTTCTGGCAGCACGATGTCAGGACCACGCTTAAAGCAATACTGCCGATAATGAGTTTTATTGTTTTCATTTTTATCGGTTTATGGATTGAGTTTGTAGTTCAAATCGAAGAACTTGTTGTAGCGGTCGACATTGGCGTCCTCAAGCAGCTTCTGGTAGTTCGATTTCGAGATGATGTACTGCTTGTAGCTGTCGCTCACCACACCGTCAAACACCTCGCCGGCAATTATCACCGACTCAATGTAGTTCTGCGCCATACGGGCGTTTTTAAACTTCTCAACCATCACAATTCCGTAGTCTTCCGACAATCGGGCGGTCGAGACATCGAAGTTCATAAAATCGAAATACTCGTCGTTGAAATCGATGAGACCGAAGCGCACGCGGCTCTCCTCAAGCTTGTGCTTGTCAACAATGGCAATGTAGTAGTGCATCTCGTCGGGCGCGGGTGTGTAGATTGACACGTCGAGCGAATCGTAGGCGGCTCTTGCGGCCAGTTCCTGCTCGGCAAGAATCTCCTCCTCGCTCTTCTCCTCAAACACGTGAGGCTTGCGGTTGAGGGCGGCAATCACATCGCGGGCGAAACCGGCCTCCTCGCTCTTCGGATATTTTTCGATATAAGCCTTCAGCAGCGATTCAAAGGTCAGACTGTCGGTTGTTTTGCCCATACATAACGTGTTGAGCAGCGCGAATTTCGGCATCAGCTTGCTGTCGTGGTACGCCGAGTCAACATAGCGGTAGGTTGAGCTCACATTGTCGAACTCGTCGTTCAGGTAGAAGCGGTAGGTAACCTGATACATAAAGTTCAGTTCGCCCTCGGCGCGCTCCAGCTCCTTGTAGTAATCGGGGTCGTTGAGGATTTTTGCGTAATCGGTGTCGGGGTATTCGCTGATGATGCGCTTTTTGTAGATGTCGGCATTGGGGTAGTCCTTCTGCAAGAGGTATGTCTTGTAGAGGTTGAACATTGCCGCCACCTCGTTGTCCGATTTCGGATAGCGCTTCAGGTAATCGAGAAAGGCATCGACGGCCAGCGGATAGTCGGCGAATTTGTCCTTATAAACCGAGCCGAGGTTGAAATAGGCGGTCTCCATCTTCTCCTGCGACACCTTGAAGGCCGAGTCGGTGAGCGGAATATCAACCAGATAGTACTCACGGCTCTTGATGTCGAGGTTTTTCTTGGCTTCGGCCGATTCGTCGGTTTCCGCCGAGACGGTTGCCTCGTCCCACTCGGTCACCGTCTTGTTGCTCCGGCGCCAGTTGTCCTCCAGCTTGCGGCTGCCCCACTTCTTGCGGAACTCGTCCTGCCCGAGGCTCAGCGACGACTGGTTGTAGAAATACCATTTGCCACCCGACTGCGTGTTCTGGCGGCTCATCTGCTGGGCTTGCGCCAGGTCGGCTTTGGCCGCAAACTCGCGGTTTTTCTCGTCCTGCTCGCGCTCAACAACCTCTTGTATCTTCTTGTCGATAATCTTGTTGCGTTCAGCTTCGCTCATCTTGGCCAGCCGTTGCAGACTGTCTTGCGTCTGGATGGTCTCAATGCAGTTCACCAGATCGGTCAGGTTCTCGGCCTTCCGGCGAATGCCCTGATAGTCGGGATACTCGTGCGGCAGGTTCACCATCGCGCTGTCGTAGTAGAGCTGTGCGTTGCGGTAGTCGGGTTTGTCAAAGTAAATATCGGCCACAGCCAGATACGAGATGCTCTTCTGATTGTCGTTCGAGGTGCTGGTGGCTATCGACTGCTTGAAGTACCACAGCGCGTCGTCGTCGCGCATCTCGTTGTAGGCGATGCTGCCCAGGGCGTAGTAAATCTGGTCGAGATACTCGGTGTTCTTGTCGTCGCGGAGCATCTTGGTAAGCTCGCGCTGCAAGGCGGCGCTTCCGCCCGACTCGCTGTTGAAGATGCTGGCTTTGTTTATCCGTGCGTTGAAAACATACTGATAGTCAGGATTTTTGTCGATAACCTTCTGATACCAGTAGCTGGCGTGGCGGTTGTCTTCGGTAATCTGGTAAATCTGCGCCAGAATGTACATCAGGCGGATTTTCTGGCGCTTGTCGCGACGGATTTTCTGCACGGCGGTCTCCATATAGGGGATGGCGTCGGCGTATCGGCCCTGACGCAGCAGAATGTCGGCCTGAGTCTGTGCCAGCGGCGACTCCATCTTCCGCGACACCTTGCTCATATCGCCCGTCACGGTGCTGATGAAATCGTTGGCCTGCTGGTATTTGTCCATCTCGGTGTAGCATCGCGCAAGCCAGAGGTAGGCGCCGGTTTTGGTGTCCTGGTCGTCATACTGGTGGACAATGTGCGTGAACTGCTCAATGGCGGCGAAATAGTCCTGCTTGATGGCTTTGGCCTTGGCGCCGAGCATCTCGGCATCGTCAATCCAGCGCACGTATTCGTTTTTGTTTTGAAAGGCTTTCTGCTTGTCGCTCAGCTTTTTGCCTTTCTTCACATTGGGTTTTGCGGTGATGGAGTGTTTGCGCACGCATTTCTCGCTCTTTTCAATCACGCGGTTCAAATCGCTGTACGATGTGAGCGCGGCCTCTTTGTCGCTATAGACAAAAACGGGCAGCACGAGTGAGAAATTCTCGTTGTGAGCCGAGTAGATGTTCTCCATACCCGACTTAAAAGCCTCGTTGCCATTGAAATAGACGTTGTATTTTGCCGTAACGTTGTGGTAGGCGCGGCGCATAGGTGTGTTTTTGGTGGGCGAACAGCACGCCAGCAGCACAGCCATCGAAGCCATACTCAAAAAGTTGACTGTTTTGCTTATCCTCGACACATCAGGTTTTTTAGCGGTGCAAAAATAGTTTTTTATTAATAGATAAGGCGATTGGCGTTCGCTCAACCCCATAAGAAACGGAATTTTTGACGGATTATTACTGATTGGAAGGATTGAAGGATTGAATGAGAGAAGGACGGAAGGATTGAATGAGAGAAGGACGGAAGGATTGAATGTTTAGATGGTGCGGAGTGAATAATTGTCAGACAGCTTTCACGCATTCAATTATTCTATCCTTCACGCCTTGTTAGATTCTCACACCCATAATCACCACGTCGTCGGTTTGGTTTTCGGCGGGGCCGCGCCACTCTTTGAACACAAGGTTCAGCAGCTCGCGCTGCTCGCTCATCGGGCGGGTGTGAATTTCGAGCAGAAGATTGCGCAGTCGGCTTTTCTGGAACTTGCGGTCTTTGTTGTAGCCGAATTGGTCTTGGAATCCGTCGGAGAATGTGTAGAGGCAGTCGCCCTTGCGCAGTTCCACTGTTACCGAATTGAACGGTTTCATCATTATTGAGATGCCCACCGGCATTCTGTCGGGTTTGATGATTTGCACCTCGTTGTCACGAATCAGAATCAGCGGATTATTGGCTCCGGCAAACGAGAGAGTCATCTGCTTTTCGTTCACCACGTAGGCGGCCACGTCCATACCATCGTACACGTGCGCGTTCAGATTCTCGTCGCTGTTGCTCTGCCTGAGGTTCGAGATTATGGCCTCGCGCAGTTTGTTCAGAATGGCGTCGGGGGCAATCTCCTGGCTTACAATATAGTTGAGGTTGGTCATACCCAGCACGCTCATAAAACCGCCCGGCACGCCGTGGCCTGTGCAGTCGGCAACAATGCAGACCTTGTTGTCGCCGAACTGACCTACCCAGTAGAAATCGCCACTGACCACGCTGCGCGGTTTGTAGAGCAGAAAGTAGTCGGAAAAGACTCTGCCGATGGCCTCGTCGGGAGTGAGCAGAGCCCGCTGAATCCGCCGCGCGTAGTTTATGCTGGCCTGAATCTCTTTGCTCTGCGCCTCAATGTGGTCGCGCTGGGCCATAATCTCGTCGCGCTGATTTTCAATTTCCTCTTTCTGTTCGGCCAAAAGTGTGTTTTTTTCTGCTAAAAGAGAGTTTTTCTCAGATAGTTCGGCATTAGCTTCCTTTTTGATATCCAAAGCTTTGAGAATATAAAACACCAAAAGCGAAATCAACAGCAAACCACCGATGAGCGAGAAGATGATTATGTGCATTTTTTGTTTTTCTGCGGCGTGGATTGCCTCGGTTTTTTCACGGTCGATTTTTTCTAACATCATTGCTTGCTCGGTTTTCATATCGGCAATAGCGTTCATTGAGCTGTCGTTTATATGCACATTTCCATATTCAGTTTCTTTTTCAAAACATTCGTAGGCGTTTTTGTAATCACCGAGAAGGATGTAAATCTCTTTTAAATCGTTGTAGTAATCCCTTAACGATAGCGATGATGAATTTTCGTCGAAATACTTTTTCAGGCGTTTTAAAAAGGCGAGGGCCTCATCGTATTTCTTGTAGTATTTTAGATACTTAACGTAGGTGTAGCCATTGGTAATGGCATTATCTGTGAGCCCTTGTTTTATGAAATAGTCAAGAGCTTTTTTTATATAATAGTAACAACTGTCAGCGTATGTATTATTATTAGTGAGGTTTGCAATATCTATATACACATTAGCAAGCACACCATATGTTAAATATTTGACAGTTATATAGAAATCTACATTTGAGTTTATTATATCTTGCAGGTAAGTGGCTTTTGTAAGGTATTCTTTAGCAGTATAGAGGTCTTCTATTCCTATGTATTCGGCGATGAGACATTCACTCAGTCGAAGATAGCCTTCTGCATATTCTAAAGTGTCGCCAATTAAAGAATCCAATATGATGGCTTTCCTAAAATATTGTTCTGCTTCTTTATAATAGTTTTTATTGTAAAATATTCCACCGAGTGTTATATAACAATCAGTAATATTTGATGTGTCATTATTTTTAATATTATTCTCTAATGCTAAATTGATATAATATTTGGTGCTA
Source organism: uncultured Bacteroidota bacterium (assembly GCA_946404125.1). GTDB lineage: Bacteria > Bacteroidota > Bacteroidia > Bacteroidales > SZUA-534 > RUG13583. The sequence continues at coordinate 14,312 of CAMJCK010000045.1, read as the reverse complement.
TCAAGATAGGTCAAGTCTTCGTAAATTTTGGCAATCAATATGTATTTTTTACTAATTAGTTTGTTATCGTTTTGCATCAACCTAATGCTTTTAATGGCGTATGGCAAAGCAATCTTTGATTGGTCGTTCAAAAAGTACCCCCAAGCAATATAATAGTTGCAATTTGCGATAAGTTCTATGTCGGTTTCATCGCAAAAATCTAATGAAAGAAAAGCGTATTTTAATGTGGTGTCAACATTGCCTGCTATTTTGGCTATTTCACAATAATTCTTTGCTTTAACGCTGTTTGGCGAATCAGGGTTTATAGCATTAAGTAAGCTGTCGATTAGGGGTTGGTTGGGGTCGGCATATTCCTCGCTTTCATCATCTTCTTCTTGAGAATAAGCAAATTGAGGCAGCGCCAGCAGAACCGCAACCAACAAACCGAGAAGAATTTTCAAGCGCATTTTATGTCCCCCATTTTGTAGCAAAGGTAGCGTTTTTTGTTCACAACTTGTGTGCATACTCGCATCAGCTTGCACCTAATCAAGCAACCCACAATAACAAAAAAGCCTTGCCACGCGGCAGGTTTTTTTTGTTTGACTTATGTCCGTTGTCTTTAGTCTGAAGTCTTTCCTATGCGAAAATCAGTATCAGCGTCTGCGCCAGCACAATACGCAGGAACATTGCCAGCGGATAGACCGTTGAGTAAGCCACCGACGGGCGGTCGTTTTCAGCAATCATATACGAGTAGTAGAGCGCGGGCGGATTGGTGTTGGTGCACGAAATCAGCAGTAAAGTCTGCTGCCTTAGCACGGATATTTATCACCATTTTGTCAAAAAAAATCGATAATTGTTTGAAATACTGGTGATTTTCAATAGATTTGTGTTTGCGGAAGCCGAAAAGCACACAGAGTAGGCATATTTAAAACTATTTTTTATGAAGAAATTAGGATTTGCACTTATGGGATTGTTGATGATTTCATCGACAGGTGCGTTTGCTCAATTGTCGTTTGGCGTTAAAGCCGGCGCCAACTTTTCGAATATGATGTTCAAGGCCGGCGGCGAAAAGGTCGATGACATTAAATTCAAACCCGGTTTCAATATTGGAGCTTTTGCTGATTTCGAACTTAGCGATTTGCTTGCCGTTGAAGCTGGTTTGAATGTTGAAACTAAAGGTTTTAAAATGAAAGAAGAAATTCTTGACAATAAAATCAAAGCTACCACAAACATTTTTTATGTAACTGTTCCTGTTGATGTAAAACTCACTTTCGGTAGTTTCTATGTATTGGCCGGACCATACGTTGGAATTGCAGCAGCCGGTAAAAGCAAAACAAAAACTGAATACAAGGGTGACACCCATAAAGATAGTGAGAGCTTGGAATTTGGTGACGACTATGGCAAAACCAAACGCTTGGATTTAGGCTTGGGCTTGGGTGCAGGTTATGAAATCAACGATAATCTTGGTGTTCGCGCAGGTTACGACCTTGGTTTAGCCAATCTGCAAGGCAAAGGCGACAAAGACAACAGCTCAAAGAACGGTTCAATCAATGTTTCAGTAACTTACAAGTTCTAAAACACGAACTTTGCAATAACACGAAAAGCCTTGCCACGCGGCAAGGCTTTTTTGTTTGTCTTTTGTCCGTTGTCTTTAGTCTGAAGTCTTTCCTACGCGAAAATCAGTATCAGCGTCTGCGCCAGCACAATACGCAGGAACATTGCCAGCGGATAGACCGTTGAGTAGGCCACCGACGGGCGGTCGTTTTCGGCAATCATATTCGAGTAGTAGAGCGCGGGCGGATTGGTGTTGGTGCCCGAAATCATTCCCACAATGGTGAAATAGTTCAGTTTGAAGCACTTGCGCGCGATGCACGAGATTGTGAGCATCGGAATCATTGTTATGAGCAAGCCGTAGCCCACCCACCTGAGACCGTCGCCGTTGATGAGCGTGTCGAAGAACTGCTCGCCCGCTTCAAGGCCAACGCAGGCAAGGAAAAGCGATATGCCAATCTCGCGAATCATCAGGTTGGCGCTCTGCGTGGTGTAGCACGTCAGGCCGATTTTGTGACCGAAGGCGCCCATCAGCAGCGAAACAATGAGCGGACCGCCAGCCAGACCGAGTTTTGCGGGCTGCGGCATTCCAGGGAAGGCGATTGGAATGTAGCCGACAATGATGCCGAGGAAGATACCGATGAAAAGTGTCGAGAGGTGTGGCTCGTTGAGGTGCTTAACCGAGTTGCCAAGGAATTTCTCGACAAGGCCGAGACTCTCGTCGCCGCCCACAACTTTCACTTTATCACCAAGATGCAGCACAAGGTCGGGGGTGGCCATCAGTTCAACGCCCGAGCGGAAGACGCGCGTCACGTTCACATTGAACGCCTTGCGCAACTGCAGGTTCTGAAGGCTCTTGCCGTCCAATCGCTTGTTGGTAACCAATATTTTACGCGATTTCAACTCGCCTGTTTGGCCGTTCAACTCTTCGGTGGTGAGTTTGTCGCCGAACATTGCGTCGAGTTCGGCTTCACGCTGCTTGGGTGCGATGATTCGCACCAGGTCGCCTTGGCCGAGCACGGTGTCGCCGTTGGGCACAAAAACCTTGCCGCCCTGACTGATGCGGGCAAAGACAACTTCTTTGTCGAACTGCCGCGAGATTTCTTTTATCTGCTTACCAATCACCGAGTTGCTTGTCACGCGATAACTGCAGCGCGCGGGCTCTTCAGTGTTGCCGCCAGTGGCTGCGGTGCGTTCTTTCTCATAGTCGATTCGGAAGATGCGCTTCACAATCACCATTCCAAGAATGATGCCCACCACACCCATCGGATATGCAACTGCATAACCAAGTGATATTGAAGGTGTTTCGGCGCCCGATTGCGACAATTGGTTTAAGGCTTGCTGAGCCGCGCCAAGACCAGGCGTATTGGTCACGGCACCTTGCATAACGCCAATGAGCATCGAGAAATCGATACCGCCTAACAAGTAGAAAATCAGCAGTGTTACCGCAATATTGAGAGCCACGCTGCCTGCCGCCAGTCCATTAAGCATCAGCCCCGACTGCTTGAACGACGAGAAGAAGTTCGGGCCAACCTGCAAACCAATGCTGAACACAAAGAGTATCAGGCCGAAATCCTTCATAAAATGCAGAATCGACGGCGTGACGGTGAAGCCGAAATGCGACACCAGAATGCCCACAAAAAGCACAAACGTTGAGCCGAGCGAGATGCCTTTCAGTTTGAGTTTTCCCAACATTGAGCCGATGGCAATCACAAACGCAAAAATCATCACCGTGCGCCCAACCGACTCATTCATTAGCAGCGAAGTAAACCAATTCATAATTGTAAAGTTTATAATCCGTTGATAGTCAAATAATATATTCTCTCATTTTTCGGCTGCAAAGGTACGGCTTACTTTTTATTTTCATACATTTGTAAAAATGATTTATTCGATTGAAACAATAGTTAAAACCGATTGATTTATGGAACTGCGTCAACTCAAGTATTTCATCAAAACCGCTGAGACTCTGAATTTTACTGAGGCGGCGCGACAGTTGTTCATCACGCAGAGCACGCTGTCGCAGCAGATTCGCCAACTCGAGACCGAACTGCAGGTGCAACTTTTCGACCGCATTGGCAAACGCACCTACCTGACCGAGGCGGGCACCGAGTTTCTGCCCTACGCCAAGCAGACCGTGGCCGACAGCGAAGGCGGCGTGCAGCGTCTGCGCGACCTGCAGAATATTATGGCTGGCGAGTTGCGCATTGGCGCGGTGTTCACCCTGAGCGACCTTCTGACAAGCACAATTATCTCATTCTCAAAACAATACCCAAACATCAAACTGGTGGTGGTGAGCCGCCCAGTGAACGAGCTTCTCGACCTGCTCAAAGAGCGCAAACTGGACCTCATCCTCTCGTACCGCCCCGACGACGAAGACAACCAGATTGAGTTCTTTCCGCTGTTCGACTCAAACCTCTCGGTTATAGTCAATTACAATCACCCACTTGTAGCGCAACGTGAAGTGTCGCTCGAGTTGCTGAAGCAGTATCCGCTGGTGCTGCCGTCGGTGGGCTCGCAGGCCCGCACAATGATTGACCGCCTGCTGGCAAGCCGCCACGTGCAGTTAACCCCGCAAATTGAGATTTCGAGTATGACCATTATGATGAACCTTGTTGAGACTGGCCACTGGATTGCCGTGATGTCGGAAATGCTCATCCGCGGCCACGAGAAACTGCGCGCCATTCCCATCGCGGGCAAAAAAACGCAGATGCACCCGTCGGTGATTACGCTCAAGGGCATCTATCAGAAACTGTCGGCAAAGGAGTTTATGAAGATTTTGTTCGATAAACATATGGAGTAGGGCGGCCGCGCGGCATTGGCATACTCCGTCAGCATTTTTTCTTCAAATTTTACGCGGCATAGCTTTTACAAAAGTTGAAAATTATAACTTTAGCCCATATTTGAATCATAAAAAAATCAAAAACGAATTATGGCGAAATACAAACGCATATTGCTGAAACTCAGCGGCGAATCGCTGATGGGCGCACAAGGCTACGGCATCGACCCGCAACGCTTGGGCGAGTACGCAAAGCAGATTAAGGAGATTGCCGACCTGGGCGTGCAGATTGGCATTGTGATTGGCGGCGGCAACATCTTCCGCGGCCTGAGCGGCGCATCGAAAGGTTTCGACCGCTACAAGGGCGACCAGATGGGAATGCTGGCCACGGTAATAAACGCAATGGCGCTCTGCTCGGCATTGGAAAGCATCGGCCAGAAGGCGCGCGTGCTCACGGCCATCCGGATGGAACCTATTGGCGAGCTCTACTCGAAGCCGAAAGCCATCGAGGCCCTGAACAACGGCGAAGTGGCCATTTTCTCGGCCGGAACGGGCAACCCCTACTTCACCACCGACACCGGCTCGTCGCTGCGCGGCATTGAGATTGAGGCCGACGTGATGCTCAAGGGCACCCGCGTCGACGGCATCTACACCGCCGACCCCGAAAAAGACCCATCGGCAACCAAATTCGACACCATCACCTACGACGAAATCTACAACCGCGGCCTGAAAGTGATGGATCTGACCGCCACCACAATGTGCAAAGAGAACAATCTGCCAATCGTGGTCTTCAATATGGACAAGCCCGGCAACCTGATTAAAGTGGTGAAGGGCGAAAACATCGGAACATTAGTAACTATTTAATACATACGGCTATGACACAGGAAGACGTTAAAAAACAAATCGACAAGGCCAAGGAGCAAATGGCAAAGGCTGTCGATTTTCTTGAAGATTCAATCGCCCATATTCGTGCCGGCAAGGCCGATGTAAGGGTACTTGACAATGTGATGGTTGACTACTACGGCTCACAGATGAGCCTGTCGCAGGTTTCGAACGTGACCGTTCCCGACGCCCGCACCATCAAAATCCAACCGTGGGAAAAGAAGATGTTCGAGGTGATTGAGAAGGCCATTATGGTGTCGAACCTCGGCTTCAACCCAACCAACAACGGCGAGTCGATAATCATTGCTGTTCCGCCACTCACCGAGGAGCGCCGCCGCGACCTTGTGAAGCAGGCAAAATCGGAAGGCGAGAACACCAAAATCATCATCCGCAACGTGCGCAAAGACTCGAACGAGGCTTTCAAGAAGATGAAGAAGGACGGTCTGGCCGAAGATTTGGCAAAGGATGCCGAGGATTCGATGCAAAAACTCACTGACAGCTACATTGCCAAAATCGACGAGCTGATTAAGAAGAAAGAGGCTGACATTATGGTGGTTTGATGCCGCCTGAACCCCAAAGGGGTGAAATATTATAGGTAGGGGTGTAACCCCCTGATAAAGATGAAAGGAAACGTAACCCCGAAGGGGTGACACAGCAACAAAGGATTGCCGTTTTAAGTGTCGCCCCTTCGGGGCTTGTTTTTGTTTAATGGTTCACCAGTACGGTGGTTTACATCACCGCCTATGCTATGCCGCCCGTTCCGGGCTTATACTCTTGCTACGAATTTTAAAAACGATGGCCTTGAATTAATCATACCTTTGTACCACTATGATTATCCACATCGACTGTAACACGTTTTTTGCCAGCTGCGAGGTGGCGTTCCATCCCGAGCTCAAAGGCAAGCCTGTGGTGGTTTCGAACACCAACGAGGCAGGCGGGGGCGTCATTCTGGCTCTTACGGCCGAAGCCAAAAAGCTGGGGCTGAAGCGTGGGTTGCCAGTCTTTCAAGCCAAGAAGCTGATTGAGGATAACGGAGTGATAATGTTCCCTGTGGACCATATCAAGTATAGGAATACTTCAAAGCATATAATGCAACTTGTTATTAAACAAGATATTATACAAAATTTCATACAGTACAGCGTTGATGAGTTTTTCGGTGAGCTTCCTATTGATGACGAAACCGAAGTGCGTCATTACGTGAGCCTGGTGAAAGACTTGATTTTGAAGGAGACTGACATTCCGGTGAGCTGCGGCTGCTCGCAGACCTACACTCTGGCAAAGGTCGCCACCTGGTACTCAAAGCATTACGACGGATACAAGGGCATCTGTGTGCTATCGGAAGCCAACCGGCAGAAGGCGCTCGCCGGATTGCCTATTGGCGATGTATGGGGCGTCGGCCGCCAGTTGACAAAATTTCTGTCGGACAATGGCGCATCCACGGCGCTTGAGTTTGCGCGGATGTCGGAGCCATACGTGCAGCGCTATATGAAAACCGCCGGAGTGCGCACGTGGCGCGAGCTGCACGGAATCAGAGCGATTGAAATAGAGCGCGGCGATGTGCAGAAAAGTCTCTCGCACTCGCGGACCTTTGCCTATACAACCGACGACAAGCAGCGGTTGCGCGAGATGACGGCTGATTTTGTGTCGCGGCTGGCCTTCAAGTTGCGCGAACAGGATAGTATGTGCAAGACGGTCACGCTGTTTTTCCGCACAAACCGCCACCGCACCGACCTGCCGCAGTACAGCGCCCACGACTCGCGCACCTTGCCAGCGCCTACGCAAGACACCCGTATAATCACCGAAGCCGCCCTGCAACTGCTCGACCAGCTTTTCAGGCCCGGCTTTCAATATAAGAAGCTCGGGGTGGTGCTGTCCGATTTTGTGCCGTCAAACGCCGTGCAGCTCGACCTTTTCAATGCCGACAACGACCGCAAGAGCCGCCGCTTGATGCAGGCCCTCGACGACATAAATCGCAAATTCGGTTCGGAGACCATTCACAGCGCGCTTTCGGCCGCAGACAAGCGCAAGGAAGGCAGCGATGACGGAAACACTGATTCCGACGATGAGGATAATGGTTGATTTTGATTACTTTAGCCCGAAATGAAAAGCACAATAGGTTTCATACTTAGGATTGCGGTGGCGGTGGCCTCGCTATTGTTCATCGGCTGGAAGGTTCACGACCAGCTGGCCGGCGGCATTGCTGGTATTGGCTCGTTAAGTGCCGTGCCAATGCTGGCCGCTGTGGCGCTGATGCCTCTCAACTGGTTAACTGAAGCCTTTAAATGGCGTTTGCTCATAGCTCATTTGCAGATGCTTAACATCTGGCAGTCGGCAAAATCAGTTTTAGCAGGTCTGGCTGTGTCGATGCTCACTCCAAACCGCGTGGGCGATTTTGCCGGACGCATCGCTCTGCTCAAACCCGAAAACCGAACAGCCGGAGCAATGTCGGCTTTTGTGGGTGGCTACGCGCAGATGTTGGCAATTGCCGCGTTGGGCGTTGTGGCGTTTGGATTCAGACCCGCGTTGCCCGATTTTTTGGCGGTTGCGGCCGGGCATCACGCACTGACAATGAGTGTGCTGCTGGTTTTTGTTGCCGTTTTGTCGGGATTCTATTTCGCCGCAAAGCTGATGGCCGCGCGTTTCAGATTCAGCCGCTGGCCGTGGCTTGAGCGCTTCATTAGTGCCGCCGGTTTGCACTCAAAAAATCAACTTGCAACAGCTTTCGGCCTTTCGGTTTGCCGGAGCCTCATTTTTATGCTGCAGCTATGGCTGATGCTGGCGGCCGCGGGCGTACATCTTGAGGCTGCCGAGGCTTTCTGCTCCATTGCGCTGATGTACTGTTTTGTTTCGGTGGTTCCCACTTTTGCGCTTGTTGAGTGGGGCGTGCGCGGCTCAATGGCGCTGCTTTTCATTGCCGGACAGCCAACGCAGATTGTTACTGCCACAACAGTGCTGTGGATTGTTAATGTAGCTGTTCCGGCGGCGGTGGGAGCTTTTGTCGGAGTTTTGAAAACGAGAAGAATATAATATGCAATAAATGCTGGTTTTAAGCTATTGCATTTAATCTGATCGTTTAAGATTTCAATCGAGGATCCTCTACAAAAATCCCAAATCCATCTTGGCTTCTTCGCTCATCATATCCTGGTTCCACTCGGGCTCGAACACAAGGTTTATGTTCACCTGGTGAATGCCCGGAACTGATTCCAATTTCATCCGCACCTCATCCAGAATCTGGTCGGCAATGGGGCAGCCGGGGGCGGTCAGGGTCATTTCAACGTCGAGCACGCCCTTGTCTTCCTTCAGGTTGTAGATAAGCCCCAAATCGTACACGTTGACGGGTATCTCAGGGTCGTAAACGGTTTTCAGCTCGTTGATTATTTTGGTTTCAAGCAGTTGGTCCATAACTCAAGGATTGAAGGATTGATTAATTGAATGACTGAATTTTCGAATTACTATTCAATTTATTAAACATTATTCCGAAGCAAACGCCAGCGCGTACATTTTTATCTGCCGCACCATACTTGCGAGGCCGTTTGAACGGGTGGGCGACAGGTTCTCGCGCAAGCCGATTGCATCGATAAAATGCAGGTCGGCTTCGGCAATCTCTTTCGGCGAAAGCCCCGACATCACTTTGATTAGCAGAGCGATAATGCCTTTGGTGATTATGGCGTCGCTGTCGGCGCGGAAGGTGACAATGCCGCCGTTGCAGCTGGCCGTGAGCCACACCTGACTTTGGCAGCCTTTGATAAGGTTTTGCTCGGTTTTCTCGCTATCGGGCATCGGCTCGAGTTCCTTGCCTAGCTCAATCAGGTACTCATACTTGTCCATCCAATCGGTGAAGACACCAAACTCGTCAATTATTTGTTGCTGGCGCGATTCTAATTCGTTCATTTCCAATTCAAAATATCTCGATACGGATTTTCCGTTTCTGGGTGCAAATATAGTTTTTCGTTGATTTCTTCCGCAAATGGAAAATGTTGGGGTATCGCTTCGCGATGATTTTCAGCAAATCACTCCAAAAACTCTACTTCAGCATATTCACCGCCCGCAGCAGGCTATCGTGCAGAATGTCAATCTCTTCGGCGGTGTTGTAGAAGGCTATCGAAGCACGGACGGTGCCTGGAATGCCGAAGTGCTGCATTATGGGCTCGGTGCAGTGGGTGCCTGTGCGCACGGCAATGCCCATTTTGTCGAGAAGGGTGCCAATGTCGAACGGGTGGGCGAAATCGGTCACAAACGAAACCAATGACGCACGCTTTTCGGCGGTACCAATCAGTCGCAAATCGCTAATTGACTGAATCTTATCGTTCAAATAAGTAAAAAGTTCGCTCTCGTAGGCGGCAATGTTGTCCATTCCAATGGCCTCAACGTAGCGCAGTGCCTCGGCAAGGGCGATAATGCCCACATAGTTGGGCGTGCCTGCCTCAAATTTGTACGGCAGTTGGTTGAAGGTGGTACCGCTGAACGACACGGTCTCAATCATCTCGCCACCGCCCTGATATGGCGGCATCTGGCTGAGCCACTGCTCTTTGCCATACAAAACGCCGACGCCTGTCGGGCCGTAAATCTTGTGTCCGCTGAAGACAAGAAAATCGCAGTTGAGTTGCTGAACGTCAATCGCAAAATGCTGAATGGCCTGCGAAGCGTCCACCAGCACGGGAATGTTGTGGCTGTGGGCAATCTCAATTATCTGCTCAATCGGGTTGATAGTGCCTAAAGTATTTGAAACATAGACAATTGACAACAATTTGGTGCGGTCGGTTATCAACTCTTCGAGTTCGGCCAGATTCAGTTCGCCACGGTCGTCGAAAGCCCATTTAACAACTTTTGCTTTATGTTGGTTTTCAAGTAGTTGCCACGGAACAAGGTTGCTGTGGTGCTCCATCTCGGTGACGATTACCTCATCGCCTTCGCTCATAAACTGCTGGCTGAACGAATTTGCCACAAGGTTGATACTCTCGGTGGCTCCGCGGGTGAAGATTATCTCGCGCTCCGACGCTGCGTTCAGAAACCGCCTGACCGTCTGCCGCGACTCCTCCATTGCCGTGGTGGCAAGGTTGCTCAGGTGGTGGACGCCGCGGTGCACGTTGGCGTTGTATTGGGTGTAAACCTCGACAATCTTGTCAATCACGCGGCGCGGCTTCTGCGTGGTGGCCGCATTGTCGAAATAGACGAGCCGACGGTTGTTGACGGTTTGCTCCAGAATGGGGAAATCTTTTCGTATCTCTCTGACGTCGAAGTTCATAGCACTATTTTTTCACAATTCGCATTTTCATCATCACATCGTTGAGCGGGCGGTCGTTGCGGTCGGTCTCAACGGCGGCAATGCTGTCGATAATGTTCAGACCTTCAACCACTTCGCCAAAAACGGTATAATCGCCGTCAAGGAAAGGCGCACCGCCGACGGTGGTGTAGGTTTTGCGCTGTTCGGGGCTGAATTTGAACAGTTTGGCATCGGGATTCGTCGCAACCAAATGCTCCACAAGGCTGTCGCAATAATGGTTGAAGGCGGCGAAGTTGCGTGCGCGTTGCAGTTTGGTCAGTGCATCTTGGTCGGCCTTGCTCTCGTCCGATTTGAGCCAGTCGTTGAGCATTTTCTGCTTGACTGACGCGTTATGCTGCTCTTCAATATGGTCTAAATCTTTGTTAGAGTACACTTTACCCTGCACAATGTAGAACTGGCACCCCGACGATTTTTTTTCGGGATTGTTGTCGCGTGCGGCAGCCAGAGCGCCGCGCTTGTGGTAAAGGCCATCGACAAACTCGGCAGGGATTCGCTCGCCGTGACTTCCCGCGCCCAGCATCTTGCCCTTCGGCGCGTTCTTCGAATCGGGGTCGCCGCCCTGAATCATAAAATCCTCAATCACACGGTGAAAGAGCAGACTGTCGTAGAAATGCTCCTTCACGAGCGTTACGAAATTCTGCTTGTGCAGCGGCGTCTGGCCGTAGAGTTTGACCTTCATATTGCCGTACGGCGTCTCGATAACCGCAAACGCAGGTTTCGGCTTCTTGCGGCTGCCCTTGGCCGACATCAGTCCGACTGAAAGCAGCACTATCGAAATGTAAAACAATGCCTTTCTCATAATGGGGGCAAATATAGATATTTAGGATTTAGGAATTAGTAGTTAGGATTTGAGTGCTGAAGGTTTTTTCCTACCGCATAGTAGAGACGTGGCGCGCCGCGTCTCTACAAACGATTGACTGATTCACCCCTTAAACATACCTCGCACGTTCGCCGCCAATGAGTTTCGGGCGGCAGAAGGCGGCTACCACGTGGGCTGCGCCAATCTGGTTCGGTGTGGGGTGAACGGGCACGGCCACATCTTTCAGGTGCATACCAATGAGCGTGTCGCCAATGTCGAGCCCTGCCGAAGCCTTAACGTGCTCAACCACAAGCGCTTGGTCGAAACCGCCGTATGCCGCAGTGGCAAACGAGCCGCCACCGTGAAGCCACGGCACCACGCTCACCGGCTCGTAGCCATAGCGTTCAGCGCATTCGGCCTCAACCACAAGTGCGCGGTTCAGGTGCTCGCAGCACTGGCAAGCCAGATAAACTCCACGTTCCGACAGAATCTTATGCGCTGTGGCAAAGATGGTTGCTCCAATTTCGGCACTCGAGTTCTTGCCAATCAAACCACCAGCAACCTCACTCGACGAGCATCCAATCACAAAAACCGAACCTTTAGCCAGGGGGTGGCTGTTGAGCAAATCGGTCAAAATGGTTTCGGCTTGTTGCTTAATTACGTTTAAATCAATTGTTTCCATAATCAATATCGATAGCGGCGAACTTGTATAATTCGTCGGCACAAATATATTTTATGGTAAGGAATTATGGTTCAGAAAAATCAAAACGGATACGAATACCGAGCGAACCAAAGCCTTGTGCTCCAATTCCTAATTCACAAAAACCGCGTATGAATTTTGGTCCGACCTCTAATCCGGTTGCACCAACAAAACAAGGAATCCAGCCAAAATCATCATCAGTCTTCCCTGTATCATATTTAAGGTCTGTAAATATTAATCGTGCACCCACTCCTGCCTTTGTGTAAAAACCAATCCAATTGCTTCGTAGCAAATCAAATTGGATGGCTCCCATAATGTATGGCGTCTGCTCTTTCACTGTCCAGTGATCGTTAGGTTGAGATGGTGAATCATACCTATTAATCCAATGTTTAGAGTGGTTCTCTTCATAACCTAATTGTACACCCATCGACATCCAAGGTTTGATAAAATTGTGCAGATACTCAACATTATAAGTTCCAGAGAAATAGGTGTATTTCAAACGTGTTTCTCCATCTCCTTTTTTCCCGTCATTCGTTGGTCCGGAACCCCAACTCTTTAATAGACCCGAGTACAGTGACATACCATCACAATAAAACACAGAAATCTGATTTTTAGGATATTCAATCATTTGCGAATAGCCGCAGAGCGAGCCGACAAGAGCAAGCGCAAGAAGTGTTAATCTTTTCATAATAGTTTAAGTTTTTAATTAGAATTGCTTTGTGCGATTGACTCGTACATCTATAAGACAATTTTGCAAGTCTTTACCCTACCTGTATTTTGTTTTTTTGAAAAGTTTGAAAACAAAAAAGGCCTTGGTGCTAGGGCGCCAAAGCCTTGAACGAAAGTGGAAAAATCAAAAACGACTACGGATGCCTATCGACGCAAAACCTTGTGCACCTATTCCCAACTCACCAAAAAACCTCACAAATTTGGGTCCGACTTCTATTCCAGTTGCTCCAACAAAACAAGGAATCCAATCAAAGTCATCATCAGTCTTCCCTGTATCATATTTTGAGTCTGTAATAATAAAGCGCGCTCCTACTCCAACTTTTGAATACATCCCCACCCAATTGCAACGTAAATATTCGAACCGAATGGCTGCCATAATGTATGGCGTCTGCTCTTTCACTGTCCAGTGATCGTTAGGTTGAAATGGTGAATTATACCTGTTAATCCAATGTTTAGAACGGTTCTCTTCATAACCCAATTGCACACCCATCGACATCCAAGGTTTGATAAAATTGCGCAGATACTCAACATTATAAGTTCCAGAAAAATCCGTGTATTCCCAACTTTCTTTTCCTTCTGTCTTTCTCGCACCGGGAGTTCCTCTTAAGAAAATGTCATTAAGAATTGTATACAACGATTGTCCTTTACTATAAAACGCAGAAACTTGATTTTTAGGATAATCTATCATCTGAGAGTATCCGCAGAGCGAGCCTACAAGAGCAAGCGCAAGAAGTGTTAATCTTTTCATTAGGAATGTATGACGATATTTTTCAAAATCTGCTTCTGATTCCAATTGCCGCAAAACCTTGAGCACCCAATCCAACTTCACCGAAAGCTCTTACCATTTTTGGTCCAACCTCAAGCCCGACAGCTCCGACAAAGCATAAAACGAGACCAAATTCTTTATCTTTTTTTCCTGATTCGTAGTTTTGTTCTGTAAAAATAAAACGTATTCCTTCTCCTGCTTTTGTGTAAAGACCTATCCAATCGTGTCGTAGCAAATCTAATTGGATGACAGCCATAATGTACGGAGTCCGCTCTTTCTCTGTCCAGTTATCGTTAGGTTGAGATGGTGAATCACACCTATTAATCCAATGTTCAGAACGGTTCTCTTCATAACCCAATTGCACACCAAACGACATACAAGGTTTGATAAAATTGCGCAGATACTCAACATTATAAGTTCCAGAGAAATAGGTGTATTTCAAACGTTTTTCTCCATCTCCTTTTATTCCGTCATTCGTTAGTCCGGAACCCCAACTCTTTAATAGACCCGAGTACAGTGACATACCATCACAATAAAACACAGAAATCTGATTTTTAGGATATTCAATCATTTGCGAATAGCCGCAGAGCGAGCCGACAAGAGCAAGCGCAAGAAGTGTTAATCTTTTCATAATAGTTTAAGTTTTTAATTAGAATTGCTTTGTGCGATAACGCGCACATCTATAAGACAATTCAGCGGGGCTTTACCCTACCTGCATTCTGAATTTTTCCAAAAAAAATGTGCGGCTGCACACCACACATTCTTTAAAACTTGTATGTCTTTCAACTGTCAATAAATCAGCATCGAAATCAGATAAGCCACAAGCGTTGAAACCGACACGCAAAT
>CAMJCK010000044.1:0-29566 GCA_946404125.1 uncultured Bacteroidota bacterium | reverse complement strand
TTTTGCAAACCATTAAAGTGCCGTTTATCAACAACATAACGCACAACCCCAACATCTTGGGTGTCTCGTTCGACCTTACATCGGTGCGCGAGATGGAACAGCAGCTGCGTAAGAGCGAAGCGAAGGTTAAGGATTTGGAAAACAGGCTGGCAGAGAAGTAGCGTGTCCGCCCCGACGGGCTTGATTTATGCGTTACTCATTCGCTACCATTAGTGTTATGCAGCCCGTTCCAGGGCTGTTTTTTGTGGCGTTTTTTGTAGATAAATTGCACATAACATACACAAGAACAGATGGTTATAAAATTATTCAAATAAAATTATGCTGATAGAATAATTCTGCTTGAATAAAAAAACTCGTTTTCAAAATCGACTTTGGGAACGTTTAGTAAGTTGTAAAGGATTATTTGCGGAATACCAAATAAAAACTACCTTCGCAGTCAACAAACAAAAAAAACATTTCGACAACTATTCATTACAATCATTTATGCATAAATTATTATTGCCACTGCTATTTTTAGCAACATTGGGAGCCAGCGCCCAAATTCCCAAATACGGGAATGTTAAAGCCGAGGAAATCAGCGATATGTCAAATCCGGTTGACCCAGAAGCCGAGGCCGTGTTCCTATATAGAAATTGCAGATCATCGTTCGGAATAAATACAGAAGGAGATTTTGTTTTGGAAACGCAGATGCGTGCCCGCATTAAGATTTTGAAAGAAGAGGGTAAAGATTGGGCAACCATAACCGTGCCAATCTATTATAATAAAGGCACTACCTCACGCAACGACCAAATTTTAAGAATAGAAGCAGCCGCCTATAACCTGGAGAACGGCAAGATTGTTAAGACTAAGATGCAGGACAAATACATTGTTAAGGAGCAAACCTCAGACTATAGACGGACAATAAAATTCACCATCCCTGATGTTAAAGTCGGAACCGTCATCGAATATAAATACACCATCATAAGTCCGCGATACTACCGTATTCCGACGTGGTACTCACAACTTTCCATTCCCGTCCTTAAATCACATTGCGACATCACTTACGACGAAGATTACCAATTTTCTGTCGAGGCGAAAGGTTATGAACAGCAGAGCGTTACCAGAAAACCAACCAACATATCTTATTCCTACAAAGGAAAACATTACAGCTCAAATGGCATCGAGCTTAACATTGATGCGGAGAATATGCCAGCCATAAAGGACGAAGGTCTCGTCTACAATACCAAAATCTATGCAAGCCGCGTCGAGTTTGAACTGCGGCTGGTAAACATTCCTGGCTATTTATATCAGGACTTGAGTTCCGACTGGGGGCAGGTCAAGAAGAATTTGGGAGAGGAGCATTATGACAAATGCCTGAAAATCAAGAATCCATTTAAAGCCGAAATGGACACGATGAACTTGTCATCTCTCAAAATTGTCGACCGTGCGAGCGCAATTTTCAAACTGCTCAAAAACAAACTGAAGTGGAACGAAACCTACGCTTTGTGGGACGATAATCCGCTGAACGCTTTGAAGGATGGCAAAGGTGACAACGCCCAACTCAACTTCATTCTGATTTCAATGCTCAAAGACGCAGGAATTTCGTGCACCCCAATCTTGCTGAAGTTCCGCAGCGGCGGTCCCCTTCCTTTAACCTACGCCACAATGGACCAGCTTGACACCTTTGCCGTGGCTTTCTGCGATGAATCTGGCAATGTGTTCTTCCTCGAATCTTCAGCCGACTACGGCGGCATTAATGTGATTCCTGAAAATATGCTCAACGACGCCATTCTGTACGACTCGAAAGCGATTCCAAATTCGCTCGCCCGCTACAATTTGGCCAAAATAGCCGGCCATCAGACAACAACAACTATTCAGGCGACGGTTTCTGAGGACGGTTCGATTCAAGGCAGCATCCGCAACGTTATGCAAGGCCTGAATGCTATGAATTTCAACAAGAAATACCACACCGCCAATGACTCGGCCGAATTTGTAGCCAAGAAAGGTGAACGTGATGAATATGACATTACTTCATACAGCGTGAGAGACGTTGATGGCTCCAATGTCAGAGTTATGGAGAGCATCTTCTTCAAGAAGGATTTGATGACGAACGACGACCGCATCTACGTGAACCCCATCGTATTCCCTGACGAGCACGGCAACTACTTCACTTCCGAGGTGCGGAAATATCCAGTGGAATTCCCCTATCTGCAGAAAAACACGGTAGCCGCGCAAATTGTAATTCCGCAAAATTATGAGATTGAAGAGATTCCTCAAAACGCCAGATACACATTCAACAATGGCGACATCAACGTATCTATCAGCCTCAAAGTGCAAGGAAACACCATTTCAACCGTGTACAAGTCAGAATTGAACACCGTGCTTGTACTGCCACCCAACTATCAGGAACTACGCGAGTTCTGGAGCCATCTGCTGGAGCTGAATTCGTTGAACATCGTACTCAAAAAGAAATAAGATGTCTGGCAAAAAATTAGCTTGCAGTCTGGCTCTGATGGCTGCCATACAAACCGGATTCGCAGAAAACGACAACTGGGCACTGTCAAACATACCCGACAGCCTGATGGACAAAGAGCACAACTCGGTGGTGAGGTGCTACGATGTGAATTTCGACCAAACGGAAGCCGACAAGGGCATCTGCACCTATCACAGAGTGGTAACGGTGCTGAACAAGAAAGGCGACGATGCCGCCGCGTGGTCAGCCTACGAAGACCAGTTCCGGGGCATAGCAGCCTTCCGCGGCCGCATAACCGACGCGACAGGCAATGTGTTGACGAAGATTAAAAAGTCTGACTTGCACCTGTCTGCCGATGGCGAATCGTTTGCATCGGATGACAAAATCTACTACTACGTACCGCCAACGACGGTCTCCTACCCCTACACTGTTGAATATGAATGGCAAATTAAATATTCCGACGGACTTGTCTCCTATCCGGTTTTCAGCCCGTTGGACTATGAGCGCCAGTCGATGCAGGAATGCCACTACACGCTGACACTTCCGCTGAATGCAATTATCCGGGAACGGCAGATGAACTTGAACATCGCAAACAAAAAGAATTTGGCCGAAGGCAGAAAAGTCAAGTACCAATGGACTGTTCCGGCACAGCGCGGCGTTGTTCTGGAAGATTATTCGCCTATGGCTGTGTACCAATTCCCCTGCATACGCGTGAATCCGCCAACGTTCACTATGCAAGGCACCAAGGGGAAACTTGACAGTTGGGAAAGTCTTGGGCAATGGCTTTATGAACTTGCAGAAGGCCGCGACGCTCTACCTCAGTCGGAAATCGACAAAGTAAAATCAATAACCGCCGGGCTGTCAACCAACCGTGAGAAAACCGAAGCACTGTACAAATATCACGGCGAAAAGACACGCTACGTGAGCATCCAGCTCGGCATTGGCGGATACCAGCCGATGATGGCGCAAGAAGTCAGCAAAACCGGGTTCGGCGACTGCAAAGCGTTGTCCAACTATATGAAAGCGTTGCTGAAAGTGGCTGGCATTGAGTCGTATTTGGTAGGCATCAGCACCACATTCAAAGACTTGTCGCCCGATTTTCCGAACTTCAACGAGATTAACCACGTCATTCTGTGCGTACCCGATGGGAAAGACACCCTGTGGATTGACGGCACCGCCACTTCTTTTCTGCCTTTCGGCTACATTTCACCTACTCTGGCCGGCCACGAATGTCTACTGGAAAAAAGCGATGGCGGAAAGCTGATTCGTGTGCCGGATTATGCACCCGAGGTCAATATTGAATCAGTTGTTACCGAATTGTTTTTCAACAACGATTTCAGTTTGCGCGACGCAATCTACAAAGTGCACGGCGGCGGCCGTTTCTACGAAAAATATCTGGCGTGGAGCAAAAGTGAAATCAAGCAACTAACCAACGCCGTGTCGCATAAAATTGGTGCGAACGGATGTAAGATTTCAGAACTAAAACTTGAGAATGCCACAACTGGCTGTTATCAAATGAACATTCAATGCCACTTTACCGCTTCATATGGCAAGGTGAGCGGAAGCCGCACGTTTGTTCCGGCGTTCAACTCTGGAAATGTGACTGTTCCTAAATTCAAACCGGAACGGAAAATGCCTCTGGTTCAATATAGTTCGGCCAGCTTCGTTGATACGGTAATAATCCACATACCCGACGGACTCGAAATTGAAAGCCTGCCCAAATGGGTGTCGCAAGATGGTGCCAACGCCGTTGAAAACGTATTCGGTTCTGTAAGTGCGACAGCCACAGTTAGCGACGGAAACCTCATCACAATTGTGGCTCGCTTCACCCGCAACGCCTGCAACCAGCCCATCGAGCGCAAAGATGAACTAATATCACTGCTGAAAACCACCTATGACATATATAACAGCAAAATTGTGCTAAAGAAAAAGTAGTCTCCAAAAACCTCCAGATTTCAAACTATCAAAGGAAAACGTTAGAAATTTGATTTTTCCGCGCGGGCGAAATCGATTAAATTTTTGCCAATTTCGCCCTAACGGATGTCCTCAATGATTCAAATTTGTCTGAAAGACAATATTTTCATAACCGTAGGTAAGCGAAGCGTAACCTACGGCATTGGCTGCCCCTCGATTTTCAGTCTGAAAGACTGAACCTTGATATGGTTCTATCTTCCAGAGAGTTACTTCTTATTATAAACTGGCGGCGATTGCGCTTTGCTTAATCGCCGGTTATACAAATTCTGTCCTTCGGACAGTTTTTTCAGTTGGACGTTAGACTATAGCCTTCAATAAATAAAAAAAGCCACCCCGAAGGATGGCTTTTCTCATATTTTGTTAAGTCTAAATTATTTAGAGATAACGCGAGCCATTTCCAACACTTTGTTAGAGTAGCCCCACTCGTTGTCGTACCAAGCGCAAACCTTAACGAATGTCGGGTCGAGCTGGATACCTGCCTTCTCGTCGAAGATAGAAGTGTGAGAGTCGTTGCGGAAGTCAGTTGAAACAACAGCCTCGTTGGTGTAACCCAGGATGCCTTTCAACTCGCCCTCTGAAGCGGCTTTCATAGCTGCGCAGATTTCCTCGTACGAAGCAGCCTTCTCGAGTTCGCAAGTCAGGTCAACGAAAGAAACGTCAGAAGTAGGAACGCGAAGGCTCATACCTGTCAGTTTGCCGTTCAAAGCAGGAAGAACTTTGCCTACTGCCTTTGCAGCACCTGTCGACGACGGGATGATGTTCTCCAGGATGCCACGGCCACCGCGCCAGTCTTTCTTCGAAGGACCGTCAACAGTTTTCTGAGTAGCAGTTGCAGCGTGAACGGTAGTCATCAAACCACGTTTAACACCGAACTTGTCGTTCAGAACTTTTGTGATAGGAGCCAAGCAGTTGGTTGTGCAAGATGCGTTCGAAATGATGTCCTGGCCAGCGTAGGTCTTGTCGTTTACACCGAATACGAACATCGGGGTAGCGTCTTTCGAAGGAGCTGACATGATGACTTTCTTTGCACCAGCTTGGATGTGCTTGCGAGCTGTCTCGTCAGTCAAGAAGAAACCAGTTGACTCAACAACTACGTCAGCGCCAACCTCGTTCCATTTCAGGTTAGCTGGGTCCATTTCTGCAGTCAGACGGATTTTGTTGCCGTTGACAATCATGAAGTTGCCCTCAACTTTAACATCACCGTTGAAATGACCGTGAACTGAGTCATATTTCAACATGTAAGCCAAGTAATCAGCGTCCAGAAGGTCGTTGATTCCTACAATCTGGATGTCTTTGCTGAAGTTCTCGACAGCAGCGCGGAACACCATACGGCCGATACGACCGAAACCATTGATACCAACTTTAATCATAGTTTTTGTGTTTTAAAGTATTAAAAATTAGAAACTTAAATCTCTTTATTGTTCCCTTTCAAAAATCGCTCAAAAGTATAAAATCGGCTTGTAAAAACAAATATGATTTAATCTATTTTTTCTTTTTACGAGAAGCACTGATTTTGATGATTTTTCAGATATGCTGATAGGTTGAAAGCCGCTATCCATAAACAAGAAAACCCGACTCGGAACGAGCCAGGTGGAATTTGACATCTTTCAGAATGTCAGCGCAAAAGCGCAAATAAAAAACATCTGAACGATGTTTTTTATTTAGCGCTGCGCGATTTGCTCTGTTTGTTGTGCGTTTTGCGAGTATGCCGGGCAATTGCCTTTCGACGATGCGCAGGCAGACAAAACAGCGATTGCAGCCACTGCAATCATAATAACTGCATATTTTTTCATCTCTAGTATGTATTTGTATGAAACGGTGTAAAGGTAGTTTTTTTTGTTACAAATGACACCGGCGACAAATAATTTTTGTCGTGTTTTGCGAAAAAAAATATGAGCCGCCAGTGTGCGTTGCCGCTAAATATCTCAAACTGTTGCCTTTGCGGCGATGCGCAGAATTGCTTCGACATCGGCAGTGGTGAGTTTCACAAAACCGCCCGTGGTGCCGTTGATGCCCATCTTCTTGGCTAACAACGGAATATCTGATTCTTTCGCGCCGAGTTGCTCAAAGTTGATTGGCATTCCGATTGACGAAAGGAACCGACGGAAGCAGCGAATGCCCGCGAGTGCGGTGTTTTCGGGATGCTCAAAATCCATCTGGCAGCCCCAAACTCGGGTGGCAACTTGTGCAAAACGCATAACATTGTGATTCATTGTGAATTCCATCCACGAAGGCATAACCACGGCCAGTCCTGCACCGTGAGCCACATCGTACAGACCCGACAGTTCGTGCTCAATGCAGTGGCTGTTCCAGTCCTGGCTGCGGCCGACGCCAACAATGTCGTTGTGCGCAACCGTTCCGGCCCACATAATATTGGCGCGGGCTTCGTAGTTGTTGGGGTCGGCAATCACGCGCGGTGTTTCCTTGACCATTGTCAGCAGGATGGCTTCACAAAGACGGTCGGTAACCTCAACTTCTTCTGTATTAGTAAAATAGCGCTCAAAAACGTGCGCCATAATGTCGGTTGCACCGCAAGCCGTCTGATAGGCTGGCAGAGTGCAGGTGAGTTCGGGGTTCAAGATTGAGAATCGCGGGCGAAGCAGGTCAGAGCAGGCGTCGCGCTTGAGCAGACCGTCTTCGCGGGTGATGACCGATGCGCCCGAGCCTTCGCTGCCAGCGGCGGCAATAGTGAGCACAGTGCCCACGGGCAGAGCCTTTTTAATCTCAAGTCCAGTGCCGTACAAATCCCAGAAATCGCCGTCGTAGCAGACGCCCGCGGCAATGGCTTTCGAACTGTCGATGCACGAGCCGCCGCCTACCGACAGAATGAAATCGACCTTCTCGGCCTTTGCCAGAGCAATGCCTTCGCGCACCTTGGTGTCGCGCGGATTGGGTTTCACACCGCCAAGTTCGACGAATGCGATGCCTTCGGCAGCCAGCGATTTTTTGACGCGCTCAAGCAAACCTGTCCTGACAACCGAGCCAGAACCATAGTGAATCAGCACTTTAGAACCGCCGTGCTTGCGAACGTACTTGCCCGCTTCGTTTTCGGTGCCCTTGCCAAACACGAATTCGGTTGGGCTGTAAAATTGGAAATTGTCCATAAAAAGGTGGTATAAAGTTGTGAATTATAAAGAGTTATCCTTTTAACAGTGATTTGGCGTTCTCTCGCGCCTCGGCGGTGATATTTTTGCCGCTCAACATACGCGCAATCTCATCAACGCGCTCAGCGTCAGACAGTTTGTC
Organism: uncultured Bacteroidota bacterium; assembly: GCA_946404125.1. Lineage (GTDB taxonomy): Bacteria > Bacteroidota > Bacteroidia > Bacteroidales > SZUA-534 > RUG13583. The sequence goes on along the minus strand of CAMJCK010000044.1, from coordinate 21,894 downwards.
AACAATAGTGTGAGTGGTGCCGCCTTCGTCGTTCTTCGAAACGCGATATTGTACCGCACCCTTGGCGGCAATCTGCGGCAAGTGGGTAATGGTTATCACCTGCATCTGTTTGGCCATCAGCGACATAAGTTCGCCCATCTTGTGTGCGATGTCGCCCGAAACACCTGTGTCAATCTCATCGAAAATAACAGTTGGCAAAGCAACAGATTTTGAAAGTATCGCTTTTATGCTCAGCATTAAACGACTTATCTCACCGCCCGATGCAATCTTCGAAATGTTTTGAAGTTCGTGGTTGCGGTTGGCGGTGAACAAAAAGTTGACGCTGTCGCGGCCGTTAGGCGTGAATGTGTCCGTATTTGTCAGGCTGATTTGCAACTGCGCGTTTGGCATTCCCAGACCAGTCAAATGGCTGCAAATCTGCTTGCAGAGCGAATCGGCAACCTTTCGGCGGCTGTCCGACAGTTTGGCTGCCAAATCGGTCAATTGCTTTGTGGCTTGGCTGAGTTGCTTTTCGGTTTGCTCAATCAGCGTTTCGTAATCGCCTGATTTGGTGAGTTTTTGCTCTAAATCGTTGCGGATTGCAATAAGTTCGTCAACGCTTTTTGCCTGGTGCTTCTGCATAAGGCTGTAGAGCAGGTCGAGTTTGGCGCGCAACTCTTCGAGCCGTTCGGGTTGATTCTCAAGCCGTTGCAAATCGCTTTCGAGTTCCTGCGCAAAGTCTTTCATTTCAATTATCACAGGCTCAAGGCGTTGCAGATACTCTTCCGATTTTTGGAAGTAGCGCTGCGTCTGCTGAACAGCCTGCCGAACCTGCGCCAGTCCCGACAAAACGTTTTGCTCGCCGTCTTGCAAAACGTAGAGCGCGGCGCTCAGATTTTGTTGAATATCAACAATATTCGACAGCGTCTGAAATTCGGTTTCCATCTCTTCCTGATTGACGCCATCGAGTTTTGCTTCGGCTAACTGGTTGTATTGGAATTGATTATAGTCGTAATCGGCCGACATCTGGCGTGCATTTTCCTTCAGTTCGGCAAGTTCGGCCTGCAAACGCTTGTATTCTGCGTAAGCGGCCGAGTATTGTTTCTGTAAATCAGCATTTTGCGCGGCCGCATCAACCACACGCAACTGAAACTGATTGTTGTTCAGTTCAAGATTCTCGTGCTGCGAGTGAATGTCAATCAGGTGGCGGCCTAAATCTTTGAGTGCGTTTAGGTTAACGGGTGTATCGTTGACAAAAGCGCGTGATTTTCCGTTTGTCAGCAACTCGCGGCGGACAATTGTTTCGTCCTGATAATCAAGGTCGAGCTCATCGAAAATCTTTTCAAGGTGATACGGTTTGACATTGAATGTTGCTTCAACCACGCATTTCTGTCCCGCATTGCCAATGGCTGCGGTGTCGGCGCGATTGCCCAGAGCCAGCATCAGCGCACCAAGCAAAATCGACTTTCCCGCGCCCGTCTCGCCCGTGAGCGTCGAAAAGCCGTCGGTGAAATCGACTGTCAGTTCGTCGATTAGCGCATAGTTCTGTATATGAATCTGATGCAGCATTTTTAATGTCAATTACTGATGCCTGCGGCCACAATCCAAATAACGCCGCCCGTTAGCACGCCCAAAGCGCCATCGCGCATCCGCCGTTGGCTTATTGCGGTTTGAACGCCTAAAGTATAATATTCATCGTCAGGCATATCGGGGTATTTTGCCTTCAGTTTTTCAACTGATTTGGTGGTGTTGCCAGCCACAAATATATAACCGAACGGAACCACCAAGCCAACAGGCACGCTGGCATTGTTGCTGTTCAAGCTGAATCGCACCGACGGAATTGCCGCCCCGACTGCAGTTGCCGCCACACCGCCAGCGAAAAATCCCCAGCTGAATCCACCCGAATAATCGGCTTTGCCTTGAAGGAAACGCCGCATCTGGTCAACAGTCAGGTCGCCGGCTGCGGTGTCCGACACATATAATATATGCTCACGTCCGCCCTGCGAAACCGAAAAGACCTTGTCGGCACGCTTGCTTTTTTGCTTTCCGTTAGGCAATTGGTAGCTGACCACCGTATCGCCTTTGGCTGTAACTTCTATCTTACTGTTGCTCACGGCGATACGCTTACCGCGCATCAACATTATAGTGTCTTGCGCTCCGGCAATGCCAATGGTGGCGAACAATGATATTATTAGTGTGAACAGTTTTTGTGTCATAACCGAGTGTTTTTCCGTTGCCAAATCTACAATTTTTTCGGGTGCCACCGCATCAGGCACAATTACAATTCGTCGAGCCGATGCTTAAATCTTATCCAGCCTGGCTTTCAGCGCGCTTCAATTTCTTTTTATACCAAACAAAGCAAATCATCGCTGCAGCGATATAGCAAACTATCGCGGGCACTGCAGCCTCAACTCCGAAATTACCTCCAGTGAGAAGTTTGCTCGCAGACTCCACCGGAATAACAATATAAGCCGTGTTAGGCGCCCCGTTGACTATCGCGCCCACGCCAAAAATGCCGCCAATTATGAGTGCGTTCCACAGTGCGTGCGCCAATGCGCCGGGGTAAATCGAGCCTGAATCAAGGGCCATCAATGTAAACATTACCGCAACCGACGACCCTGCCAAAACAAGAAGAATCAGGTCGGTCAGGTTGAACGTCTGCATATTCATAATGTGCAGGATGGCGAACAAAACGGCCGGGATGATTACGGCCAGCTTGACGCCCAAAGTCTTTTTCATATAGCGGAAAATCATTCCTCTGAAAATCAACTCCTCAGCTATTCCCACAGTAATTCCCGTCTCAAGAATAGCACGGAAAAGCGTTTTGCAAAGCATATCATTTTCAGTGATGTGCGCTTTTCCGGGCAACACAAATGCATAAAAAACGAGCACCAAAACCGGCAATGCAATGGCAATAATTATCCATTTCAGCTCGATTCGTTTTGGTTTGATACCCAACTCATCAGGGCTGATTTTCAACAGTTTGGCCGACACGAACCAAGCCAGCGCCATAGTAGATGCCACCCTTAGGACGCAGGAAACTATCAGTTTCAGGTAATAATCGGAAAACAAATTCCGACCAAGGTCGCCCACAACAACACCAATCAACAATACGGCAATAGCCAATATTATGACTCCGATATTCTTCCCGATGATTTTCAAAACGTTCATTTTGCTTAAATCTTATCCAATTCCGCTTTAAGTGCTTCGCGGTCAAGATTTTGACCAATAAAGACGATTTTAATCATCTTGTCGCCATACTCCTCGTCCCAGTCGTGGCGCAGCTCGGCGCTTTGGGCCAGCAGCTGTTTCTGCTCCTCTTCGGGCGCAGTGCAAATCCACTGCCCTGCCTTCACAAGTTTCTTCTGCGTTCCGGCTTGGTCGAACATATACGACATATCGGCATCATCGTTGAAGTAGCAGATGCCCTTGCTACGGATAATATTTGCCGGCCAGCGGTCGTTGGCAAAAGTCTCGAACTTGGTGTAGTTGAATCCCTTACGGCGATAGTAAACGTATGTTCCGATGCCGTATTCCTCGGTCTCGCTTTCGTGTTCGTGCTCGTCATCATCTTTCTCAAGCTCCTCAACCCAGCCTGCCGACATCGACGCTTTTTCAAGGTCGAACTGTTTGGCATCCATAATCTTGTGGAAATCGAACTCGCAGTAATTGGTCTCAATGATTTCGGCCGATGGCTGTAACTTCTTGATTACGGCGCGGATAAGCTTCAACTCGTCCTCCGTTACCTCGGCAACTTTGTTCAGAATGATAATGTTGCAGAACTCGATTTGCTGAATGAGCAGATTCTCAATATCTTCGTCATCGATATTATTGCGAGTCAGTTGATTGCCGCAGCCAAACTCACGCGCCATTCGCAGGGCATCGACCACAGTTGCGATGCTGTCGAGACGGCAGGGCGACGGCTGATTGTACTGGCGGGCATAATCGCCAATGGCCACAATGGTCTGCGCAATCGGCAGCGGTTCGCAAATGCCGCTGGCCTCAATCACAATATAGTCGAACTTGCCGGTGCTGGTGATGCTGGTAATCTGGTCGATAAGGTCGGTTTTGAGCGTGCAGCAGATGCAGCCGTTGCTCAAGGCCACCAGGCTGTCGTCTTTCTTGTTCACAATGCCGCCCTTCTCAATCAGCGACGCATCGACGTTTATCTCGCCAATGTCGTTTACAATCACAGCAATTTTCAGGCCCTGGTTGTTGGCCAGAATCTTATTCAGCAGAGTTGTCTTACCGCTACCTAAGTAGCCGGTTAACAATGTGATAGGTACAATCTTATTCATTTTTAAAGCGATTTTTAAATTGCCGCAGAATTACAAAAAAATAACACACCCGCAAAAGTTTCTTTAGGCAGTGTTGCGCAATTCAAACTCTATTTTTCGGCATCGCGCCCCAGCGTCTCCTTCACAATATAAATAGGCCGGTGCTTCACCTCGTCGAATATATACCCGACATACTGCCCGATTATTCCTATCACAAATAATTGGATGCTGGCGAACGCGCTCATAAAAACAATCAGGGTTGTGTAACCCGAAACAGGCGTGTTGTATATCCACATAACAATCGAATACACAATCAGAATCAATGAGATACAACCAAAAATAACACCGGCAATCAGCCCCAGCTGCAAAGGCAGTTTTGTGAACGACGAGATGGCCGTGAACGACAAACGAAGCAGTTTCAGGAACGAATATTTGCTTTTTCCGTCAATCCGGTTGTCGGCGACATACTCAATGGTTGTTTTCCGGAACCCGATTGTTTGAATAATGCCGCGCAGGAATCGCGTCCGTTCGCGATAGTCATTTTTCAGCACATCGGCCACTTTCCGCGATATAAGGAAAAAGTCGGAAGCGTTTTCGGCAAGTTTGGCGTCCGACATTCTGTTTATAATCTTGTAGAACAGTTTCGAATTCGATTTCTTGACAAAACCGGCGTCTTTCCGCTCAACACGAACCATATTCACAATTTCAAAACCCTCCTCCCACTTGCTTACCATTTCTGGAATTTTTACGGGCGGATGCTGCAAATCGCTGTCCATACAAATTATGGCGCGGCCGTTGCTGTAATCGATGCCGGCCATCATTGCCGCCTCGTGACCGAAATTTCGCGACAAATCTATCAGCCTGATATGGTTGTCAGCCGACACTATTTTCCTAAGTATCAACGCCGTATTATCGGTGCTACCATCATTCACAAAAACAATTTCGTACGACAACGGCATCTGCGAGAGCGTCTTGGTAAGCTCCGTGTAGCATCTTTCAATCCCCGGCTCCTCATTATATGCGGAAATCACAACTGATAAATCTACATCAACATCCATAAATCCAATTTTAACGATTGCAAGAAAAAACTTTTTAATGGCAACAACTCTAACATTTTGTTGCTCTTGTACCCGCCCAGCCCCGGAATCGGCATTCGACTCCGCAATTTATAATTTTTGTACTTTTGCAAGCAAAATAACTAATATGGTTTTGCGAGCGCGCACTTGCACCATAACCACCTTATTTAAAGACTGATATGAACTTTATCGAAGTTTTAAAAAGCAAGAAATACTACTTTTTTCTGCTGTTTGTTTGCGTTGCGGCCTGCTTTGGCACACTGATATACGCTCCCATATTCGATTTTGCCGACGAATTTTTTCCCAAACGCTGGTCGATGATGAATGCTCTGGAGAATGGCTTTTGGCCGTTTTGGAGCCCCTACAGGTCGATGGGCATTCCCGCCCACGCCGACCCTCAATCGTCGGTTTTCTACCTGCCTTTCTGGATTTTAGCCCTCATTGGACATTACAATCCGTATTTCTGGGGCGCTGAATTTATCTTCCACATTTATGTTGCCGGCTGCGGATTCTTTTGTCTGTCGCATCTGTTTTCAAAAAACGATAGAATTTGCTTTGTAGCGGCCTGCTGCTATATGCTGTCCGGCGTTTTCACCGGCAACACGCAGCACTACTCCTGGATTATAGCAATGGCTTGGCTTCCGTGGATTTTTCATTTCTTCTTCTCTGTGTTCGCAAATCCGACGATTAAAAACTCCGTTGGCTTATCACTCTCATTATCATTACTATTTACGGGCGGTTATTCCGGATTTGCCTTCATTTTGTTCTATTTTTTCATTGCATACGCCGCAGTCCGTTTCATAAAACTGATTCGTCAGAAAGATTTTGCAACAATAAAACCGTTGCTATGCCAACTTTGCCTGTCGGTCGGGCTGTTTGTTCTGATGGCGTTGCCGTCGCTCATATCGTTTGCCGAAACAACAAAATACGTAACCCGCGGCGACACTCTGACCTTTGAGCAGGCTACAGCCGTGGCTTTCGTGCCCAAAGCTTTGCTCACGCTCTTTTTCCCGTGGATGTCGGGGTACGACCGCGGTTGGATGCCGTTAGACATATCAATGCGGTCAATATTTATTGGTGTTCTCACAGTCTATTTTTTCATTATCGGATTGGCTCAGAAGAAAAACACCAACGCCCTGATTATGCTGGTTTTTGGCATAATTTGCCTTCTGCTTTCGTTTGGAAATCAACTGCCTATCTATCGGCTGGCCTACAAACTTCCGTTTATCGGGATGCTGCGTTTCCAAACCATATTCCGGTGCTTTTTTATGCTCTCGATGCTCATTTTCGCCATAATGGGAATGGAGGCGTTTGTGAGCGACTTCAACAAAAACCGGAAGTCATTTTTACTGTTTCTGGCGGCTGCCGGTCTGATGTATATCATTGTATTTGTGGCAAATGCCATACACATCGACACCGAAGCCATTAAGCAGCGCGACAACAGTTTCCATTGGGCATTGCAGTCGGCCATATACATTGCGATTCTGGCCGCTTCAGCTTGGCTGCTTTTGAAAAAGAGAGAAAACTCATTCAAATATTTATCGATTCTAATAGTTGCCGATATTATTCTGTCGAGTTGGCTGTGCCTTGCCTCAACGGGCCATCAGAAAAAATTCACAAACAAGCAGTTCTGTCAGGTTCTGGCGTCGGAGCCAAAGGGATTTCCGGTGCCGGAAGGAGTGACCTCGTGCGAGGAGATACAACGCGAAAAAGACTACCACACGCTTTGGCAGAATTTAGGCTGCCTCACAAAGAAAATTGAATGGATAAGCCGTGACCCCTTCAAACTGAAAAATCACGAGGAACTGATAGAAAAATACATCGAAGAAGAGAAAACACTTAGCCTTTCATCGGCCATTATTGTTCCGAGTGAGGTGGTGTACTCGGCTGAATCAATGCTGTTTTCCGCCGATACCGTTTACTCTTCACAAGCCGAAAAAGCCAATCACTACAGCACTCCGGCAAACTGCACCATCACCGCATTCGGACCCGGAAAAATTGAAATATCCACCGAGACTGAAGAATCGCGTCCGATTGTTGTCGCACAAATGTACTATCCGGGCTGGGAAGCCACACTTGACGACTCCATACCACTGGAAATCAGTGTAATGAACAAAGCTATGATGACTGTTTACGCGCCCCAAGGCAACCACACAATCCGAATGATATACAACCGAACAGACTGCAAAATAGCATTCATTATTGAGTGCCTGACCGTATTGCTGTCACTCTTTTTTGTCGGATACAAACAAATAAAAACATTTTCGTATCTTTAACACGATTTGTGTTTGAGCAATGAAAGTGTGGCTGAAAATATCGACCATTATTGCTGTCGGCGCTCTGCTTGGGGCCTGCCATCGGCAGCCGAGCGCCGATAACACCATTGGCCACGACCTTGACGCCATTGAGCAGCGCGGCACGCTTCTGGCATTAACCGACTACAATTCAATCAGTTATTTCACCTATCGCGGCACACCGATGGGCTATCAGTACGAACTCTTGCAGGACCTGGCACAGCGATTGGGGCTCAAACTGGAACTGCGCGTGTCGAACAATCTTGAAAGTGATTTCGACGAGTTGGTCAACCACGATGTCGATTTGCTTGCTATCAACCTGACAATCACCGCCGAACGGCAGAAAATAATGAATTTTACAAGCCCTATAATGGAAACGCGGCAGGTGCTGGTGCAACTGTCGGAACGGCAGCGGCGGCGCAACAATCCCGACTACGACGGCTCGATGCAGATAAAATCGCCGCTCGAAATGGCGGGCAAGACCATCCACGTGGTCAAAAACTCGGCCTTCGCCGAAAGGCTGCGCAACATTGAGTCAGAAATCGGTGACTCCATCGACATTGTTGAAGTTGAAAATATTGATTCAGAACAACTTATCGAGCAAGTGGCGCACGGCGAAATCGACTACTGCGTGACCGACGAGCCTGTGGCTATGATTAACAAAACCTACTATCCCGCGCTCGACATCAGCGTTGCGGTATCGTTTCCGCAGAATATGGCGTGGGCTGTCAGCAAAGACAATCCGAAACTTTTAGACGCCATAAACAATTGGATTTCAGATACAAAAGGCTCGGCATTCCATATGGTGCTCTACAAAAAATATTTCAAAGACCCGAAAACGCTCACGCGCGCGCAGAGCCCCTATCTGTCGTTCAAGGGCGGCAGCATATCGTCGTTCGACAACGCCATCAAAAAATACAGCAAAATCATCGACTGGGACTGGCGGTTGCTGGCGGCGGTCATCTATCAGGAATCGCGGTTCAAGACCGATGCGCGGTCGTGGTGCGGCGCCTACGGGCTGATGCAACTGATGCCCGAAACGGCGGCCCGCTACGGTGTCGATTCCACTTCGTCGCCCGAAGCCAACATAAAGGCTGGCGTGAAATATCTGAAGTGGATTGACAAGCAACTGGCTGATTCTGTGACCGATAAGAGCGAGCGCACAAAGTTCGTTCTGGCGGCGTACAATATCGGTCTGGGGCATATTCTCGATGCGCGGCGCGTGGCTCGGGCCAATGGAGGCAACCCCGACGTGTGGGACGACGGCGTGGATTTCTACCTGATGCACAAGTCGGAACCGACGTACTACAACCCCGACCTTGTGCGCTCGGGCTACTGCCGCGGCGACGAAACCTACAATTTTGTGCGCGACATTATGGAACGCTACCGAATCTACACAACACTCATAAAATAGTGTGTATTAGTTAGATGACCCACACAATCGCTTCTTTGGTTTTTCTTGCAGTTTCGCTCGCTTACGCGATGCTGATTATTCGTATCCGTTTTGGTTTCAAAAAGATAGCAGCACAACCACGGCAGAGCGGCGCCAATCTGGCGGTGAGCATTTTGCTGCCGTTCCACAACGAAGAAGGCACCATCCAGAGCACACTTGAGTCGATTATGAGTCAGCAGACTAACGCCGATTTTGAAGTGATTGCCATTGACGACCACAGCACCGACGGCTCGCGCGGCCTGGTGAGCGCAATGCTGGCCGCCAACCCGCGTCTGCGCTTGATTGAAGCCAACGGCCGCGGCAAGAAAAACGCCCTGTCGGAAGCCATTGCCGCAGCGCGGTTCAACGCCATAATCACCACCGATGCCGACTGCACCTATCCGCAAGGCTGGCTCGACGCGATGGCGGCCACTTTCAGCCACGAGAAATGCGCCCTTCTGGCCGCGCCAATAGTGCTTTCGCCCGTGAGCGATTGGTTTCAGAAGTTCCAATTCGTCGATTTTGCAAGCCTTGTAGGCAGCGGAATCGGCGCGGCAGGATGCCGCCGTCCAATAATGTGCAACGGAGCCAATCTGATGTTCAGTCGACAGACATACAATGAGTTAACCGATCCGCTCAACTCAAAATTCGCTTCGGGCGACGATGTGTTTCTTCTGCATAGCATCAAAAAAAACTTCGGTGCCGACAGCATTTGTTTCACCGCGCAACCCGAAACAATTGTCGAAACCCGTCCGGCACCGACCGTGGGCGCATTTCTGCGACAGCGCACACGCTGGGGCGGCAAGGCCACGGGCTACACCGATGCCGACAGTCTGATTGTGGCTGTAATTGTTGCCGCCGAATCGCTTTTGCTTTGCATTGGAATTGCCGCTCTGCCGCTGCTCTGGAAGCCCGCACTTGTCTTATATCTGACAAAGCTGGTGGCCGATACTCTGCTGTTGTCGGCTGTATGCAAGCGGTTTGGCAACCGCCGATTCTTGTGGTGGATGCCTGTGTATGAATTTATTGTAGCGGTTTATTCGGTGTGGGTAGCAATGGCCACTGTTGGTGGTGGAAAAAACAAATGGAAGTAAATATCTGTCCGATATGGCAAAAAATCCGTTTTCTTTGCCCCACAATGACACAATTTCGGTGAAATGGTCATAAAAAACGGTCTATCTCTTTAAAATTGACCAATAAAAACAATGAAGCAGAACAATGCATTTAACATTTTGTGGCTTATAGCCTTATTATTTTTTACACCCATCACGGGTATTATTCTCAACTATGAGATCTTTTCGTCGAGAAGTGTTGTAGTGCTGTTGGTATGGTCAATAATTCTACTTATTCCGTACGTGGTTATCCGAAGAAAAAGTCTTTACATTGCCGCAGCGAGCATCATCTTTCTTAACGGCTTCATCAATCTATTCCATTGGATTATACTGAAATGTCCACTTAATGCCGCTTCGATATTTGTATTCCTTAACACGAACTATAACGAGGCATCAGAATTCATGACCATCAAGCGAACACCTTGGCTAATACTACTCATACCATACATAACATTGTTTATCTTCACGTTAAGGAATATTCCGCAACTATCGCTAAAATCGAGAGGCGAAAGTATTATTTGGCCGACACTTTGGATTTTCGCCATTGTATTTCTAACAGAGAATATTGTTAATCAACGTTTTCTACGTCTTGCCGTGCCCGATGTTGAACGAGCTCTCATTGCTTTCATCTCCGAATCAAAAGAATTCCGCAATCTAAAACAGCGTGATTTGTACAATCTCAACACCGAATTGACGACCTACGATTCCACTCTCGTTACTGTAATCATCGGCGAATCGTGCAACCGCAACCATCTTTCACTATATGGTTATGAGCGAAAGACATCGCCTCGCTTAAGTTCAAGAAACGACATTCTGACGTTCGACAATGTGGTCAGTGCAAATTCAAATACTTTAAGGTCGGTGTTAAATTTTCTGACGGAGAACAACGCCGAACACCACCGCCCCATAGACAGTTGCATTAATATTTTTGATGTGTTCAACTCCTCGCCATACAAAACGTACTGGCTTTCGAACCAATCGCCCATAGGACTGTGGGATAACGGCGTGACTAATCTTGCACAAAATGCTAATGTAGTAACCTTCGTTAACATTAATTCAAGTTCGTCGATGGAAAGTTTCCAAACAAAATCGTTCGATCATAATCTTTTCGAGCCATTCCAATCGGCCATAGGTGACGACGAAAAGCACAAACTTGTATTTCTTCACTTGCTAGGATGCCACACAAATTACAGCAAACGGTATCCAGAATCATTCGCTCTGTTCGAAAATTCTGGTGACAAGCGCACACGCGTCATCAACACATACGACAATGCGATCTATTACAACGATTTTATAATAGACAGCATTTTTTCGATGTTGGATTCATACACCCAGCATCATACTGGGGTGCGTGTTGCAGCAGTTTATTTTTCCGACCACAGTGAGAATGTTTACGATGAGGGAGATTACGCTGGACACGATTATTCGAACAAAATACCGAACGCCAATGTTGAAATACCATTTATACTTTGGTTCTCGCCTTCACAAAGAGAATATTTGAATGAGCACAACCCGAATCTCGGGAATCAGTTGCATTCACCATATATGATTGACGACCTTTTTCACACAATCATAGACCTTGGTTGCGTCACGACACCCTGTTTTGACAAAACAAGAAGTTTTGTAAATGCCGACTTTGACACTACTCGCGAGCGCCGACTTGAGGACGGAAGCATATACACACCATCTCACTGAAACCATCTATCATTTCCCTTTTATCCGATTAATCGATTAAACTTTTTGATACCTTTGCAAACTTTTGTTAACGAAAAGTATGATGAACACACTATATCCGCTGAAATTCACGCCGATTCTCAAAGAGAAGATTTGGGGCGGCAACAAACTGTCGAGCGTGCTGAACAAACAGCAAGACTCGATGCAGAAAATCGGCGAGAGTTGGGAACTGTCGGGGCTCGAAGGCGACCTTTCGGTTGTGGCCAACGGTTTTCTGGCGGGCAACACCATCGACGAACTCATCGAAATCTATATGGGCGACCTTGTGGGCGATGCCGTTTTCTCGAAATTCGGGACTGAATTTCCGTTGCTTTTCAAGTTCATAGAAGCCAGCGACAACCTTTCAATCCAAGTGCACCCCAATGACGAATTGGCACAAAGCCGCCACGACTCCTTGGGTAAAACGGAAATGTGGTATATTGTTGAATCTGAGCCCAATGCAAAACTGATTACGGGATTCAACCGTCCAATGGACAAGCAGCAGTATCTTGAGCATTTCAAAAACGGCACGCTGCGCGATGTGCTGAATTGGGAAACCGCAAAGCCTGGCGATGTGTTCTTCATTCCCGCTGGTCGTATCCATTCAATCGGCCCCAACATTCTGCTGGCCGAAGTGCAGCAGGCATCCGACATCACCTACCGCATCTACGACTGGGACCGTCTGGACGCCAACGGCAAACCGCGCGAGATGCACACCGACTGGGCCGTCGATGCCATCGACTACACCTTCAGCAAGGATTACCGCACGCCGTACACAATGCCGCAGGACAACAGCGCCAATCTTGCCAAATGCCAGTATTTCACGGTCAATATTCTCAATTTCGCAAAGCATATCGACATTGATTACGGCCGCCTGGACTCGTTTGTGGTGTATATGGCCGTTGAAGGCAAAACGCTCATCGGCGCGCCAAGTCTTGAGCAGCCAATTGAGATTGCAAAGGGCGAAACCGTGCTCATCCCCGCAGAAATGAAAGAGATTGAACTCACACCGCTCAACGGCGAATCACGCCTGCTTGAGATTTATATTTGATGGTGAACTGGTGAATCGGTGAATCGATTTAAGACTTCGGGCACGACAAAGTGTAAGGTGATAAAAACCTGGCACTCAAATTCCTAAATCCTACATTCTAAACTCTAATTATCCGCAAACACTTCGTGCAGAATCTCGTACGAGTTCACTTCCTTCATTGTGGGGATGCGGAACCCGTACCACTGCAGCACCGTTTCGAGCAGAGAATCGCGCTCTTGCCGCGGCATCTGCACATCGCGCAGGTTCTCGTAGGGGCAATCGGCAAAAAAAACTATGCGGCGGAACACATCGGCGGCGACAAAATGACGGTGAACAGGCCTGATGGCGATGCTGTGCCCCTGTTCAAGGTCGAAAAACGGATGACTGGCGTCGATGTTCGGAAAAAAGCCGATGATGCGGCTCAACTTCACCATAAAAGCCAGATGGAAGAACTGCAGCCCAGCCTGCATCTGCTCAAGAATCTGCACCGACGCGTCGATGAACTCAAACTGCGCATCATCTTCAGCTTCCTCGCGGATGCTCTTGCCCACCACTTCGGCCATAAACATCAGCAGGGTGCTCTTGCGAAGGTCAGCGGTGCAATTCACCAGATTCGGCGCGGGGCGGTATTCGGTCAGTTTCTGAATGTCGCGGTCGGGCTTGTAGGAATAGACCACATCGAGCAGCGCCATCGGGTGGAAAGCGCCCAACTTCGACCTGCTTTTGCCGCCAAAGCCGTACACCATCAGCGACACGCGGCCGTGCTGTCGCGAAAGCGCGCGAACGATTATCGACGAATCGCTGAAACGCGTATGGCTCAAGACGATTATGCGGTCGGTACAGAGCATCGGACGCGGCTATTTGACGACGTGGATTTTGCCGACATTGCGCGTCACGCCGTCGGTTGTGGTGCACTGAATCAGGTAGATGCCCGTCTCGACACGGCGTCCGTCGCGGTTGCAAAGGTTCCAGAGCGCGCCGCCGCCGTTGCTCATTGTCTCGTGAACCAGATTCCCGCGCAAGTCGGTGATTCTGACCACTGTTTCATCTGCCAGACCGTGAATGGTCACATCGCTGAAATAATCGGCCGGCACGGGATTGGGCGCGGCGTAAACACTGTTCATTCCGGCATCGGGCTTGGTCGATGAGATGACTGCCGACTGCAATCCGCGGTCGGTCACAATATAAATAATGCCGCGGTCGTCGTCGATGGCGAGTGAGAGCACGTTGTTCGAGAACAGCGGCGAGTTGTCTTTGTTATAAACGGCGTACTGCTCGGTGCCGTCGGGCGAGATGACAAAAATGCCGCCGCTCTCGGTGCCGAACCACTTGCGGTTGCCGCCGTCGATGGCAATGGATGTCACCACTTCGGTGATGAGCAGCGACTGATAGTAGCCTTCTTCAATCATCTGCGGCCGGCGTCCGTAAAAGCTTTTCCCTTGCAGAATGTATTCGGGATGGTCGTAAACGTAAACGCCTTCGTCCGAAGCAATCCAGACGGCACCGTTGCGGTCCTGGGCAATGTCATTGATGCGCGAGTTGAGCTCCTGCCCGCGTTCATCGCTCGGCGTGAAGCACTCGTAATTGTCATCGGCCGACGACTCGGGTGTTCCATTGGCGTTCCAGACAAGAATTTTGCCGCCGTATGGCTGCACAAGCCAAAGGTCGTCGTTGCGGGTGCAGATGAGTTTGCCGGTGCGCTGGTCGGCCATATTATTGCCATATCGGTACGAGTGCCAGTCGCCGCCAGCAGTGCGAACCATAACCGGGTTTTGCGAAAAACAGTGCGCAACCCACAGATTGCCGCGGCTGTCGAAGGCACAGCTACTCACCATATCATTGTGGATGGGATTGATTTCCTGCGTAATAATGTGCCGGCTCTCTCCGTTGTCATACTCCCAAATACCATACCGCCACGACACCGCCACATAACGATTGGGGTCGCCGCAGGTGGCAAAACTCACAATGTCAGCACATTCCAGGATTTCAGGATGTTTGCTGCGGTCGATATTTGTCCAGTTGGTGCCATCGTACGAATAGACATCGGCCGTGCGCCACATATTAGAGCTTGGCCGACTGACTCCGCCCGGCGCCACAAGCAGGTTGCCCGCGTTGTAGCAGACGTTGTAGAAATAGTTGCGCGGCGGGCCTTGCGGACAAACATTGGAATAGTCGCCATAAAGATATCGGCCCAATCCGTGAATAACGTGCGAAATCCATATAATATCGCCGTCGGCAACGGCCATTGATGCATTTGGCGTCCAACAGCGACCTTGCTCGGTAAGATTGGCGTCGTAATTCGCAGCCCAACCCGCCGTGCACACCGCCAAGCGCCCGCCACGACTGGTTATCGACCTGACTGTCGGTATCGAATCGGCAATCACCGTCCACTCCTGGCCGTCGAAAGCTGTCAGACGGCTGATGGTGTCGTTGATGCGCTCGCCCACATAGAGCTTTCCGCCGAAGACGCAACCCGACGCCGCCTCAACAACACGCCCGTCGATGCTCACAAATTCCCAGTTTTTCATATCAGTCAGGAACGGATTGTCGAGCCGGCCGCGCATCAGTCCGTCGTCGGAAAATGCGTAGAGATAGCCGCCGAACACCGCCGAGCAGTTGATTTTTATCTGGCGTCCGCTGGCTCTTAATATATATGTATCGACAAACTCGCGGCGTTTTATGTCGATGGTGGTCAAGCCGAAATCGCACGACAGGTAAGCCTTCGAGCCATCGAAACCTATATGGTTGATATTCTTCGACATCGACATACTTTTGTCTTTCAGCCCCGACATATTGTAAACACGGCCGTCGTCGTCCATAAGGTCGATGTTGCCGTTTGTGTAGCCAATCACAAGGCGGCGGACCTCGTCGCTGTAGGCGATACTGCCCACGCCCATATCCGACAGCCCCTCGATGGTGGTCAAGTGGCGGACGCGGCCGTCGCTCTTGCTGTAACTGAACAGGCTGGAGCTGCTGGCGCAATAAACCTCGCCATCGGCCACGGCCACGGCCTTGCAGTTGTTGTAGCTCAAGTGGTCGCGCCACGATTCGCCGACAATCTGCGCCCGCGCCGTCAGCGCCGTCAGCAAAGCAATTGTCGCAATTAAAAATCTTGCCATATCGGTTTATATTTATCGCAAAGATAGTGGTGTTCGGCAAAAAACACCCAGCCGCCGCCGGCAAGTGCATTTTTTATGCCGCATTTTTTGACGTTTCTATTTCAATAACGACATTTACACCCGTTTTATGATACGACAGTTTTTCACCATATTGCTGATTGCGCCGGTGCGCCTCTACCAGCTGTTCATTTCGCCGCTGCTGCCCAACAGCTGCCGCTTCACTCCCACCTGCTCGGCCTACGCCATCGAGGCGCTGAAGGTTCACGGACCCATCATCGGCCTATGGCTAACCGTCAGACGCATAGTAAGATGCAATCCTTGGGGAGGCCACGGCTACGACCCCGTTCCGCCGCGCCACTGGTACAAAAACAAAGGCCGCAAAACGCGCTGAATATTAACACAGCAGCGTTGATAAGAAACATTTTCAGGCACTTGGAGCGCGTTTTTTCGGGTTAGATTTGCATAAATCATATTTTGATATGCTGAATATTGGAATTGTGGGACTGAAAAACGCGGCGCCGTACATTGATGCGATTGGCGAGCTGCCCGATTTCTGTTTCAAAGGAATCTACGACCCCTGCCTGCTCATTGAAAGCCAGCAACCGACCGGATTCAACATATTCCAATCGTTTGGCGACCTGTGCTGCGAGTGCGACACCGTTGTTTTCAGCATCGACGACAACCTCTACCACCCGCTGGTGTGCGAGGCTATCCGACACACACTCAACGTTTTTGTGGCCGGAGTGCAAAACTACCAGACCGAAGAGTTGAACGAGATGCTCACCCTCCGCGACGAGGCCTGCTGCACCGTTCACGTGGGCCATCCGCACATCTGCACCCCGATGTTCCGCGAGCTGCGGCGGCTCTGCTTCCATCCGCTCGACGTTGAATGCCACATCACCCGAAACGCAAACACCAATCTTGTCTCGCTTGCGCGGACCGAAGTTGGGATGCTGCTTACGCTGATGCGCGCCAACGTGCACCGCGTGGCAGTCAACGTCTATTCTAGCTTCAGCCGTGTGCCCGACTCCATCCGCATCCGCCTCGATTTCGACAACGGAGCCGTGGGCAACGTCAGCATCAACCGCTACGGGAGCTCTGCTGCGCACACCATCAGAGCTGTCAACTACAACAGCATTGCCGAAGCCGAGCTGACCAGCGGCCGCATCACGTTCATCAACAGTGAATCGCCCGAAACGGCTGAGAATCTGATTATTGAAAGCAACCGTCTTTCAAAACTGGCAATGCAGCTCGACACTTTCCGCAACTGCCTGATGAACCGCAACGAACCGCACAACAGCATCGAGAACGAGATACGCGCGCAGTTGGCCTGCCAGCGAATCAACGAGAAGATGCGCATAAATTTCAACGTTTTCTAGCCATCCGGGCAACCGTTTTTTCTGCCGGGAAAACATCGGCAATCATTAATTGGCACAGCAAAAGCCGCGCTGACGTAAAAATATCGGCGTTCAGTGAAAATTTGGTATGCCGTTGCAATATAAGCGCCATATTTGCCGTTTGTAAGTGAATCACGCAAGGCAACAAAAATCGAAATGAAAGAGAAAAGACCTCGTCTGCAAGTTGTCAAATATATGTCGTCCGACTATTTGGCCGCGCTTTTCGCGTGGATACTGTTTTTTATATTCCGCAAAAAACTGGTTATCAGCGACATCACAAACCTTGACATTCTCACATCGGGTGAGCCGACGCTGATTTTCGGCATCATTTTCATCCCCATTTTCTGGATTCTGCTCTACTACATTGCCGGCGAGTACGACAACATCTATCACAAATCGCGATTGAAAGAGCTGGGCGGCACGGCGTTCATAAGCCTTTTGGGCGTGGTCATCATCTTTTTTGTGCTGATTCTTGACGACGACATTGTCACCTACCGCAACTATTACAAGTCGTTTCTCTATCTGCTGGGCGTTCATTTCGGTCTCACCTACACTTTCAGGCTGCTGCACACCAACGCCACGGCCAAGCAGATTCAAAACCGCGAAATCGGCTTTGCCACGCTCATCATCGGCAGCGGCGAGCAGGCGCTGAAACTCTACAACGACATCACCAGCAAGCCCAAATCGGCCGGCGAGCATTTTGTGGGCTACATCAAAATCAACGGCTCGCACAACACCGAGCTTGCCAGCCGCATACCCTGTATGGGCACCATCGACAACCTTATCGAGGCCATAAACAGCAACAAGATTGAAGAGGTGATTATTGCCGTTGAGCCCGACGAGAAGCCTAAGCTGCAGGAGATTATCATCAAGGTGAAATCAACGCCTGTGGAAATCCGCGCCGTGCCCGACATTCTCGACATCATATCGGGTAACGTGCGAATGTCGTCGATTTTCGGGGTGCCGCTCATCGAGCTCTCGCACGACACAATGCCGGCCTGGCAGGCAAACATCAAGCGCCTGATGGACGTAACCGTTTCTGCCATAGCCATTTGCCTGTTATCGCCGTTTTATCTGATTATCGGCTTGTGCGTCAAACTTTCGTCGAAAGGTCCGATTTTTTACCTTCAGGAGCGAATGGGACGATACGGCAAACCATTCAATATCATCAAGTTCCGCACAATGATTGTTGATGCCGAGAAATACGGACCTGCGCTTTCGAGCGATGGCGACCCGCGCATCACCCGTTTAGGGCGTTTTATGCGCAAGGTGAGGCTCGACGAGCTGCCGCAGTTCATCAACGTGCTCAAAGGCGATATGTCGCTCGTGGGGCCCCGCCCCGAACGCGCCTTCTACATTGAGCAGATTGTGCAGAAGGCTCCGCACTATTTCACTGTTTTCAAAGTCCGCCCGGGCATAACTTCTTGGGGACAAGTGAAATACGGATACGCCGAAAATGTTGACGAAATGGTTGACCGCCTAAAATACGACATCATCTACCTTGAGAATATGTCGCTCTATCTGGATATTAAAATCCTGATTTACACAATTAAAACAGTGCTTGAAGGCAGCGGAAAATGATGGGAAACTGGCGCTCCGGACAAACGGACGCCATAATTAGCGTTGCCACAAATGCCTTAGACGTTTATTTTTCTCTGACTTGGTAAACCTTAACCTCGCGCTTGTTCTGCTTGTTGATGGCGATGTAGAATTTTTTGTCGGCGGTGTAAAGCGCCTTAACATCCATCTTCATCTCAATGTGCGGGCAACCGCGCGGCGTAATATCGCAAGGAATGATGTCCTGCGTTTTCTCCTTAATGTCAAGGCGATGATATTGCGTTGAAGTACGCGAAATTTTCACATAGAACTGCTGGTTTGTTGTGTCGATGTAGGCGCTCGAAAAATCGACCCAATCGGTAAGGCGGAAAGCGGCCACCTGCTTCCAATCGGAGGTTGTATAGGCGATGATGAAAGTCGGTTTGTTGCCGTAGTTGACGATGACGTGCTTGCCGTCGGGCGAGAGAAAAAGCTCATTGGCCAAAAGCTTGCGCTGCATTTCGGGCTTAAGAGTCAACAAAAACTGATAGTCGCTGCCCTGTGCCATTGCGCCGGCACCAAACGCAAACGAGACCAAAGCCAAAAGGCATCCTTTAATAAAATTCATAACAAACTTTTTTTCGAGAACGACGCAAATATAGAAATTTTGCAATAAGGTTATGCGCCCAAACGCAATTGGCTGCGACATCGGTAATAATCGCGTAGGCGTTACACTGATTTGCAAGTCAAAAAATCAGCAACCGACAATCAAAAATGTTATATTCGCACGCCGAACCAAAAAGGTTCAGTTTTTGTTATTTGTGCGAAACACTAACATTTAAATTTTAATAAAATGGTTAAAATCAACGATTTCAACTTCAAAGGGAAGAAAGCAATCGTCCGCGTGGATTTCAATGTTCCATTGGACGAGAACGGAAAAATCACCGACGACACCCGCATCCGCGGTGCTCTGCCGACACTTAAGAAAATTCTGGCCGACGGCGGTTCACTCATCATTATGTCGCATATGGGCAAGCCGAAAGGCAAAGTATCTGCCAAACTCTCGCTTGGCCAAATCACCGACGCTGTTGCAGCCGCTCTGGGCACTGCAGTTAAGTTCGCACCCGACTGCGCAAAGGCAGCCGACGCAGCCGCAGCCCTGAAACCGGGCGACGTTCTGTTGCTCGAGAACCTGCGCTTCTATCCTGAGGAGGAAGGCAAACCTGTAGGCATCGAAAAAGATGATCCGAACTACGACGCCGCTAAGAAAGAAATGAAGGCAAAACAGAAAGAGTTCGCAAAAACTCTGGCTTCATACGCCGACGTTTACGTTATGGACGCATTCGGTACAGCTCACCGCTCACACGCTTCAACTGCTGTGATTGCCGACTACTTCGACGCCAACAGCAAGATGCTTGGTCTGCTGATGGAGAAAGAGGTTCAGGCTGTCGATAACATCCTGAGCAATATCAAACGTCCGTTCACCGCAATTATGGGCGGCAGCAAGGTTTCTACAAAAATCGGTATCATCGAGAACCTGATGGATAAGGTTGACAACCTGATTCTTTGCGGCGGTATGACCTACACCTTCGCCAAAGCACAGGGCGGCAACGTGGGCAACTCAATTTGCGAGGAAGACAAACTCGACCTTGCTCTCGACGTAATGAAGAAAGCAAAGGAAAAAGGTGTGAATCTGGTACTTGGCACCGACTCGGTTGTTACCAACGCATTCGATTTCGACACAATGTCGCTGAAACCTGGCGCACAAGTTAAGGTTTGCCCGTCGAACGCCATCGAGAACGGTTTCGAAGGTTTGGACGCTGGTCCGGAGAGCCAGAAGAAATTCGCGGCAGCCATCAAGGGCGCAAAGACCATTCTGTGGAACGGTCCTGCAGGCGTGTTTGAGTGCGACGATTTCACAGCCGGCTCAAAAGCCATTGCCAACGCCATTGCCGACGCAACCAAAGAAGGCGCTTTCTCGCTCATCGGCGGTGGCGACTCGGTTGCCTGCATCAACAAGTTCGGCTTGGCCGACAAGGTTTCTTACATCTCAACTGGCGGCGGCGCACTGCTCGAAGCCATTGAAGGAAAAGTTCTTCCGGGTGTAAAGGCAATTCTTGGATAATAATTCTGAAACAGAATATCGAAAGCCGCCATACAGCAATGTGTGGCGGTTTTTTCATATTGCCGCTTTCAACTAATAACTATCTTTGCCACGCAAATAAAATCAGAAGTGATTCGAGTAATAAACCATCCGCCAGAGTTTGTCCGTCGTTTCTTTCCGCGATTCCAATGGAAGGTGGAAGGCGCTCAAAAAACGTTGTATTTGACCTTCGACGATGGTCCCACGCCCGACATCACCGAGTGGGTGCTCGACAATCTGGCCGAATACAACGCCAAAGCCACGTTCTTCTGCCTTGGCCGCAACGTTGACCATTATCCCGATATTTATCATCGCATTATTGCCGAAGGCCACGCTGTGGGCAATCACACCTACAGCCACCTCAACGGCTGGAAGGTGAGCGCCAAAGAGTATATCGACGATGTTGATTTGGCTTCGCAATATGTTGACTCGCATCTGATGCGCCCGCCGTATGGCCGGTTTACAAAAAAACAGATTGAGCCACTTCGCCAGCAGGGCTACCGAATGATTTTGTGGGACGTGATGCCTGAGGACTACAACCGCCGCGTGAAGCCGCACGAATGCTACAATTGCGTTTTGCGGTACGCCACCGAGGGCTCAATCATCACCTTCCACGACTCGATGAAGGCGCGGATGAATCTCCACTTTGCTCTGCCCCGCGTGCTAAAACATTTCACAGAATTGGGATTTGAGTTTGCACGTTTGGAATGATTTTATACTTTTGCACCGCCTTTGGGGGATTAGCTCAGCTGGCTAGAGCGCTTGCATGGCATGCAAGAGGTCATC
>CAMJCK010000043.1:0-30052 GCA_946404125.1 uncultured Bacteroidota bacterium | reverse complement strand
CCGACGCATTGTCGAACGTCTGCAACCGCTTGCAAATGTGGGACTTGGCTACGTCAAACTTGGTCAATCGTCGAGTTCGTTGAGTGGCGGCGAGAGCCAACGCGTCAAACTGGCGTCGTTCCTTGGTTCCGACGAGCCGAACGCGCCAACGCTATTCATCTTCGACGAGCCGACCACAGGCCTTCATTTTCACGATGTTAACAAACTGATGGAAGCCTTCAACGCCTTGGCCGACCGCGGTCACACGGTGCTGATTATCGAGCACAATCTGGAAGTGATAAAATGCGCCGACTGGGTTATCGACCTTGGGCCCGAAGGCGGCGAAGCGGGTGGCAACGTGGTGTTCGAAGGCACGCCCGAAGATTTGGTGAAATGCGACGCTTCATACACGGGTAAATATCTGAAAGAAAAATTGTTATGATTGAGAATAAAGAGCAGTTGATTGTTGCCGTCGGCAATGCGATGGAACACTATCTCGATGAGTTTGCCGCAGGCTGGTACATCGATTACACCACGCAGGATGTGGTGATGATTGAAGATTATGTCTTTGAACTCGACGATAGCCAAAAGTCTGAAGTTCAATGGGAAAGCGATATGGCGGAAATTGTCCGAACCCATCGCCTTGAGCGCATCGACCCGCCATCGGAAGAAACCAAACGCCGCGTGATGATGGATTTTGCTGAAAGTCAGCCTAATAAAAATATTTGCGGCCACTTGAGTTTCTCAATTATTCAGCAGCAGGAATTCGCATCGTTCAAAAATGTTGTGCGCGAACTCGGGCTCGAACGTTCGTGGGCACAGTTCAAAACCGAAGAGTATCAGCGAGTTGCGAAAAAATGGATTAAGAAAAAACGGTTCGATTTCGTCGACGGGCAACTCGTCAGGCGGACCGATTGAACACAAACAAAAAACGCTTCAACTAATGGCTGAAGCGTTTTTTATTGATAACCTGTGAATTAGCAAGCTGGAATCTTGAAAATCACATTGTATTTGTTGCGCGGAACAATGCTCATAACAGGCACTTTCGAGCGGCTGACAATGCTCTTGGCGAACGAGCCGATGAACGAAGTCACAATCTCAAGCTGCTGGTGCGTGGTGATAATCACCATATCGCCCTTGTTCGCATCGATGAAATCGAGAACGCCGTCAACATTGTCGTCAACTTTCAGCAGTTTGCCGCTGCATTTGATACCGCGGTCGGTAATATATTTAACAACTTGATTCTGTTGTTGTTGCAGCGTTTTGTAAATCAGTTCGTCGTCAAAAGTGTAGGCCGAAACAACAAGAATCTCGGCATCGAGTTTGCGTGCAATGTCAACTGTGTCGACAACCTTCTCGCGCGTTTCCTTGCTGATGTCGAGCGGCAGAACGAGCCGTTTGATTGGGGCGCTGTCGGGCTCTGATTTAATGGTGATTACGGGGCATTTGGCTTCCGAAACCACTCGAAGCGCATTGGTTCCGATAATCTTTTTCTTGATATTGTCGGCGTGGCTGGTGCCCATCACAATCGCACTTGCGTTGAGCGACTCGGCGGTCTGCATAATGGTGTCGCAAAGTTTGCCTTTGGCAATCACGCAGTCGAAATCAGCACCGTCAAGGTCCGAATTCTTGGTTACAAAATTTTGCAGATGGCTTTTCAACTTTTTGAGCAGAATCTCGCGCTCAACATCGGTGAAAAATTCCGACCAAATCGGGTCAACACCTTTTATCACATTGATAAACGTGATTTTACCTTTGAGAACCTTGTTCAACTTTGCGGCGTATTTCAGCCCCAAAACCGACTTGTCAGAATAGTCGACCGGTACAAGCAAATGACTTAATGCAGCTTCCATTTTTTTTGTATTTTTGATAAATACAAATTTAATGTTTGTTGCTTATTTTACAACATAAATTTAACGATATGGCACAGTTTATTCCCGATTCAGAACTTATTTTGAATGCCGATGGCAGTGTGTTCCATTTGCACATTCACCCCGACGATGTTGCTGACAATGTGATACTTGTGGGTGACCCCGACCGCGCCGACCTGGTTGCGTCGTTCTTTTCAAAAATCAATGTCGATGTTCAGAACCGCGAGTTCCGCACCCGCACAGGGCTTTTCAATGGCAAGGGCGTCACGGTTGTGTCGACAGGCATCGGCACCGATAATATCGATATTGTTGTCAATGAGCTTGATGCGGCAGTCAACATCGACCTTGAAAAACGAGTTGAGAAAGAGCGGAAACGCAGTCTTAACCTGATTCGCATCGGCACTTCGGGGGCGCTGCAGGCCGATATTGAAGTGGGGCAGCCGGTCATCTCTGAAATGGCCATCGGTTTCGACGGTATGATTAACTTCTATTGCGACCGCAACAGCGTCAGCAATCTTGAGATGGAAGCGGCCTTCAAAAAATATATGAATTGGAATCCGCTGCTGGCGTCGCCTTATTTTGTCAATTCGTCGCCCGAGCTGCTCAACAAAGTCGGTTTTGATATGCGTAAGGGCGTAACCATTTCAGCCCCTGGATTTTATGGTCCGCAAGGCCGCGTTCTGCGGTTGCCTATTCAGGATGCCGAAATCAACAATAAAATCACGGCTTTTGAGTATAATGGTCACAAAATCACCAACTATGAGATGGAATGCTCAGCCATTTACGGCCTTGCGGCGATGATGGGGCACAACGCCATCACGGTCTGCAGCATCATTGCAAACCGTTTGAACAAGAGTGCAACGAGCAGTTACAAAGGCTCGATGAAGGATTTGATTGAAACCGTTCTGCAACGATTAACTGCTTGATTATGAATCAATCGGAATTCGATTCGCTGATAATGCTGCTTGATGATACTGACCCGTCGGTTTCGGCGGCTGTGCTGCAGCGTCTGCGCAATGGCGGTGCCGAAATTATTCCAAACCTTGAGAAGGTGTGGAAGACAAGCACTGACGCCGCCACCATCAAAATGCTCGAGCATCTGATTCACGACATCCGTATCGACAGCATTGCCGACGGACTGGCCAAGTGGGGCAAAGCCGGCGCCGATAATCTGTTGGCCGGTGTTGCCGTTTACAACCGGATATTGTTCCCGAATGTGGCAATCGACACCATCAAAGCCAAAATCGACAGCATCTGCAAGCCCATTTGGACCGAGTTCAACAGCTCGCTGACGGCGCTTGAGAAGGTCCGCATCATCAACCATTTTTTGTTCAATCAGAATAAGTATACATACAGCGATGATTTTTCAACGCAGTCGCATTTTCTGAGCACATTGTTGAACACAAGCAAGGCAAACTCAAATGTTCTGGCTGTTCTGTACGCCATTGTGGCTCAGCATTTGCAGTTGCCCGTCTACTGTGTTGAGTTGCCGTCGGCGCTCACCCTGTGCTATGTTGACGAGATGGGTGGCGATTTTGAACATAACGTACTGTTTTACATCGATGTGCGAAGCCGCGGTACCGCATACGGCAGCAGTGAGATAACCGACTATCTGCGCAGTACCAACACCGATGACGATGAAAAATATTATAAACCTTGCGGAAACTTGAATGCGGTTATATTTTTACTATATTCGCTCGCTCAATGTTTTAAGCGTCTTAAAGACCCACGCATTGCAGATTGTGAAAGAGTAATTAATTTATTAACAACAAAATAAAAAATAATTTATGGCTGAAGAGTTTCAAACAACAAACAACGATGAACGTGAAATAGACTTGATTGCTGTACTTGGAAAGATTTTTAGAGGTATTGGCAATGCTATTGTGGCAATAATAAAGGCCATTCGCTATGTGATTGTATGGGCACTTCTTTTTGTATATAGGACATATAAATTCTATCTTATTGCTTTGATTTTTGTGATTGGATTGTTTATATACAAGCAATACCAACCGAAGGTTTATGTGTCGAATATGCGTCTTAAGTCTATATGCGTTAATGCGTCGTATGCTATAAACCTTATTAACGAGTGGAACTACAATTTGTATCTGCCAGAGCATTATTGCGAAAATGTGCAAAGTGTGCAAGCTTCATATATGATTGATTATAATGGAGATGGTAGCCCTGACGCTGTTGAAGAATACGACTCAAAAATTATGAAGGATACTACAGCTTTTTATGCTAAGAAAAGAATGACGACATTCCTTAGTGTTCAGGCTAAAGTTTGTATCGAAGAAGATTCAACAATACTAGAGGGGTTAAGTAAGGCGTTATTGGACTACATATCCAATGATTCGTGGATTTCAGGACAAAATGAAATTTATCAGAAACAATATGGTACTACTATTGATAGACTCAGAAGAGAAATAAACGTCTTGGACAGTCTTCAAACTAAAGAATATTTTAGTAATGAGAAAAAATCGGGGTTGGAGCGAGGAAGTGATGGAGGGTATTTAATGGTTGCTGAAAAGGACCAGCGTTTGTATCATAATGATTTATTGGCACTTTTGCAAAAAGAGCAAAATCTAGAGCGTAATAAGTATCCGTATCCGTTCCTCGTTATTCAAGATTTTTCTATACCACTTTATCCAATAAACACTACTAAGTATAATGCAATCTATTCTTTCATAGTGGTTATGTTTTTCGCGACTATCATAATATTCTTCTATGATAGAAGAAAGGCAATTAAAGCTTTGGCTAAGAAGATGGGACAGTTAGATGAGGAGATGAATGATTAACAAATTTGGGAAAATAATTAGAAATGGGGTTTCTTAATAAGGAGCCCCATTTTTGTATCAATACATTGATGCTATCGATCTACAGCAATGAGAACCATAATAAAATAGGTAAGTTTTTAGCAGGCTCATTTCAATGCAACACTTGAGTTGTGGAGTGTTGCGCATTTTGTGGAATAATGGCTGTACAATCAAATTGGCTCTACCTATAAAACAACACTGCAAATAACCTCAATTAATATACCTCACACCTCCTAAACAAAGCGAATCCCCACAAATAAGTTGGAGAGCATATCAGAACTCCGGACAAGGAATTGCCTTAAATTTATGCTTGCGTTCAATTTCGAACTTGTAGGAGAGCGAAATCTCGTGGGCGCCGCCGGTTGAGGTTACAAGGCGCGATACGGTGAAGTCGTAGCTGTAGCCGATGTTCAGTTCCATATAGTTGTAGCCGACCAGTACCGAGATGGCGTCGCGACGGGCGTAGTCTTTTATGAACGGCAGGTCGCGGTACCAAACGCCCAGCACAATTGGAGAGTAGCTCCAGTAGAGGCCGAGGTCGAGCTGGTCGGTTTTGCCTTGGTGACGGTAGCTTCCGGCAATGGTCACAGTTTGACGTTTGGTGCTGATGAGGCGTTCGAGTTTGAAAAGCTTCAGACCGCCAAACAGAGTGAACTTAACTGGATATTTGTAGTCGAGGCCGGTGAGTGATACATTCGGCCGCATCAGGTGGTCGGCGGTGAGGCCAACCCAGCTGTTACGCATCGAGAGCAGCAGCGAGGCGCTTCCGTCGAAGGCGTAGCGCTTGAAGATTTCCTCTTCCAAAATCGGCTGAACATTGGTGCCGGAGTACAGCTGGCTGGCAAAGACTAGTTTCTCGCGGTCGATGGTGCGCTGGCTGTAGTACAGGCCGAGGCCGGGACGCAGATAAGTGCGTCGGTTGATGCGCACGTTGTATGCGTAGAGCAGTCCCACGTAAGTGTTGCTATAGTTGGCCGAGCCTGCCATATCGTGTAAAGCAATGATTCCCAAGCCGCTGTTGATTTTGTCGAGGTTGGCGTCGGCTGATACGTTGATGGTTGTCAGCTTGCCGGGCATTTTGGGCCATTGGTCGCGATAGACGGCGCTGACGCGGTAGCCCGATATGCCGCCTGCGAACGACGGCGCCTGATACAGCGGGTTTGAATAGAATTGCGTGAACTGAGGGTCTTGTGCCTGGCTTTTCAGTCCGGCTATCGTAAATGCTATCAATATTATATATCCAAATCTTCTCATCTTCTTACCTGCGGATTAAGGTTACGTCACCGGCTAATTTAAATGGCACGTTATTCTCAAATTTTCCTTTCGCCTTCCAGAAATAAACGTCCTGGCCAAGCTCGGTGCCGTTGTTGCCGTACTTGCCGTTCCAGCCCACGTTCACATCGTCGGAGTAGAACAGCTGTTCGCCCCAGCGGTTGAAAATCCACATTTCGAATTTCTTCACGCCGTGCCAAACGGGATGGAACACGTTGTCAACATCGTCGGGGACGGGGTAGGTGCCGTCGAGCGGACTCTCTTCCGATGGCAGGAATGCGTTCGGGAATTTGATGTAGCCCGCGCCGCTCACCTCAACCTCCTGCTCCTTGATAATAGAGTCGGTGCACATTGCCTGGCTGATGGCGATGAGTTTCACATCGTAGAAGCCTTCTTGTGTGTACTGGTGGTAGGGGTTGGTTTCGGTCGAGTAGTTGCCGTCGCCGAAGTCCCATATGTAGGTGTAGCCGTTGCGAGTTGAGTTGAAGAACTGTACAGGCTGGTCGGGCAGCATCACATATTTCGGTGTTGTGGTGAAATCGGGCTCCGGAAGCTCGTTCACGGTGATAATCTCGTAGTCGTAATGCGAGCCGCCGTCGCCTTCAACCGTCAGCTTCACGTTGTAGATGCCCGGCTCGGTGAATTCGTGCTCCGGCTCCGGCTCGGTTGAAGTGGTGCCGTCCTCGAAGCTCCACATATAGGTGTTGCAATACTCTTCTTTGATTTTGAACTGCACGGTGAGCGGCACGCAGCCCGACGGACTGTTGTTCGTAATCTCGATTTTCGGATGCGGCGGCAGAATCTCCACCTCGTGTGTTACCTTGTTGCGGCAGTGCTCGGTCTGCACGTTCAGCGATACGTTGAAAATGTTATTGTCCTCGTTCGGCGCCCACTTGCCGTATTTATACATAAAGTATTTCTCGTCGGTTTTCAGCTTGTTGCCGTCGCCAAACTCCCACTCGTAGTACCACGGGCCGTCTTGCGTGTAGTTCTCAAAATAAACCGTGTCGTCGGGGTAGCGCTGCGACGGTGCGTGCGCCACAAAATCAACATTCGGGCTGATATACACCGTGACGTTTTTCTGAATGGTGTCGGTGCACTGATATTTCGACAAGCCTATGTAGGTGATTGTCAGCGTTTGGTCGTTATCGGTGGTGTTGTAGTAGGTGAATGTCGGCTCTTTGGCCACCGATGTGCTGCCCTCGCCAAAATACCACAGGTGGTTGTCAACGGTCTTGGTCGATAAGTTCTTGATTTCCACCGTGTGCGGACTACATCCGGCCGAGTCGAATTCAAAATCGACAGAAATGTTCGGGAAGGTAATCATCGGGTTGACCATTGTGTCGCGGCAACCGTAAACCGATTCGGTAATCAGTTGAACGTCAATAGTTATCGGCTCATCGGTATAGTTCTGATACTCATTCTTCTGGTTGGCAAAATCGGTTGTTGTGGTGCGACTGCCGTTGCCAAAATCCCAGTAGAATGTCGGCTCATTGCCAATTGATGCGTTCTTAAACTCGGCCTCGAACGGCGGGCAGGCGCGGTCCATCAGCGGAATGAACTTGGCCAATGGTTTGGCGTAAACCTCAATCTCCTTTGTAATCTCGTCGGTACAGTTGTACTCGGTTGTGGTTTTGAGGTTCACGGTGTATTTCTTGCTGTCGGTGTAGTCGTAATTGTGGAACGTCTTGCTGAACGGCGGCTTGTCAACAATTGTCGAGCCGTCGCTGAATGTCCAGTAATACTGCGTCTTGCTGTCAACCACCGATTTGTCGGTGAATGTTATTGTCAGCGGCTCGCAGCCGGCGAGGTTGCCGCCGAAGTCGGGCACCGAGCGCGGATAGACAGTAATCGTCTGAGCCGTGTCGTGCTTGCAACCGTGGTCGTTGGTAACCACAAGTTTTATTGTATAATTCTTGTTCTCAAGCGGATAGGTGTTGTCATCGTTGGTATAGACGAGGCTTCCAGGCTGCCGTATGGTTGATGTCGAGTCATTGCCGAAATCCCAGCTCCAGGTGCCCCTGTTTGTCAGGCGCGACGAGTCGGTTATTGTAACATCGAACGGTGTGCAGCCGCCCAAAATCTCGGTTATGCCGTTGGCGCCCTCGTTGGTCTCGTTGATACCGAACTTGGCCAGAACATACGAGTAAACCGTCACCGTGGTGTCAACCGTTTTCACGCAGCCGGTGGCCGTTTGCGATGTTTTCAGCACCACGTTGTACGTCTTGTCTGTCAGCTCGTAGTGCTTGAACAGGTGGCTCGGGCTTGTCTCGGCCGACGACTGGCTGTCGCCGAAATCCCAAAGGTAATCGGCCAGACCGGTAGTTTTGTTTGTGAACTTCACCGGCAGCGGGTTGCAGCCCTCGTAGGTGTCTTGCGTGAATGCCGGCACCAGTCGCGGGTAAACCTCAATCGGTTTTGTTATTGTGTCGGCGCAACCGGTCAGTGTGTCGGTCGATACCAATTTGATATTGTATGTCTTAACCGTGTTTGCGGCCGAGTTGTCGAACACAAAATCGAACGAATTCTTGTTGGTTTTGACGGCCTTGTTGCTGTCGAATCCAAAGTCCCACGCGAATTTGTTGCCGTTCAGGGCTGCGGCCGGATAGCTGAACGTTACAGGGTAGGGGGTGCAGGCATCGTTTTTCACGTAGGTGAAATCGGCCGTCACGTGCGGATAGGCTTTCACTGGCAGTGTGGTGTCAACCGTGCAGCCGTTGAAGTCGGTCACCGTCAGCTTTATATTATAGGTGTGTGTCGATGGCTCGATGTTGTCGAAGGTGTGAGTGTGCTCAACGGCGCTCTCGGCCGAATGTTTGTTGTCGTGGGCGTAGTCCCAAATGTAGGTCAGCTTGTAGCCCTTCGACTGGTTGGTGAAGGTTGTTGTCAGCGGTGAGCAGCCCTCGTCGTTCTCGGTTTTGAACGCCGCAATCACTTTCGGGTAAACCTGAATCTGCCTGGTCGCCGAATCGCGGCAAGCGGAATGGTTGGCGTCAACCACCAACAATTTAATATCGTAGGTCGAAATGCTGTTGCCGTCGGCGCTGCTGTTGGCGTAGAGGTGGTTGAAATCGGCTTTTGTGGTTTTCTCCTCCGCTGCGCTTCCGTCGCCGAACGACCAAGTGAACTTGCTGCCGTTCAGTGAGTTGTTAATCATCTTCACGTCCATCGGCGAGCAGTCGGTTGTTTTTTCATAGCTGAAAGCCGCCTTTATTTCGGGGTAAACCGTTACGGTTGCGGAGGTTTCGGCGGCGCAGCCCAGCACGTTGGTGGCTGTCAGGCGCACGGTGTAGGTGGTGTCGCTGCCGGTTTTGTTGGCAAAGCTGTGCGCGACGCTTCCAGCGCCGGTCTCATCGGTCACGCCATCACCAAAGTCAATCTTGTAAGTGCTTGCGCCAGTGGTTGTTGAGCGGTCAACCGTTACATCAACAGGGCCGCAGCCAGCATCGGGCGAAACCGAAAGTCTCGGCACCACAACCGGGTAGGCGTAGTAGTTCTTGCTTATCGAATCGCGGCACTCGCCGTTCATTGCCGTCAGTGTAACTCTCTTAACGGCAATCTCATCGGGGTTGCTGTTGGTGAATTTGTAAACCAGTCCGCTAGTCACCACTGTGTCGGCGGTGCCGTCGCTGAAGCTGAATTTGTAACGGTTTGCGCCAACCGAGCTGTTAACAATCGTGGCTTCGCCCGGCGTGCAGTATTTGTAGTTGTCGCTGCTGAAAACCGCCTTCACTTTGGGGTAAACCTTCACGGTGGTTGTGGCGGTGTCGGTGCAGCCGTAGGCCGTGGCCACCATTGTCACCACAAACTCCTGCGGCGTGGTTCCGGTTGTGTCCGAAAGGTTGCGGAAGATGTGCGAAATGGCATCGGTGCTGGTCGATTTCATCGATGAGCCGTCGCCGAAGTTCCACATATAGTCTGACGGAGCGGTCGAAATGCCGGTGATTCGCGATGTGTTTGTAAACCCGATGGCTGTGCTGTCGCAGACGGGCGCCGTCTTGTCCGATGCAATCACAGCGTCAATCTCCGGGAAAACCTCAATCTCCTGTGTGAACGTCTCGCGGCAGTATGCGCCGTTCTCAACGTTGAAACAGCTGTCGGTCAGCATAATGGTAACCACTTGGCGCAGACCGGTTTTGTTCACGAAACGCAGAACCACGGTGCTGTCAACGCCCAGAGCGCCGTTCACCGCTGTCCAGGTCACACTGTCGTCGCACACCACTTTCCAGCCCGAATTGTCTTTGCTGGCGTGCCACGGAGTGTTGTTTTTAACCGTTACCTCGAGTGGCGAGCAGCCTTGCGCGCGGTCGATTGTGAAATTCGGGTTCAGATAGGGCGGAACCGAAATCACTGCGTTCTCCAGCGACGACTGGCAGCCATATTTGCTCTCGCCCGACAGTTTTGTGCTGAATGTCTGCGCGGTTGGTTTTGTGTGCGCATAAACGTGCTCAAACGTTCCGTTGCTGCCCTCGCTTGTGCCGTCGCCCAAATCCCAGCTGAACTGCGTGCCGGCCGACAGGTCGGTCGATTTGTTTGTAAATGTTATCGTTACCGGATTACATCCTGTCAAAGTATCGGTAATGTAGTTAACCTTGAATTCCGGATAAACGGTGAGCGTGTCAACCGGCGAACGGTCGACGCACACGGTGTTGTTGTAGCCGTTTTGCCTTGTGGCGGTCAGCCAGACGGGGTATTTCTTCGGATTGGCGTTCGACGACGGATTCAGGTATGTCAGCTTGAACGGCACTCCAACCGCGTCGTTGGTGTTGCCCAGAATGGTCGTATCGGGCAGGCCCACATCCCATTTGTAGGTGACTTTCAGCGGGTCGCCAATCGATATGTTTGTGAATTTCACCTCCAACGGCGAGCACGATGTGCTTCGGTCGATGGTGTATTGTGCCTTCACTTTTCCAAAGACACCCACTCTGACAATTGTTGTGTCAACGCAGCCGAACACCGTGTCGCGAACCCAGACTTTCACGTAATACACCGTGTCGCGGGTGCTATTGTTGGTGTAGGTGTGCTTGAATTTCTCGGGCGGCAGTGGCGATGCTACCGAGCGGTGCCATTCGGTGCGCGATTTTCCGTCGCCGTAGTCAATATACATCTCGTTGTAGTCGCCCGTCGACAGGTTGCGGAACTCAACCTCGAACGGCTGGCAGCTGATGGTGTCTTCCGGAGTAACTTTGGCCTCCACACCCGGGCAAGTCTCAAACACCGCCGATTTGCTCTGCGGACAGTTCGATGCTATCGATGTCTCAAGCGTCAGGTGGTAGGTGGTTTTTGAGTTGGAAGTATTGACGAGCGTCAAAGTGTCGTTGCCGTAATTTTTGTCCTTCGATTTCGAAACATTTTGGCCATCGTCGAGCGTCCACACATAGTCGTATGCAAAGTCGCCCGTGTTTGTGGTGTTTGTTACCACAACCTTTGCCGGGCTGCAGGGCGACACATCAATATCGAAATCGGGGGGCACGCTTGGAATGCCCAACGCCTCTATTTGTATGGCCGTGTCGGGCTCAACAGTGTAGCAGCGCCGTTTGATGGTTACCTTGTATACGTTGGAGCCGATTTTTGCGGGTATCACTTTCGGTTTCTCTTTTTTCCTCTCTTTAGTAACCGCCGCAGGATTGTTTCCAACAAATGTTTTGTCAGCGGAATACCCCTCGGTGGCATACTCCCAGAAATACGATATTCCGCCGTTGGCCTGCAGTTGCACAGTATCGCCAAAGCAGAAAGGCAGATAAGGAATCTCCTCGTCGGGGTCCTCGCCGGTGAAAGCCGCCGAGCCAGCGGCACCTCGGAAATCGGAGAAATAGCCGTATTGGCAACTACCATCATTGTTTCCGTTAATAACAGCTAAGTGGAACACACCGGTTAAGTTGCTCACTTTTATGGTTTTTCCTAGTCCCACAGTAGGCAGGGTTACCTTTTGAGTGGTTATGCTGTCGTTCCCATCTTTATCTTTAACAACTTTATAATAATCTCCATTTGAACCGGAGAATTTCATATGGGCGCGATTTAAATAGCACCAATCTGTTCCTGGAATACTGTCAAAACATTTGTCAGGGATAAAGCTATATTTATTGTTTGTGTCGCCATTGACAGTAACAATAAAGTCTCCTTTGTGAGATTTCTTGCACATAATATTCAGCCAGAAACCGAATGAACTGGTGTTTGATCTACAAACTGTTACGTCAGTCGAGCCAGTGCATCCGCTAGTTCTTGGAAGAATTGCGCCTCCAACTTCGGCTCCTCGACTGCCCGAAATGTGCCAAACAATAATAGGATTGTTTGATTTTATGAGTACAGCGTCGTAATTTGTATTTGGCGCAACATCCATATTTCCACTGTTCAAAAGCAATTTTCCCCAATCGCCCACACCCTCTAACGTTTGGCTTTCTATTGTTTGTCCGCCAACAGGTTTGAATTGAATAGTTGTTTGGCCCTTAACCGTTGACATAAAATATACATTTTCATACATACGGTTGCTGCTTTTATCGTCAGCCAATTGCCCGCGCATTACAATGTACTCTGTTCCTGCTAATTCAACAGGTACCAATTGGTCACCAGCAGCATCCCAACTTGTTCCTTTACCTCCTGCTGGTTCGTTTACCCATCTGGCAAGCAGAGAGTCGTCTTTCCATTGAACTACTATTTTGCCAGTTGATTTTATCACAGTTCCTGTCAGATTCTTTGGCTTGTAACTTTTGTATGGACTCCTGTTGTTATTTACAATTTCTACTTGCTGCGCTGCCTGAAGGTTCAGTGTTTGGCCTCGTTTCATTTTGAATGTGGCGGTTTTTGAATTATTCGGCCATTGCTTAATCAGACCAGTTTCGCGTAGAGTTACTGTTACTTGACAATCTTCGACGGCAACAATGTCAATTGCATTCCAGGCCCCAGGCTTTGTCTTGCTTTCGGCTTTCATATCCGTTCTTAGCGTTTGTCTATCGTAATTAGTATAGTGATATTCATTGCAGTTACCAATTTCTTCCGATGGCACTATAAAATAGGTGCCCAAAGCGTTTCTGCCTTTCAGCGCCCAAATGTCGCAGTTGTTTGTAATACCGCGTTGTAAGTATGCTGTAATAGGCTGGTCGGAAGTAATATGAAATCCTTTTTTAAGAACTTGACAACTTTCGTATTTGACGTCTCCATTTTTTACGATAGTGGCTAATCCACTTTCCAAAAAATTGTCTTCTTGATTGTCTCGTGTAATGTAATCATAGTAAAGGGTAATATTATCATCTGGCATTTGTACTTTCGGATTTTTCGAATCATACATTTCTTTTACTTCAGTTTTTTTGCTAAGCATTACAGTTTTTGATGTGTTGGCAGGAACAGTAATGCTTATCGGTGTGAAGCGAGGCTCCAAAGGCATTTCAATATTTACATTTGCATCTTCGTCAAATGCAGTTAAAACAATTACGGGCACATCTTTTTCGTGCTGGCTAGTAAGTTGTGGAATGCAAAACCAAAATTCAGTGTCGGTTTGAGCAAAAACATTAAAAAAAGATAAAATGGCTAAAATATTGACAAACAATATTTTTTTCATAAAATTCATATCGGTTCCCAATTGAAAGTCAAATTGTTCAAATAATTGGTCAAAAGTACTTTTTTCAATGTAATTATCAAAAAAAACACCAGCTCAAAACCTCATTTTTTATAGGTATGCACATCACAGAAATCAAGAGCCCTTTTATCGTGCTTTGGCTTTCCCTGCATTTTATGTTTTGTCCCTTCCCGCATTTTATGTTCTGTCCATTCCGGCGCCTTCCATCCGCCAACATAGTGCCCGCTCAAAGTGTGGTTCGTGTCTTGTCCCTTCCCGCATTTTATGTTCTGTCCATTCCGGCGGATTCCATCCGCCAACTTTGCGTTACTATAGCGCCCCCTTGTAACCCCAAAATCCCGCCGAAAACCCGCCATCAAAAAAAACTCAAAAAATTACTTTGGATATTTAGCGGAGGTGTTTTACTTTTATCATTTGTAAATTTTGAATAAAAAAGGTTCGATATATGAAGATAAAACTCAGCATCAGAAGAAAAATCAGCCTCTTTGTGCTAATTCCCCTTTCGGTTTACATCATCATTCTCATAGTGTTTATTGGCGTCCGCTTCACCAACCAGGCGGAATTCGACAACGGCCACACCAGCCGCCTGCTCTCTGAAAGGTCGGCCGCGCACGCCGAGATTGTGCTCAAAGACCACTATTCGAACATCCGCACCTTGGCGGGAATTCTCTCCGACAGCCGCATCTCGCTCGACTCAACGCAGCGCGAGTTCTTCAAGCAAACGCTTTCGCAGACGTGCGGTCAGGGCCAGATGTACTGGCTGCTTCTGCCTTCGGGTTTCTATGCCGACAGCAACCTTCTCGACAACGATTGGGTGCTGATGCAGGCCAACAGCGGCGCCGTCAGCCTCACCGACGACTACGGCCTGATTTCAAATAACTATTCATCCATTCTCGGCACCAACTCCACCGTGATTGGCAAGCCCTACGAGCACAACGGCCACTGGATGATAAATTTCAGCACACCTATCTATCAGAACAACAATGTCTGCGGATACGCTTGCAAGGCTGTCGATGTCAACGATTTCGATTTTATGTCGGCCAAAGTGGCGGCAGCCTTCAACAAAGAGGTGACCAAATACCTCATAAACGAGGATGGCATAATCGTCTTTACAAACAATTCGGCTGACATAAACCGTAAATACACAGTCGGTTACACCGATACGGCCGCCATTGCCGATATGCACCGCCGGATGGCCAAAGGCGAATATCTGAACTATGCCTTCGAGCAGAACGGAGTGCCAATGTGTACCTATTGCACGCCCATCAACATCGGGCCCGACTGCAACTGGTCGCTTGCGCTGACGTTCCCCACCAGCAATGTGGCCGACGCGTCGCGCGGCAGCATCCGCACAGTGCTCATTATCGCCGTCATCGGTTTGCTGATTATGATTGCGCTGATTTACCTCATTGCCAAGAATATGACCTTGCCAATCAGAAACACCACCGATGCTCTGAAACTGCTTGCAGCTGGTGACACTGAGGGTATCAATACATTGAATATCAAGACTAACGACGAGCTTGAGGAGATGTCGGATTCGCTCAATCAGGTTGTCGATGGCATACGCAAGTCGGAGAATTTCGCGTTAAGCATTGGCAAGGGCGAGTTCGAGACCGATTTCCACACTCTTGGCGACAAAGACCGCCTTGGCGACGCTCTGATTCAGATGCGCGACAGCCTTGTCGAGAGCCAGAAAATTGAGGCACAGCGTAAAGAGGAGGAGGATTTGCGCAACTGGACCACCGAGGGTATTGCAAAATTCGGCGAGATTCTGCGCAAAGACCAGAACAATATGAAAGCTCTGGGTTACAATATTATGTCGAATCTGATTGACTACCTGAATGTTAACCAGGGCGCGCTTTTCGTTTTGAACGACGATAACCCGGACGACCTCTATTACTCGCTTGTTACAGCCATCGCCTACGGCCGCGACAAGTTCATAAAGAAAGAGATTCGGGTGGGCGAGGGGCTGGTAGGCCGCTGCATCTACGAGCGCAAGACCATCTACCTGACCGAGATTCCTGACGATTACATCAAGATAACTTCGGGCCTTGGCACCGCCAATCCGCGCTGCATTCTGATTGTGCCTTGCATCATCAACGACGAGACTTTGGGCGTGATGGAGATTGCTTCGTTCAACGAGCTGAAACAGCACGAGATTGAGTTTGTTGAGAAGCTGGGTGAGAGCATCGCGTCAACGCTGTCGAGCGTGAAAGTTACCGAGAAGACATCGCGCCTGCTCAACGACAGCCGCGTCAAGAGCGACGAGCTGACATCGCAGGAGGAGGAGCTCCGCCAGAATCTGGAGGAGATGCAGGCCACGCAGGAGGACCTCCGCCGCCAGATGGAGGAGAATACCACTATGCGTGAGACTCTGACCAAGGAGCAGGCCCTGATGGACTCGCTTATGAACAATGTGAACGATGTCATCTTCTTCAAAGATTTGGATTTGCGGTATATAAAGGTGTCAAATTCATTCTACACCAATTTCGGTATGACCGAGGAAATGGTTATTGGTAAAACCGACCGAGAGGTTACTGCCGATGCGGCTGCCACTGAAAAATCAATTAATGATGATACCACAATTATCCGTACCGGAAAGCCTCTGCCAGAGGAAGTTCAAGAAGTCGGTCTTGCCGATGGCTCGTCTGTATTCATCAAGACATCGAAGTACCCGCTCTTCGATGCCGATGGCAAAATCATTGGTGTGTTCGGTGTGACATCGAACGTTACCGATGTAATGAATATGAGGAACAAAGAATAAATGCCAACAACAAATACCGCTGACAAAAGGACCTGAGAGGGCCCTTTTGTTGTTTGCGGCACCAACCACAGCGTAAGATGAACACCTTAAGCGATATTAAAGCCGTTGCTTTCGACGCCGATGACACTCTTTGGGACAACGAAACCTATTTTCTTGAGGTCGAACGGGCTATGTGCGATATTCTGTTGCCTTACGGCGATGCGCAGACCATCTCCGACAGTCTTTTTAAAGTTGAAATGGCCAATATGGACGACTACGGCTACGGTGCAATGGCCTTCACATTGTCGCTGGTTGAGAACGCCATAAAGGTGAGCCACGGCGCCATTCCCGCCACCGACATTGCCAAAATTATGGAGCTCGGCCGAACGCTTCTGCGCCTGAAAGCCACACCGCTCGACGGTGTTGAGGCCACATTGCGGCAACTCAAAGCCTCCGGGCGCTACAAGCTGGTGGTTTTCACCAAAGGCGAACTGCTCACTCAGG
Organism: uncultured Bacteroidota bacterium; assembly: GCA_946404125.1. Taxonomy (GTDB): domain Bacteria; phylum Bacteroidota; class Bacteroidia; order Bacteroidales; family SZUA-534; genus RUG13583. The sequence goes on along the minus strand of CAMJCK010000043.1, from coordinate 13,297 downwards.
AGAACAAACTCAAGCGCTCGGGGTTGCAGAAGTATTTCGACGAAGTGGTGATTGTCAGCGATAAGCGCGAACAGCAGTACACCAGCCTTTGCCGGCAGCTTGGCGTTGAGCCGGAAGAGTTTCTGATGGTTGGCAACTCGCTAAAGTCGGACGTTCTGCCGGCTCTGAACATTGGCGCGTGGGCCGTGCATATTCCCTACGAGGTGATGTGGCAGCACGAGGTTATTGACGATTTTGAGCACCACAGGATGTTCCAACTCACGCAGTTCGCCGAATTGACTGATTTGCTGGGTGTTGAAAAATAAAATGGGCATCCATATTTTGCCCATAGAGCATTTTCTTCCTCTTTAATTCATTTTTGATTCCCGTAGGGAATAAATATCGGTAGAAAAGATGGGCATTTTTAGTTTCTACGCCGTAGGCGTTGCACAATAATTCGTGCGAAAGGAGAAATGCAACCCCTAACGGGGTTGGGCCTCTTGCCCGCATTATTCTCCCGATATGAATGTCCTACGGACAAAGATTAGGTTACCCCCCCGAGCGCCCCGAAGGGGCAAATAGTCCATAGCCCAAGGCAAGCGAAGCGTCGCCTTGGGTTAATGTACGCCACAAAAAACGCCCTAAAAGGGCAAAAGTCGTTTTTGCCTTTCAGGGCGAAATTTTATTTATATGCAGCCCGCTTATTGGCACTCAACATTCAACCGCATACGATAGATTTTTCCATCTTTCTCAATCTCAAACATTTTCACCTGCTCAACGGCATTGCACTCGCACTCAAACGTGGCGGGTGTTCCGTTCATAATGGTGGCTTCGCCCTTCCAGGTGAATTCATTGCCGGCAAGCTTGCCTTTCTCCATCTGAACATTGTTGCCTTCGTTGTCGATAAGGCGCAAACTGCTTCTATAAACCTGAAATTCATAGTCTTTCTGGCCTTGATTCTCAATGCTGAACGTCAGGCGCACCTTGTTGCCGTAGCGTTTGCACCCTTTGAAGTAGATAAAGATTCCGTTCTCTATCTCGGCCGATTGTGTGCCGTTGTCAACCACATCGCTGGCGATGCTGCTGTCGGCTGCGGCAGCGGCTGTTGTTTGGTTTGTGGCCTGCGTCTGTCCGGCAAGCTCCATACAACGGTCGTAGCACTCTTTGCAGACCTCGGGCACCGAGTAGAGTAGGGCAGAGGCGTCGCCGTCGCGGCCTTGCGCCTTCAGAGCGTTGGCGCGCGAGAGAACCATATCGCACTGCGAGTTGTAGAATTCAATAATCTTGTTTTTGCCTTGCTCAACAAACGCTTTGAACTGTCCGCGCTTGGGGTCGAGCCCTTTGATGGCCTGAGCGTAGGCCTTGCTCTCGTTTTGTCCGGCGCCCTTCACATCAACCGATGTCTGGCTGAAAACATTGCCCGTTGCGTTGTCCACAATAAACATATTTACAGTCAGATTCAGAGAGTGCATCGGTGGGGCGGTGGGTGTCAGCTCCTTGCTTAGCACGTCAACGGTTGCCCGGATTGAGAACATCGGGTTGCTGCCTTCGCCGGCCAGGCCGTTGAGGGTGCAAATCTGGCGTATCTTGTTCTCCAGCATTGTTTTGGCGTTCGACGGGATGGCGTTGTCGTCAATCACTGGCGCAAGCGCGATGCGGGCGAAATCATCGGACTTGCCCATATTGTTCTGTGCCTGGGCGGCAAACGCGAATGCCACACCAACACCTATCATAAGCAATAATCGTTTCATAATCACACTTTTTTGCGGTTAAACATTCAATCCTGCAATAGTTATTTCTCGCCGATAATCAGCCAGGCCTCGCCCAAACCGCGCATATAAACTTTCGATTCGAGGTTGAACGGCGCCTCCGAGAGGAATTTCTTCAGATTGTTGACAAATGTGCGGGTGTCCATCGCGCGCTGGCGGCCGTTGCGCTCATAGAACATTGGTATGCGCACCTGCTCGTAGCGTTGGAAGTTCTCAGTTGCGTCGCTAATGCTGAAGCGGCCGTTCACAGTGTTGTCGGCCATCCAGTCCTCAATGAAGATGTTAAGCTCGTCGGTGGTGCCGTTGTAGTCGTATTCGTCGTTGAGGTTAACGTCGGCGCCGTCGAACAGCTTAACCATAATCTTCACCTCGCGTCCGTTGTTGAACATATCGTCGAAGTGTGCTTGAAGGCGTCCGCAGAACTCGTCCATATGGCTCAGCACGGCTTCTTCAACCAGCAGGTCAACCGAAGCAGCCGAGCTTGGCTCGCCCGCACCCGACGAGCTTGCAATATTTTTGCTTGTGTAAGCGTCCAAGCCGTTCAAAATGAATTTGATATGTTTCTTTGGTCCTTGGCGCTCAACCGAGAAGTCGAGGTCCATAATAATGTCGGCTTTGGCTGTGCGTTTCAGTACATCAATCGGCGATTCAACAACGCTTCCGCCAGCCGAGCCCATAATCAGCGAGCTTTCGGCCGACTCGTTGGCAATGTTGCGCAGCTCCTGCTCCAAATCTTTCAGCGGGAACTCGCGGTCCGACATTATGCCGCTCATCTTCGAGATGGCCAACCGCAGGTCGGAGTCGTTTTGCAGGGCTTTCTTGTAGTCGGGCAGAACGGTCTGTGTGCCTTGGTTGTCGAACGTCATCGAGTATCCGTTTGCAATGCAGTAGCGGTCGCTCGGAACCACCATAATGGTAGGTTTCTTTGCCTGGCCGAAAACGCTGGCTGTCAGCATTATAGCGGCCGAAAATATTAACAACTTTTTCATATCTGTTCTGATTTTGATGATTATCAATTAGAAACCACTGTTCAGCTTGCGGGCGAAACCTTGGCGCTCCATCTCTTTGCGCAGCTCGTCGTAGGCAATAGACATCTCAACACCCACCTTGTAGGTCTTTTTGTTCACCTTCACGCGGTCGGTCGGAATGCCGTCGGTGCTGAGGTTTACGTATTGCAGATACTTGCCGCCCGGTTCAAAGAATTTCACGAAATAGTCCTCGTGTGTAGTGGCGGCATTTGCATCGGTTAAAATGGCCGGAGTGGGAGCTGCCGAGCCGTTGCTGCCAGCCGGGAAGCCTCGGAAGATGGCGCAGGCCACCCCCAGCTCTTTGGCATTGCGCACGGCGTCTTCGGCAGTCTTGCCGTAGCCCCAAACTTTCACGAGTTTTGTGCCGTCAACTCCAACGGCCAACGTTGCAACCTCGTAGTTGTATTGGCTGTTGTACTCCAGTTTTCTAACCTTGTTGCGCGATTGCGCGTTAACCACAAAGCAAGTCAGCAAAAGCCCCATAGCGCTAATTGCCAGTGTTTTAAACAATCTTTTCATAATTCAAAAATTTAGTTTCTTCATTTATTTAGTGGCTGCGGTTTCCCGCTCTGCCGTTTCACTCTTTATAGACGCTTCAACATCAGAATTGGATGCGTAGGCCCACATTTATATTTGTGCCCGCGCGGCCATCGAACACTTCCGAGTATTTTATGCCCATATCTTTCGATTTTTCGTCTTCAGAATCTTTGGTAAGCGAAGCGTTGCCAGCCTCAGCGTAGTAGTTGAGTCCGCCCACAAGCTGCACATTATATTTGATGTTGATGGCCAGCTGCGCTCCGGCAAAGCCGAACAATCCCTGCACAAGGCAGTCGTTGTAGTAGTTCTTCTTTATGTCGGAGTCGAGAATGCTACCCCATTCCAAAGCCAATCCGGCCTGACCGGAAACCGACACGTTGCGCATAATGAAGAATCCCTTCGATATTCCAAGCTCGCCGCCGTAAAACATCACCGAGGTGTTGTCATCACCACTGCCTTCCAATTCGTACGAGTTAAAACCGATGTGTCCGCCTAGGAAGACTTTGAGCTGTGTAATTCCAACGTATTGACCTACAAGACTTTCGATGTTTATGTATGCGCCGCCGAGCGAGCCGCCAGCGCCTCCAATGGTAACGCCAACGCCCATATCGTTGTCTTGCTCAAGGAACATTCCGGGCTCAAGCTTGTGGCCTGCAACCTGGTAGAATTTCGATGTGGTGTTTCGAATGTTCTCTTTGCCGTTGCCTTCAGCCACGTGGCTGTTGTTCACCACTTTTTTTGCGCGAACCACACCGCGGCGGTCGGCATAAACCTCGTTTTTTTTGTTCATCCTGAACTCATAAACAAAATAGCGGTCTTCAACCGTCAGGTTTTCTTTTGTGCCGATTTTGGCGCGGAGCGGGAACGTGCTGTAGAGAGCCGTGCGCACCTTCCATTCGTCAACCTTGCTCTCGAATCCGGTAACGAGGTTGCTGACAGAGTTATTCATCATAACATCAAAAAGTTGGGCCTTGCTCAATTGCGTGCCAACGTTTAATTGTGTGCCCTCGCAAGTTGCCACAACCGATGTCACGAACGACAGTTTGAACATTGTGGTGTCGAAAATCTGGCGTTTGGCCGCGATGGTTGCCGGCGAGTCATCGTCGAAAATCCACATATTCGAGTAGAAGTTGTCCATTGTCTGCGGCACATCCGAAAGGCGGAAAAGAAAGCCCGCAACCTCGCCCTTGTAGCCGTTTCGGGTACGCGGCACCGGTTTGAACTCCTTGCCGGTAGCCTTGGCCGACTTGCGGCGGGCGGCATCCTGCTCATCGTAAATCTCCTCCATAGTTTTTATTTTGCCGAAAGCCAGCACCATCACGTATGAGTGGCTGATGAGCTTCTCGCCGGCATCCTGCAATTTGGCCAAGCCGCGTTTCGAGGCCGAAGCCGCAACCACATCGGCATCGGTGGCGTTGTAGAGGCCGCGCTCGTGAATAACCGACATATTGAATTTGCCATCGTCGGAGCGCGAGAACCATTTGGCGAAAATTTGGTTGGGTGTATGCGAAAGCTCAAGTTGCTGGCGCAGAATATCAGAATTTTCTGACGGGTGTAATAGGCGATTGTCGAGCATATTGTCGTCGAACTTTTCGGGAACAACCACGTGGCTGATTGCCTCTTTCAGTTCGGAGCCATATTTGCCGCCCTCTACCAACATAATTGTGAGCGAGTTACGGTTGTATTCGGTTGCCTCGCTGGTGGCTGAACTTGTCTGGGCGCAGACGTGTCCCATCTGCAATGTTCCAATTAGAGCCAAAAGAAATAGTCGTCTATTCATAAATAGTGTGTTTCAATAATAAAAATCAAATATAATAAAATAGTGTTCACATTTTGCACCGCCGAGCAGTTTTTGTTCCTAGGCGGGAGCCCCAAACGCAAAAATTCAGCATAAAATTGATTGACATATTTATGATGGTTTTGCCTTATAATGCAGTCATAAAACAAGTTTCTGTTATCAGTTGTGGCTTCTGCGGCAGGAATTAGCCGTGCTTTTTTTATGGCAACAGCCTCGCAAAATCACTTTTTATTCTCGTTTTGACGGATGTAAAAAGATGATTGTCAGAACGATTGCTTTTTTATGTAAAAATAAACTTTTTTTAGGCCATTTTGTTTGTATGTTCGGAAAATGATTCTACTTTTGTAGCCGTAAGGTTATAGTTCTTTGAAAAGCTTGTTGTCGGGTCTCTTCTTTTTATGTCTAAAGAGAACTATAATCTTTCTCTTCTTTTAGGGCTACAGTATTTTTTTCATGGGTTAATTAATTTGGTTGAATAATATTAGACAATTGCCTTACAGCAAGCTTTTCGTTTTTTCACCCTCACAATCCACTTTACATAACGAACATAAGCAAAGTGCCTCCGCTATAATTCAAAGTGTTTTTTCGGAAAATGATTATTGGCTGTTTTTTGTGGATGATTGTGTATTTGTGAGTTTTTCGTGTCCGCCTGAATTTAAACAAAGTAGGGACACGAATAATCGCGTCCCTAACACATTATCAATATTTTACCATATCATCAATTCACAACCACACGTTTCGCCGTAGCGCCTGTTTTTGCAATGTAAACACCTGCGCCGTTGACGCGGGTTTCTACACGAATGCCCGATTCGGCAACCGTAGAGACGTGGCGCGCCGCGTCTCTACCCACCAATACGCCCATTACATTGTAAACAAATATTTCCTCCGTGGCATTCTCTACAACGATGGTGTTGCCTTGTACGTAGATATTGACTGTGTTGGCAGCGGATTCAGTGACGGCGGTTGGTTTGTAATTCCAAACAACAGGACGATTGTCTGGATTCCAATAGTTATATCTTCCAAACTCTCTTTCACTTGTCTCTAAATAAATTGTCAGATTGCTGCAACTAGAGAACGCCATTGCGTCGATTAGCGATACAGAACTTGGTATAACAATCGTTGATAATCCACTGCAATTCTGGAAAGCTCCAGCGCCAATGCTAGTTACAGAATTCGGAATATCAATCGATGTCAATTTGCTGCAATTATTAAATGCATAATTTCCGATGGTTATCACAGAATTAGGAATTGTAACCGATGTCAAACTGTTGCAACCAGCAAAAGCGTCAGAGATAATCCGACAGCTGCTGTTTATATTAAACGAAGTTATATCAGTTGACTTTACTTTAATTAGACATAAATACGGATTTCTCTCATTTCCTATATAATAGCCATTATCGTATTCGTTGAATTTTAAGCTACTGCAGTCAGCAAACGTACTGCCAACGTACCATACTGAATCTGGAATCGCAATCGACGTCAAACCAATGCACCCGGAAAACGCTCCATCGCCAATGTACGTTACAGAATTTGGAATATCAATCGATGTCAAACTGCTGCAACCATTGAATGCTGATAGGCCAATGCTTTTTACAGAATTTGCAATTTCAACTGATGTCAAACCACTGCAGCCAGAGAACGCTCCATCCGCAATATACGATAGGGAATTTGGGATAACAACCGATGTCAAACTATGGCAACCAGCGAAAACCATATTGCCAAAATGATTGACAGAATTAGGAATTGTAACCGATGTTAGGCTGGCGCAATCCTCGAAAGCCGATTCGTTAACCCATAATACGGAATTTGGAATTACAATCGATTTCAGGCTGCTACAACCATAAAACATATATTCGCTAATACATTTTAGTGTGTTTGGAAGTGTAACAGTTGTCAAGCCGCTGCAACCAGAGAAAACACCTTCTTTAATGGTTGTTACAGAATTTGGAATTTCTATTGATGTCAGGCTGGTGCATTTCTCGAACGCAAAATCGTATATATCCGTTACAGAATTCGGAATGGAAACAGAAGTCAGACTATCACAGTCAGAAAATGCATTGTAACCAATATTTGTAACCGAATAAGTTTTACCATCGTTTGTGACTTCAGCAGGAATTACAAGGTCACCTTTGGGTTTAATGTAACCCTCATAAATAGGAAAAGTACTTTTCGGAGCAACAACTTCAACAGTGTAAGGCGTTGTGTCGCTTGTAATGTTAAAGAACAAATCGCCAGATTTAAAATCGTAAGCCCATGCATGCCCTGCAAGCATTGTGGCAAACAGGAATGTGAAAAAGCGTTTCATTTTCATAAAAATTAGAGTTGTTTGTGAATATTTATTTCGGTAAAGATAGAATTTTATTCTGCATTGACAATCACAAAAAAAAAGCCCCCCGCAATGCAGAAGGCTTTTTGTCAAGTCGTATGGAATTATAAATCCCTTTATTCTAAATTCTGAATTCTAAATTCCTTACTTCACCAGTCCCGAAAATCCCATAAACGCCATTGCTAGAATGCCGGCGGTGACGAGTGCGATAGGCATTCCCTTCATTGCTTTCGGTGTTTCAGAGAACTCAATCTGTTCGCGCAGGCCGGCAAACAGAACCAGCGCAAAGCCGAAGCCGATGGCGTTCGAGAAGGCGTAAACCACGCTCTCAAGCAAGTTGTAGTCTTTCTGAATAACCAAGATGGCAACGCCAAGGATGCAGCAGTTGGTGGTGATGAGCGGCAGGAACACGCCCAGAGCCTGATAGAGCGCGGGCGACACCTTTTTCAGCACAATCTCAACCATTTGCACCAGCGCGGCGATAATCAGAATGAAGGTGATGGTCCGCAGGTACTCAAGCCCGAACGGTGCCAGAATGCAGTGGTTGGCCAGGTATGTGACTATGGTTGCAAGCACAAGCACAAAGGCCACGGCGCCAGCCATACCAAGGGCGGTGCTAATCTTTTTCGAGACGCCAAGGAACGGGCAGATGCCCAGAAACTGCGACAGTACGATGTTGTTTACAAATACGGCCGCTATAAACATTAACAAGTATTCCATAATTCAGCTCCTTTTTAAGATTTGCGTAATTTGTTGACCAGTGCGATGAGAAATCCCAGCGCGATGAAAGCGCCCGGCGCAAGCACAAACAGCAGCATTCCGTAACTTTCGGGGTAGATGGCGAAGTTGAAAATCTTGCCAGTTCCCAGCAGCTCGCGGATGCTTCCGAGCAGTGTCAGCGCAAGGGTGAAGCCAAGACCGATGCCCAGTCCGTCGAACATTGACGGAACAACGCTGTTTTTAGCGGCGAATGCTTCGGCGCGGCCCAGCACAATGCAGTTAACCACAATAAGCGGAATGAACAGGCCGAGACTTGCGTAGAGTGCGGGCACATAGGCCTGCATTACCATTTCGACCATTGTTACAAATGCCGCAATCACAACAATATAGGCAGGAATACGCACCTTGTCGGGCACCAGATTCTTGATGAGCGAGATAACCACGTTCGAGCATATCAGCACGAATGTTGTGGCCAGGCCCATACTCATTCCGTTAATGGCCGACGATGTGGTGCCCAGCGTGGGGCACATACCCAACAGCAGTACGAATGTCGGGTTTTCCTTAATCAGGCCGTTCAGCAGTATTTTCAGATTATTGTTCATTGTTATTGCCCTCCGTTGTTTGAGTGGCGCCGCTGTTGGCGTCGGTTTGTTTCTGATTGTTGGCGGCCGCGTAGGCGTTGTAAGCCGTGCGAACCGATTCAAGGAACGCTCTCGAACTGATGGTCGAAGCCGTGATGGCGTCAATCTCGCCGCCGTCTTTCGACACGGTCATTTTGTTCACTGCGGGGTTCTTGCCGATAATCGAGCTTTGCTTTTCGGCGGTTTTCACCTCGTAGTGGAAGATGGTCTCCAGCAGGCTCTTTTTCTTTTCGGTCTGCGGACGGAACCAGGTCACCATTTTGGTGCCGAGTCCAGGCGTCTCTTTTTGCTCAAGAACCGAATATTCGGTGATGTTGCCTTGAGAGTCGAAGCCCACCATAACCTTGATTTCGCCGCCGAAACCGTTTTTCGACATTGACTCAACAGCCGCGCCAATGAATTGACCGTCAGCCTTGTAAGCCTTGTAGATGTTCAGTCCGTTGGCGGTGTCGTTCTCAATTTTGTCGAAGGCGGGCAGAACGGCTTTAATCGCCTCCACCGATTTTTGCTCCTTCGATTTCTGTATAGGCTCCGATGTCACGCTGTAGAGCGATGCCATAAGGCCTGCCGCGATGAGTGCTATCGCCGTGAGCGACAGCAACATATTCTTCAGTGATGATTCAAGTTTTGCCATTATTTTACCTCCCCGAATCGTTTTGGTTTAATATAAGTGTTGATGAGCGGCGTAACGGCGTTCATAATCAGAATGGCGAACGACATTCCCTCGGGGAACGAGCCGAAGTTCCTGATTACCACTGTTATAACGCCGATGCCGATGGCGTAAACCACTTTTCCACAGATGCTCATTGGCGATGTCACATAGTCGGTTGCCATAAATATCGCGCCAAGCATAAGACCGCCAGCCAGCAGATGCGCAACAGGCGATGCAAATTGCGTCGGGTCAGCCAGATACAGAATTCCTTGGAACACAAACACTGTTGCGAAAATGGTTACAGGAATGTGCCAGGTGATGATTCGGCGGAAGAGCAGGAACGCAAAGCCGATGAGCAGGGCGATGGCAGAAACCTCGCCAAGCGAGCCGCCCATTTGGCCGAGCAGCATTTCGGTGTTCCCAGGAAGGGTGCCGAAGTGGTTCTTAAGCATATTCAGTGCGGTTGCGCCTGTCTCTGCGTCGATGTAATTGGTGCCAAAGCCCTTTGGAACAGGCCACGTGGTCATTTGCACGGGGAACGAGATGAGCAGGAACACACGACCTGCAAGAGCGGGGTTGAACAGGTTCTGCCCAAGTCCGCCGAAGGCCATTTTGCCAACGCCGATGGCGAAGGCCGCACCCACTATTATTATGCCGATGGGCAGGTTCGACGGCAGGTTGAACGCCAGCAGAAGGCCCGTCAGAATGGCCGAGCCGTCGCTCAACGTTGGTTGCTGTTTGAGCAGGAATTTCTGAATCAGATACTCGAAAAGTACGCAACTTGCAACAGATGTGAAAGTTACAATAAGCGACCCGATGCCGAAATAATAGATTGAAACGGCCAGCGCGGGAAGCAATGCCGCGATAACCCCGTACATAAGGCTCGGGGTTGAAACACTACTGCGAGTGTGCGGCGACGGTGATACAACTAATTGTCCCATTATTGTTTTCTACTTCTAATTATTTTACCTACAGTGTTTTTACCCAACCGCACGTAGTCTAGAATCGGACGTTTGGCGGGGCACGAGAATATGCAGCAGCCGCATTCGATGCAGTCCATAATGTGGTTGGCCTCGTCTTCGGCCCACATTTGGCGTTGGCTGTATTGCATTAGCAGATAAGGCTCAAGCCCCATTGGGCAGGCGTCAACGCACTTGGCGCAGCGGATGCACGGGCCAGCCTCGTCGCGCACGGCTTTCGCCTCGCTCAACATAAGAATTCCCGAAGTGCCTTTTGTAACGGTCGAGTCGAGATTGGCCATTGCCTTGCCCATCATTGGGCCGCCGCTGATAATTTTGCCGCTGTTCTCAACGTCGCCGCCAGCGGCTGCAATCAGTTCTGCCACAGGCGTTCCGATGCGTGCCTTGAAGTTCGAAGGCTCTTTAACGGTGTCGCCCGTAACGGTTACGATGCGCTCGATGAGCGGTTTATTCTTCTGCACGGCCTCGTAAACGGCAAAGGCGGTGCCCACGTTCTGCACCACGGCGCCAGCGTCAATCGGCAGCTTGCCCGACGGAACCTCGCGGCCCGATACGGCGTTGATAAGCTGTTTCTCGCCGCCTTGCGGATATTTCAGCTTGAGCGGAACAACCTCAATGCCTTGCTCTTTGGCGCAGAGTTCGGTCAGTTTGCTGATGGCGTCGGGTTTGTTGGCCTCAATGCCGATGTATGCTTTTGTAACGTTGATGGCTTTCATAAGAATCTTGACGCCCACAATCAGTTCGGCGCTCTTCTCGAGCATTAGCCGATGGTCGGCGGTCAAGTACGGTTCACATTCCACGCCGTTGATAATCAGAAAGTCAGCCTTTTTCCCTTCGGGGATGGCCAACTTGACGTGAGCGGGGAAAGTTGCACCGCCCATACCCACAATGCCAGCGTCTTTAATCTTGCCGACGATGGTTTTTGCGTCGTCTTTGATATCGCTTACAAGCGCGTCCGAGCGGTCGATGGTATCGAGCCATTCGTCGCCTTCAACGTCGATATAAACGGCAGGTTTCTTGAATCCCGATACGTCGGGGGCAACGTCGATTTTCGATACTGTTCCCGAAACCGACGAGTGAATGTTGGCCGATACAAAGCCGTTGGCCTCGCCAATCAGCTGACCCACTTTCACCTTGTCGCCTTTCTGAACAACGGCGTTGGCGGGTGCGCCAATATGCTGCGCCAGTGGTATGATGGCCACTTTCGGCAATTGTGCATCTACTATTGCTTTGGCGGCTGACAGCTTGTTGGCTTCAGGATGCACACCGCCTATTTTAAATGTCTTGAACATATAGGTAGATGTCTATGCGTTGGTTTGTACAGGTTGTTTTTCTTCGGTGGCCTCGGCCTTTGGCGGACGCGGCGGGAAGTTCACTTCGTGGATGGCGCCCGTCGGACATTCGGCGGCGCACTTGCGGCACATTTTGCACTTTTCAAAGTCGATGTAAGCCACATTGTTCTCAACCGTGATGGCCTCGAAGGCACATACTTTGGCGCACTTTCCGCAGCCGATGCAGGCTGCCGTGCAGGCCTTGCGGGCCACAGCGCCTTTGTCTTTGTTCACGCACGACACAAACAAACGGCGGTCTTTCTTGCCGCGGTTGCGAATCTCGATGATTCCCTTCGGACAAGCCTTCGCGCAAGCGCCGCACGCCACGCATTTTGTCTCGTCAACAATGGGCAGCCCTGTGTTGGGGTTGATGCTGATGGCGTCGAAGCGGCAGGCGGCCACGCAGTCGCCGTGTCCCAGACAGCCGAAGCTGCAGTTGGTGTCGCCAGCAAACAGCGTTGCGGCAAAGGCACACGATGGGGCGCCGTCGTAGCGGTTCACCGTCGGGCGGTTCTGACACGTGCCGTTGCAGCGCACAACAGCAATTTTCGGCTCACTCTCAACAACTTCCTGTCCAAGAATCTTTCCGATTTTCTGAAGCGTTTCAGCCGACGATGCGGGGCATTTCATACCCGAAATGTCGGTAGCCGACACCAAGGCACTCGCCAGACCGCGGCATCCAGGGTAGCCGCAGCCGCCGCAGTTGGCACCGGGCAGCAAGGCGACAATCTCGTCGATGCGTGGGTCTTCTTGTACCTTGTACTTTTGGGCCACAACATACAGGACGGCGGCCAGCACCAGTCCCAGCAGGGCCAAAGCAATCACACTGTACAAAACAATTTCCATATTATTAAAGTTAAAAGTTTAGAAGTTTAAAGTTTAAAATTTAATAGGTTGGGGGTTAATAAGATAATTCTCGTGTTCCTTGCGGAATTCTTTAATCAGTTCCAAATTTGTAGTAGACCATTTCTCGTAATCAGATTCAGGCATATTGTTTATGTCGAAGATAACTTTTTCACTTTCAGGTACTAAACAAAGTAAATGCAGACAAAAGTGGCCGTCCTTTATTATTTCAGCAAACATTCTTACCACATAAACATTGTTGTATGAAATCTCTTTTGCGTCATTGGCTAAAAATGTTATAGAAATGCTGTCTGTTGGCAATGAAAAATGCTCTGCTTGCATACTTTTCATTTGATTCACAACGTCTTCTATTGCTGAAAAGATGTATTCACCCCATTTCATAGATTTTGATATTCCCGATACAACCACATATCGATATGTATTGTTTTCGGGTTTAGGGATATTTTTATAAACATACTCTTGCTCTGTCTGTGCCGAAGCGGCAAATGAGAAAAGCATTGCTGACAGAATTAAGAAATATTTCATAGTTGGGTGATTAAAAGTGAGTTATAGTTTAGTGGATAAAATCATTTTTAATTGTTCATTGTTAAATTTTAATTCTAAACACAAAAGTCCGTTTGAAGCGGTCGCGAAGCAAAAAAAGTGCCAGATAGTAGGGGGCAAGCGCCAAAA
>CAMJCK010000042.1:0-31399 GCA_946404125.1 uncultured Bacteroidota bacterium | reverse complement strand
GCGCGGATGCCGTTGCGGGTGCTGCCCGTGGTTGACAGGTCGATGCCGCTAACTCCGTAATACAGAAGTTCTTTCAGCAGTTCGGCGCCTGGCATATTCTTGTAGCCGATGGTGAAGAAGAATCCGTCGCTCACGTCAACGGTGTTGTCCTTATCGTAAACAACATTGAACCCGTGGCGCTCCATTATCTCCTTGATTTTGCGCGCTCTATCGCCATACTCCTTAATGTCGGCCACAAACTTGTAGGTGCCGTCGCAGGCGGCTTTCAGCATTGCGGCCATTGCGCACTGCGCCGAGTGCGACACGCCCGACGAGAAGGTGTAAAGGAACACATAGCCGAAGGCGGCGCCGAAGCGCGGAATATTATATCTGTCTTTAAGCGACTGATAATGACGCTGATAGAGTTTGTCGGAAATGCAAGCCATTGCTATGCGCTGGCCTGCGTAACTGAATATTTTCGACGCGCTCATAAGCATAACATAGTTGTCGGTGTAGTGCGACACGCTGGCCACGTAAGGCGGCTGGAACGGCGTGCCCAAATCCTGACGGAAGTCCATTGTCATATACGCAAGGTCTTCAATCACAACAACGTCGTACTTTGTGGCAAGGCGGCCGATGACTTCCAACTCCTGGTCGTTCAGGCACATCCACGACGGGTTGTTCGGGCTCGAATAGAGCACCGCGCAGATGTTGCCCTGCTTGAAGTAACTCTCGATTTTGGCTTCGAGTTTGTCGCCGCGGAAATCGGCAATGTCGAACGACGCCACCTTGACGCCGATAACGCCCGCCTGCATTTTCTGCACAGGGAATCCAGGGTCGATGTAGAGCACGGTGTCCTTCTTTGGGTCGAGTTGCGAGCAGAGCATAAGCGACGCGAACGACGCCTGCATTGAGCCCACGGTTGGAATGCAACCCTCGGGCTTGATATCGGTGTTGACAAACGCCTTGATGAAGCGCGATGCTTGCTCCTTCACTTCGGGAATGCCGTCGATAATCGGGTATTTCGAAGCCACGCCGCGGCGCAGAGCCTCACATTCGGCCTCAACGCCCACAGCCGACGGCGGCAAGCCTGGCACACCCATTTCGAAATGGATGAACTCGGTGCCCGTCTGCTTTTCGGCGGCACGCACAATGGCTCCCACCTGACGTATCGAAGCGGTCTTTATATCGTTGATTTCCAAATCTTTCATTATACCGTCGATGACTGACGGATCGATGACTGTTTTCATTTTATATGCTTTTGACTTCGGACTTCGGACTTCAGACCACAGACAACGGACGCACTCGGTGCGTCCCTACCGCAATCCTAAATCCTAACTTCTAATTTCTAAATTCCTGATTATCTTTCAATCGTTGCGGTGCGGTCGGGGCCGACTGAAACGATTTTTACAGGCACACCTGTCTCATTTTCAATGAATTTGATGTAGTCGGCAAAGGCTTTCGGGAACTGACTTTCCGATGTGATTTTGGTCAAATCGGACTTCCAACCCTTGAATTCCTTGTAAACGGGCTCGATTTTCACGCTATCGATATCGAACGGGAAATCGGTGGTTTCCTGGCCGTCGATTTTGTAGGCGGTACATATTTTAATGGTGTCGAAATCGTCGAGCACGTCGCTCTTCATCATAATGAGTTTGGTAACGCCGTTAATCATAATGCTGTATTTGAGCGCCACAAGGTCGAGCCAGCCGCAGCGGCGTTTGCGGCCCGTTACGGCGCCGTACTCGTGACCAAGTTGACAGATGGTTTCGCCCACATTATCAAACAGTTCGGTTGGGAACGGACCAGCGCCCACGCGGGTGCAGTAGGCCTTGAAGATGCCGTAAACCTCGCCAATCTTGTTCGGTCCGATGCCCAAACCTGTGCAGGCACCCGCACATATTGTGTTTGAAGAAGTTACGAACGGATACGAGCCAAAATCGATGTCGAGCATTGTGCCTTGCGCACCCTCAGCCAGAACCGATTTGCCGTTGGCAAGCAGTTTGTTTACAACGTGTTCGCTATCTACGAAAGTGAATTTCTTCAGATATTCGATTCCTGCGAACCAATCGGGCTCCAAAGCCTTCAGGTCATATTCAAAATTGAGCGATTTCAGAATCTGTTCGTGACGAGCCACTGCAGCGGCATATTTCTCTTTGAAATTCAGCAGAATATCGCCTACGCGAACGCCCGTACGGCTAACCTTGTCGGTGTAGGTCGGGCCGATGCCCTTGCCCGTTGTGCCCACCTTGTTCTTGCCTTTTGCGGCCTCGTAGGCGGCGTCGAGCAAGCGGTGAGTTGGCAGAATCAGGTGTGCCTTCTTCGAGATGTAAAGGCGTTTGGTCAAGTCGTGGCCCGATTGCGCAAGCGCCTCAGCCTCAGCCTTGAACAGCGCAGGGTCGAGCACCACGCCGTTGCCGATGATATTCACCTTGTCGCCTTGGAAAATTCCCGACGGAATCGACCGCAGCACATATTTCTCGCCATTGAATTCAAGCGTGTGCCCTGCATTGGGGCCACCCTGAAAACGAGTTACCACATCGTATTTGGGGGTGAGCACGTCAACAACCTTTCCTTTTCCCT
This sequence comes from uncultured Bacteroidota bacterium, assembly GCA_946404125.1. Classification (GTDB taxonomy): domain Bacteria; phylum Bacteroidota; class Bacteroidia; order Bacteroidales; family SZUA-534; genus RUG13583. The sequence continues at coordinate 28,837 of CAMJCK010000042.1, read as the reverse complement.
CGTCGCCCCATTGAAGTCCTAACAATACGTCAACTTTCATTTGTTTCAAATTTTGCGGCATAACCTGCCGATGTTTCTAATAAATTGTATTTAAATGCCTTGCGGTTCAAACGCCGCCAAAAAAGCCTTCGAAGGTAATAATTATTCGGGCGGTTTCGATAAAAACAAAGGTTAAAATTCGCTTATGATGATAACAAACAGGATTCTCGCTTCTGTAATCTGGTAATTATCACCGACTTGCGACTATATGCGATTTGGTGATTCTCCGCCAAAGATTATTTTTCAGAAAAAAGCGTTTTTTGTGCTTGCAAAAGTCAATATTGGTTGTACCTTTGCACCGCTTTTTCAGGAAAGCTCTTGAATCAGTAGCTCAGCAGGTAGAGCACATCCCTTTTAAGGATGGGGTCCTGGGTTCGAGCCCCAGCTGGTTCACCAAAACAAAACAATGAAATCCTCAAACCGATTAGCTTGGGGATTTTTTTATTGCCTATCGGCATCGCTTATGCTCGAAATCGATGGGAAACTAGTCAGTCTTGATGCGACTGCAAGCCGTATAAACTGCAGTTTTTTTGACAAAACAACAATCCTTTCAAAAATGCGGCAACCGCCACATTAGACCTTCGATTATGCACGGTAACTAAAAAATGTTTTGTAGCACAAAAATCCACATATTCCATCCAATTCACAGCGCCTCAAATCTCACCGTGGCGCGGTTACCTTCGGTATCGACAATGGTAAGCGTATGGCGGCCGGGCGCCACATTGACCGATAACTCGTGAAGGTCGGTGGTGGAGCCGATGAAGCTGTCGTCGATGTGCCAGTAGATGGTGCTGTTGCCCACATGCGCCGCGCGGAACACAAAGCGGCTTTGGCTGCCGTCGAAGTCGGTGGTGCGCACCAGTTTGGAACCGTTTTCCGGATAAATTATCTGCATGGTATTTCGCAAATCGGCCTGACACTGGGGATGATATGGCGGTATCGGTTCATAATCAATGTGTTGCTGACGATAATAGTAGGCCATTGTTGGTGGCAGCACAAACCGGGGCTCGGTAATTATCTGGCTTACAGGCATGCACGAACTGTTCACCTGATATTTGCGGTCGGGCGAGAGGTGGATAAGGTGGTGATAGGGACAACATTCAGTTTTCATCACGGCCAGCGGCATTATCAGAGTGTCGATGTCGGTGCAGTTGTTGCCTGCGCGGAATCCGCTTTGGCGGCATATGGGAATAAGCTCCATTTCGCCGAGCGGCTGTTCGAACCAGCCGTCGTTGGGCAGCATAGAGAATACCGAGAACATTACCGGAGCCGCGAATCCCACGCCCGTCATACCTGCGCGTCCCTCGCCGTCGGCATTGCCCACCCACACACCAACAACGTGGCTCGGTGTTACGCCAACACACCAGGCGTCGCGTGAGCCGTAGCTGGTACCCGTTTTCCAGGCTATCTTCTTCATACTTCGGAACATTTGCCAAGTCGATTCCTCCTCGGGACGGTTCAGGTTCGACATTGCCTCGAATGTGGTGTATATGGAGGCGTCGGTAAGCGGGCTTTCAATCGGGCGGGGCTTGCTGCCGGGTATGAAGCTGAGCTGACGGTAGTCGGATACGGTGTTGTCTTTCTGGTTCAGGTCCCGAGCCATTGACGCGTAGGCGCCGCACAGGTCCATTAGCGACACCTCGGCGCCGCCAAGTATGAGCGTTGCTCCGTAATGCTGGTCGTCGAAAGGAAGCGTGGTGAGACCTATTTTGCGCAGCAAGGTCAGAAAACGGGCCACATTGTAGCGTTGCAGCATACGCACCAGCGGCACGTTGAGCGACGAGCGCAGAGCCTCGGCCGCGGGCACTGCTCCGCTGAATTTGCGGCTGAAGTTCTGCGGCGAGAAACCGTTGAAATTCAGCGGAATATCAGGAATGAGCATTGTGGGTGTTATGCTGCCGTCGGTGAGCATGGCCGCGTACAGAAAGGGCTTGAGTATGCTGCCCGACGACCGCGGGGCAACGGCTACGTCAACCTGATTGCTGCCGCGCTCGTCGTTGGACGAAGTGGTATTACCCACGTAGGCAGTCACGTTGCCCGTCTCAACCTCTGCCACAACAACAGCCATGTGGTGGATGTAGTTCGATTTGTATTGCTCAACATATCGGTTTACCGTGTTTTGGACATTCTGCTGAAGGTCGTACCTGATGGTTGTCGCAGTCTGCTGTCCGGGCCGTTCGCTCCACACGCGCGTAAGCAGATGCGGGGCAGAGTTTGGCAGCGGCAGCGGTTCTGTCGGTAGCGGCTCGCTCACAGCCAGTGAGTAGTCGGTGTCGCTTATGATGCCTTCGTTTTTGAGGCGGAGCAGCAGCCCGTCGCGTTTTTTTGCGAGTCGGGCGCGATTTTTGCCCATATGGATGAGCGATGGTGAATTGGGCAGCACGGCAAGAGTGGCGGCCTCGGCCCACGAGAGTTTGTCGGCACTGCGGCCGAAGTAGCGCCAAGCCGCCGCCGATGCGCCAACCACATTGCCGCCAAACGGCGCATGCGATGCGTACGAGCTCAGTATCCGCTGTTTGCTCATTGTCAGTTCGAGGAAGATGGCGCGGTTGGTCTCGCGCAGTTTTTGCAGAAAAGTCCGGCGTTTGTGTCCGTACGATAGCCTTGCCAACTGCATAGTGATGGTGCTGGCCCCCGACTGTATGTGCCGGCTGCTGACATTCTGGTACACAGCCCTGACCACAGCACCCGCATCGACACCGTGGTGGCGGTAGAAGTTCTTGTCTTCGAACATAATAAGGCACGTGGCCAGTTTGTCGGGAGTGGTGTCGATGGGCGGAAAACGCCACTGCTCGTCGGGGGCAAGGCGTGCGCCAAGCAGCGAGCCGTCGTCGGCAATAACCACAGTGGCGTAGTTGTTACCAAAGAGCGGGCGCGGCGTGGCAATGAACATAACCGCCAGCCAGAGCAGAAAAACAGCCGCAATGCCGGCAACTACCTTCGTAACCGTCAGCTGCCACATCCGTTTTGCCGTATCCGCCAATCTTCTGCTCATTGGGTGAAAAAAGTGTTCTTTAATAGGATTTTGAGTTCATTTTGATTCCACCGACTCCCCTTCCAACCTGAATACGTGAAAAATCCATTAGTTTTATCGGTAATATTTCTGTCCGCACAAATATATCGGAGAGAAATAATATTGTCAACTGCCGCATAAATATTACCTTAGCAGTATCAATTTAAAACAAAAACAAAAATTATGAAAAAGCAGATTCTGTCCATTTTGCTAATGGCGTTTGCCGCTGTTTTTGCCGGTTGCAATTCGGAAAACAAGCAAGCAAAAAGTTACAGTCCTTATGTCGATGCAGTCACACCCAACGAGGTGCCGCGTGACTCGAAAATTAGCATTGAGTTCAACCGAGAGATTATTGACTCGTATGCCAATGGCAAAAGTATCTCTAAGTATGTGAGTATCAATCCCGCTTTAAGCGGAGATTGGGTGGTACTGAACGACAACAAACTGATAGAGTTCACACCTTCGAAACCGCTGAAGGCAGGCAAAACCTACACCGTGGTTGCCGATGTGAACGAATTGCTTGGCGTGGACAAGCCTGAGGGCAAATTCACGTTTAAGTTCACCGCCTTGGCTTGGCAGGCCAATGCGTTTTTCAGCGACTATAGTATCGACGACTCGGGCGAGGGACTCTTTAAGATAAAGCTGTCAGTCATAACTGTCGACCGCGAGTCGGACGAGGCTGTTGAGAACTGCGGAACTTTTTCAGACACGTTTCAGAAGATTGAATGGACCCACAGCACCGACGGCAAACGCCACGAGGCCACTATCAGCGGCATAAAGGGCAGAAAAACCGATTACGATTTCCGCTACAACTATAAGGCTGACGAATCGGGCAAAAAAGCGACGGTGAAAGCCACCATTCCGGCCTTCACCCAATTCGATGTCTGGCAAGTCAATTATGTGACAAAGCCCACACGCTGCATTGAGGTGGCGTTCAACAGCGCTTTGGGCGAGGCGGAAACAGCGGCTTCGTACATAAAAATCGATGGAAATCCGTGCGAACAATATGAGGCCGACGGCAACACCTTCCGCATTTTCGTCGACAGCAAAGCCAAAGGCAAGGTTAATGTGCTTGTGATGAAAGGCCTGCCAAACCGCGAGGCCAAGCAGACAAAGGAGGACCGGACGTTTGCCGTTGACCTTGGCGGCGACAAACCGGAGTTGTCGCTGTTGCGCACGGGCTCGCTTATCCCGCTCACCGACAATTTGATAATTCCTTTCTCGTCGTGCTATTACCGGGGAGTTCTGGTCAAGGTGATTAAGATAAAAGAACGCAACATTGGCCAGTTTCTGCAGGTGAACAGCATTAGCGGCTCGCGCGAGCTTAAGCGTGTCGGCCGTCTGGTGGCGCACAAATTCATATTGTTCGATTCGGAGGAGAACGATTTGTCGGCAACCAACACTTTCGCAATCAAACTGAACGAGTTGATAACACCCGAGCCTGGCGCCATTTATCGCGTTAGTCTGAATGTTGAGCAGCGGCTGTCGGCATATCCGGGCGCCAACGAGACCAGCTACACCGATGCCGAGCTGACCGATTATTTCAACAGAAGAGCGTCGTCAGCGGAGAGCAGTTTTGATTATAATAACGAATACTATTATTACGACGATGATGATGACTACTATTGGCGTTCGAGCGACCCTACGCAGCCGTCGTACTACAATCACCGCGTTTGCTCGGTGAATGTGCTTGCCACCAATTTGGGAATGGTGGCCGAGACCGGCAGCGACGACAAAATGAACGTCTGGGTGAACAACCTGCTGACAACCGAGCCTGAGCCCGATGTCGACCTGAAAATGTATAACTATCAGGGTGACCAGATAGCCTCGGCCCGCACCGATGCCAATGGTTTCGCAGTCTTCGGCAAGCCCGAGAACAAGGCCTTCTACATTGCCGCCTACAAGGGCGAGCAGCGCACTTATATGCGTGTGGATAACGGTTCGGCACTCTCAACCAGCAACTTCGATGTCGGCGGCGAGATATTGCAGAATGGCACCCGCGGATTCATTTACGGCGAGCGCGGAGTCTGGAGGCCCGGCGACACGCTGCATTTGGCTTTCATTCTCAACGACCGTATCGGAAATATCGGCGACGATTATCCGGTGACAATCAGCCTTTCCACACCGCAAGGCCAGCTGTACACAACCCGCACAGTGCCCGATGGCAGTATGGGGCTGTATTGCTTCGATTTGCCAATAGCCGCCGATGCCCCAACTGGACAGTGGACGGCAAAGGTAAATGCCGGTAATTTGGAGTATAGCAAGTATTTGCGCGTTGAGACGGTGAAACCGAACCGGCTGAAAGTGGCTCTCACCGTTCCCGACAACAAACTGACACCGTCGAACAATATTGTGAGCCTGCACAGCGAGTGGCTCAACGGCAATCCAGTCCGCAATCTTAAATACGATATCAAACTGACTATCAGCAAGACTTCAACGGCATTCGAAAAATACAGCGATTACACTTTCGAAGACTCTTACAACAGGTTCCGTACCGAGGAGTACCCGCTGGTTAAGGGTGCGCTTGATGCCGACGGCAATGCCAACACCGCTGTCAGTCTGGCAACCAGCACCAACGCGCCAGGCAAGATGCGTGCCGGCCTCACAACAAAAGTGTATGAGGAGTCGGGCGATTTCAGCATTAACAGCATTTCGGTGCCCTACTCGCCGTTCAGCCGCTACATTGGCATTAAAGAGCCGAAGGCCGACACCCGCTACGGATGGCTCAGCACCGACAATCCGCACGAGTTCAGCATTGTCAGCGTTGACGACGATGGAAATCCTGTGCCGAATGTCGAGTGCAAGGTGAGTGTCTATAAACTGAAACACTGGTGGTGGTGGGACTCTGACGACGGCGAAGTGGCCGAGTATGTCAACGACTCCTACCGCGAGCCCGTGACCACTGCCCGCGTAACCACCGACAGCCGCGGTATGGCCACATATCGAATGGAGGTTAACGGTGACAATTGGGGCTCGTACTACATACGCGTTGCCGACGCAAGAAAAGGCCATTCAACAGCGGTAACCTCGTACTTCGACTGGCCGAGCGGCCAACCGCGCCAGACTGACGGCGATTCGGAGTCAGCGTTTGCGCTCAAGTTCCAGACCGACAAGGCCGTGTATACTCCCGGCGAACAAGCTCAGGTAAGTTTCTATGCGCCAAACGGTTCGCGCGCAATTGTCAATGTCGAAAACGGTTCTAAGATTCTGTCAACTGCCAATTACTTCTTCGACGGCGACGGCAATAAGACGGTTTCGATAGATGTAACACCTGAGATGGCGCCTAACGCTTACATACACATAATGTTGATTCAGAAATATCAGCAATCCGACAACGACCGGCCGATACGAATGTACGGAGTTACCCCGATTATCGTTGACAATCCCGACTCGCACCTGCTGCCCGTTGCCACAGTTGCCGACAAACTGCGCTCCTGCGAGGCCTACACGGTGAAAGTGAGTGAGCAGAAGGGACGACCGATGTCTTACACGCTGGCAATTGTCGATGAGGGCCTGCTCGACCTGACCAACTTCAAAACACCCGACCCGTGGCGCGCGTTCAACGGAAAAGAGGCGCTTGGAATTCGCTATTGGGATGTGTATAACAATATTTTAGGTGCATACGGAGGAAAGATTGAGCAGATGTTCTCGATTGGCGGTGACGATGAAATTCTGGGGAACTCCGACCCAACGGCTGACCGTTTCAAACCTGTTGTGCAGTTTGTGGGGCCGTGCACATTGGATAAAGGCAAGACCGCAACGCACAAACTCTATATGCCTAACTACAACGGCCGCGTGCGCGTTATGGTTATCTCCACCAGCGGCAAAGCCTTCGGCAGCACCGACAAGAGCGTGTTTGTGGCGCGGCCGCTTATGGTAACAGCCACTCTGCCGCGAATGATAGGCTGCGATGAGGATATGGAAGTGTCGGCTACGGTGTTCGCCACGGAGCAAGGTATGGGCAATGTCAATGTGAGACTGAATGTGTCTGACGGAATGACAGTTATAGGCGACAGCAAGCAGGTTGTCGAACTGAATTCGATAGGTGACAAGACTGTGAAATTCAGAGTGAGGACTTCGGCAACGGCGCAGGTCGGAAACATAAGTTTGACGTGTGAGGCGAAGGGCGAGAAGGCGTCGTACAGCACACCAATAGAGGTGCAGTACCGCCAGCAGCCGCAGAGCAAGTCGGACAGTTACACAATTGCCCCTGGCGAGTCGCAGGTAATAAAACCTGAGATATTCGGCCTGAGTGGCACCAATGACCTGTCGCTCGAGGTATCGTCCATTGTCCCAATCAACCTCAACGAGCGTCTCAATTATCTTGTTGAATATCCGCACGGATGCGTTGAGCAGACAACTTCAAAAGTGCTGGCACAACTTATGCTCAGCGAGCTCACAACCCTCGCTCCGCAGAAGGCCTACGATGTGCAGAAGAATGTTCAGTCGGGTTTGAACAAGTACCGCGGATTCCAGACCGTTTCGGGCGGAATGGCTTACTGGCAGGGCAATAAGACCCCCAATGAGTGGGGAAGCATTTACGCCATGCACTGCATAACAACGGCCGAGGCCAAAGGCTACCGCATACCCGACGGTGTCAAGCCGGCGCTGCTCAACTACCTTAAGAACGAAGCCAACCGCTGGACGTATAGCTCACGTAATTCCAAAGCCCTGATTCAGGCCTACAGACTTTATGTGCTGGCTCTCAACAATATGGCCGATATGAGCGCAATGAACAGAATGAAAGGCGGTGCCAGCGGTTTAGGCGAAAACACCGCGTGGTTCCTTGCCGGAAGTTACGCGCTTGCCGGACGCAAGGATATAGCCAATGAGATTCTTGCTCACACAGTGGCGTCGGATTACGGCGATGACGATTACTCCTATGGCAGCACTTGCCGCGATATTGCCGTGAAAGCAATGGTACTCACCGATTTAGGACGTGTGCAGGAGGCTTCGGAATATATAAAGCAGATATCTGATATAATGTCGGACGAGCGCTGGTTAAGCACGCAGAGCATAGCGTTCTGCCTCTATTCGGTGTCGCATTTCTACGGAGTTACAGGCAAACCGCAGCCGGCTGAGTTCAGATATGAGTATGACGGCAACAAGCAGGATGTTAATTCCAAGACCGAGCTTGTAAGCACTTTCGACCTGTGCAAGTCGGCTGACAGATACAGCGCGCTCACAGTCACAAACAAAGGCAAGAGCACGATATTTGTCAAGGTCCGCCGGTCGGGAATACCGCCGCGCGCCAGCGAGGAAGCCTTCAACAACAAGCTGGCGCTCAATGTCCGATATATCGATTTCAACACCAAGCAGGATGTTGATGTTACCAATCTGCATTCGGGCGACAACATTGAGGCGGTGATTACCGTGCGAAACACCACCGATTTCGCCATTCGCAACGTGGCCATTGAGCAGTATATCCCGTCAGGTTGGGAAATCCTCAACGAGCGCTTTATGGAGGGCGGTCAGGCCGAAAGCAACTCGCTGTCGTATCAGGATATCCGCGACGACCGTGTTTACAGCTATATCGATTATCTGGCGCCGAACAAAAAAGTTGAAATAACAGTGAAACTCTGCGCCACCTACGGCGGCAAGTTCTATCTGCCGTCAGTAAAGGCCTATGCAATGTACGACAACGACAAGCAGGCCAATACGGTTGGTGCCGAAGTGGAAGTGAAATAGGCAGAGAAAATGGAAGAGAAAATGGCGCTCGACTGGGCGCTTTTTTTTTGCTAATCATCAGTAAATGACGCGTTTTTTTCGCACATATTACACGGCTTTATGGTCAAAAGCGCACCTGAAATCCTTGTAATATATTGAAGTTGACATATTTGCAGAGTTTTAAATTTCATCGCTTTCGCGAAAGCAAATACAAATTCGGAATCACATTCCGCTTTTTGTATAAAATATTCCTCCCCCATCGAAAAAAACTGAAAATATTTTCAGTTACGCAGAAAGACTGCGTAGCGCGCATTTTCCTTTGCAGCGCCATTCGGAGAAAACCGATTGGGTTGCACTCTGAATTATTGCGTACCGAAAAAATGTGTAACTGCAAAAAAAAACAAAACCTACGCAGCAATTTCGCGCACCTTGCGGTTTCTTTTGCAGCGTAAACAGAAAAAAAGGAGCATACTATGAAGACTAAGGAAACAACAAAACAAGAGATGACGCTGCTCACGGCCGTTGAGCAGATTGTGGAATTGTCGAGCGGCTCAAAACTCGAGCCCGAATTTTTCAGCAAAGCCGCAAAGCCCATAAAATACCTGGCCGACAGGCTCGACCTTACCGCAGAGCAAGCGGTGATGCTGGCTCTGTTTGTCGACAACAGTAACAATAGAGAAATATCGCTGCGCGAAATTGCAAAGCAGTCGGGATGCAGCACGACACGTATCTTAAAGTATGTTAACGATATAAAAGAACTTATAAGCCGTGATATGGTGCGCGACCGTGGCTGCGGAACATATCGTGTGCCGTGGTATGTGATTGAGGCCTTCACCCGCAACGAGAAGTTTGAAGGCTACAAAAACGCAAACATCAGTTGTGAGGAGTTTTTCGGTGTTCTGAATGACATTTTCAGCATCTGCGAAGACAACGAAATGACCTACGAAATGGCTATCAAAAGGATGAAATCTCTGATGGAGGAGAATACGCATCTTGCATTTGTTCAGCAGGTTAAAAATTATGAACTTGATGATGAGGACGAAGCTCTGCTTCTGCTTTTCGCCCATCTTTTTGTCGATAACAGCGATGACAATGTACGTTTCAACGACATTGATTTCCTTTTCGACGATTCGCGGCACAGGTGGAACCGCATCAAAAGTAACCTCAACTGTGGCTCACACGAATTGATAGAAAGGAAAATAATTGAATACGGCAATGATGATGGTTTTGCCGACCGTGAGTCTTTTCATATAACTGACGATGCCAAACAGCTGCTTTTCAGTGAATTGAATGGTGTGTTAATCAAACCCGACGCTCGTCGGCGCGACCTTATCCACTATGAGAAAATCGCACCCAAAAAACTCTATTTCGACAAGAGTGTTGAGACGCAGATTGCCGATTTGACTCAACTGCTCGATGAACAGCACTATGCCGACATCTGCAACCGATTGAAAGACAAGGGATACCGATGCGGATTCACCTGTTTGTTCTATGGTGCGCCAGGAACAGGCAAAACCGAATCGGTGCTTCAAATTGCCCGCCAAACTGGACGCGATATTATGCAGGTCAACATTTCGCAGATAAAAAGTATGTGGGTCGGCGAGAGTGAGAAGAACATCAAAAAAGTGTTCGACACCTATCGCGCATTGGTTGATAAACAGAAGGTTACGCCCATTCTGCTATTCAATGAGGCTGATGCCATCATTGGCAAACGAATGGAAAACACCGAGCGCGCCGTTGACAAGATGGAAAACTCGATTCAGAACATCATCCTTCAGGAGATGGAAACGCTGAAGGGCATTCTGATTGCCACAACCAACCTGGCTCAGAATCTCGACAAAGCCTTTGAGCGCCGTTTTCTTTACAAGGTGATGTTCAGCAAACCTACAACGGAGGCGCGAGAGCACATCTGGCGCACAATGCTGCCCGAACTTTCGGCGGCCGACATCAGCGTTCTGGCCGAAAAGTATAATTTTAGCGGTGGTCAGATTGAGAACATTGCGCGGCACTACACCATCGACACCATTTTGCACAGCGACCAGGCGGCTGCTCTTGCCACGCTCATCCGCCACTGCGACAGCGAGCGGCTCGAAAAGAGTGAGAAAAGAGCGATTGGATTTGGAAACTGACGCTGTTTGTTATTATTTTATCAATCAGTTATTCAATTAATTATGGAACTTACAAATGAAAACGGGAACCGAACAATAATCTACGCGAAAACCATAGAGGAGACTTGCGTGGAGCAACTTAAATCGCTGATAGACAATCCAGCGTACTCCAACGAGACTATCCGCATTATGCCCGACACCCACGCAGGCAAAGGCAGCGTAATCGGCTTTACGTCAACCTATTCCGACAAGATTATCCCTAACACCGTGGGCGTTGACATTTCGTGCGGAATGCTTTGCGTCAATCTGGGGCAGGCCGAAATCGACTTGCAGGCCTTCGACAACCTTGTGCGACTCAAAATTCCGTCAGGGATGGCGGTTCACGATGGGCGCGCGGTGCGTTTCCCGAAACTCGAGCAACTAAAGTGCTACCGCGGGCTGAAGGACTCTCGGCGTATTGAGCGCAGCATTGGCACGCTGGGCGGCGGAAACCACTTCATTGAACTCGACCGTAGCACCGCTGGCGACATTTATCTGGTTATCCACACAGGCTCACGAAACCTGGGAAAGCAGGTGTGCGATTACTATCAGCAGATTGCCGTCGACCTTTGCCACGGCAAGGAGCAACTCTACGAGGAGCGCGAGCGCATTATCCGCGAGTACAAGCGTCAGGGCCGTCGCGACGAGATTCAGCGGGCTTTGCGCGGACTGAAGTGCGAGACGGTTGAATGCCCATTCCCCGATGAGCAATGCTATCTGTATGGGCGTTTTATGTCTGATTATCTGAACGATGTGGGCATTTGCACCGAATTTGCGCACCTGAACCGCCTGACTATTGCCGACACCATTGTGTCGAAATACTTCAAAGGCAAGTCGCTCAACGATTTTGAGTGGTTCGAGACGCTGCACAACTACGTCGACACTCGCCACCGAATGATTCGCAAGGGTGCCATATCGGCAATGGAGGGCGAGCGCGTGATTATTCCAATGAATATGCGCGACGGAAGTCTGATTTGCGTTGGCCGCGGAAACAAGGATTGGAACTGTTCGGCACCGCACGGCGCAGGACGGCTGATGTCACGCGCACAGGCCTTCGAGAGTATCTCGCTCGACGCCTTCCGCCAGAGTATGGACGGCATTTTCACCACGTCGGTCTGCGACGACACAATCGACGAGTCGCCAATGGTTTACAAGCCGATGGACGAGATTCTGGAACTAATCCGCGACACCGCCGACGTTGTGGATATTATCAAGCCAATCTACAACTTCAAAGCCAGCGGCGAACTGCCGTGGAGGAAGAAGGAAGCGTAGTTTTTGGAAGGGAAATGCAGTTTTTTCGAAAAAGATTGAAAATAATTTCAGTTAAGCAAAAAGGCTGCGTAGTGGTGTTTTCCTTTGCAGTGCGTTTCGAGAAGGATAGGCCCGCTGCACGCACGTTTGATGCGTGGCTGCCTTTCCTGCGAAACGTAAAGGCATTCAAACTTCAATGCATTGTGCAATGAGTCACTGAATGTCTTTATCATTCAGCCGATTCAGGAGTTTGCGTTGTTATGCTCACAGATGTTTCGGCCTTTTTGTTCCCGAACATTTTGTTTTTTGTTCGCCGTAAGGCAAAAAAACGCCCACAGAATCACGACAACACTTAAGACCTGCGTGTTTTCCAAATCGCCATCGGGTGGTTTCGCACTCGGTAAACAATATCATTGTCATCGAACAGCAATTCTGGCGAATAGACGCCTTTGTTGAAGTTGGCAACAAACTCGCACTCTTTTTCCGTCAGCACCATCAGCGTTTGCAGGAACTGACGCACATTCGATTTCGCGTCTTCGAAGCGGTAGTTTTCCGATTTCCGCAACACGGGTATCAATGAGGCGCGAATGTGCTTAAAGCTTATCTCGTCTATCGACTCAAATGTATACGCCGTTTTGAGTTGTGAATTTCCGCCGACTGCAAGATAGAACAAGACTATTTTCCGAAGCAGGCCATCTTCCATCGGGTAGCGGTTTCTGTTTTGCAGCCAATTGTTCACATCGTACAAATCGCGGCAGGCACAGCGCTCTATCAATGCCTTGATTTTACCGCCGAACAACTCAACAGGCGCAAGCGTCCGCACTTCAATGCCGTTTAGAAACGGAATGGCAACAATTGATTTCTCAGGCGGCAGAACGTGGCACCGCATTCCGTAGTTTATCTCGATTTTAATGTTGTCAGAGTTTCCTGCAGCATTAACGTACTGAAACACCATAGAATCGAGCGTGTGCGGGCTTTTTGAATGCGGGCTCAAAGAATATCGGTTGACCGACATATAGCCTTCGATTATCCTGTGAATCTCGTTTTTGTCGGCCAGCATTGTGTCTTTATCGCTGTTCAGCGTATAGTCAAAATCAATATCGACCGACAGCCGCGGCATATCAAAAACAACCAGATTGATTGCCGTCCCGCCCTTTAGAGCAAGCCGGTCGGACAGGAACGCCTGTTTGTTGATAAACTCCAGTATATCAACCAGGCGAAGCACTTTTTCCAGATTATCGCGAATGAAGTCGGTTTCTCCCGCCAACTTCAACACAAATTCCTTGCTATATGGCATCATAACTCTCTATCTCATTAAAGGTTACAATGTTTTTCGGAATGTAAAGATTCCATTTTTTATTGTACTGGCAATTACCGCGATTGTCAGTCAGATATGCGACAGTTCCCTTGCTCTCGTCCTGGCAAAACCGCAGAAACTCTTGTGATATATGCAGTTGTGTTGCAAATAATTCCATAATGAATCCGACCTTTTTGCAGAGCGATTTATTGTTGAACGCCTTCAGATAAACCGTCAGTTTGTTCTCGTCGACGTAGGTGATTAGCCGAAGGCACTGAAGCAGTTCCTCAATGCCGCCGCACAAATCAATATGGTTGGCGCAATCAATTATTGTTCGCTCAATATCGGTTACCCGAATGCGTGTGTCGGCTGGCGGCGAAACAATGCCAACCGTCTGATTTTGTTTCTGATATGTGTAGCTTATTCCGTCAAAATCGAAGTTATTGAATTTGGTTTCGCTGGCAACTTGCATCTCATAAAACACCTGATTGGCAAAGCCGTAATATTCCATTGCCGAATGGTAACTGACGCAAGCCGTTGGTGTAACGGCACTGGCAATCTGCATTTTAGTGGCCTCGGGCTGCCTTGTCGCCAAATTGCAAATGCAATACAAGTTTCGGCGAACGTTGGCTATAACGCCTTTCTTGCTATAGTTATAAAGCAATGCCGTGGCGTTTCGCTCGTTGCCAACATATTGAACCACATCATTTTTTGTAAAAATATATAGCGACGATAGATATGTCAGTGTGTCTAGCATTATTTAAAATTTTTTTCAAAAATACATATTAAATTTGTATTATCAAGACTTTTCTTAAAAACGTTTGGTGCCGTTCCCCCCAAAAAACGTCACAGATTCTACTTTGATAAAAATTCTTTTTTGTACCGTCTTGCCGGCACAAAAATCCCTCTGCATTTATAATTTTGCCACCCGAAAACCAATCGCTTATGTTCGAAATCGACGGAAAACTAGTCAGTCTTGATGTGATTGAAGAGAAATTCTTCTGCAACCTGACCGCTTGCAAGGGAAACTGCTGTGTGCAAGGCTCATCGGGCGCGCCGCTCACCGATGACGAGACGCAAATTCTCGACCGCATTTTTGAGACCATCCGTCCGCGGCTGACGCCCGAAGGTGTGGCGGCCGTTGAAGCGCAAGGCAAGTGGATTGTCGACCGCGACGGCGACAAGGTGACAACGCTCGTCGACAACGGGCCGTGCGCCTACGCCGTAAATGACGGAAAAATTGTGAAATGCGCCATCGAGATGGCTTGGCGCGATGGCGAAGTCGATTTTCAGAAGCCCATTTCGTGCCATCTCTATCCCATCCGCATCAAGCGCTGCGGCGACTATGACGCGCTCAACTACGAGCGCATTCCGCTCTGCTTCGAAGCCACCGAAAAAGGCGAGCGTTTGGGCGTACCTGTCTATAGATTCCTGAAAGAGCCGCTGATACGCAAATACGGCGAAGCGTTTTACGACGAACTTTGCCTTGTGGCCAGCGAATGGAAAAAGCAGAAGGGAAGATAAGACTACGGACAACAGACTACGGACAACTGTCGGTAATTTGATTCAATCCTTCACGCATTCAGTCCTTCAATCACACCGTCAACCTTACCTGCGCGTGGGCTTCGACAACGTTAATCACATAGTCGCCCAACTTCTCGCAGTCGCAGATAATGTCCATATAATGGACACCCATCTGATAATCGTACTTCTTGTCGTTGATGTCGAATATGTTGTTCTCTTTCAGGCGCGAACGGAAGGTGTTAATCTCGTTCTCAATGTTGAGCGACTGAACGGCGAGCACAGTGCCTTCGGTATCTTCAATCAACTTAATCATTTGAGTCAGAGCGCTTTCCACCAGTTCGAACATATGCTCAATGTGAGCGTACTGCTCGGGCGTGAAATCTTCCTTCGAATCGAACTTGTGCTTGATGACGCGGCTCATATTGTAGTTGCTGTCGCAGATGCTCTCAATTTCCGAAATCTCGCGCAGCATCGACCTGACAGTCGATTTGCCTTCGGGGCTCAATCGGCCTTCAGCCACGTTGTTCAGGTAGTTGGCAATCTCGATTTCCATATTGTCGCTGATGCCTTCGTACTTCTCAATCCGCGAGTAGAGTTTCGAGAACTCGTTCACATCGTCGAGGTGCAGCAGCGTTTTCACAAAACCGAACATTTTCAGCGACCGTTCGGCAAACAGATTGATTTCCTTGCGCGCTTCCAGAATCGAGAGTTCCGAAGTCGACATCATACCGCCGCTGATAAAGCGCAGACGGATGTCGTCGTCTTCTTCCTTGTTTTTGATGACGCGACCGATAAACCTTTCAAGCGGTTTGATGAACCAAATGAGCAGCATCACGTTGCAAAGGTTGAAAGCGGTGTGGAAGCCCGTCAGAGCGTAGGTTACGCGAACCGATGCCTGCGCGATTTCGTCGGGTGTCTGCGGCACAAAATCGGGGTCGAAACCCACAACGTGGCAGACCATATTCACAAACGGATGGAAGATTATCAGAATCCAGCAAACACCGAAAAGGTTGAAAATCAAGTGTGCAAGGGCTGCCCTTCGCGCTTGTGTGCTTGCGTTCAGAGCGGCAATGTTCGACGTTACGGTTGTGCCGATGTTCTCACCCATTACAAGCGCAATGCCTTGATAGATAGGCAGAACGCCGCTTGAGCAAAGTATAAGGGTGATGGCCATAATTGCCGCCGACGACTGCACGCACATTGTCAGAAATCCGCCCAGAAGCAGGAACAGCAGTGTGGTCCAGAAGCCCCAGTGTCCGCACGAAGCGAAGAAATTGATAACCGTTTGGTTGTGCGACAGGTCCATTTCAACTGCATTGGCGCGCAAAGTGGTGAGTCCCAAGAACATAAAGGCAAACCCGAAGACAAACTCACCAAACGATTTTGTGCCGTTGCTCTTCATAAACGACAGCACAATGCCCAAAGCAAAGAGTGGGTAAACCACGCTCGTCATATCGAATTGGAACCCGAAAATGGCCATCAGCCAGCCAGTGACGGTGGTTCCGATGTTGGCACCCATAATAACAGCGATGGCCTGCGTCAGAGTGAGCAAGCCAGCGTTTACAAAACTTACGGTGAGCACGGTAGTCGCTGTTGACGACTGCACGGCGGCCGTGATGAATGTACCTGTGAGCAGGGCCGTGAAACGGTTTTTGGTCATTGTGCCGAGCACGTTGCGCAGGTGGCCGCCTGTGAGTTTCTGCAAGCCTTCGCTCATCGTCTTCATACCGAACATCAGCAAGGCAAGGCAGCCGAGAAGTTTGAAAATGGTAAGAATCATCCCTTTAAATCATTGATTGACAATCAACAAACTCGCTATCGCGCATCGGTTGACGCCATTAGTTACCGTTGGCAAATATAAGCACACAAATTTTTCTGCCGAAAAAAATGATGCAACAATCTTGAATAAAGTTTGATGATTTAATGTTGGATTTCTGACAGCGGACAAGATTTGGTGAATCGTTGAATCGTAATTCGTAATTCATAATTCGTAATTCAAAAATCCTAATTTCTAAATCCTAAATCCTAAATTTCACATCCCCACCAACTCAAACATCGCCTGATAGGCATCGGCTTTCTTTTCAAGCGCCAACGGATAAGCCCTTGATGTTGAAGGCATTCTGAAAAACCGATAACCGCGCCCGCCAATGGTTAGCGCGCTGAACGAGCCCACTTTGGGTTTCGGGCATCCGTAACGGTTGACAATGGCATCGGTGGCCTTCTCGCCTGTGGTTACAATGGTGTGGCAATCAGGAATTTGGCTCAACAATGCCGCCAAATCGGTCGGCTCAACAATCTCAAGAAATTTGTCCGATGCGTTGTCCTTCAGCCGCCTGACAGCCGATGCTGTGTCGAAAATGGCAATTCCCTTTTCGGTGCAGAACCGCACAACTGCTTCATAATCAAAGCGTCGTTCGTCGGCAATCACAAAGCGGTTTTTGTCGGCATAAAAAATAAGCCCCAACACACGCCACATATCGTTTTGGAAATTCGGGTAGAAAAAATCCATCGACCAACGCGCCCGCGGCGGCGGAAAACTGCCCAACATCAGCACTTTAGCCGACGGCGGCAGAAAAGGTTTCAACGGATGGCGCTCAATATCGCTCATTAGTTTTTTTGCCGAAAAATAATTCTTTTTGGCTTGCGCGCGATTGCCACGGTTTCTTAATTTCGCTCTATGATTTTCAAACTCGACAACCGCATTGCCTTCCCCGACCCTCATTTGGGCGAGCCCGACGGACTTCTCGCCGTTGGTGGCGACCTGTCGGCCGAGCGGCTGCTGCTGGCCTACTCGAACGGCATTTTCCCGTGGTACAGTTTCCGCAACGAGACCATTATGTGGTTCTGCCCGATGACGCGGTTTGTGATTTTTCCCGCGAAGGTCAGAATATCGCACTCAATGCGTAACGTGCTGAACAAGAATGTTTTCACTTGCACCGTAAGCCAAGATTTTGCCGCAGTGATTCAAAACTGCTCAACCGCCGACGGCCGCTCTGAACAAGATGGCGCTTGGCTTGGCCCCGATATGATTGCGGCTTACAAACATCTGCACGACATTGGCTTTGCAGCAAGTGTCGAAGTCTGGCACGGCAGCCGACTTGTGGGCGGGCTCTACGGCGTAACCATCGGCCGCGCGTTTTTTGGCGAGAGTATGTTCTCGCTCGAGCCGAACGCTTCGAAAATGGCGCTCATCTTTTTAGCCCGACTAATGGCCGAAAAAGACGGTTTATTCATTGATTGTCAGTTCGAAACCGAGCATCTGAAATCGATGGGCGGCGAAACAATCAGTTATGATGAATATATGGCGATGCTGAAAGCGGATGCTGAATAAAAAATGGCAACAGCCTTAAACACAGACTGTTGTCTGTGCTGACAGAAACAAAGATAACTGATAATGTTCGGTGTCGTTAGTTTTCCAATTTGATTCGGTGCGAATTTTCATTTTGAAAAAATTCAAAAGCGGGCAGCACTGACTTTACTCAGTTCTGTCCGCTTTTGTGATATAGGCTAGTGTTTGTTTTAATCTTTCAGATATTTGTTTTTCAGTCGGAATTGCAAGTAAATCGGGTTCTCATCGTTCTGCTTCAATGTCTCGATAATGCGTTTGCCGAGCGGTGACAGCTCCTCGTTTGAATCGATTTTGCTCTCCCAGTCGCCTTGAATCACCATTGTGTAAACGCCGTTGTCCACCATTCCGGGAGTGACTTCAATATTCAAACCTCCAATGCATATTTTGTAAACGTGCAGGTTGTTCGGTGTGGCAATGGCAAGGCAGTTGTACTTCTTATTATTCAAAGCCATACGTTGCCAGTATGCCAGCGTTGAGCCTTTGATTTGCGGAAAGTCGCACCCGTGGCAGTAGTCGCCTTCAAAGACAATTTTTATAGCAGAAATCTCGGCGCCTTGAGATTCGATTTTTATTGTGGGTTCTGGCATTTCCATATCGCCGTAATCGATTGTTGCAATTTTCTGTATCTGACCGTCAGAATAACGGTAGAGAGTGTGTTTTGGCATAAGCAGCAACATCAGCAAATCTTTGCCTGAGCGCGTAAATGCGCTTGGTGAAAACTCATCACCCGGTTTTGCCATACAAAACAATTTAGTCAACGAATGCCCGTCAAAACTGTACACGGCACTGCTGTCTTTTATTTTTCTCATCACTGCGCCGAACCCCATATCTTCAATCTCAACATTTTCGCACTCGTCAAGCGGAGGTTGGGATGTAATCAAAAGTTGGTCACGACCAGCAGCAACCAAACTGAAAGGATAATTTTTTATCTCAGATTTCGACACATATTTGAACGGTGACGTTTGGAAGCACATTATCGCACCTTTGCTGCTGTTGTAGCCATAGAAAAGATTTTCGGCAGGCAGGAACGAGAATTTTCTGAGTTCCTGATACTCATTTGGTCCATTACCCACGGTATTGAGTTTGTCAACAAGCTTTCCGTCTCTGATGTGATAGAACGTTCGATACTGCCGGTTGCAGGCTATGAAATTGTTGCTGATTCCGTTTAAGCACTCGATTTCGTCCAACGGCTCGTCGCTCACAATTGGCTTGACATCAATAATATCGGCAATTTCTTGGAGGTCGATGGTCTCCATATCATCCCTATCGTTATCAATCACCCATCCGTTAGCAATTTGATTTTTACCGCTGTTGCAGGCCATCATTGTGGCACAGATGGCGAAAACTGTTAAAGTTTTGATTTTCATCTTTTTAGCTTGTTGGTTGTTTGAAATAAATTTTCACTGAAGCCCGTAGTTATAACGTGAATGAGCGATTCTGTTTATCCGCAGCAGTGCTTTTATTTATTGAATTTGCATCGGTATAAAGAAACTTCCCCGTTCGCATCTTTTGCAGTAATAAATAGATTTTCAGTCTTCTCGTTATAAGAAACATTGCTTATAAAACTCAATTTGTTTTTGCATTTAAACCGACGGACAAGATTCATATCATTGTCGAAGCACCATATCTCCTGGTTTTTGAGCCTGGCTATCGTGAAATCGGTGGTCTCAATCCATTGGATTCCTCCTTTTTTTTCAAATTCCTCTCTTGAGATATGTCCCCTTCCATTATTGGCAAAAATGTAATTATCTGTTTGGCAGGCGAATGTGAAAAAGTTATCGATATTTTTCATCAAGAAATCTCTATTTTCTTCGCGCACTTCGTTGTCTTTGAACTTGTCATCACGATACATTTTCAAAAGATTGAAATTCTTATCATAAATGGTTATGATTGGGAAATTATGCCAAAATGCTATGTATTTCGAGTCGCAATAGGCGATTGACCGTTGTGTCAAATTTGCCGGAAAGTTTTTATTATTTTGTTTGTAGTCGGTAAGCGGTTTCCCTGTTTTTGCATTGCATAGTATAAATTCGGGAAGCCCCTCCACGCCAAAGTCGCCGGTTATATATTGTGAATTAGGCATTACAATTGTGTTTTCATCGACATAAACAAGAGAAGAAGCATACGTTGTACCAAATTGGGTAACTGCCGGGCTGTATGCAAATCCATAAGCCAGAACCGAATCGATGTTAAACCGAAAAACAGTGTGCGAGATGCCATTTGCAACAACAAAATCGTTGCAGCGCATTTGGCCCCCAACATACATCATTTCTCCTTTTTTGAAAAAACCTGCAATTATCTTTTTGGTATTCAGATTGTAGAACGTTACAACAAAGGGTTGCGGATTCGTGTAGTTGATTATAATGGCAATGTCGTCGTTATAGATATGATATTCGGCATTGGCATATATCTCGGGCAATTTCACCTTCTCTGCTGTGAAATACTCAACCGCAGGCATATTTTGTTCGGTAAGCCTGACAATGTTGTCTGTTGTTGGATAAGGTTGTGCAATGGCTGCCAAACTGCTGACTGCCATAGTAATCATAGTTAAAAATCTCCTTTTCATAACTCGTTGTTTTTAATATGTAACTTATTGATATCTATTTCTTTGTAGTCACAATCACCACTCCAACGTTTGGATCGTCGGTGTATTTCTTTGCGGCTTTGCCTTTCATCACCTCAACCGATTTAATTTTGTTCTGTTCAAGGGCTTTCATATCGGCTTCGGTCGATTTCTGGCCATCGATTATATAGATTGTAGTAGAAGTAGGTTTCCTCGATTTGGTAGTGATTACCACAACTCCGTTTTTGCCTTTCTCTCCGTATCTTGCAGCTTCAGGCGAATTGGGCTTTAAAATCTCAATTGAGTTAATATCTTCCGGTGCGGGCTGTATTGCCTCCACGCCATCAACAATTGTTAAAGGCATACTTCCGCCTGGTTCGACATAGATTTTTGCGGACGGGCCGTCGGGCCTTTTGAAGTCCGTTGTTAGAATTTGATGAATAACTATAACTTTATTCTCATCAAAGGGGGGCATAGTGTCTATCCGATACCTGTCTATAGTCTTTCCATTCAACTGTGAACCATTGAAATCATAGACTGGCTCGCCATCAATGCTATATTTGTTCACAGTGACTTTTTGGGCCGTTTGTGCATTGGCTACCATCGCGGAAGCGCAAATTCCTAAAATTAAAAGTATTCTCATTTCTCTAAATTTTAAATGGTTAGATTGTTAATTCTGCCACGCGTAGTAGGTTGTCAGAGCGTCGCCTTCGCGCGTCAGAATGTAGGTGCTCGAGCTGTTGTCCTTCATTCTGGCCGTGATTAAGACGTTTTTCCCACAAGGTGTGGCGTTTATCGATTCTATCTCATCCGCCGACAGGTCCATCAGCGTATTGAGTGTCTCGGCTATCTCCATCGGGGTTATATCACACTGATTGTCGATGTATGACACAATGCTGGCCCGAACAATGGCAACCACAGCAATGGCTGCCGCAATGCCTGCCACCCAGCGCAGGGTGCGCTTGAACCCGATTCGGTGGCGGTTTTCAACCAATCGGTCGAACTCCTGCTCGCCACTGTTGCTCAGACATTTAAGCGACGGAGTGCTTGCCATAATCAGCTGGGCAAAGGCCTCTTCATCGGCATCGGGCTGGTTCATTGCGTAGTATTCAGCCAAGGCGCGCTCTTCAGCCACAGTTGTGTCGGCCTCCAAGTAGCGCTCAATCAGCGCCTTGCGTTCCAGTTTATTGTCAATGTCAATCATAGTATTCGTTTTATTTGTTCCAACATCTGTTTGCGGGCAACCGAAATGGTTGTCTTCACGCTTGCTTTGGGTTTGCCCGTCACAGCGGAAATCTCGTCAAGCGAAAGTCCGTCGTCGTTCCTCATTTTCAGCAACATCTGCTGCGACGGTGTCAGGCTACCTAAAATCTGCGTCTCAATTTTGGCCATATCCTCGTCGTCGGTCAAAGCCGAAGCTGACATACCGCCGCTAAAATCGACTCCGGCAATTGACTGCGCAACAATCCGGCGCTTACGGTAGTGCGACACGCAGGTGGTTTTGACAATTTTCACGGCCAGCGCCTCCGCGTCGCGTATCGGGTAGCCACGCTCCGACAGCCGCCAAAGCGTTACTAGCGACTCCTGCACAATATCCTCAGCCTCCACCGATAGCTGGGTGGCATTGTTAAATCTGCCAGCCAACATCAGCATCTTCTGCCTGATTCTCTCCGATAGTTGTTCAAACTCCTGAAGCGTCATTTTTTTGTGCTTTCTGTCTATAGGTAGCATAAAGGTAGCGAAAGTTAATCGGGATTTGTGATTTTTTTGATTCGGACGCGGTCATCAAAACGCAGACAACACATATTCAACCAATTAGCACAGTTTTTTTAAAATGAATTTTGAATATACGCTGCCTGATTCGGCATTTTTAATGCGAAGTCAAAATATTTAATGCCGTTTGGACAGATTTTAACACTCTTATTTATCCGCGAAAAGGCATTTTATCCATTTCGGGGACGAATAAGCATAGATTTATTTGTCTCCGAAAGCATATTTTTGTTGTTCGCGGACAAATAAACACCATTTTATTTATCCCCGAATAGATATAAAAACCGTTTCGGGGACAATTTAACCATATATTATTTGTCCGTGAAAGCCAATTTTAGTATTTCGGGGACAATTAAAGCACTCTTTATTTGTCCCCGAAAGCATATTTTTTGTTGTTCGCGGACAAATAAACACCTATTTATTTATCCCCGAATCGAAAAATTTGTATCTTCGGGGCGAATTAAAAACAAGGAATATGAGCGTAACAATAGGCAGAAAGACTGAAACTGAAGAGTTTATGCGTTTGTACAGAAGCAAGCGTCCAGAATTTGTTGCCGTGTACGGAAGACGGCGAGTCGGGAAAACCTATCTCATAAAAAATGTCTTCAAAGACAAAATGACATTCTACCACACTGGCTTGTCGCCATTTGACGACACCGTGAGCAGCAAACTGCAAGACCAACTGAAAAGTTTCTACCACTCACTCGTTCACTACGGAATGGAACCGACAACACCGCCGAAAAACTGGTACGACGCATTCTATATGCTTGAAAATCTGCTCAAAAGCTTAGGCGACACCGAGCGACAGGTGGTCTTTATCGACGAGCTTCCGTGGATGGACACACCGCGCTCAAAATTCTTGTCGGCATTCGAGCATTTCTGGAACGGCTGGGGCTCGGGGCGCGACAATCTACTGTTAATTGTTTGCGGCTCAGCCACTTCGTGGATTGAAGACAACCTAATAAACAACCACGGCGGACTCTACGGCCGTCTCACCTACGAAATCAAACTTTCGCCATTCAATCTGCAAGAGTGCGAGGCCTATTTCAATATGGAAAACATTCAACTCTCGCGCTACGACATAACGCAGGCCTATATGGCGGTTGGCGGGATTCCTTATTATTTAGGATTTTTCAAAAAAGGCTACAGCCTTGCGCAAAATATTGACACGCTGTTTTTTTCAAGAAACGCCAAACTAAAAAACGAATTCGATAGGCTGTTCTCGTCGCTATTCTCAAAACCAATGCTTTACAAAAAGATTGTCAGTCTGTTAGCCACAAAACACTGCGGATTCACTCGCGACGAGATTTCGAAAGCGACTGGTATTCCAAAGGGCGGCGGACTGTCGAAAATGCTTGCGGCGCTTGAGGCAAGCGATTTCATTCTGCGGTATGTTCCTTTCGGCCACTCAAAACGCGACGAGCATTACAAACTGATTGACAGTTTCTGCTTGTTCTATATGAAATTCCTGGCTAACAACGAGATAACCGAACCTGATTTTTGGGAGAAGAATCAGAACTCACAAAAATTGTCGGCGTGGAAAGGCATTGCGTTTGAGGAAGTCTGCCTGAATCATATCCAACAGATTAAGAATGCGTTAGGTGTTGGTTCGGTAACGTCGAAGGAATCGGCCTGGAGCCTGCGCGGCAACGATGAGACCGAAGGCACCCAAATTGATTTGCTGATTGACCGCGCCGACAGGGTTGTCAATCTTTGCGAAATGAAATTTTACAAAGACGAATTCGCCGTTGACAAGGCCTACGACGCGAAACTGCGCCACCGCACGCAAACGCTCATCGACAACCTTCCCCGAAACAAAGTTGTGCACCTTACGCTGGTGACGCCATTCGGGTTGGCTTACAACGAGTATTTTGGTGCTTTTCAGCAAGTTGTAACCATCGACGATTTGTTTTGATGCGATTTCGAGCCCGCTCTAAAAACCGCATAAAACGTATGGCATTTAACGCGCATTTTCATTTTATTTGCGCTGATAAAAACAGCAATTTATTTGTAAAACTTATGATTAAACAACTTTCGGCATTAGCCATATTCAGCGCTCTGACGGTCGCAGCCGTGGCTCAGGACGCACCCAAATCCGACGCTTCGGAACCGCAATGGACCTACAAAATGAGCGGCTTTGTTGACCCGCAGTTCTATATGGACACCCGCGAAGTGGTGAGCGCGCGCGAAGAGCAGATGCTTTTCTACCCCGCCCCAAAAGTGCTCGATGCCGAAGGCAACGACATTAACGCTCAGCCGAGCAATAACGCTCTCGCCATTACGGCACGTATAGGTTTGAAAATCAATGCGCCTGATGCGCTCAACGCTAAAATTTTCGGCTATCTGGAAGGCGATTTCACTGGCGCCACCAACGACGGAATCAATATGCTGCGCCTGCGCCACGCCTATCTGAATATGCGCTGGCAAAAGTCGAACCTGCTGCTAGGACAGTACTGGCACCCGATGGTGGCTCACGAAGTGATGCCTGGCACACGGCCGCTCAATATGGGCATTCCGTTCCACCCGTACTCACGCTACGTGCAAGCCCGTTATACTCAATACTTTGGCAGTCTTGAGTTGAGCGGAATAACCGCTTTCCAACTCGACAACAAATCGGTCGGCCCCGACGGTGGCAGCACCGCATACCTGCGCAATAGTTGCCTGCCCGAACTGAACGCACAACTCTGCTTCCGCGGCGAGAAACTCTATCTTGGCGCGATGGTCAACTACGTTCTGCTTCAGCCACGCACCTTCACCACCGATGCCGATGGCAAAAAGTATAAAACCGACACTAAAATCGGCTCGACCGCCGTTTCGGTTTTCGGCAAACTGAATGTCAGTGAGTTAAGCATTCGGTTCCAAGGCATTTATGGCGATAATCTGACCGAGCAGGGCCTGATGGGCGGTTATATCGAAAGCGGCCTTCAAGATGATAACACATTCAAATACAGCAATTTCGGCACAACAACTTTCTGGA
This sequence comes from uncultured Bacteroidota bacterium, assembly GCA_946404125.1. Lineage (GTDB taxonomy): Bacteria > Bacteroidota > Bacteroidia > Bacteroidales > SZUA-534 > RUG13583. Next base: position 3,240 of record CAMJCK010000042.1, on the reverse strand, counting down.
TTGACCTGGGCCGCACCAAAGGCGTCTGCCGCCCTGGATTGTTTGCTGGATTTGGCCGCAACAACAATTTCGGCGACGATATTAACGCCAACGACAAAGTTTTCGGCCGCGGAATCGATATTGACAATGTTTGGCGCATTCAGCCGCGCGTTGGCTTCTATCCAACTGATTATCTGAACTTTTTCGGCGAAGTTGAGTACACCAACGCCACCTACGGCAAGAAAATTGAAGACGGTGGGAAATACCACTACGAGTCGGATTACAACGTCGGAAACTACCGCTTCATTGTAGCGGCCGTGTTCAATTTCTAATTGGGAATCATTTGGAAATGAGTAAGATACTCGGCGAAAGCGACAAGGCCAAAATTGAAGAACTGAAGCGAATCCGCCAACGCAACAACGATTACGCGTGGATGCTCTGCGACTATCTGGACCAAAATCCGTGCCTGATAACCAAAGAGTTGATGGAAGAGTCGAACCCTGGCGGCCTGCTGCCCGACGAGGCAATCTACACCGCGCTGCTCAGCGGTTTCTGCGGGCTCAATCCCGACGAGAACCCCGACGACCGCATTCTGCTCGACGAATATTTCCGCCGCTCGGTTGTCAAACTCGACGCCAAGGCCTACGCCGAAGACCCGTACTACAAAAATATCCGCATTCCGAACGTGAAGTTTGGCCGCTGGGAACTGAAATACGAGCACTACAAGGCCTACGAAGCGTTTGTCTGCGACGAGATGATTCTCGACCCCGACTTCAAGGAAATTCAGCGTATCGGCTTCTTCGACAGCGATTTCAGTTATCCTGCCGTTCACGAGGACGGCCACGAGTGGATGGCTATCAAGCCCAACGAGACGGCCACAATCCGCTTTGCCGTTGAAGCCGCCCGCGGAAAGGTAGCAACATTCGGGTTGGGGATGGGATACTATCCGTATCTTGTTCATTTAAAGCCAAATGTTGAGAGCATAACCATTATTGAGCGCTCAAAAGACGTGATTGAACTTTTCAAGACTCACATTCTGTCGCAATTTGTTCACCCTGAGAAGGTTAGGATTGTTTGTGCCGACGCTTTCGAGTATGCAGAAAAGCAGATGCCCGCCGAGCGGTTCGACTACGCTTTTGCCGACACTTGGCGTGATGTGTCGGATGGCTTGCCGATGTATTTGAGAATGAAAAAGTTGGAATACCTGAATCCGCACACCGAGTTTTCGTATTGGGTTGAGGAATCGCTGCTGTCGGGCTACCGCTGGCAGATGTTCGACACCATTGTCGATAATGCCGCAAGTTATGAAGAAGCCTGCAAATGCCTGAGCGACGATGGTTTGCGAAAGTTTGCGGCGGTGAGAATCAAGTTAGGGAAGTAGAGATAAAACTACCGCGAGAGCAGCTTTCTGACATCGTTCACCAACTCAACCGATGCCTCGATTTCCTCTTTCCTAATTGCCACACTTTCAATGTTAAAGCCCATTGGGATACGCTTTTCTCGGCAGAAATCAATGATTTCGGCAGCGGTTTGGCGGCATACGTCAACCGACTGACGGAGAATGTTTTCGGAATGCAAAAGGTCGTTGTGCAACCAGTGCGGCACGTCGATTCCGAGCCAATCAAGAAATTCGAGCGATTTAGTTGAGCCACAAGGCGTTAGAGTAAAAATAACTGGCACCAACGACCGCTGAAGTTCAATGGCGGTGTAATAGTAATCCGACAGAAAATCAAGCGTTTGGTTGACGCTGTAAACGCACTGCGACACAAAGAACCGACAGCCACCATCGATTTTGTTAAAAAGCCGCAGATGCTCATCGCCTTTCAAATGATGGCGCTCGGGGATGGTCACTCCGCCGAGAACCATATTCGTATTTTGCTCGTTTTTAATGCGATAGGCATCACGTAAAGTGAGACTGTCGGCTTGTGTTTTTGAAGGCGAGCCCACAAAAACCGACAAATCGTTGTCGGCCGTGCGCACCCAATCGGCAAATTCGGCAGACGAATATTTGCCCACACTTTTGTAGATTATCTTCGGCAACTGCAAATCAGCCAAATAGTTACGGCTGTAAACGTCTGGTCTGAGCGTTTCGCTGAACGGAAACGGGCGCGGATTGGCGTTGCGCGATGACTCATCCTGCAAATCATAGAGAATGAGCGCATCGACGTTCAGGCTGCGCACTCGCGCCATCTGCTTGTCGGCAATCTCACGCACCCTCTCCTCGCCTGTTGCGGCTTTCGGGGGCGTGAGACCGTAGAACAAGAATCCCGACTCGCAGTTTAAAATCCTCTGTTTCAGCGATGTTGACATACCTTGCAGTTTAGAACGGAAGGTCATCCGTTGGAGCAATGTCGCTGTTTTGAGCGGGCTGCGCAGCTGGTTGAGCGGGAGCGGCCGAAGGCTGTGCAGTCGGAGCAGCGGTTGGTGCGGTTTGCGGAGCGGCGGCCATCGGTTGTGCGGCATCGGCGGCCTCTATGCGCCACGCCGACAAGGTGTTGAACACACGCTGCGTGCCATCCTGACCTGTCCAGCGGCGGCCCTGAATGTCGAACGTAACCTTAATCATCTGCCCTACAGCGAAATTATCGAGCAAGGCCACATTGTTATTCGACACCTGGAACAAAATATGGTCGTTCCACTGCGCGTTGCGCTGGTTTTCAACTTCAAGAACAAATTCCCTTACGGTGAAGGTTGCTGTGCGCTGAATGGCGGCACGAACCTCCTCTAATTTTCCAATTAACTCCATATCAATATTTTATCTGATTCAAAAAACGGCCTGCCAGCGGTTAGCATATTATCGGCACTGGCCGCTATTTTTGTTTGCTAAAAGTAAATATTCTGTCGAAATTGCGTTTGAATTGGTCTTCGCCGATTCGCTCACTTTTAAACATTGTTTAAACACCGATTATGACTTTTGAAACCGACCGTCTGATTCTGCGTCCGTGGCTCGATGCCGACGCCGAAGACCTATATTTATATGCCCGCGACCCGCAGGTTGGCCCGATTGCTGGCTGGCCGTCGCACACAAGTGTCGAAAACAGCCTTGAGATTATCCGCACAGTATTCTCAAAACCAGAGACTTATGCTATTGTACTAAAATCTGATGACCGCCCGATTGGCAGCATCGGCTTGCTGTTCAACGGCGACGGCATTGCCCCGATTGGCGAAACCGAAGTTGAACTGGGCTTTTGGATTGGCGTTCCGCACTGGGGCCACGGCTATGCGCCCGAAGCCTCTCTCCGACTGATTCGCCACGCTTTC
>CAMJCK010000041.1:0-32097 GCA_946404125.1 uncultured Bacteroidota bacterium | reverse complement strand
TTGTCGCCCGACAACGATTTATTGGCCACCGAATTTGCAGATTGACACAAAAAAAAGATGCCGAAGCACCCTTACGCAATTGTCCTAACGACTGAAGTTGTATCAATTCAAACTCTCCACCTTTCCAACAAATAAAATGGTGTTTGTCTGCTTGTCGCGAATAATGTAGGCAAACGGACGGTTAACATTGAACTCTATCGGGTCGGTTTCTCCTGGTATTACAGCATTATCTTTGGCTATTATCACCGTTACTGCGGCTGCCTCGGTTCCACTTTCCTCAACCTTTATGTGCGAAAGTTGGAATGCCTTGTTCACGAATGCTTTATCGTGCCGACTGCCCATTTTGCTTAAATCGGCGATTTCGTTGTCAAAGACATCAACAATGCCTAATTGCTTCATAATCTTGACTAATTCGTGATTGAAATCTAAGTCGAATTTTGGCAGACGAACAAAAAGTTCTTTCGACGACATTTTTGCAAGAGCCGCATCAAACCGAGTCTGACTTAATTGTTCAATGCACTGACTGACGCTTATTCCGCTGTCGGGTAGAATGATATCCATACAAGTGGTGCCGTTGTATGGCAGTTCGGCCATCGCAAAATTCTCTGTGCGGACATAACTGAAATTTTTCTGCTGCTGCATCATATCAACCTGCGACACATTGCTGCTGGCGTTGGTGAAATCGGCTTTAATTGTTGCGCCTTCTTCGAACGGCATTTTCCAATCAGCCTTGAAATAAAGCGAGTTGGCAAGAACAGTTACGGTATAGTCATCAATATCATTTTCGTTGAGCATTTTCGGAATCATTCCGTGCGTTTTTTGGTTGCACCAGCCGTTCATCACAGCAAGTGAACTGTCTTTGTTGACAAAATCCAATGTGGCCGCTTCGGCATCAAAATATCTGTTGCACAAACTGATATAATCTTCGAAAAGCGGCGCGCGGCGGGCGGACCAAATGGCATTGGCGGTTTCGATGGTCTGTTGGAACATTCCTTTCTCATACTCGTCCAATTCGGCACTCTGACTTGCATATTGGCTGTTCAGTTTGTACCATTCCGAAATCACACTGCGGCAATGGTTGTTCAAATCATCAATTGATTTCGAACCATATCCGAAAGCATCGAGAATCTGTTGGCGGCTGTTGCCGTCGGCTCCGTTGGCGAGCATTGCAAAGGCCAATTCAACACTTATGGGCGACAGTAAAAAATTACCATTTTCGGACGTATTCAACTGTTTTACAATGTTGAAGGTAAAATCTCCATCAGAATTGTCAGTCAATGCTCCCAGATTGATGTACGTTGTATCAAACAGAGTTCGCCCCGAAGGATTCGGGTCGGGTTCTGTGTTGTCATTTTTATCGCACGCGGCGAAAGCGAAACCGGCAATAAACAATGCCGCAAAAACAGATTTTTTCATCATAATAGTAAATTGTATAAAAATAGGGACGCAACACACGCTACATCCCTACAAATATAGCTAATTTTTAATTAATTATCCTTCCACAATCACAATTTTCTCAATCAAGTCGCCCTGACGGATTGCGTCGAGAACATCCAACCCATCGAAAACCTTGCCGAAGCAGGTGTGAACGCCGTCAAGGTGCTGCGTGTTCTGACGGTTGTGACAAATGAAGAATTGCGAGCCGCCCGTGTCTTTGCCTGCGTGGGCCATCGAGAGCACGCCGCGGTCGTGATATTGGCGGCCGCCGTTGGTCTCGCATTTAATGCTGTAGCCCGGACCGCCGGTGCCAACACGCGGGTCGCCCGGATTGCGCGAATAGGGGCATCCGCCCTGAATCACAAAATTAGGAATCACGCGGTGGAAACGCAGCCCGTCGTAGAAACCTTCTTTTGCAAGTTTCACAAAGTTATTAACCGTGTTCGGAACGTCGTCAGCGTACAATTCAGCCTTCATAACGCCCTTTTCTGTGTAAAATTCTGCTGTAAGTGCCATAATGTTGTGAATTAAATTTCTTGCGAGCAAATCTAAAAAGAATATTTTTGTGTCAGATTATCCATTGAGACAGTCGGTTAAATTTTATTAAATGCAAGTTGCGCATAAAATTCGTTTTGCTATTGCCGCGGCGGTTCTACTCGTTGGCGCACAGGCTGTTAACGCCCAAAGTTGCCAATTCGAGAAGAATGCCATCGACGCCATCACCGAAACGCAGGTTAAGGTGACGCAACCCGTGACGGTGGCCAAACTGAACAACAATCCGCTCTACTTCAAGGCGCAGAGCATCGGCAGCAAATACCGTTTCCTGAAAATGCGCTACTATAAATACAACAACTTCTCAATCGACGAGTCGCGCGAAATCTCGTTGCGCCTGACCACCAACGAAGAGATTGTCATCTATCCGCGCCACGCGGCGGGCGACTCCATCCGTTCAACCGTCGAGTCATCGTCGGCAATGCTCATCTATCCCATCAGCGCCGAGCAGTACGAGAAACTGAAGCGCTACCCCGTTACGACCTTCAAATACTTCGTCACAACAGGCTTCATCGAAGTGCCAATCAAAGAGAACAAGCAGACGAAGATTATGGGGATTTTGAATTGCATTGATTGATAAGCAATAATCTTTGGTGTTAGGTTTTAGGTGTTGGTAGAAGCAAAAACTAGCCCCTAAAAACTAAAACAAACTAATGCTTTTACACTTACTCTAACTAGAACGAATCCGCCATCAAATCTTTTCTGCCAATCAGACTGAAAATGGTTATGTTATTGTCTTCGTTCAAGATACGCAGAGTCCGAAGAATCTCGTTTAGCGTTGAGCCGCTTGTTGCAATGTCATCAATAATCAATATGTTCTGCTGACGGATTTTTGAGCAGAGCGCTTCATCGTCAGCCGACGCAAATTTCAGGAATTGCATAACATACGGACGGAAACGGTTTTTCTTAACATCCTTTGCTATAGTGAAATAATCCTTCTTGTGAATCAAATCGAGCATCTTTGCAATCGACTGTTTCACATCGTCTTTCTGCGCTTGAGTGTAGCGCGGACGGCCGTTTTCGAGCACATCGTCGAGATACTGCTGCTCAAAGCCATCCATATCGAAACCGATATTTTCGGGCAAAGCCTTGATTAATTCCATTTTACGCAGTGTGGGCTGTGCAAAGCGGTACAGATAACGCAGCATATACTGGTTAACCTTGCTCGACGATTCGGGCATCACAACCAAGTCATAATCATAAAGGTTAATTTTTTTCGATAGTGTGTCGATAGCCTTTTTTATGAAATTGGTTAGATTTGGATTATCTTGCAGATTATCAGAAAATTTCAAATATTTAATAAAGTTGCTTCGAATGGCTGTGTTGGTATCAGAATTGAACTCATAGCCGTAGTAGAAGCATTTTCCGAATGCTTCAATCTGATAGCCGTCAACTTTCAAATTGATTATGCTGTCAGCGCCATCGTGCTCAAAATCAAACACAAAAACTTGATTATCCTCGTCAAAAGTTATACCCATTTTTCAATAGCATTTGATTCAGTACAAAAATATAAAAATTGTTTATGTTAAGTTTTTGGTGCTGTTTCCTGAAAACTCGCCTTCACAGCGTAGAATTAGGCTGCCACAGTGTGACAGCCCTACACACGCCTTTTTAACTCACTAAAAACTCATAACTTATCAACTTTCAACTTATAACTCACACATCACTTCATCTTGTTTATGCAGTCGATATACGCCTCGACCGAAGCCGCAACAATGTCGGTGTTGGCGCCGAAGCCGTAGTAAAGACGGCCGTCGTGCTCAACCTGCATATGCACTTTGCCCACATCGTCGCTGCCTTTGTTGATTGACTGAATGGTGAACTCTTTGAGCGTCATTTGCCGTTTGATAATCTGCTTCAAAGCCTTGATTGCCGCATCAACAGGACCGTTGCCGCTTGCCGCCGCCTCGAACTTTTCGCCTGCAATGTTCAGCCCGATACTTGCCACGGGTTTTACGCCAACACCAGCCGTAACTTGCAGAAAATCAAGTTTAACGTGGTTGTTCATTGTAATGTCGGCGCCGGCAAGCATCAGCAGGTCGTCGTCGTGGATTTCCTTTTTGCGGTCGGCAAGTTTCAGGAACTGCTCGTAGATTTTGTCGAGCCGCTCGCCCTCAACCTCAACGCCCAGAACCGACAGACGGTGCTTCAGTGCGGCGTGTCCGCTGCGGGCGGTGAGCACAATCGAGTTGTCGTCCAAACCCACATCGTGCGGGTTCATAATCTCGTAGGTGCTGATATTTTTCAGCACGCCATCTTGGTGAATACCAGACGAATGCGCGAACGCGTTGCGTCCCACCACGGCTTTATTGGCCTGCACGGGCATATTCATCAGGCTCGAAACCATACGGCTTGCCGGGTAGATTGACGTAGTGTTCAGGTCGGTGTGAAGGCCGAGCCCCGAGTGGCACTTCAGAATCATTGCAATCTCTTCCATCGCGGTGTTTCCGGCGCGTTCGCCAATGCCGTTGATTGTCACTTCGCACTGTCGCGCGCCATTCACCAGTCCGGCCATTGTGTTGGCGGTTGCCATACCTAAATCGTTGTGGCAGTGAGTAGAAAGTATGGCGTTGCCCATATCAACGTGGTCAATCAGGTACTTGATTTTTGCGCCGTATTCCTCAGGCAGGCAATAGCCCGTGGTGTCGGGAATGTTGACCACCGTGGCACCCGCCTTGACAACGGCCTCAACCACCCGCGCAAGATACTCATTATCAGTGCGTCCGGCATCTTCGGCATAAAACTCGACATCGTCAACAAAGCGGCGGGCGTATTTGACGGCCTTCACGGCACGCTCGATAATCGCCTCGCGCGTCGAGTTGAACTTATATTTAATATGTGAGTCCGAAGTGCCGATACCAGTGTGTATCCGCTTGTGTTTGGCGAACTTAAGCGCTTCGGCGGCCACTTCAATGTCCTTCTCGACGGCTCGCGTCAGGGCGCAAATGGTTGGATAGGTCACGGCCTTCGAAATCTCAACCACCGAGTTGAAATCGCCCGGACTCGAAACCGGAAATCCCGCTTCAATCACATCAACGCCAAGCCGCTCAAGCATTTTGGCCACTTCAATTTTTTCGACTGTATTAAGTTGACACCCAGGAACTTGCTCGCCATCGCGCAGCGTGGTGTCGAAAATGAAAATTTTATCTGACATAACTCTTTTTGTTTAATCGGCTAATCGGTGAATTGTTTAAAGGTTTAGAGTTGAGAAGTTTATCCCGATAGCTATCGGGGGCTTCGCTTGTTTAGTTTTCTTAACTTTATTCGCCTTTTGCCTTTAATTATTTAATTAAATATAAATCAAGCAAATAGAATCGTTTAAAATCCTAATCCCGATAACTATCGGGGCTAATTCCTAAATCCTAACTATTAAATTGAAAATGCACTTCGCGTAGAAGCGCGTGAGAGAAGTATGGCCGTTAGCGACGGCGCAATCGTAGCGATAGCAACAACGAGCGGTTTGCGGCTGCGTTGCAGGCAAATGCGTTGGTTCCGTTGTGCGATTTAATTTGCATTGCTATCTTCTAAAATCGGGCGCAAAAGTAGGAAATTTTTGGAAAATCCAAATTGGTGCGCGCCACCTATTTTGTACCTATATATATGGCTGCAATTCCGAGCGACAGGCTGCGGAAACGTGCGCCGGCATAGCCGCATTGTTCCATTATCCGCACAAAATCAGCGCGTTGCGGGAATGCTTTTACCGATTCGGGCAGATAGGTATAAGCCGATTTGTGGCTCGACACCAACCGGCCAATCAGCGGCAGAATGTGGCGGAAATAGAAGTTATACAGCTGTTTGACCGGAAACGCCACTGGCATTGTGAACTCAAGAATGACGCACGAGCCGCCGGGTTTCAGCACGCGCAGCATTTCGGTCAGCCCTTTTTCAAGATTCTCGAAGTTGCGAACGCCGAAGGCCACGGTGATTGCATCGAAAGTGTTGTCGCCGAAAGGCAGGTTTTCGGCATCGCCTTTCTGCACCGTGATAGTGTCCGACAGATTGATTTTCTGCACTTTCTGCCGGCCGACGCTGAGCATCTCTTCCGAAAGGTCGATACCGACGATTGACTGCGGACGGGCTTTGCGGGCCACGGCAATGGCCAGGTCGCAGGTGCCGGTGGCCACGTCGAGAACGGTGCCGGGGCGGTTTTTCGCCACCGAGCGCGCCACCTTCCGGCGCCAAATCTTATCAATATTCAGCGACAGCGTGTGGTTCAGCAGGTCGTATTTGGGTGCAATGCTGTCGAACATACTCTCAACCTGCACTTTTTTCGATTCGGGGTTCGACTGGTCGGGTACTACCATCGTTTTCTTGCTGTCTGCCATATATTTACAAATTTAAAACTGTTACTTGCCGTTAGTTTCGGCGCACGAAGATACTCTTTTTGTGTTTGCCATCGGCCAAATGGCGCGATTTACGTCGAATGTGCGGCCATAAAAAAGACAACCCCCGGTGTTTCGGGGGTTGCTGGTTTCCTTTGGGGGATTGGTATTGGCATTAATTTGAACGTTGTCTTGTTTCTTTAACGATTCAAAAATATAACCGATAACTCACCCCATTTTTGCAAATGTAAATATGGTTGCCGCCGATTAAAATTTGGTTGCTGCGAATTATAATTCGGTTGCGAGCCAATACTTAAGTAATAATACCTACCCAACGACCTTTTTTGCTTCGTTCCAAAGCTGGTCCATCTCTTCAAGCGTGGTGTCTTTCAGCGTTTTACCGTTTTTCTTGATTTGTTCTTCAAGATAGTTGAAACGGCTGATGAACTTCAGATTGGTGCTGTCGAGCGCGTTTTCAGGGTTGATTTTGTAGAGCCGTGCGGCATTGACAAGGCTGAAAAGCAGGTCGCCGAACTCTGATTCGGTGGCTTTCGACGACGGGTCGGCCTGCAACTCGGTTTTGAACTCTTGCAGTTCTTCTTCAACCTTTGCCCAGACCTGCTCACGCTCAGGCCAGTCGAAGCCAACGCTGTGGGTTTTGTCCTGAATGCGATAGGCCTTAACCAGCGCGGGCAGCGATTTCGGCACACCCGACAGCACGCTCGGCTTGCGGCCTTTCTCTTTGAGTTTCAGTTGTTCCCAGTTTTGCAGAACGGCTTCGGCCGAGTTGGCTTTCTTGTCGCCAAACACGTGCGGATGGCGGTATATCAACTTCTGACACAGCGAGTTAATCACATCGACAATATCAAACTTGCCCTGTTCCGAGCCCATTTTCGCATAAAAAACGATGTGCAGCAGCAGGTCGCCCAACTCTTTTTTCACTTCGTCCATATCGTTGGCCAGAATGGCTTCGGTCAGTTCGTACGACTCTTCGATGGTCTGCACCCGCAGCGATTCGAAGGTTTGTTTGCGGTCCCACGGGCATTTTTCGCGCAACTCGTCCATAATGTCGAGCAGTTGTCCGAAGGCTTCAAGTTGTTCTTTTCGTGACATTTATAAAAATTTTATCAAGACTGATGTGTTACATTCAATTTTTGCCAGGTCGGCCAGATAGGCGTCGCGGATGGCGATTTCGAGCAGCCCGAGCGAGTTGAACAGCGCCAGCAGGTCGCCAGTGCGAACGTCGCCGTAGGTGCGGCTGATTTCGGTGATTTTGTAGGTGTCGTTCTTCACCACAATCTCGAAACGGCGGCTGCCACGCACGCTCTCGAACGTCTTCCGCGTGATGTTGGTGATGGCGTTTTTGTAGGAATCGATGTAGATGACGCTGCCCGAGATGCTGTCGTCGGTGCACGACGGACCGAGTTCCAGAATCGAGAATTCGTCGGTGGCGTCGATGCCGATGTCGTCGAGCGTGGCGCCGTTGGCAAGCATACAGGCCGCGGGCGCCAGAATGGTCAGTTCGGGAAACGTTGAGTTGGCGAACTTTTCGGGCGACAGCACCACCACTTTTTCGGGCTGTCTGGCAAACATCACCTTCATCGCGCTAGTGTCGCAGCCAATGAAATATTGTCCTTTATAACTGATACACACAGGGTTATGCTTCTCGTTCACTTCGCTATTGGTGCAAATCAGATGGATGGTGCCTGGCGGAAAATGCGGGAACGTGCCGCGCAGAATGAACGCCGCGTGCGCCGATTTGTAACTCTCAATCTTGTGCGTGATGTCGACAATGGTGGCCCCAGGGCACTGTGACAGAATCCTGCCCTTCATTGCCCCGACGTAGAAATCGTCGTTGTGCCAGTCGGTTGTGAGAGTTATTATTGCCATAACAGCGCAAATGTAGTCAACAATGACGAAAAACGTAAACCGAAAACGCAAACGAAAAAAAAGACGCCGACAATCCGCTCTTTTCTCTGCTCTCTACACTTTACAATTTAAACATTACACTTTACTCATATTTTGAATTACATTTGCCCAATCAACAGACGCATAATGGCAGAAAAGATTCTACACCTTGAAACCGTTGACCCGCTTGACTTGTACGGGGTTCAGTGCTCGCGGCTCGACATTCTGAAACGCGCTTTCCCGAAGATTCAGATTGTGGCGCGCGGCCACGATGTGAAGGTTCTGGGCGACGAGCAGCAGATTGCCGATTTCGAAGACAAATTCCGCCAGGTGGTGCATTTCCTTGACACCTTCAACCGACTCTCGGACGACGATTTGGTGCAGATTCTGAACAATCAGCAGCAGCACCAGAACGATGTGCCCGACGACCTGATTGTGTTCGGCAACAATGGCCGTGCAATCCGCGCGCGCAGCGCCAACCAGCAGCGAATGGTGGACGCGGTGGCGCAGAGCGATATGCTTTTTGCGCTTGGTCCCGCTGGCTCGGGCAAGACCTACACTGCCATTGCATTGGCTGTTAGAGCATTACGCAACCGCGAAGTGCGCCGCATTGTTTTGAGCCGCCCCGCAGTTGAAGCAGGCGAGCGTTTGGGTTTTCTGCCTGGCGACCTGAAAGAGAAAATCGACCCATATCTGCAGCCGCTCTACGACGCGCTCAACGATATGATTCCCGCCAAGAAACTCGAATCGCATCTTGAAGAAGGCGTGATTCAGATTGCGCCGCTGGCCTTTATGCGCGGCCGCACGCTCGACAACGCCTTTGTCATTCTCGACGAAGCGCAGAACACCACGCTGCCGCAAATGAAAATGTTTCTGACGCGTATGGGTATGAATTCGAAATTCATCATCACGGGCGACGTAACGCAAATCGACCTTCCGCGCACGCAGGACAGCGGTTTGGTGCAGGCCATCCGTCTGCTGAAAAAGATTGACGGCATCAGCATTGTCGAACTCGATGAAAGCGACATCGTGCGCCACCGTCTTGTGAAAGAGATAGTTAAAGCCTTTGATAAAGGATTGAAGGATTGAATAATTGAAGTCCCGATAGCTATCGGGATGAAGGATTGAATAACTGATTGATTGAAGAAGAATTACGAACGTAAAGAATTAAAAACGAACAATTAAAAATTAAACCTGTTCAACTTGTTAAACCTTTAAACGATTCAACAGTTCACCGATTCACCGATTAAACCTGTTAAACAGCGAAGCTCCCGATAGCTATCGGGGCAACTTTAAACATAAAAACTCTAAACTTCTAAACATTTAAAATATGAACACAGTATCAAAAACAAACTTCAAATTCAGCGGCCAGAAAGGCGTGTACAACGGCAAAGTGCGCGACGTGTACAACATCAACGACCAGTATCTGGCAATGGTTGTGAGCGACCGCATTTCGGCATTCGACGTTATCCTGCCAAAGGGAATTCCGTTCAAAGGCCAGGTTTTGAACCAGATAGCGTCGTATTTCCTTGACGCTACGGCCGACATCGTGCCAAACTGGAAAATCGCCAGCCCCGACCCGAACGTGACCATCGGCCACAAATGCGAGCCGTTTGCTGTTGAAATGGTCGTTCGCGGCTACCTGACTGGCAGTTCGTGGCGCCTGTACCGCGACGGCGGACGCGAGATTTGCGGTGTTGCGCTGCCCGAAGGCCTGCGCGAGCATCAGCGTTTCGACCACCCAATCATCACCCCGACAACCAAGGCCGACATTGGCACTCACGACGAGAACATCTCGCGCGAAGACATCATTAAAAATGGTCTGGTTTCGGCTGAAGACTACGCCCAACTTGAGAAGTACACGCTGGCTCTGTTCCAACGCGGCACCGAAATGGCAAAGAAAATGGGCTTGATTCTGGTCGACACCAAGTACGAGTTCGGCAAGAAGGACGGCAAAATCTACCTGATTGACGAGATTCACACCCCCGACTCGTCGCGTTATTTCTACGCAGACGGCTACGAAGAGCGTTTTGCCAAAGGCGAGGCTCAGAAACAACTCTCGAAAGAGTTTGTGCGTGAGTGGCTTATGGCCAACGGATTCCAAGGCCGCGCTGGCGAGCAGGTGCCCGAAATGACGCCCGAAATCATCAGCCAGATTTCGAACCGCTACATCGAACTCTACGAGCACATTGTTGGCAGCAAGTTCGTTCCTGGCGACGTCACCGACGTGCAGAACCGCATCTTCAACAATGTTGAGAACTACATTAAGGCTAATCTGCTGAAATAAAGCGATTTGCAATCATAACAAAAGGCGGTGCATTTAGGTGTGTCGCCTTTTTTAGTGTTTTTTTTAAGACATAATAAAGAGAAAATGTATTTTTGAGAAAATTCCCGAAAATTAAGACAATGAAAAGACAATTAATTTTTATGCTCTTACTATTGTTTGTTGGAATTGGTTGTTCCGACAAGAAGAATACTCAAACAACATTAGATAAGAAAAATATTGAAAATACAAATGTGGATAGCGTTGACAATCTGAAGATTAGAACTCAAAAACCTTTTGAATCAAAACAAGAAAATGAGCTAACGGAGTCTGAATTAGAGGAATCTGAATATTACAATAAAAAGGCTCAAAAATGTAATTCCACTAAAACTTATCGCAAGTTTGTTACAATAGGCACCGACACTGTTTTTTTCAAGACAGACACTAACACATTTATTTTCAAGATTGACGTAGGAAATATTACTGATAGAGATAATTTTATTTTACCATATACATTGAGAAAACAAGTTAAAAGCTGGTGGCGAGGTTATCCAATTTATTCTATTGCCGTGTTATGCGAAAAAAATGACTTGATAGCAATTTTTGCGTGGATGGAAGGCGAATGTTATTCACCAGATTTACTATTGGTATTTGAAAAGTCGACAGGTATATTATCAGCGTTTGAGGTAATTGCGGAAAATGACTACTGTTTTGAGTATACAAAGCAAAATACAATAACATTAAAAAATGACTCTCTGATTGTTTATGAAGTGATAGATAATTATCACGTGGAAGAAGGTTATACACATTATGAATATAAAAACTGTTTTATTGTAAAAAGCGATGGTGGCATAGAAAAAAAAGAACTATTGTCAGTGCTAGATAAATTTGAAAACGGTCACGTAGATTCTAGTGACCAATCGGCAATGCATTTCTTTAAATTAATGAGTCTTATCTCCGATGTTTGTTTGGAAAAATGCGATGTTGAATGGAATGATTCCGATAGAAAATCAATGTTATATCAAAATGCAGAATATGGCTTACTTGTGAAAAGCCATCCCCAAATGAGGTCTATAAACTATTCAAACAATAATCTTGAAGTGGATTTCAGCAAGTCATTTTCAAATTTTCATTTATACCAGGCTGCTGACGGACGAGAATTTTTAACTATTTCTACAGTTGATTCCTCATTAGTTACAAGTCGTTTGGCCACATACCAATACAACGATTCCCAATTCGTAGAAATCAATGATTTTTTCCCCACATCACTTTCGCAAGATGGAGCTGTTTTTAAATCCTTTTTGTTTGATGGAGATAGATTGACAATAAATCGATTCGTAAAATCTACAAGTCAGACAGATATGCTGAAATACGAGTTTGACAAATCGAAAGGAGTGATGGTTGATTGTCAACCTTAAGAAATCTTTTAAGAATTGTGCATATTCGCAATAAATTCTATTTTTGCCGACACAAACGCGGGCATAGCTCAGTTGGTAGAGCATCAGCTTCCCAAGCTGAGGGTCGCGAGTTCGAGTCTCGTTACCCGCTCAAAAGGCACTTGCAAGGCAGGTGCTTTTTTTATGTCAGGCCAACGTGAATAGCTATTCGTCATTTGTCAGCGATTTCGTTTATCTTTGCCCGCTATCAGAAAAAAGCAATGCAGTTCAGTTTAATAGCCACCGACAGCAAATCAGCCGCCCGCGCGGGGCAGATTCTGACCGACCACGGCACCATTCAGACACCTATTTTTATGCCTGTTGGCACGGTGGGCTCGGTCAAAGGAATCCATCAACGCGACGTGGCCGACGACATTCGCGCGCAGATAATCCTGGGCAACACCTATCACCTTTATCTGCGTCCCGGAACGGCTTTGCTGCGCGAGGCCGGCGGCCTGCACCGCTTTATGAACTGGCAGCGCCCCATACTCACTGACAGCGGCGGCTATCAGGTTTTCAGCCTTTCAGCCAACCGCAAACTCACCGAGGAAGGCGCTCGGTTCAGTTCGCATATCGATGGCTCGAAACACTTGTTCACACCCGAGAATGTGATTGACATACAGCGTATTATCGGTTCCGATATTATGATGGCGCTCGATGAGTGCCCACCGGGCGACTGCGATTACAACTACGCCCGAAAATCGCTCGACCTGACAATGCGCTGGCTGCGCCGGGGCGTTGAGGCGTTCCGCAGCACCGAGCCGCTCTATGGTCACAGCCAGGCCTATTTCCCGATTGTGCAGGGCGCGTCGTTCACCGAGTTGCGCCAACGCGCGGCCACCGAGATTGCCGAACTTGGAATGGACGGCAACGCCATTGGCGGACTGGCAGTGGGCGAGCCAACCGATGTGATGTACCAGATGATTGAGGTTGTGAACGCCATTCTGCCCGCCGACAAGCCCCGTTACCTGATGGGCGTGGGCACGCCGGCAAATATTCTTGAGGGCATCAGCCGCGGCGTTGATATGTTCGACTGCGTGATGCCAACCCGCAACGGCCGCAACGGAATGCTTTTCACCAGCGAGGGCATCATCAACATCAAAAACAAGAAGTGGGAGAACGAGTTCTCGCCCATCGACCCCAACGGCACATCGTTTGTCGATTCAAGCTACACGCTTGCCTATCTGCACCATCTGTTTGTGGCTCAGGAGATGTTGGGAATGTCAATTGCCAGCATGCACAATCTGGCGTTCTACCTTTGGCTTGTTGGCGAGGCGCGAAAACACATTGTTGAAGGCAATTTTGCGGAGTGGAAAAACGTTATGGTCCAAAAAGTTACAAATCGATTGTAGGCTATGAGCAACTATATGAAGAAGTTGGACCGGTTCATCATCCGCAGGTTTCTGGGGACGTTCGCCTTTGCGCTCATTCTGATTCTGCTCATTGTGGTCATCTTCGACATCTCAGAAAAAATCGACGATTTCATTGTTAAACAGGCGCCTGCAAAAGCCATCATCTTCGATTATTATCTCAATTTCATACCATATTTCGCAAATCTTTTCTCGGCGATGTTCATTTTTATTGCCGTCATCTTTTTTACATCAAAGATGGCCGGCAACTCTGAAATTATCGCCATCCTGAGCAGCGGTGTGAGTTACCGGCGGTTTCTGTTCCCGTATTTCGTGTCGTCGCTGATATTGGCGATTCTGTCTTATTTGCTGATTAACTGGATTATACCGCCAGCCAATGAGCAGCGGCTAGCTTTTGAGGAGAAATATTTCCGCAACAAATATGTGAACCACGAGCACGATATTCACCGCCAGATTCTGCCCGGACAGTTCATCTATATGCAAAGCTACAACACCACTTACAACATTGGCTACCGGTTTACATTGGAGCAGATTGAAGGCGGCAAGCTGAAGTCGAAGTTGGTGTCGGAGTACGTTCAGTGGGACACCACGCTCAACAAATGGCAGGCGAGCAACTGCTACATCCGCACCTTTGCCGACGGTGAGGAGCGCGTCAAGTTCCACCGCAAGCTCGACACCACCCTCAATATGCTGCCCAGCGATTTCGCGCGGCGCAACAATGTGGTTGAGGCGATGAACTACCGCGAGCTCAATGAGTTTATTGAGCAGGAAACGCAGAAAGGTTCTGAAAATGTGGTTGTTTGGAAGATTGAGAAGCACAAGCGGTTCGCCTATTCGTTCTCAACCTTCATTCTGACGCTGATTGGCGTCACGCTCTCGTCGCGAAAGAAACGCGGCGGCATCGGCATAAATATCGGAGTGGGTATCTTATTGGCATTCACCTACATAATGTTTATGGAGGTGTCGAATGTTCTGGCCACCAACGCCCACGTGCCGCCGGTGGTTGCCGTTTGGATTCCGAATGTGATTTTCGGTTTGATTGGCCTATTTTTGTACAATCAGGCGAAAAAATGACCTAAAATTGTTGTTTTATGACAAGATTTCTTACATTCGCTTTCGGCAATCGCCCCAAAACTGACAAAATACAAAACTATATAAATGCAAAAAAAATGGATATTAAAGGAACAGGTCGAAGCGGAGAAGATTGAAGAATTGGCAACAACGGTGGGCATTAGCAAACCGTTGGCCGGATTGCTTTTGCAGCGTGGCATAAAAGACAGTGAATCAGCACGAAAGTTTTTTAGGCCCGATTTGCAGCAGCTGTACGACCCATTCCTGATGACGGACATGGACAAAGCAGTGGCACGGCTTGAGCGTGCCATTGTGGAGCGCGAGAACGTGCTCATTTACGGCGATTACGATGTTGACGGCACCACCGCGGTCGCAATGATGTATGTGTTTCTGAAAAGCAAGTGCCGCAATGTATTTTACTATGTGCCTGACCGTTACACTGAGGGATACGGCATTTCGTACAAGGGCATTGACTATGCCGTGGAGACGGGTTGCACCCTGATTATCGCTCTCGACTGCGGCATTAAGGCCGTGAAAAAGGTGGAATATGCCGCCGAGCGTGGCATTGAGCTGATTATTTGCGACCACCACGAGCCCGGCGACGAGCTTCCACAGGCGGCCGCCGTGCTCGACCCCAAGCGCGCCGATTGCAACTATCCGTTCAACGAGTTGTCGGGTTGCGGAGTGGGGTTCAAGCTCATACAGGCCTACGCCACCAAGCACAAAATTCCGTTCTATCAGATTAAGCCGTTCCTCGACCTTGTGGTTGTGAGCATTGCCAGCGACATTGTGCCCATTGTCGATGAGAACCGCATTTTGGCCTACTTTGGTCTGCGCCAGCTCAACACCAATCCGCGTGTGGGTTTGCGTGCCGTGATGCTGAAGTCGGGCATTACTCCGCCGCCTTTGCGCGGCAAGGACGGTATGCCTATCGATGTCTCGATTGAGGAGTCGAAACCTACGGGCGACCCCGAGTTCCATCCAGTCAAGATTGGCGATATTGTGTTCAAAATCGGGCCGCGCATCAACGCTGCCGGACGGATGGATTTGGGCCGTTATTCGGTTGATTTGCTGGTTGAACGCAATATGGCGAAAGCCGAAGAGATGGCCTGCAAGATTGAGACCGACAACACCGACCGCAAAACTCACGACCAGAACATCACCAACGAGGCATTGGCCGTGATTGACGGCAGCGAGGAGCTGAAACACCGTAAATCGACGGTGCTTTACAACCCGGAGTGGCACAAAGGTGTGATAGGAATTGTGGCTTCGAGGCTCATCGATTTCTACTATCGGCCAACCGTAATATGCACAAAATCAAACGGTTTGATAACCGGCTCGGCACGTTCGATTCCAGGCTTCAACCTTTACGAGGCCATCGAGAAATGTCAGGACCTGCTCGAGAGCTTTGGCGGTCACACCTATGCGGCCGGACTAACGCTCAAAGAGGAGAATCTGGAGGCCTTCATCAGCAAGTTCGAAAGCGTTGTCGACAGTATGATGACGAGCGACATTATGGTACCCCGCATCGATGTTGACGAGGAGTTGCTGCTGTCTGATGTTACGCCGAAATTTTTCAAGTGCCTTGAGATGTTTGAGCCGTTCGGACCCGGCAATATGGCGCCTGTGTTCGCCTGCCGCAATCTGTTCGACACCGGCGCGTCGCAGGTGGTGGGGCAGACTCGTGAGCACCTGAAGCTTATTGTCAACGACGGCACTGTCGGGCGTCCTTTTTCGGCCATTGCCTTCAAGCAGTCGGAGCATTTTGATGCCATACACAACGGACAGAAGTTTGATATGTGTTTCTCTTTGGAAATCAATAGTTTTAGAGGTAAGGAAACTCTGCAGCTGAAGTCGTACGACATAAAAATGGCTGGCGAGTGGGAGAGGGAGCAGCTGGAGGAGTCTGCGGAAAGGTCGTAGGAATTTTGCGGTGTCCGGCGCTGATGAACTTGCGCGGAGCCGGCTCACATCCGTTCAATATCAACTTCAACCACAAGCACACGTTGCGTTTTGTTGCTGATTTTGAATCGGTTGTCGGGGCGGTAGCCGATAATCCACGCAATCTGTTCGCCAGATGTGAGCACCATAGCGCGCTCTTTTTCAAACACATTCACCTTGTTGTTCACGAAAAAGTCGCTCAGTTTTTGCGCTTTGGCCATTCCTATGGGGTAGAAAAAATCACCGTGCTGCCAGCGCCTGATTGTCAGCGGAAAACTGAGTTTGTCAAGGTCAAGACAGGCGACATAAGGGCGTTTGTCGAGCACAAAATCGGCGGCGGACACCACCTTCATTTTTATTCCAAGACTGTCGATATTTCGAGGTGATTCAATTACAATTGGTTCAAATTCAGTCTGTTCAATTGGCTCGATAATAATCTGCGAGCGGTCGACCAGCAGACGGTGACTGCCAGAACTGAATGTGCAGCCCGATTTCTGCCCGATATTTTTCATTGCGTCCTCCACTTGAGCTCCGTTGAACCCGAACGGTTTCAGACATTCATAAAGAACAGGTTCGGCAAATGGCTGTTGCAAAAGCTTTTCCGCATCAATTGTGCAACCGTTGCCGGTGTTTTTCAGCACTTCGGCTTTCGCTTTGTCGATATACCAGTTGTAGATGTCGGCTGCCTGGCGGATATGCTTGAAATTCTTCAGCATACGCTCTTCAAACGACGGATTCAACTCTTTCAGGACCGGCACAACGCGGTGGCGGACAATGTTGCGCTGATAGTCGTCGGTGAGATTTGTGCAGTCGGTGCGGAACGCAAGGTTGTTGAGCCGCGCGTATTCCTCAATCTGGTTGCGGGTTGCGAAAAGCAGGGGCCGCGCAATGTTTCCGTTGATGGCGGAAATACCCACCAGTCCGTTGATTCCCGTGCCGCGTGTAAGGTTGAGAAGCAGAGTTTCGATGTTGTCGTTCAGATGATGCGCCGTCAGAATGCGGTCGAAATGATGCTCGGCGGCCAGTTGGGCGAACCAGTTGTAGCGCAGTTCGCGCGCGGCCATCTCCACCGATAATCGGTGCTCGTCGGCGTAAGCCAAAGTGTTAAAGCGGATGCAGAAGAACGGCATTTGGTATTTCGCGGCCAGTTGGCGCACAAACTCCTCGTCGCCATCGGCATCGGCACCGCGCAACTGAAAATTGCAGTGCGCCACCGCCAGCCTCAGCCGGCACTGCGCCAGCAGATGAAGCATCACAACCGAGTCGGCGCCACCGCTCACGGCCGCTAAAAGACTGTGGCTGTGGTTGAAAAGCCGGTTCTGGTTCACAAACTGCCTGAATTGACGAAGCATCATCGTTTTTTTTTTGCCAAAAATAGCAAATGCCGACGGATTTCGTCCGATTCAAGAAAAGTTATCGTATGCGGAGGTTCAATCGATAAAAATGATAGGTTTGCTTTGTGAAAATTCGAAGATGAAGGTTTTGTTTTTATCGGCTTGGTATCCACATCGTTACGATGCAATGTCGGGGCTTTTTGTGCGCAAGCACGCTGAGGCGGTTTCGCGTTTTGCTGATGTTTGCGTGCTTTATCTGTCTGCCGATGAAAACGTCAGGCAATTTGATGTTGTAGAGCAGTCAACTAACAGTGTACTAGAGGTTTATGTCTATTATCCGTTCACAAACAAGCCCGTTTTGCGACCACTGACAAAGGCCATCGGCTACGTTAGGGCATTTTGGCGCGGATTTGCGGTTGTGCGGCAGAAATTCGGTTTGCCCGATGTGGTGCAGGCCAATGTGCTGACACGTAGCGGTGTTTTAGCGCACAGGCTCAAGCGGAAATTCGGCATACCATATATAATAGTAGAGCATTGGTCGAGATATTTGCCGCAAAACTTTAATTATAAAGGCTTTGCACGCAAAATATTGACTAAGAGAAGTGTTGCTAACGCTTCCTGTGTTTTGGCTGTCAGCGGAAAATTGCGCGAGGCGATGCGTGGTTTCGGGCTTGTGAATAATAACTTTCAACTGATTGACAATGTTGTAGATGATTTTTTCTTTGCGGCGCAGAAAATCATCGATTCGAAACGCAAGTTCCGGTTTCTTCACGTGTCGTGCTTTGATGAGAGGCCGAAAAACGTCAAAGGGATTTTGCGCGCCGTGAAAGAATTGTTGCGGCAACGTTCTGATTTTGAATTAGTTCTTGTCGGTACGGGAATTGATTGGCAAGAAGTTGTCCGATATGCCAAAGAGTTGGAACTACCCGACAATGTTGTGCGCTTTGTTGGTGAGCAGACACCAGCCGAAGTTTGCCGTTATTTTACTGAAAGTGACGCACTTGTAATGTTTTCGCGGTACGAGACGGCGGGCATAACTTTCTGCGAGAGTTGGGCAACAGGCACGCCTGTCATCAGCACGTTGGTTGGCATCATACCCGATTGTTTGTCAGACACAAATGGTGTTTTGGTGGCAATGGAAGACGAGTCCGACCTTTGCGCAAAAATGTCGTGGATGATTGATAATCACAAGCGTTTCAATTCCGACGAAATCCGCCAGACAGCGCAAAGGTTCACTTACGAAAATGTTGGAAAACGGTTGTACGACATTTATTGTCAAGCACTTAAAAATAGTTGAACCTTTATTCGTCAATTTTTGCGGCCAAGCCATTTTCATACTTACCAATCAGACCATAATACCAAACCAACTGTGCAAAAATTGCAACAAAACCGCCTGTGCTGTAACCAATTACGGCAATCAGGAAATTGCCGCCCCAAATGCCAACCGCGAGCCCGACGATTCGCAGTACGAAGGTCAGCAACTCAAACAGAAAACCAATTTTCTGCTTCCTGAAAATGTCTGACAGATAGCAAATTGGCCCGACCAAAGTTGTCATAAAAATCCACGGAAGCATTGCCCGAATATAAGTGCCAGTTGTCTGCCAACCATCGCCTAAAAGCCACGCAGTTAGTTGTGGCAGAACGAAATACAAAATCGCAAACGCGGGTGCGACAATCAACGTGGTTCTCACTGTCAGTTTTCGGAAGAATCTGCGAATGCTCTCGCCGCGCTGCACACGTTGCGTTGTATCTTGAAAAAACACTTGAAATACCGACCTTATAATCAGATTGATAGGTGTAAACGCCAATGTCAGAGCCATTCCGTAAAAACCGATTTCAGTCAGGCTGAAAAATGGTGTGAGAAGCAGAATCGGCAGGTTGCTGCTGACATAATTCACAATGGACCGCGGCAGCGAGTATTTCGGAAAATTGGCATACTCGCGGGCCATCAGGCGGCACTCGGCGCGGTCGAAAGTGAGCAGCGGACGAATGGCGGTGCGGAAAGTGGCGGCAACGTTGGTGGCAAGTGCGATAATTGGCGCCAAAACCGAACCCACAATCAGACCGTTGCGCAGAAAATTTGCAAGCCCCCATTTCAATCCCGCGCCTGTGGTGCATTGTGTTATCTGATAAGCACTTACCGAAGTAAACCGTCCGTTGCGCGTGTGCCAGTAGTTGAGCAGCGTCCAGAGTGAAATGGCAAAAATGTAAATTGGTAGCATCCAATAACTTGCAGCCAGTTCGGGTGCGTTAAGCAAGGCGGAAATTTGATTTGCAAACGGAATCGACAGCACGAATATCAGGCTGACAATCAGCGTTATGACAAACCCAACGTGAAAGCACGCCACACCGCTTTTCTCGCTTTTCGGCAGCATAATCGAGTTTTGATATTCGGCAGTGGCGAACAGCGTGGCAATGCCGCCGATAGTCAGAAAAATGTTGAGAGTGCCAAAATCGTCGGGCGTGTAAAGGCGCGTCAGAATAGGATAGACCAAAAGCCCGATAGCCTGCGCTATAATATTGGCTGTCAGTAGTTTTGAAGTATTTTTGACTATGCTTGAGTTCATTGCCCTTTTGTTTACAAATATATGCGCAATTCCGATTTAAACTTGTTCAACAGGGAAGCCCCCGATAGTTATCGGGATAAACTTGCTCAACTCGTTATAAATCACATTTTTGTGGCCACGACGCAAACTTTTTTCTCTTTCTTCACCTTGCCGTCAAGGTCGAACAACTCGCAGTAAATCACGTAGATACCTGTCGGAACGCGGCGATTGTTGTCGTCAAGGCCGTCCCACGCCCAGAAACCGCTTGTGCCAAGCAGTTGGTTATTGACTAATGTGCGCATTTTCAAACCTTTAGCGTTAAAAATGGTAACGTTGGCCACGTATCCCGCTTCATCAATGTTGTAGCCGATTTCGAGTTGGTCTTCAAAGCCGTCGTTGTCGGGCGAGAAGACTTCGCTGTTAAGGCTTATGAGCGATTCGCTGTCGGTGGAAATGGAACGCGCGGCCGAGTTTGGCAAGCCAGGCGTGGCCCAGCCGACCTGTTCCGAAGCCGAATGCCAGTTACCAGGATTGTCGGCAGGTTGCTCATTGTCAATGCGTTCCAGGCTGACGCCGTTCAAATCTTTCAGCAGTCCGAAGTGCATTTTGCTCGAGTAATTCACTTCGTCGAAAATGTTGCCAGCAGTGTCGGCAAGCACAATATTGCCTTCGCCGTCGGGCATCGACGGCAGAGCAGCCACTTGGTACAACTCGCCGTGACGGTAGGTTGCGGCAATGTTTGCAATGTCGGTCGAAATGGCTATATAGCTGTTTGGCAGCAAAATAGAGCCAAAACCGTCGATTGTTTTCGGGGTTTTCAGATTGCCGTCGGCACGGGTGGCCAGCACCAGGCCCGCAATGTTTATGGCGTGGTCAGAGCGGTTGTAGAGTTCCACAAAATCGGCACCGTTGGGGTAAGGATTGAACAATATCTCACTGATTATCAAATCACCAGTTTCCGCTTTCCGCGGCAAGGCAAACCGAGCGGTATTTGCGGCCATTCGGTTTCCTGCAATGT
Organism: uncultured Bacteroidota bacterium; assembly: GCA_946404125.1. Classification (GTDB taxonomy): domain Bacteria; phylum Bacteroidota; class Bacteroidia; order Bacteroidales; family SZUA-534; genus RUG13583. Next base: position 10,899 of record CAMJCK010000041.1, on the reverse strand, counting down.
CGGTCAATGTGGAATCAACGGTCAGCGTATACGTCTCATTTTCAGATAGAAAATCATTAAGAATGGTAATGACCATAGTCAAGTCTTTGGCCGAAGTGTATGCGTAAGTGAAATGGTAGCCAACAGGCTCAATATTAAGCATTTCGTGGTGACCATCGATTGTAACTGGCTCACTGAAATAGAGTTGCAGAGTGTTTTCGTCAACAGGCACGGCACGCAAAAGTTGCGGTTTAATGTTATCGACAATCGTTTGATTTATAGAGTTTTGTGCGCAAGGTGTACCGCCTGCCGAGTTTTCAGTTTGAGCCCAGTTGGCCGCCGATTCGTCGGCATTGTCTACATCGATTCGCTCAAGCGAGTAGCCGCCCGCAGCCTTCAGGTCGTCGGCAAACCAACTCTGCTTGTAATTGGTTTGGCAAATGGGGTCGGCACCATCCTTGCAAATGGTGATGCTGCCCGATTGCGGCAGTGCTGGCATTTTGCTCACATTCACCACGTTGCCGTATTTCTGCATACCATTGTCACCGCTCACTTTGGTTAGAATCGCGTAACTTTTCGCGCCAATCATTCCATCGTCAATATTGTAATATTTGTTGCCAATGATAATATTGTAGTCAACCAGATAAATGTCGAACGGACTGCGGTTGTAGAGTTCAATCCATTCATTTTCAGGCAGTCCCGCCGACGGTTCGGGCGTGGCCATAATCTCGCTAATCACCAAATCGTAGAGTGCGGCAGGGTGATAAATGAATTGTATCGTGGTGTCTTTCATTATGTTACCGCATTCGTCGGCAAGATTGGCAATGCGGATTTTGTGCGGTGCATCGGCGCTGTATGGCGCGTCGTAAACAAGCGTTAACTTGTTGTTTTCGAATGTTGTAGAGTCAAGTTTGCACTTGCTGTCCAACAGGTAATTGGCGGCGCTTGTCAACGATTTCGCCGTGGGCGTTTCCGAAAACTCTAGTCGTAATTGATTGTCGGTCAACGGAACAAGATTCTCGATTCTGATTGGCGTTTTGTCTAAATTTTTGGCATACACAGAGTTACGCTGCCCAGGCGTGCCACCGCGCAGGTCGGTTGAGAAGGCCCAGTTGTCCCATCCGCTGCACGTGTTTAGCGGGTCAATGCGCTCGAGCGCCCATCCGCCATTGGATTTTTCAGCATCAGAAATCACTTTGTCAGAGTAAGTTAGGCTGTCGATAGTATGGCCTTCGGGCGAGACGAGCCGCAGGGTGCGCCCCGAGTTTGTCAGACTTGTCGAAGTCAGGCCGCTCGCAGCCTTGCCGTAAACCGAGAATGTATCAACAGCTGTTGCTGTGGTGATAATCAAATAGTTACCCGCCGCAATAGTCGAGTCGGGCAGTTTGCGGACGGTGCCGCTAATGTCGAGAGTCCAACCGCCAAGCGAAATGCTGCGACTGCTGCTATTGTAGAGTTCCAAGTAGTCGTAGTTTGGCAGAATGCCGTCGGTCGAGTTGTACATTATCTCGTTGAATACCAAATCGAAAGGTTCGGCGGGCGGAATAAACTCGAAGTCAATCTGCTGCGGTTCCATTGTCAGGCCGTTGCGCCCGATTATGCCCGAAACGGCCAGCGTGTGCGTGCCAGCGGCAAGACTGCTTGTTTTGATTGTAACTTTCAGTGGTTCAGTGGAATTGAACTGCGCGCTTGAAACTGCCGCGCCGTCAATCGTATAGTTTGCCGCGTTGACCGCCGACAGCGAGTCGGGCGCACCCGAAAATTGGATTTCGACGGTCTTTTCATCGACGCAAACGGCTGATTGCAAAGCGATTGGCGATTTTTGCCGCACAATGGTTGTGTTGCCAACCCAAAGTTGACCTGCGCGTGTTTTTGAATAGACAAAATGGTAGCCGTGATATTGTAAATCGCTGTAAGTGTTGTCGATAAAGTCGTCGCCAGCAATGGTGTCGGTCGAAGTTTCGGGGCCGACAATGTAACTCAACGTCCAACTGCCTTTGGGTGTGCGAGTTACAACCATTTCAACCGCTTTTTCGGCCGTCCATTGGTAACGGGTTTGATAGAGAATTTTTTTCGAACCTTTGTCAATGCGGTACATTGTCAGATTTTTCTCACTTGCCGACTGACAAACACCGACTGCGTAACCACTTATCTTACTGTCAGATAGGTTGGAATCGGAAGCCATCAGCCAATAGCAGAACTTGTTGCTTGCTGTCGGCTCGAAGCCTGACGATAATCGGAACGTCCAAGTGGTTGTGCCATTGGCAAATAAGCCATCGGTATGAGCCGAAAGTAAACTTTTTCCAGCAACGCCTTCAAGATTGTGCTTAATCAGCGAATCATCTGAAATCCAGTCGGTTGCATTGCTCCAACTGTCGAGCGCATCGCCACCACGATTGTCGCAAAAAAGCGTATCTGCGGGTAACTGACTGAAAGTTATATCGTTGGCAAAAACATACCCGCTATTGGCACTACCTAAAAATATTGCCAGCCAAAATAAACAGAGAGAAAATTTTTTATTCATCTTTGTACGATTTCAAAAAATCGGTGCGTCAGAGCATAAGTCTTTGATAATCAAGGCGTCTCAAAACATCGATTTTAAATTTCGAATCGAGTTAAAGATAGAAAATTATTAATAAAAAATTTAGACTATGAAGATAGCCGTTGTTGGTGCCAGCGGTGCCGTTGGCCAGGAATTTTTGAAGATTTTGAACGAGCGAAATCTTCCGATTGACGAGTTAGTGCTGTTCGGGTCGGCCCGCAGCGCAGGAACTTCTTACGAGTTCAAGGGTAAGAAAATTGTGGTTAAAGAGTTGAAACACAACGACGATTTCAAGGACATCGACATTGCCCTGACATCGGCGGGTGCCAGCACTTCGAAGGAATACGAGAAGACCATTACAAAATATGGCTGCATTATGATTGACAACTCGAGCGCGTTCCGTATGGACACCGACGTGCCTTTGGTTGTGCCCGAAGTGAACCCCGAAGACGCACTGAACGCACCGCGCAACGTGATTGCCAACCCGAACTGCACAACAATCATTATGGTTGTGGTTCTGAAGGCTTTAGAGCAGTTGTCGCACATTAAGCGCGTGCACGTGGCAAGTTATCAGAGCGCGAGCGGCGCGGGCGCAATGGGTATGGCCGAACTCGACCAGCAGATTAAGGATTATGCTGCAGGTAAAGAACTGACAGTCAATAAATTCTCATCGCAGTTGCTTTACAACGTCATTCCGCACATCGATGTCTTCACCGACAACGATTACACCAAGGAAGAGATGAAAATGTACAACGAGACCAAGAAGATAATGCACTCTGACATTGCCGTGAGCGCCACCTGCGTGCGCGTTCCCGTGATGCGTGCCCACTCTGAAGCTGTTTGGTGCGAGACCGAGAAGCCTGTTTCGCCCGCCGATTTCCGTGCCGCTTGCGCGAAAGCCGCTGGTGTGACGGTTGTCGACAACCCAGCCAACAAAGAGTACCCAATGCCATTGTTCGTTGCAGGTCAGGACAATGTGTCGGTAGGCCGCATCCGCGCCGACATTGCCAACCCCAACGGCATCACCTTCTGGTGCGTTGGCGACCAAATCCGCAAGGGCGCCGCTTTGAACGCTGTGCAGATTGCTGAATATCTGATTTCGAAGAAATTCAATAAATAATAAGGTCTAAGGCAGTTTGCCAATCTTTTTTCTTGACGCCGCAATTGAGTTAGAAGCTTGATTGCGGCGTTTTTTATGCCTAATAGGGGCGTGAAAAGTTGCGTACCTACGGCACGCCATTTCATCACAGATACATTTTTCTACCAATCTTACGCACCTACGGCGCGTGCTATAGAGCTCACTTGCAGTGAATTGTGGAAAAATGTCCCGTAGGGACTATAGATTGGTAAAAATGGTGTGCAACAACCAATTAGCGTGCCGTAGGTACGCCACCTTATTATTGCGCGCCTATGGTACGCCCATCTGTCGAGTGGGCATTTGACGAATTAAATGTGCTGTATGTGTCATTTTGGCATTAATTATTAATTCATATCTATTTAAATATTAATATAATATAGTCTTAAATTAAATTCTATCTGTCAAATTGACATTAAATTTTGTCCGAGAAGTGGACAATAATTCCACTTTCGGGCATTGGCACAAAAGTTGAAAATGTATGGGCGTTTTCGATTTAGAAACAATATAAAACTAAAATATGGAGGATTTGATTATGAAACTCGCAAGATTTAACAATTACCAACCGTCGGTATTCGACCCATTCTTCGACACCGATTTGTTTGATTGGGCAAACCGCAACTACTCTGAAACCAACACCACAGTGCCTTCAGTGAATATTAAAGAGAACGCTGACGCGTTCAACGTTGAAATGGCTGTTCCGGGGTTCGACAAAAAGGACTTCAACGTCAAACTCGACCACAACGTTCTGACCATCTCGTCGGAGAAAAAGGTTGAGAATGAGCACAAAAACGGCGAGCATTTCACCCGTCGCGAGTTCAGTTATCAGTCGTTCAGCCGCTCGTTCACGCTGCCTGAGGCTGCCAACGGCGACAAGATTTCGGCCAAATACGAGAACGGTATCCTGAACGTTGAGATTCCGAAACGCGAAGAAGCCAAGCCGAAACCAATGCGCCAAATCGCTATCGCTTAAAAGATTGAAAATTAATGTCTAACAAATAAATGGAGGATTTGAACTATGACACTCGCAAGATTTAACAATTATCCGTCGTTGTTCGACCAACTGTTTGACACTGACCTGTTTGACTGGTCGAACCGCAATTACTCTGAAACCAACACCACGGTGCCTTCAGTGAACATTAAAGAGAACGCCGACGCGTTCAATGTTGAAATGGCCGTTCCTGGGTTCGACAAAAAGGACTTCAAGATTGCTCTCGACCACAATGTTCTGACCATCTCGTCAGAGAAAAAGGTTGAGAATGAGACCAAAGAAGGTGAGCGCTTCACACGCCACGAGTATAGTTATCAATCGTTCAGCCGCTCGTTCACGCTGCCTGAGGCCGCCAACGGCGACAAGATTTCGGCCAAATACGAGAACGGTATCCTGAACGTTGAGATTCCGAAACGCGAAGAAGCCAAGCCGAAACCAATGCGCCAAATCGCTATCGCTTAAAAGATTGAAAATTAATGTCTAACAAATAAATGGAGGATTTGAACTATGACACTCGCAAGATTTAACAATTATCCGTCGTTGTTCGACCAACTGTTTGACACTGACCTGTTTGACTGGTCGAACCGCAATTACTCTGAAACCAACACCACGGTGCCTTCAGTGAACATTAAAGAGAACGCCGACGCGTTCAATGTTGAAATGGCCGTTCCTGGGTTCGACAAAAAGGACTTCAAGATTGCTCTCGACCACAATGTTCTGACCATCTCGTCAGAGAAAAAGGTTGAGAATGAGACCAAAGAAGGTGAGCGCTTCACACGCCACGAGTATAGTTACCAATCGTTCAGCCGCTCGTTCACGCTGCCTGAGGCCGCCAATGGCGACAAGATTTCGGCTAAGTACGACAACGGCATCCTGAACGTTGAGATTCCGAAACGCGAAGAAGCCAAACCGAAACCAATGCGCCAAATCGCTATCGCTTAACGTTTTAGCAGCATAAACGAAAGAAGCCAACCCGTGAGGGCTGGCTTTTTTTGTTTTATCGATGACTTGGAGTTTTCGCACTGATGACACAGAATACACAGAGTTTCACGGTTTATTTTATACGCAACTGATTATCTGTTATTGTTGCATTAGATTGCTTCCCGACCAAAGCTTTTTACCAATTTGGGTATGTTGACTGATGCTAGTCCTGTGGCGGCAAACGCATCGGAACCGATGTTAACAACTGATTTGCCGATAGTTACCGATCTTAAATTATAACAGCACAAAAAAGCTTCGTTGCCAATATCAACAACCGAGTCTGGTATGTCTATCGAGGTTAGCGAAGTACAACCCGCAAACGCAGCTACGCCAATAGCCTTTACCGAATCGGGTATAATTACCATTTCCAGGTATTTGCTGCAAATGCCAAACGCTCCACCCCCAATAATTTTGCAATGGTCGTGTATGACACACGAATAGGTTTTCTCTTCAATTGCACTTGCAAGCATCAAATAGGGGTTTTCTTTGTTGCCCAAATACAATGCGTATCCATAACTCGTGTACTCCAGTTCTTCGCAATTGTCGAAGGCAAGGAATTCAACACTTTCAAGCGATTGCGGTAAGGAAACTGATTCCAAATTATTGCAGTAGCAAAAAGCTCTGTCGCCAATCTTCAAAACAGTTTCGGGAATAACAACCCTTGTCAGCGACTTGCACTCGGCAAAAGCGAATCTGCAAATTTCCTCAGTGCCTTCTTTCACAGTGTACTCGCGCAGTTCGTCGTTTTTACATTTTAATAATATTTTGCCGTCGGCACTGTAATACACTCCCTTACAGTCAGATATTGAGTTCATATGATATTTTTTTTGTTTTGAGCAAATAAAATGGTGCTATATGCCACCCTGCGGCGCATAATTTAAAAAAGTTCTCTTGTGCCGCAGAATGGCACAATGTCATACTATTTTTGTAACAGAATACAATTTAATGTTATATGTATATTTTGATAATGTTATGCAAAACAACAACTTAAATAAGATTTCCGCGGAGATTGGCACAAAAATCATTTTCCTTGATTTTGATGGCGTACTTAACAATAGCGAGTATCATACCCGACTGTCGAAATCGGGTAACCCCACTTCGGATAAATATGGCGAGCTGTTCGATCCTTCGGCCATTGAACGCCTGAACCGCATAGTTGATGCCACAGGTGCACAGATTGTTGTTTCTTCGTCGTGGCGTTATTTGGGACTGAGACAGTTGAAGGAGATGTGGAAGGCTCGTGGTTTGCACGGCGAGATTATTGATATGACTTCATTGCACGCAGTCGATGACATTATTATGGAAAAAGGCCTGGACTGGCTGGAGAACAGTGCTTGTGGCAATGATATGCCAACACCTCGCAGTATGGAGATTACGCATTGGCTGCAAAACAAAGAATGTATTTCGCCAATCAAATATGTTATCCTCGACGATATGCCAACGCCAACCCAACTGCAGCCGCATTTTGTGCAAGTCAATCCCGACTACGGGCTTTTGGAACAGCAAGCGGAGCGAGCGATTGAGATATTAAATGCTTGATTTTTTGTTATATTTGAAATGATAGAAATTAAATACTTTGTGATATGAGACGGTTAAAGGAAGATTTTTTTGAAAAGTTGAAAAAAGAACACAAAACTCTACTGGAATGCATTGTCAATGATGTGGAGTTGGATATGCAAATACGAGAAAACTATGTCAATGTTTATTATAAAGGAGGAAATATCTTGAAAATCAAACCACGCAGTTTTGATTTTGATAAAATGTATTTTCACACATTAAAAGACAAAAGCAGCACCGATGTTAAACGAGACAGCGTAAGAGTAGGCGAGCTTGCAGAAAAGCGAGAGCAACTACTATCTTTATTATCTGTGCAGCCTCAAGAATATTTTTGTCGAGCTAAAGAGGTAATGGATAATTGGGATATTTCTATGGCTGGCATTGCACAACACAATGAGAAAAAAGAACAACAAACAATAGCACTTTCTAATCGAAGAAATACAGAATATGTTGTACTTGATTTGGAATATGCTGTCAGCCGTAATTCGGAATTTTCATATAACGGCACTGGCGAAAAACAAGTTCCTCGTTTTGATATTATAGCCATACACGACGGACAATTGGTTGTTATTGAATTGAAAAAAGGTCTTGGCGCAGTATCCGGTGTGTCAGGAATTAAACCTCATATAGATTGTTTCAATCATACTATTGGCAGAGACACAAAGGGTTTGTTCATTCAAGAAATGAAAACGTTACTAAAACAAAAGCAAGACTTGGGGCTACTAGATAAATCCATAACTATAAGTGACGATAAACCCTCTTTTGTTTTTGCTTTTGCCGATGAAAAAGGGCGCAATGATTTCTTCAAATTTGTGGAAAATTGTATTAAAAATGGTTACAAAGGCGACTTCATATATCTAAATAGTAGCCATAAACTACATCGCGCAATGAATAGAGATTATTATTATGCAGAACGACAAAAGCAAATAATGAAACTGAAGAAATATGGCGCTTCGTTGTTTGAAAATGGACAGAGTTACAACTCAACCAACAATAAGAAAGTTGATTATATACTACGAGAACAAGACTCCATTAACAATATTTACAGAGAGATACGAGAAGAAGCGCTTGCGTATTTTAAGAAATATAACATTTCTTGGTGGCAATACGAAAACAAGTCGTGCTATCCATCAGGTCACCTGGTTTCTTCACAAATTCACTGCTTGAACCATCTGTTTGCACTGCGAACAGATCACGATGCCGTTAAGCAAATTATTGAATTTGCAACAGGCTTGGAAGTGAGCCAAATTCTCAAATCACCTATAGATAAAAACGGATATATAACATTCGAGTTCGTATATAAAAACAAAACACTTTTGGGAGAGAAAAATGAGACTCGCGGAGCAAAATGCACATCTGTCGATGCCTTTGTTTATGCTTTATTGAAAGACAACAGAATAGTTTTTATACCAATCGAATGGAAGTATACAGAGACATATTCGGGTATTGAAGCAAAAAAAGAGAGCCTTGAACGTTATCCCCAACGCATATTGCCAAATTCAAATCTCGTTGGTTGGAACGATTTATATAAGGCAGACCCTTATTATGAACTGATGCGTCAGACGATTTTAGTTGAGCAAATTATTGCTAATCAAGACAAAGTCGACATTAAGGCTGATGATTATGTACATATTGTAATTATCCCCAATGAACACACGGAATTGAGAAATGCCATCACCGAAAAATATATACCGACATTGAAGAATAAGTCAAAATTCAAAATCATCGATCCACAAGATTTTCTTTCACCGTTAAAGGACGATAAGGAATACGAAGGTTTGTTTGATTATCTTTCAAAGCGTTATTGGGATGCGAGATAAAATGACAGTGATATTTGCCGATGAGAAAGAGGCTGAGGTGAGGTCGTTTACATTCAACGATATATATAAAGGTCTTCTGGCAGGTTCGGCACACGATTTAACAGAACGGCTGCTTGAAGGTTACTTTGAACCAAAGAAAAAGAGTGGTGTATATTTCAAATTGACCGACGATCAATTTGTGCCGAATGAAGGTTTGTCGCGTGAAGAATGGCTGCAAACAAGAGTGTTACGCCGTTACCTGTATACATTGGAATTACTTGCGATTAAAAACAATTTTGGTGTGTTGAAGGTGAAATGGATTGATGATGCTCCGCCGACAGACGAGCCTCTGCAAGACTATATTGCAAAGCATATTTCGGGCATCTATTTTTGGAATTATGCGGAAGAAAAGTTTGAACCTTAAATGCTTTAGCAATGACACCTGTAAACACATTCCACCGATACATTTGGCTGATTGATTTGCTAAACAAACGCGGCTCGCTCACAAAGGAGCAGATAGACCGCGAATGGGCGTCGTCGCATTTAAATGAAACCCACGATGATGAGATTCCGCGTCGCACTTTCATTCGTATGCGCGACGCGATAGCGGAACTTTTCGATATCGAAATTGCTTGCAGCAAGAAGGACGGCAATAGATATTTTATTGATTTTGATGGCGCTGGGCAAAATTCAGCTCACCGTTATATGTTGCAGTTGTTTTCCGTCAGCAATTTGCTGCACAATACATCCAAAATCCGTTCGCGCATAGTGCTTGAAGACGTTCCTGCCGCTTCCAATCAATTCCTGCAAGTGATTGTCGAGGCTTTGACAGACAATCGTATTCTGCAAATCACCTATCAAAACTTCACAATGCGGCAAGCCTATACATTTGATGTTCAGCCATTTTGTCTGCGCTATTATCAACAGCGCTGGTACTTGCTTTCGAAGCGCACCGATAACGGCAACTTGCGATTGTATGCGCTAGACCGAATGCAATCTGCCCAAATAACCGACCAATTTTTTTCGCTACCCGAAGGTTTTGATGCTTACGATTATTTCAGCCGTTACGTTGGCGCAATGCCAGAAGACAAGCCCGTTGAGCAGGTGATTATTCGGGCAAACAAGTTTCGTATCAACTATTTACGCTCATTGCCATTGCACCATTCGCAGCGTGAAACTGCCGAAGGCCAATTTGAATTTACCATTGTTCCTACTGCCGATTTTATTCAGGAACTTCGCGCAATGGGCGCAGACATTGTCGTTTTGAAGCCAAAGTGGCTCGCAGAACAGATGAAAGAGGATGCAAAAAAAGTGTTGGATGCCTATAAAAAGCTGAAATCCTAACAAATTGTTAATCAGTATATTCCGTATTGCTTTTTGAACCTCACTCCACATTCATCCTGATTTTCCAGTTCTGTGGATAAAGGTTGTTCCAGCGGTTGCCGATGTTTTTTATCCAGCCGAGTGGTAAGCCGTTGAATGTTACAAGGTTGAAGCCTACGGGTGCATCGGCAACAAAGACATTGTCGCGGTGCAGATAGCGCAAGGCGTCTTGCTGCGAAAGTTCCACAGCGGCGAATGCCTGCCGGTTGAGCGCCCACGACAAAGCCAAATCGTGCTCGGGCGCCAATTTGTCGCCAAAGATATGCGCCACGGCCGTCCCCATCTTCCTGACATTCAGATTGTCGGCCACAGTCAGTACGTCGGGGGCAATGGCTTGCGGCACGGCAATGGCGGTATCGTTCCGCAGGTAATAGTCGAAAGCGGTGCCGTCGGTCATCTCGTTCAGGCGCTGAACCAACTTTTTGGGTACGGGTGAGAGTTTGGTTTTCAGTTTTTTAGGTGTTGCCGTGCTACCGTCGGTTTTGCGGAAGACGCAGCAGAAAAATCCTTCGCCGCGCGTCAGGTGCTGAAT
>CAMJCK010000040.1:0-32722 GCA_946404125.1 uncultured Bacteroidota bacterium | reverse complement strand
TGGTACAACCACCTGGTTTACGGCGGATTCTGCTTCGGCGCCGTGTTTATGGCAACCGACCCTGTCACTTCGGCACGCACCGAGGGCGGCAAGTTCATTTACGGATTCCTGATTGGCGCAATGGCAATCGTCATTCGCGTGCTCAACCCGGGCTTCCCCGAGGGTATGATGCTGGCAATCCTGCTGATGAACACCTTCGCACCGCTCATTGACCATTTCTTCATTCAGGCGAACATTAACCGCCGCAAAAAAAGAGTAACAATTAAAGCATAATTCACAATGGCTAACAAGAAATTCAAATGCACCACCTGCGGATATATCCACGAGGGTGACAAAGCACCGGAAACTTGCCCGCAGTGCAACGCACCGGCTTCGGCCTTTGTCGAATTGAAGGCTGAAAAGAAACTGCCAACAAGTAGCAACGCATACACGTTTGCCTACGCTGCCGCGATGGTGGTTATTGTAGCGTTCCTGCTGTCGTTTGTGTCGTCGTCGCTTCGCGCGAAACAAGACGCCAACGTCAAACTGGACACCAAAAAGCAGATTCTCTACTCACTCAATGTGGAGACTGCCGACGCTGACGCATATTTCACTGCAAACGTGAAAGATATGATTCTGAAAGGCGATACTATCGTTGAATACAAGGGCGAGTTCGCAACACTTTACGAGAACGAAGGCAAAGCCAACCGCTACCACGTGTTTGTTTGCAACCTTAACGGACAGACCAAATATGTGATTCCGGTTTACGGAGCCGGTCTGTGGGGCGCCATTTGGGGCTATGTGGCTCTGAACGACGACAAGAACACCGTCTTCGGCACCTACTTCTCACACGCAAGCGAGACCCCGGGCCTTGGCGCTGAAATTCAATCAGTCAAGTTCCAAAAACAATTTGAGGGCAAACTGGTTGGCGACAGCACTTCGGTGAAAATCAGCGTTGTCAAGAACGGCAAGGTTGAGGACGCCAAATACGAGGTTGACGGCATTTCGGGCGGCACCATTACTTCAACAGGTGTCGATGCGATGCTGAAAAACTGCCTTGGCAATTACACTAAATTTTTAAAAAGGTAGGAGGATTGAGATATGAGTTCGAAAAAGAATAAAGAAGCGCTGTTGACGCCGCTGGGGCTGAACAACCCTGTAACGGTGCAGGTGCTTGGTATCTGCTCGGCTTTGGCTGTAACGGCCAAACTGATGCCGGCAATCGTGATGGGCATATCGGTTACAATCATTACCGCCCTTTCAAACGTGGTCATTTCGTGCCTTCGCAAGACCATTCCGCTGCGAATCCGTATTATCGTGCAGTTGGTTGTGGTTGCAGCCCTGGTGACTATCGTGAGTGAGATTCTGAAAGCGTTCGCCTACGACATTAGCGTGCAACTCTCTGTATATGTTGGCCTTATCATTACCAACTGTATTCTGATGGGCCGCCTGGAGGCTTTTGCAATGCAGAACGAGCCGTGGCCGTCGTTCCTTGACGGTATCGGCAACGGTCTAGGCTACGCCAAGATACTGATTATTGTTGCGTTCTTCCGCGAGTTGTTCGGCTCGGGCACGCTGTTCGGCGTGAATGTTCTGAACTACGACTGCATTGCCAACGCCGGCTATGTGAACAACGGCCTGATGCTGATGCCGCCAATGGCGCTTATCATTGTGGCCTGCATAATCTGGTGGCAGCGCGCGCACAACAAGGATTTGCAACAGAAGTAGAACCATTAAAACTAAAGAAAGATGGATAACAGTTTGATTAGTTTGTTTGTCCGCTCGATTTTTGTGGACAATATGATATTCGCCTTCTTCCTTGGTATGTGCTCATACCTTGCTGTCTCAAAGACTGTTAAGACAGCCCTGGGATTAGGCATTGCTGTGACTTTTGTTTTGGTGGTCACACTTCCGGTCAACTACCTGCTTCAGACCAAGGTCCTGGGTCCGAACTGCCTTGTTGAGGGCGTGGACTTGAGTTTCTTGAGTTTCATACTCTTTATTGGTGTGATTGCGGGCATTGTTCAGTTGGTTGAGATGGTGGTTGAGCGCTTCAGCCCGTCGCTCTACGCGTCGCTGGGTATCTTCCTTCCGCTGATTGCCGTGAACTGCGCCATTATGGGTGCGTCGCTGTTTATGCAGCAACGTATCGGCCTTGCGCCAAGCGACCCGAAATACATCGGCTCGGTTGGTAGCGCGGTTGTTTACGCTCTGGGTTCGGGTATCGGCTGGCTGCTGGCTATTGTGGCACTGGCCGCCATCCGCGAAAAAATGGCATATTCCAATGTTCCCGCACCGCTGCGCGGACTTGGCATCACCTTCATCACTGTGGGTTTGATGGCTATGTCGTTTATGTGTTTCTCTGGCTTAAAAATGTAATTAAAAGGATAAGACAATGGATATGAAATTAATATTGGCAAGCATCTGTGTGTTTCTTGTCATCATCCTTTTGCTTGTGACCATCCTGCTGGTGGCAAAACGTTACCTTGTCGTTTCGGGCAAGGTGAAAATCACCATCAATGGTGACAAGGAAGTTGAAGTTGAATCGGGCTCGAGCCTGCTGTCGACACTGGCCAACGAAGGCATCTACCTGCCGTCGGCCTGCGGTGGCAAGGGTTCGTGCGGACAGTGCAAATGCCAAATTCTGGAAGGCGGTGGCGAGATTCTCGACTCTGAAAAGGGCCACTTCACCCGCAAGCAGATTAAGGACCACTGGCGTCTGGGCTGCCAAGCCAAAGTTAAGAGCAATATGACCATCAAGGTGCCGGAGTCGGTGCTTGGCGTCAAAGAGTGGGAGTGCGAGGTTATCAGCAACCGCAACGTGGCTTCGTTCATCAAGGAGTTCAAGGTGAAACTGCCGGCTGGCGAGCATATGGACTTTATTCCGGGCTCGTACGCGCAAATCCGTATTCCGGAGTACGACCTGAACTATGCCGACTTCGACCGCAGCCTGATTGGCGACCTTTATGTTCCGACTTGGGAGAAATTCGGTTTGTTCGGCCTTCATCAGAAGAACGACACCCCGACAATCCGTGCCTACTCAATGGCCAACTATCCCGACGAGGGCGATATCATCACGCTGACAGTGCGTATCGCCACACCGCCGTTCAAGCCGAAAGACCAAGGTCCGGGCTTTATGGACGTGCCCTGCGGTATCGCTTCAACCTACATCTTCAGCCTGAAACCGGGCGACAAGGTGATTATGAGCGGCCCTTACGGCGATTTCCACCCGATTTTCGACAGCAAGCGCGAAATGATTTGGGTTGGTGGTGGCGCCGGTATGGCCCCGCTGCGTGCGCAGATTATGCATATGCTTAAGACTCTGCACACCCGCGACCGCGAAATGCACTACTTCTACGGCGCCCGCGCCATCGACGAGGTGTTCTTCTTGAACGACTTCCTGGAACTGGAGAAGGAGTACCCCAACTTCCACTTCCACTTGGCGCTCGACCGTCCCGACCCGAAGGCCGACGGACTTGGAATCAAGTACACCGCAGGCTTCATTGCACCGGTTATGGGCGACACCTACCTGAAGGCGCACGAAGAGCCTGAAGACATTGAGTACTACCTGTGCGGTCCGCCGATGATGGCCAAAACCGTTCTCGACCTGCTCTACAGTCTGGGCGTTGAAGACGAAATGATTCACTTCGACAACTTCGGCGGATAATTCCGAAGCCGAATATTGACAAATCCCCGCGGCCGTTTGGCTGGCGGGGATTTTTTTTGTTTATAATGGCATATGTGTATATGTCCAATTCGTCCTATAGGACATATAAGACATATAAGAGCACTGATTGATAGTTTTTTACTACATTTGTCAAAATGTAAAACAAAAGCGCTATGCCTGAACAAGGTTTTATACCGCCACACGGCAATTATAAAGAGTTGCTTTCATACAAAAAGGCATTGATTGTGTATGATGCCACAATACTTTTCTGCCAACGATTTATGAATAGCCGTGACCGCACTGTTGACCAAATGGTACAAGCCGCACGTTCCGGCAAGCAGAATATTATAGAAGGTTCAATGGCTTCGGCAACTTCAAAAGAGACGGAGATAAAACTAACCAATGTGGCACGCGCAAGCCTTGAGGAACTATTGGAAGATTACAAAGATTTTATCAGAAACCATAAAGGGGAAATATGGGATAAAAGCAGCAAGCAGGCTTTGTATGTAAGGAAGTTAGCTTATGCGGCCAACGAATCGATTGAAACGTATCGTGAGTTTCTTGAAACCCGGGATGAAATAGTGTGTGCAAACATTATTCTTTGCCATATTAATCAATGCAACTATCTACTCGACCAACAAATCCGTCGCTTGGAACAGGATTTTATAAATCAGGGAGGTTTGCGCGAGCGTATGACACAAGCCCGAAAAAACAAACGAGGTTATTAAGAAAACACGATTTTGTATTTAGGCACTTTGCTATTTTTGTGCACAAATATTTCGGTATGAAAAAACTCGTTTTCGCATTTCTTGCGGTGGCCGTTGCGGCTTGTTCGGTGCAAAAAGACCGTTATTTCACAAGCGATGGCTTTATTCAAGGAACTACTTATCATATTGTGTATAAACATAATGTCGATTTGGGCGCACAAATTGCACGCGAACTGCATCGTTTCGACACTGCGCTGAGCGCCTACATTCCCGAATCAACCATCAGCCGCGTGAACAACAATCAGATAACCGAAACCGATGACACGCTGTTTCTGAATTGTATGCGGCGTGCGTTCGAGATTTCCAAGCTCACCCGTGGCGCAATGGACATCACCGTCAGTCCGCTTGTGAATGCGTGGGGATTCGGTTTCAGCAAGAAAGAGCACGTCAATCAGCAACTTATCGATAGTTTGAAACAGTTTTGCGGCTATCAGAAAATCCATATCAATGGCAACCAAATCGTTAAAGACGACCCGCGTGTTCAACTCAATGCCAATTGTATAGCGCAGGGGCAGTCGGTTGATGTGATTGCCGAAATGTTTGAACAGATGGGCATTCTCGATTATATGGTTGAAATTGGCGGCGAAGTGCGTGCTAACGGCTTGAATTCCAAAGGAGTGCTATGGCGCATCGGCATCGACAAGCCAATTGACGACACCACCGCAACCGGCAACCACGAGTTTCAGGATATTGTCTCGCTCGACAATCGAAGCCTTTCAACATCAGGCAATTATCATAAGTTCTATGTTGAAGACGGCGTCCGCTATTCGCACACCATCAATCCGGCAACGGGCTATCCGGCGCGCAACAGTCTGCTGAGCGCGTCAATCGCCGGTCCCGACTGCATCACCACCGATGCGCTTGCCACGGCTTGTATGGTTGTGGGCGTTGAAGCCGCCGCAGCAATGTGCGACACTCTGCCCGGAATCGACTACTATTTCATCTATTCCGACTCGACTGGCGAGTTTAAAACGGTGATTTCCAAAGGATTTGAAGCAATGATTTTAAAATAATTTGTTATGAAAAAGTTTTCTGTGATTCTGTTTGCCGGTCTGTGCCTGATGGGCTGCAACTCGGCAACAACGGTTAAACAACAGCCCGCCGCTAATGGCGAAGTGCTTGCATTTCAAGTCGATGGGCTGAATGTTACTTGGATTCAGGACAATGCCGGCGAGCGTTTGATGCCAGTCCGTCTGTTCCCCGAAGCCGATTCGGCACTGATTGACAGTCTTGGTGTCCGCAATGGCGTTCCATCGTCAGTCAGCACATTCCTTCTTCAGGTTGACGGCAAGAATCTGCTGTTCGATACCGGTCTTGGTGGCTCGAACGGCAACCTTGAGCGCCGTCTCGATTCGCTTGGCGTGCCTGCGTCGAAAATTGATTATCTGTTCATTACGCATTTCCACGGCGACCACATTGGCGGAATGCTCAAAGGTGACACGGTTGTTTTTGCAAACGCTCAAGTTTACGCCGCTCAGCCCGAGTACGATGCGTGGGTAACCAATGCCCAACCCGGGCAGAACGCTCAGCAAATCAACACAATGAAGGCGTATGAAGCCAATTTGCACTTGTTCAATTTTGGCGACACTCTGCCTATGGACGTTGTTGCCATCGATGCCAAAGGACACACACCGGGCCACACCGCTTTTCAGCGCGGTCGTCTGCTTGTGGTTGGCGATTTGATGCACGGTGCCGCTCTGCAAATGGCCAATCCGGAAATCTGCGCATCGTTCGATGCGGACAAACCGGCCGCCGTTGAGAGCCGCCGTCGTCTGCTGCAATATGCTGCCGACAACAATCTGGTGATGGTTGGTATGCATTTGCCGCAGCTTAAGGCAGAAGATTTCAAGTAATCATTCTATATAGGCAACAAAAAAGCCATTGTCGGTTTCGGCAATGGCTTTTCTGTTATCAGTGGTCAGCTTACACGAACGGGACAATTTTGTCCATCTTCATTCCGTGCGAGCCTTTAATCAGTATCGATGCGTTGCTGAGTTTTTCTTCGGCCAAATGTTTCGCACAGTCGTCAGAATCGTAGAAGCAGCGGAAATCGTGAGCGTCTTTGATGTTGCAGAAGTTTCGGCCAACAAAATAAACCTTCTCAAAACCGAGTTTCTTCACCAGACCGATAATCACACCGTGCTCGCGGCTCGTGGCATCGCCAAGTTCAAGCATATCGCCGATAATCAGCACTTTATTAGGCAAATCGATTTTTGCGAAATTCTCAATGGCTGTTTCCATACTCGATGGGTTGGCATTGTAGCAATCAAGTAGGAGAGAGTTGCCCTTGTCGGTCTTTACCAATTGCGAGCGGCTGTTGTCGGGTACGTAGCTTTCGATGGCTTCTTTTATGCTGCTGGCGCTGATGCCGAAGTTGTTTCCCACGCACACAGCGGCCAGTGCGTTCTCAAAATTGTATGCGCCAATCAAATGTGTGTTGATGGTGTAGCTCTCGTTGTCTTTCGTGGTTTCCTCGTTGGCGATTATCTCGTCCGATGGTGCCCATTTAAATGATAGATAAAGAGAGCTGTCGAGTATTTGTCCCTGGCAGTGGGTGAATGTTTTTGTGCCGTAGTAGATGATGTTGTGAGGAGGGTTCATATCCTCAAGCGTCTCGTTGTCGTAGTTCACAAAAGCCATTCCGTCATTATCGTGCAGGTATCTGTAAAGCTCGCCCTTTGTGTCTTTTATGGCGTTGAACGACCCGAATCCTTCAAGGTGAGCGCGTCCTACATTTGTGATGATTCCAAAGTCGGGCGCCGCAATCTTGCACAGTTTTGCGATTTCGCCCTGATGGCTTGCGCCCATCTCAACAATGCCGAACTCGTGACTTTTGTCCATCGACAGCAGCGTGAGCGGCACTCCAATGTGGTTGTTGAGGTTGCCTTGTGTGTAGGCCACTTTGTATTTTTTCGACAGTACGCGAGCCGTTAGTTCTTTGGTTGTAGTCTTTCCGTTTGTTCCGGTTATTGCCAGAATCGGCAGGCCAAGACGTTTGCGGTGGTACGCTGCTAATTTTTGCAGTGTGTCCAGCACGTTTTCAACCACAATGCAGCGGTCGCTTTTGTTGTAGGCTTCGTTGTCGATTACAGCGTACTGGCATTTTTTCAAGGCCTGCTCCGCGTAAGCGTTGCCGTCGTTTTTGCCTTTCAGCGCAAAGAATATCGAATCCTCTGATGCCTTGCGGCTGTCGGTGCAGATGTGCGGATACTTCAGAAAAATCTCGTATAGTGCCGATGTGTTCATTATCTTAATTGAATTAAAAAGCCCCGTTTTCACAGGGCTTAGTTATTTGTTGTTGTCGTTTCCAGTTTTTATCAGTTTCCTTTCGAGTCACCCACGCGGGTCATTGCGCATCTGAATCCAAGGTCGTCTTGGCTTTGGTTCTCGTCGAGGAACCGACGGGTGCCTGCGCCAAGCCAGTAAATTCTATCGTGCCAGCCACCGCCTTTGTAAACTCTCACGTGGTCGCTTACAAGTGAGGTCATATTCTGGTCGGTGCGGTCTTTACCGTTAAAGTACATTCTCTTTGAACCCGGTTCGCGAGATGCGTCCTCATTCGAGAAATCGATACTTGACTCAAAGTCACCATCAAGGTAGTTGATGTTGTCGGCAGTTTGATAATTGCGGCGGTCGATAGCCTCTTCCTCAGAGATGTTGCGGTAGCGCAGACGGCCCAAGCTGTCTTTCTCAGCCACGTTGCCTTCCTCGTCGCGTACAAGTGTTTGGAACACGTTGCCACGGAACGGACGGAACTCCTCAACATCGTCGGCCGAAAGGGTACGGTAAACATCGGCAACCCACTCGTTGACGTTGCCTGCCATACAATACAAACCGTAATCATTAGGCCAGTAAGAATTTACAGGTGCGGTGATGTCGGCGTTATCGTTCAATGCTCCGGCAACACCCATCATATCACCACGTCCGCGCATTGCATTGGCAACAATACGGCCTTTGTCTTTGGCGTTCGGGTTACGGAAGCCATCACCAACCCAGGGGTAGATTTTGCGCTCGTAAACACGCTCACCAACTGATGTGCCGACGATTGACAAAGCTGCAAATTCCCATTCAGCCTCGGTCGGGAGACGGTATTTAGGAAGCAGCAAGCCGTCTTCCATTCTGATTTTACGGTAATCTTTGTTCGGGTCGAGGTCAACCATTTCGTTACCTACAGCACCTTCGTATTGGTGTGCGAGGTAAGCCTCGGTGTTGAAGTTTTGTGCGCCCATCTGGTTCGGGTCCTCAAGCAGGAATCCCAAATTGATGAGGATGCGCTCGTTCACGCGGTCGGTACGCCAAGCGCAGTAGTCATTGGCTTGCAGCCAGTTAACACCAACAACCGGATAGTCTTGGTATGCCGGGTGGCGGAAATAGTACTCAACGTAAGGTTCGTTGTAAGCCAATTTGCGTCTCCAAACCAATGTGTCGGGGAGAGCTTTTTTGTAAACCTCGGGATATTCAACGTAAACCCTTGAAATCCAATACAAATACTCGCGATAGTCAAGGTTGCGGACTTCGGTTTCATCCATATAGAACGATGACACCGACACGCGGCGCGGAATGTTGTTCCAATCGAACAAAATGTCTTGTTCTACGCGGCCCATCGCAAAGGTACCGCCTTCAATGAACACCAAACCCGGGCCGGTTTCCTGCTCATACTCACCTTGAAACTTTTCAAAACCACCGTTGTCTGAAAGGTTGTACTCCCAACCAGTGGTTTGCGAAACTTCTTTTCCGCAAGACATTAATGCCATTGCGGCAACTGATACTACAATATCTAATTTTCTCACTTTCATAAAAAGTTTTTTTTGTTTATCGTTCTTTATTAGCAACCACAAATATAAATAAAATCGTTAACGCCGCACTTTTTATCGTAAAAAAGAAGGGCAGTCTATCGATTTGTGTTTTTCTTTCCTGTTCGGCGCAATCAATTTTGTTATCGAAATCTCGTGCGCGTTACCCATTTTTACCGTTTTTTTGTTCAAATCAAAATCGTAACTGTATGCTATTCGAAAATCTAACGCTTTGTATCCCAATATTATAGAACTCCAAGGTGCGTCAAAGCCGATATTTTTGCGGCAAGCAATCCCCATCAGCATCCAGTTCACTTTTCCTATAACGCCAAATTGCAGATTTTGTTGCCTTCCGTGCTGCTGAAATATCAAATTTGGCATTATTTCGGCAGTTTTTTTTCGATTAGCGGTCCTGATTTTGTGCACAAAACCGGCATTAACCGTCATTTTTATGCTTGTTCGCGACTCAATTTCGCCGGAAATTTCCTGCCGGGGACGGGTGAGGTGGTCGAAAGAGATTCCGGCGAAGAAATTTTTGACGGAGAGTCCGGCGCCGATGCCCGCGTCGAGCTTGATTTTCGACGAGCGGTTGGCCACAAACTCAGTCTGCTCAAAGGTCAGGTCGGAGGCGGAGAGGTATTTCTGCATAACGCCGGCCCTGATTCCGAACCGCAGTTCCGATTCCCGTCCGGTTTTGACCGTGTAGCTGTAGGAGCCGTAGATGCCTGGCTTGGCGAAGGCGGCCGCGTGGTCGTTGCTGAAGCCGATGCCCGCGCCCATATTTTTCGCCACAGGCATATCGGCCGAGGCTCCGTAGTATTGGAATCCGGCATCGGCCTTGAGCCACTGATTCCGGTAGAAAGTGTTGAGCCTGAGCTGATTGGCCGAGCCTGCCATTGCGGGATTCACGGCGTGGACGTCGTAGCACCAGAGCGTGAGCGGGCTGTCTTGTGCGTTGGCGCAGAGGCATCCGCACAGCGTTACCATTATTAATAGGTGTTTCAACATTCGTTTCTGCATCGGTTTTGAGGCAATAAAATTAGTTATTCCGCCGTTTGCACTGAGTTAAACGTTAAAAAAGAACTTATATTTTTATAGCCTTGAAACTTGCAATCGGTATGGTGAGGCTTCTTATATCTTTCTTGTTGATACTGACCACTTTCGTGACATCGGCGCAAAGCAGCGCGGTTGTGACCCCGACAACCAACTCGCTTTTGAGCACGGGCCGGTGGTTTATGATAAAAGTCGATACATCAGGTGTTTACCGCATCACATACGAAGAGCTGTTGAAAATTGGTCTCGATAATCCTGCCCAAACGCGCATTTTCAGCTATGGGGGCAGAATATTGCCGATGTATTGCGGAGTGCCGGTTCCCGACGATTTGAACGAGATTCCAACCTTGAAAGAGACAGGAAGCGACGGTGTTTTTGGCAGCGGCGACTATTTGATTTTCTATGCGCAGGGGCCGGTGTCGCTTAATTATGATTCGCGGGAGAAGATGTTTGTTCATTCGCACCATTATTACTCTGATTATATTTATCTGCTGCTCACTTCCGATTTGGGGACAGGCAAGCCGATGCAGACGGCCGTCAAAACCGATGTTGAACCGGAAATGCTTGTCAACGAGTACGATGCTTACGCTTATTTCGGCCGCGACAAGTATAATTTGGTGGAATCGGGGCGGCGGTGGTACGATACCAAATTGGTAGTCAACAGCGCCGATTCGGCACGGTTTGGTTTTGCCAATATCAATCTCGGCGAGCCAGTCAAAGGTATTGCGGCAGCTGCCGGACGAATGGCTTCTGGAACAACCGCTTATTTCCGTTACAAATATCGCGGACGGGAAGTGGCCCGAAGCTATGTCAATAGTGCATATACTGACTATCGCTATGCAAGTTACGGGGAGTGCAGTTTCAGTTTCAAGGCCCAGTCGTCCGACATTTGGTTGTCGTTCAGCTTGGCAAGCTCCAGTGCAACATCGGAGGGGCATATCGGCTGGATTGGCCTGAACGCGCGCGAGCGGCTAACCTACAATGGCCGGCGGCAGTTGTATTTCCGCGATTCGCGTTCGGCAAGTGCCAGCGCCGTGAAATATGCTATTGACAACGGCGGCACTCCGCGTGTGCTCGACATAACATCGCCCACCAATCCGGTTGTGGTTGAAACTGTTACCGATGGCGCCACAACAAGTTTTGTGGTTCAGCCGAAGGGCACCATCCGCGAGTTTGTGGCGTTCGACAGCCGGAACCTGCTTACGCCAATTATGAGCGGCGCCGATTTGGGTGAAGTTGCTAATCAGAATCTGCACGGAGCCTCGACGCCTGATATGCTGATAGTTGCGCACCCTGATTTTGTGCAGCAGGCCGAGGAGTTGGCCGAGCTTCATCGAGCCATCGATAAACTGAAAGTTCTGGTGGTGACGCAGCAGCAGGTTTTCAACGAGTTTTCCGGAGGAACCCCCGATGTGGCGGCCGTAAGGAATTTTGCCAGAATGCTTTACAAACGCAACGAAGGCTTCCGCTATCTGCTGCTTTTTGGCGACGGCACCTACGACAACCGCAACATTACGGGGGCGAACGCCAATCTGCTGCTCACTATGCAGTCGGAAGAGGCCGAATCGACCGACAACAGCTATGTGAGCGACGATTTCTTTGGGATGCTGGATAATGGTGAAGGCGAGTTCACGGGCACACTCGACATCGCCGTGGGCCGGATGCCGGCTTCCAACTCAAGCGAGGCGCAGGCTATGGTTGACAAAATCAGACGGCATCTGACTGGGCGCGACCCCGGCGGCTGGTGCAACACCATTGCCATTATTGCCGATGACGAGGAGAGTGGCGATTTTGTGAACGATGCTGAAGGAATCTGCAATGTGATTGGGCAAACATCGCCAGAGTACAACATCAATAAGATTTATTTGGATGCGCACACGCAGGTTTCCGGCTCGTCAGGAGCAACATATCCCGAGGTGAACGAGCTGATTAAGAAACAGTTTGCCAATGGTGCCGATATTATTGAGTACATTGGGCACGGCGGCACGCGCAAGATGGCGCACGAGTCGATTTTTATGCTACAAGACGCAAATGCGTTGGCCAATGCCGGACGGATGCCGGTTTTCATCGCGGCAAGTTGCGAGGTGGGCCGGTTCGACGACCATAATTTCACATCGCTCGGCGAGACATTGGTGAAGAACCCCAAAGGCGGTGCCATTGCGGCTTTGGTCACAACCCGCGTGGTTTACAACTCGTCGAACGTTGAGCTGAGCCGCAACATTTTCGCACAGGGTGTGAGCCACGGATTGCGTGTTGGCGACATTGTGAAGCTTGCAAAAAACGCCACTGGCAGTCTGATGACGGTGAACAAGCGCAAGTTCGTGCTGCTTGGCGACCCGGCCATCAGCTTGGCGCACCCCCACAACAAGAACGCCGTGGTGTCGCGAATCAACGGCCGGCCAGCGGGTGTTCCGCAAGACACCATCAACGCCATCGACACCGTGACCATTGAGGGCTACGTGTGTGATGCCGATGGTAACGTATTGAATTCCAATGGTGTGGTTTACGCCACGGTCTTCGATAAAAAAACAACCGTTTCAACGCGCGGCAACGACAACAGCTCGCCAATCATTGATTTTGAGATACAAAACAGCGTCCTCTATCAGGGTAAGGCATCGATAACCGACGGTTTTTACCAGTTCAGTTTCATTATGCCCAAGGACATCGATTACTCATTTGGTCCAGGCAGGATAAGTCTTTACGCCGTTGCCGACACAGTGGAGGCTGTGGGCTATTCCGACAATATCATAATAGGAGGAACGCCACCGAATGCCGAGATTTTGGACTTCGACGGCCCTGAAATCCAACTTTTTATGACCGATACCAATTTCGTTGGAGGCTACACGGTGGGCAGCAATCCGGTGGTTATTGCGCGGCTGTTCGACGAGTCGGGCATCAACACCACGGGCAACGGCATCGGGCACGATATTGTGGCGATGGTCGATTACGATATACAAACGGCTGTGGTTCTGAACGATTGCTACGAGGGCTACATCGACAAGTACAACTCGGGCGAGCTGCGGTTCAATCTTTACGGTCTGGCCGAAGGCGAGCACACGCTCACGCTCAAGGCTTGGGACATATACAACAATCCGTCGGAGGCGGAGATTCAGTTTGTTGTTCGCGGAAGCGACAAGGCTGCTATTGGCGAGGTTTACAACTTCCCCAATCCGGCCTCGACCGACACCTATTTTTATATAAATCATAATCAGACCGATAACATTGTTGATGTGACCATCACCATTTACGATATGCAGGGCCGGACAGTGGGCCGCGTGAGTGAGGCGAGGGGAGTGGGCGAAACCGCTCCAATCCACTGGCAGTGCCAGCGCAACGGCCGTCAGCTTGACCGGGGAATCTACATTTACAAGGCCGAGATTTCGGGCGCGGCCGGCAAAAGTTCAAAGACTGGAAAAATGATTATCGAAAGGCAATAAAATCAGTCAAAATCAGTTTCTATTGATGATTTTTATTGTTTCATCACAATTCAAAACATTGGATTTATAGAACTCGTCTATATTTGCAACGCAAAATATATGTTATGAGAAAAAGATTTTTTTTGACAGCAGCAGCTTTGATATGCGCCTTGGGAGTGAGCGCGCAAAAGAAAGAAGCGAACTATAATGATTTACTTGGACAAGATGCGGCTAACGTGATTAACACTGCCGTGCCGTTTTTGCGCATTGCGCCCGACTCACGTTCGGGAGCTATGGGCGATGCAGGAATTGCTTTGTCGCCAGACGCTTACGCACAGATTTGGAACTCGTCGAAACTGGCTTTTGTTGAGTCTCCATACGGCGTTGCGATAACATACGTGCCTTGGCTGCGTCAGCTCATCAACGATATGAACCTTGCCTACGTTTCGGGTTATTATCAGCTCGATAAGTTGCAGGCCGTTGGAGCCAGCTTGCGCTATTTCACGATGGGAAATGTCAATTTCTACGATAACAACAGAGTTTTGTTGGGTAGTTACTCTCCGCATGAGTTGGCTTTCGACCTTTCGTATAACCGCAAGCTGTCTGATAATTTCGCACTTGGTTTGGCCGGTCGTTTCATCTATTCAAATCTGACTGGCGGACAAGGCGGACAGGACAACGAGCAGGTTGAGGCAGGCAAATCGTTTGCAGTCGATATTAATGGCTATTACACTGACAAGATTCAGTTAAGCGAGTATGACTGCGATTGGGCTGTTGGTTTCAATATCAGCAACTTGGGTGCCAAATTGGGTTACACTGCCGAAACTAAAAACTTCATTCCGACAAACTTGGGCATTGGCGGTTCGTTCACAATGAACGTTGATAAATACAACAAGGTTACGGCAACAGTAGATTTCAACAAGCTGCTTGTGCCGACTCCGCCCGAGTATTATAAGGATTCGACCGATGCGAACGGTTACAAGGTTATCCGCGCCGGCAAGAGCGAAGATGTTGGCATCATCCAGGGGATGTTTCAGTCGTTTGGCGACGCTCCAGGCGGATTCAAAGAGGAGATGAACGAGGTGACTGCATCGGTTGGCCTTGAGTATTGGTATGCTGACCAGTTCGCAGCCCGTTTGGGTTATTTCAACGAAAACGCCAAGAAGGGAAACCGTAAGTATTTTACGGCCGGTATTGGTTTGAAAATGAAAGCTTTGGGTTTGGATTTCTCATATCTGATTCCGGCGGGCAACTTCTCGAACAGTCCGCTGAGGAACACTTGGCGCTTCTCGCTCATTGTATCGTTTGAGGACCTTAACTAATTGTTTTGCAACACAAAAAACACGGCTAAATCCGAGTAGGGTTTGGCCGTTTTTTTTGAAGTCCCGATAGCTATCGGGATGAAGGACGGAAGGATTGATGTAATTTCTAACTCCTAACTTCTAACTTCTAATTTCTAACTCCTAACTAAACTCAGCTTCCCAGCACCAGCACGCAAACGCCGATGATTATTCCGGCAAGGGCAATGCCTTTCGATTTGAGGTTGTGCTCGTGGAAGATGGCCGCGCCGAGAAGGAATGCCAGCACAACGCTACTCCGCCTGATGACCGATACCACACCGAGCAGCGCCTCGGGGCGCGAAAGGGCGTAGAAGTACATAAAATCGGCCACCGACAGGGTGATGCCAATCATTGGAATTATCACGCGCCAGCTGAACACCGGTGGCACCGAGCGTTTGGGCAGCCAGAACATCAGCGGAAGCAGCATAAAAACGCCCATATAGATTGAGTACCAGGTTTGTACGGCCATTCGGTCGTAGTGGGCGAGAAGGTATTTGTCGAACAGTGACGATATGGAGCCGAGCAGCGTGGCCGTAACGATGGCCCAGATGGCGTGGTTGCTTTTGAAGTTGATGCCCTCTTTTTTGCCGGCTTTGGCAAAAAGGTACGATGAGAAGATAACAATCACAAAACCAAGCCATTGCCAGCCGTTGAAGCGCTCGCTGTAGATGAAGAACGCGCCGGCCACCGTCCAAACCGGGCCGGTGGAGCGGATGGGGGCCACAATGGTTATCGGCAACTGACTCAGGGCTTTATAGGCGAATATCCACGAGCTGCCGACAATCACCGCCTTGATGAAATAGAGCAGATGCTCGTGAGCCGAAATCTCGGGAACGTAGAAAAGCGTTCCGGGCTCAACCGCGCCGCATCGCGACAGCAGAAGCACCACCGAGAAAAGCAGAGCGCCGGTGCCGGTGGCCACAAACAGAACGGGAATGAAGGCGTTGCCTCGCAGCGAGGCCTTTTTCAGAATGTCGTAACAGCCGAGCAGCGCGCTCGACAGCAAAGCAAATAACAGCCACATAATTGTCGGTTTTTTCGGCCGCGAAAGTAATCATTTGTCGGTTTTGACGGGAAGGTGCGCGCTTCCAATTTTTTTGCGCGGTTGGCGTGTCAGTTTGCACGTTTCGCGCGTTCCCAGTTCACGCTCTGCTTGTTGCGGCAGAACCGCCAGAAGCCCAGCCACATTGCCTTGTTGGCCAGAAAGAAATAGTAGGGAATGTATATCCAGCTGGCGTTCAGCTTTTTGTTCTGAAGCGCAAAGCCGACGAAAGTCGCAACATAGAACAAAGTTTGTGTGGCTAGTGTCCAAGTGTATATGTCACTGATACTGAAATTGTTGATTGCACAAAAATAAATGTTCAGCGGAATAATCAGCACCATCGCCAGCGGCACCATAACCCACCGCAGCACCTTGTGTGATACGTATTGGAATGTGAGCATCGGGTGGCTGAAAAAGTTGAAAAGGCCGCCCAGCCGAAGCATAGTCTGGAAACTGCCGGCGGCAATGCGCACCTTGCGTTTCATCTCCTCGCCAATGTTTGCCGACGGCCGCTCGATGGCACAGGCCCGAGGCGAATAGCCTATCTTATAACCAGTTAGGGCGATGCGCAGCGAAATCTCGAAGTCATCGAGTAGGGTGTTGTCGCTGATGGTTTGATAGAGGCTGCGGCGCATTGCAAAAAGCTCGCCGGCCGCACCAATGGCCGACCCGGCGGTGGCATCGTTACGTTTTATCCACGACTCGTAGCGCCAGTAAGCACCTTCGCCCGACGAAGCGGCGTTCTGCCGGCTGTCGCTGCTGATGCGTTTCTCGCCAGCCACGCAGCCAATTTGCGGATTTTCAAAGAGCCGCACCATTTCTTTCACGCTTTCGGCAGAAAGCATTGTGTTGGCATCTGTAAATATCACAATATCAGTGTCGATGAGTTGCAATCCGCGCTTCATTGCGTGAACTTTTCCGCGGCGCTCCGGCTCAAAAAACACCTTCACATCCGAGTATTTTGCAAGCAGTTGGTTGGTGTTGTCGTCGGAGCCGTCGGTCACCCACACAAGGTGCAGGCGGTCGGCCGGATAGTCGAGAGCGTGCGAGTTGGCGATTTTTTCATCAACAAATCGTTCCTCGTTAAAGGCTGTCACAAAGAGCGTTACGTGAGGCAGCGTTTCGGGCAGCGGCGGTTGCGGCTGGTTGTGTTTCAGCCGGGCAATGGCGGCAATAAGCAGAGGATAGACCGCATACGCATATACGGCCAAGCCAATCAAAACCCAAAACAATATGGTCAGCGCTGCAGCCATTGCTTGTAGAATTTGTCAAGACTACTGATTATCAGGCGATTGTTGAAATTATGATTTGTAAAAGCAAAGGCCTCGTTTGCGACACAGCGAGTGAATTCGGCATCGCCGATAGCCTTCAAAATCAGTGCTTTCAGCTTGTCGGGAGTTTCGCCAATGAGAATCTGGCGGCCGTTTTCCGCATCAATGCCTTCGGCTCCGACCGGCGTTGTAACCACGCAGCGCGAGTGCGCCATCGCCTCAATGATTTTTATGCGCATTCCGCTTCCCGAGAGCAGCGGAACAACCATAATGTTGTGTCGTTCAATGAATTCCTGTGCGCTTTGCACTTGTCCGTCGAACACTACCGGATATTTGGCAAGTTCGGCGGCAAAGCTTTTTGGGGCGTTGCGACCGGCAATGTGCAGCTCCCAGTCGGGGTGCTGCTGGTGAACGTCGGTCCAGACGTTGCGCACAAACCACAAAACGGCTTCCTGGTTCGGCTCCCAGTCGAGCGCGCCGATGTAGAAGACCGATTTTGGCACGCTTGGTTCTTTGTAGGCCGAGAATTTCTGCGGCTCAATGCCGGTTGGTGTAACGCAAGTGCGCTCGGGAGCGAATGGCAGACGCTCGGCATCGTTGCAAGTTATCGGCACCAGCAGGTCTATCTTGCTCAATGTCAGTTGTTCAAGCCGGCCAATGCGGCGACTGAGAATGCGTTTGTATATCCGCCGGAACGGGTTGGTCTCGGTTTCGGCCAGGCGCTCCCAAATCTGCTGCTCAACGTTGTGTGCCCGCAGCGATATTATTGATTTTGAATTATTTCTGATGGTATCGATGTAGCTTGTGAGGTAAAGGCCTTCGAGCTGCACAATGTCGTAGTTGTTTTGCAGCAGGCCTTTCAGCTTTTCGTCGAACTCTTTCGACACAAAACGCTCGGCATTGTATGGTAACCGCGAGAATATCAAGTTTTTAAGTAACCGCAGTGTGCTGATGTCGGTGTCAATCCAGTCGGAGTGCCAGTTGATGTTCTTCCGCAGTTCGGCCGACAGTTTCGAGAGCGGAAAGTTGTGCTTGTGCGTCTGCATTGCCAGCACATCAACGGTGTTGCCTTGCGCGGCCAAGCCCATAATCATATTGAGTGTGGCAATGGTGCCGCCATCGTTCGAGGGGTAGGGCATCTTGTTGCACAAAACAAGAATGTGCATCGGTCGTTGCTGGTTTTCAGACTGTTGCATCGTTGTCGGTTTTGTGTATGAAGGCGTTTTTGCGCTTCTCGATTTCGGCGGCTAATTTGGCTTTTGCCATCTTCTCTTTCGAAACAAAAAGATGGACAATGGCGGCAAACTGCTTGTTTTTCATCATCTTATCGAACACCTTGCGGAAGAAGTCGGTGTAGGTGCTGAGCTCTAGGAATGTGGCGTCTTTCACGGCCTTGTAGGTGAGGAATGCGCCCATCGGGGCGAACACCATCGGCGAAAGCCACATACCGAGCCACGCCGGCCAGGTCCCCATTTTGGCGGCTTTCTCGCCGCTGATGTTTATCACGTAGTAGATGACGAAAAACAGCACTGAAATCACAATTGGTGTGCCGATGCCGCCTTTGCGGATTATCGCGCCAAGCGGTGCCCCGATGAAGAACAGCAGAAGGCAGGCGATGGAGAGCGTGAACTTGCGGTGCCACTCAATCTCGTAGCGCTTGATGTTTTTCTTGCGGTTGAAAAACTCCGGCGCCGACTGCGAAATGTAGGTTTTGGCGTCGCGCGCGTTCTCAATCGCGTAGCTCAGCACGCCCTCAATGTCGCTTTTTGTGAGCGATGCCATTATCGAGTCGATGTTGACGTATTTCACAGTATCCGACAGTGCCGTGCGTTCGTACCACGAGCTATCCTGGCCGCGGAAGTCGAGTTTTTTGAAATAGTTGCCACGCGTCAGATTTGAGAGATAGTGCTCGGTTGAATTGTCGTAATTCTTTGCCAGTGAGTCGGTTGTGTATTGCAGCTGATTCAGGTTGAGCATTGCGTAGCCGTTTTTGTAGAGCGACTCGTTCGAGCGTTCGAAACCCATTCCCGAAAGGTCAATCATAAAACGCTCCTCTTTGAAGCTGGTTGTCCGTTGCGGAAACTCCTTCTCGTTCCAGCGGCGGCGTTTCTCGGTCTCCTCAACGTAGTTGGTGCCGCTGTAGAGCGTGATGACCATATAGCGTTTGTCTTCGGTGATGACCATTGTGCCCGAGTCGGCCAGCGTCACATCGCGGCCTTCGTTGTTGCCGGTGTGGTTGTAAATCATTATGTCGTAAAGCATTGGGCTTTTGCGGCTTTTGCGGCCCACCTTGATGCTGTAGTTCTCTATGGCGTCGCTGAAAACGCCTTCGGTGATTGAGATTTCGGGCTTTTGGTGCTTGATGTCGTAGAGCAGCGAGGCCATTTTCAGGTTGGTGTACGGCATTATGTTGTTCGAGAACAGAAACGCGCAGATGCTCACGCCTATCACAAACACAATCAGCGGCCGCATAATTTTCACAAGCGATATTCCTGCCGATTTGATGGCCATCAGCTCGTAGTGTTCGGCTAGGTTGCCGAAGGTCATTATGGAGCTGAGCAGAACGGCTAGCGGCAGCGCCATCGGCACCAGACTGCTGCACGCGTACAGCATCAGCTCGGTTATCACGCCGGCGCCAAGCCCTTTGCCCACAATCTCGTCGAGATAGCGCCAAAGAAACTGCATCAGCAGAATGAATATCGATATGAAAAACGTCAGGATGAAAGGCCCGATGTACGATTTCAGTATGAATTTGTCTAACTTTTTCACTTTCTGATGATTAGCTGCGGCCGCCAAGCCTCCGCATATAATGTGCAATTATACGCATTTTATGCGTATCTGCTGATGTGTGAGGTGAAAATGTTGGATGTTGAGCTTGCAGTTAAGCTCCCAAAACCCTTTTTAAATCAGTTATTTGCGCGTCCCAGATTTCTTTCAGCTCGGTTGTCTCGCCTTCGTCGGCAAAGTCGGTGATTTCGAGAGCCAAATCGTCGGTTAGCTCGGTGGTCGAGAGTTTGAACTCGAAGAACGTCTCGTCATCGTCATCGTCAATCCAGTGGAACTTGATGTTTCTGAGCTCCTTAATGGCTATCAGCTCGGCGCTGCGCTCCTCTTTGTCCCAGCGGAAGGTGAAAATCTTGTCTTTAACGTTCACTTCGTCGGCAAACCATTCGTTCAGGCCGGCGGCAGTGCTCAATCGTGGAAACAAAACCTTTTGCGAGGTGTTGAAATGATATTCCAAGTCTAATCTCTCTTTTGCCATTACTGTTATCGTTTGTTGGTGTGGCAATATATATAAAATTATTAAGGTAGGCTTCCCAATCGGCTTTTTTTATTCAACAACAAAGGTAAACTTGTTGCATAACCGGTAAAATTGGGTTAAAAGCGGAACCTGTAGGAGATTGACGGCACAAACTGGTAGAAATAGTAGTAACCTGGCCTCAGAACGTAGTTTTTGTTTTCGTCGGTGGTGAAGTAGGCCACGCCGAGCGGATTCTTGCGGGCGTAGAGGTTGTAGATGGCAAAGTCCCAGTAGCTTTTCCACCGGCGTGTCTTGTTCTTCCGGCTCTCAATGTTCACGCTGAAATCGAGGCGGTTGTAGCTTGGCAGCCGCTTGGTGTTTATCTGACTGTCGTCGAAAAGCAGAGCGGTTTTGCCGTCGATGACGTATTTTCCCACGGCCACAGTGTAGGGTAGGCCCGAGGCTATCTGCCACGTTGCCGACAGTCTGACAAAATCGCTCAGCGCGTATGTGCCGGTGATTCGGGCCGAGTGCTTGCGGATGAACGACGCCGGGTAGCTCTTGCCATCGTTCAGCCCCTGCGTCAGCCAGCGCGAGTTGGTGTAGTCGTACGAGACCGACATTTTCAGGTTGTCGAAAGTGGCGTTGGCTGCCAGCTCAAGTCCGTAAACTGTTGCCGACGAGTGCTTTGCGTATTTCTCCGAGTTGACTTCGTACACAATGCGCATCTCCTGCATAGTCTCAATCAGGTTGCTCATTTTTCGTGAGTACAGGTCGGCCGAGGCGTCGAGCCAATCGTTGACTTTCAGGTTGGCGCTAACCGATGTGTTGAGGCTGCGTTCGGGCTTGAACCGAGTGTTGGCGGGCATCCACCGGCTTACGGTTATGCCGTACGAGCTCACTTGCAGCTGGTGCAGCGGCTGGCATCGCGACGAGGTGTTCGCCCTCAGCAGCAGACGCTCCGATGCTTTGTAGTTCAAGGTAACGTTCCATTCGGGATAGAAAAAGGTTGAGTCGGCAGAGTTTGTGTAATCGGTTGGGCCGATGTGCGCGTTCAGCCTTGCGCCCAGGTTGGCCGAAAGCCTTGCCCCAAGCTTCCAGTTCTGTTCCACGTAAATGCCGTTGTTTATAACCGTCTGCACGTGCATACGCAACGATTGGGACTGCGTGTCGTTTCTCTTGCGCGACAAATTGTAAGGCTCAATGTTGTAGTAGGTTCCCTGGAGGCCGTATTTCAGGCTGATGCGCTCGTTCACATAGTGCGAGAAATCGAGCTTTATTTTCGCGTTCAAGCACTCCGACTGCCATTGTATCGCCCCGTAGTTGTGGAAGTTCGACAGATGCGTGTTGTTGAACGCGCCGATGGCCGATAGGTTGAAGAACAGGTTCTCGCCGAAGATGTGGTTCCAGCGGATGGTGGCCACGTGGTCGCTGCGTTTCAGGTACATTGAGTAGTCGAGCTTGTCGGCGCCCGAGTACCACGACAGGTACAGGCGGTTGCGCGGGTTGAACTTGTAGTTGAACTTGAAGTTGATGTCGTAGAAGTAGAATTGCAGCGCGTAGTTGTGGTTTTTCAGGAAATTGTTGAGCAGCTGGTCGGCGTAGGTGCGCCTCACAGCCAGCAGAACCGATGATTTCTCCTTCTTCAGCGGTCCCTCAATGGTGGCGCGGGCCGTCAGCAGTCCAATCGAGCCCGACGCGTGCCAATTCTGCATATCGCCGTCGCGAAGGCGGACATCGATAACCGACGACAGCGCCCCCGACTCACTCACCGGCAGCTCGTTCTTGTAAACCTTTATGTGGTTCACCGCATCGGGATTGAAAACCGACGAGAATCCGCCCAGATGCGCTGCCGAGAACACCGGAGCCTCGTCCATCATAAAAGCCGTTTGGTCGCCAGTGCCGCCGCGCACGCTGATGCTACTTGTCGAGAATTCGCTCATTTGCAAGCCGTTGAGCATATCAAGATTGCGCAGTGCGTCGTGTTCGCCAAGCACGTTCGGCATCTTTTTCAGCTGCTCAATGTTCAGTTTGGCGATGGCGTTCATTGCCGACTCCATAAAATCGCCGCCGCCGCTCTCCTTAATCACCACCTCGTTCATTTGGTACGACACCGGCGCCAGCCTCACCACCGCGTTGTGCGTGCCGGTTATATTAATAATGGTGTCGCACGGTTTGTAGCCAAGCGAGTTGAACCGTATATGATGCTCGCCCTCAGGAAGTTCGATGGTGAAAAAGCCATAGTTGTTGGTGGTGGTTCCAATGCCGATGTCGGCCACATAAACCGCTCCGTTGATGATGCTCTCCGAGTTGCGATTGTCCACCAGGAACCCCGAGAGCAGGCAGTTGCTGCCTTTCGCCTCGATGCGGAACAGCACAATCTGCCCGTTGATGACCTTGTAGTCGATGTCGTTGCTGTGCATAATGTTGTTCAGCAGCCGTCCGAGGGTCTGCTGCCGGTCGATGGCGTTGAACTGCTTTTTGGGCAGAAGGTTGTCGGAGTAGGAGAAGCGCACACCGCTCGATGCTTCAATGTCACCGATAATCTGCTTCATAGTCTTCCCCGCCGTGTTCACTTCCACGGGCGTGTCAAGAATGCTGTTCTGCGCTGTGACGGTGGCTGTCATCAGCGTCAGGGCGGCAATTGCAAGCAGAAGTCGGGTTCTCGGCATTGGTGTGGCTCAAAAAAGAGGAATGTGGCGTGGTGCCGATTTGCCGGCAGAACGCGCCACATTCCGTTGACTGTCAGTTTGTTATTGTTTCTTTTTGACGTCACCCACAATGTGCAGAATCTGTTGCGGATTCTTCGGGTCGTTGCAGATGATGGTGATGCTTTTGTTCTGGCGGTTCGATTTTCCCGACGAGTTGAAGGTGATGTCAATCGACGATGACTCGCCCGGTTTGATAATGTTTGTCTTGTTGTTGACCGCCGTGCAGCCGCACGATGTCGATATTTTTCTGATATACAGGTCCTGCTTGCCGTCGTTGCGGAATTTGAACGTGTGGTTCACCTTCTCGCCCTCGGTGATGGAGCCGAAATTGAAGCTCGTCTCTTCAAACACAAGTTTTGGCGCGTTTTCGAGCTGCTCGGGCGTGTATTTCGAGAAGTCCTCCTCAATGGTTGCGCTCACCGACAGCAGGTTTTTGTTGTTGTTCGTGTCGTCGTTGATGGCCACCGTCACGCGGTCCATAACAAAGCCCCACTCACTGCGTTTGGTGGCATCGTATTTAACCACAATCTTGCCTTTCTGGTTGGGTTGCAGTGTTTCCGGCACAGCCACAACCGACAGGTGCTTCGGCACGTTGCGGAACGTCACCTTCATCGGTTTGTCGGTCAGGTTGGCAATGCTGGTGCTGTCCTCGCGCACCTCGGTGTTCTTCACTTTCAGCAGCGATATGTGGTTGTTCTCAAGGTTCAGGTCGCCGATTTTGCGCGGGTGCAGGTCGGCCAGCGTTTTCTCGCGCTCAATCACTTTGCCCGAGAACCGGATGGTTGAAACCTCTGGTGTGCAGTTGGTTGTCACCGAAATCGATTTGTTGAACGGACCCGGACGGCCTTCCGGATTGTATGTTGCTGAAACAAAGCCCTTTCCGCCAGGCATCACTGGTTCTTTGGTGTAGTCCGATGTGGTGCATCCGCACGACGGCTTGACGAATGTTACCACCAGCGGCGCGTTGCCCTTGTTGGTGAACGTGAACTTGTGTGTGGCCGGTCCGTCGGCCTCTTTGATGTCGCCAAAATTGTACGAAGCCTCGTCCCAGCTAATCACCGGACCCGATTGTGCAAAGCCCGCAGCCATCAGCAGCGTGGCAAAACCTGCGAGAAAAAACTTTTTCATTACCATACCTATTATTAATATACAATAATGCAAAAGTAAAAATCTTATTGTTGATTTCAGCTATAGGCGGGCATTTTACGCTAAATGTTGAAATTCGGTGATTAATCATTCCTCCCGCCAATCGTTTCTCAACAAAAACACCGCAACCCGAATCCCACGTTATCAAGATTATTTTACATTTGTACTTTAATTGTCGAATTTTTAAAAATAACAACAATGAAAAAAACATTAGCAATAGCATTTGCAAGCGCGCTCTTCTGCAACGCGCAGGCCCAGCAGGCTGTGGGAACCCCCGAGAACCTCCAGCGTTTTAAAAACACAACAACAATGGTTGTGCTGGACAACAACCCGTTGCTTGAGTACAATTTCAAAATCAAGGAAACCGTTGAAAAACACTGGAATATCAATAAATACGACGTAGTAACCTTCTCGTCGGCCGATTTTGAGAAAGCCCGCAAGGACTCAACCAAAGCGTTCCTTATGCGCAACACCGTTTACAACGACAGAGATAAAACCAAGTCGAAGTTCGATTACCTCTGCGTTGAGCTCGGCGGCGATTACGAGTATATCCGCCAAATGCCCGATATTGCCTCAGTGCCAATCTGTTACAATGGCGTTGATGAGGCAAGTTACGGCTACAAGCTGGGTTTGCTCTGCCAGTTCCTACAGAACCATATCAAACTCACAACCGAGAATCCGAAGCTCACAAGCAAAAACATCTTGAAGTATTACAATTCGCAAATGGCTGACATTCACGACAAAACCCTTTATCTTGTGAAAGAGGAGCTGAATCCCGACCTCAACACCGAGGCCAAAATCAAGTCGTTGTATCCATACAAGTTCAAGATTGTGAGCCGTGAGGAGGTTGAGGCCGCCATCGACCGCCACGACCCCGATGTGGTGCTTCTGCACAAAGTTGGACCCGAGGGCACACGCAAGAAAGAGGTGCGCTGCTACAAGGTTATTGTGGGTGCCGCCGACGCCCGGCTCTACTATTTCGCCTATCATATGATTAGCGACAAGAACAAAGAAGGTATGTTGGCAAAAGATTTTCAGAAACTTGCAAAGGCCAAGAAGAAATAACAAGCCAATGGCCATAAAAACTGATTTTTTTTTGCTATGAAACAAAAAAAATCTATTTTTAGGCATCGTTAATGAATACGAAAAAGACAAAAAATTAAAATTTTATGAGTGCCGATATAAATCTTATTAAATCAGTTCTTTCGTTGCACGACGAGATGGCGAGCAACGGCTTTTCATTAGTTTACGAAGGCGAGTTCAGCCACGAGGTTATGAAGATGTTCACTTCGATGGCCGAGCGCGATATGGACAAGTCGAACGAGGACAAGTCTGTGAAACGTAAAGTGTTCCACGTAATGGTTGAGTGCCTGCAGAATATGACCAAGCACTCCGACGACATTGACCGCAACGACGGTGTGGGCAACGGCTTGTTCATTGTTGGCAAGAAAGACGGTTACTGGAGCGTTATCACAGCCAATAAGATTCTGACCGAGAAGATTGAGGGTTTGAAAGCAGCCATCGATAATATCAACAAATTGAACAAAGATGACCTTAACGCTTTGTATAAGAAGCAGATTCGCGAAGGTTCCCTTTCGGAGAAAGGTGGCGCCGGTCTGGGCCTTATCGATATTGCCCGCAAAACAGGCCGCCAGCTCGAGTATCAGTTCCTGCCTTTGCAGGACAATACGAACCATTTCTTCCTCTTGAAGGTTCGTATCGACTCGAAACCGGATGATGAGTAATTGTTTATTTTTATAGTTTGAAAGGCGGCTCCTTCGGGAGCCGTTTTTTTTTGCTTGGCGCCGAGTTTCCCCATAGCAAAGGCGGTGTTCGCCCAATCAAGCCGCAACTTCGTAAAAAAACTTTGCTGTTTGCCTAATTATTTGCTAAATAGCGCCAAAATCAAATTGTTGCGATGAATAGTTTGGGCTTCGTGGTAGGCGCGTGTCTTGGTGTGGCGGCAATCGTCATTGCTGTTACTGTGGCGTTTCTGGTGCGAATCAGCCGCAAGAAAGACACTGTTTTAGCCGAAATGGAGCGACTGCAGAAGGAGAACTGGCAGCTGCGCCAGATGACCGATGCCATCAACGACTCGAACGTGATGCTCATCTTCGACCGCGACGAGAACCTTAAATCAGTAAGCGCCGCGTTTTGCAGCCACTACGGATTTACGGCTAGCTCGTATATGGTCAAGGTTGGCAGCTCGCTCAACGATTATCTGAAATGGTCGGGCGGAGAGATGATTGACCGCAAGGCGCGCACAAGCTCGTTTGTGGGCAAGTCGGTGGGAGCCAAGGGGCAGACCATCTGGAAACAGGTAACGTTGACGCGCAACGGCGACACCTCGCACGACACTTATTATATGGTGTTCGAACTCGACATTACCAATATGAAGGAGGCCGAGATGGAGCTACAGATTGAGAAGAAGCGCTCCGACGAGCTGCTGCTCAATATGCTGCCGGCCGACATTGTGGCCGAGCTGAAGAAAAACGGCACGGCAAAGCCCCGAGTTTACAACAGCGCATCGGTGTTGTTTGCTGATATTAAGAATTTTACACAATGGTCGGAGAAACTTGAGCCAAAGGCGCTCATCGATACTCTGCAAGATTTGTTCTCATCGTTCGACGATGTGCTGGCGCAGAATTTCATTGAGAAAATCAAGACCATCGGCGACGCCTATATGTGTGCCGGCGGCCTTCCGATGCCGAACCACAGCCATCCGTTCGATATTGTGATTGCCGCCTTCGGGTTGCAGAGCGCCGTGAGCGCCCTCGACGAGAAACGCGCCCGCGCCGGCGGCGACCCGTGGCTGATGCGTATCGGCATCCACACAGGGCCGGTGGTTACAGGCGTAGTGGGCAAAACGCGCACAGTGTACGATGTGTGGGGCGACTCGGTGAACACGGCCAGCCGCCTCGAATCGGCCTGCGAGCCCGGTAAAATCAACATCTCGAAAACCACCTACGATTTTATCAAGGACTATTTTGAGTGCGAGTACCGCGGCAAGATTCAAGCCAAGCACAAGGGCGAGATTGATATGTATTTTGTGAACCGCCTCAAGCCCGAATATGCCGCCGACGACAAAGGCTTCGTGCCCAACGAGGCCTTCAAGGCGATGCTGGCGGGGTTGTAATCCTGCAGCCCGTAAAAATGGATTTGTAATTTGTTTTTTTTTGCATCCTTTCCAAATTTTTTAGCGTGTGCGACCGAGTGGATGTGTGTTTTTATTCGCCGACTTGTGTGCGAAATATGGCTGCAAAACTTCTTCAATTGTTGAAAACTTACCAACTTGGCATATATATGTTTTTCTATATTTGCCAATCTGAATAACAGAAATGGGTGAATTCATAGTATCGGCGCGAAAGTATCGTCCAATAACGTTTGAGAGCGTTGTCGGGCAGTCGTCTATCACAACAACGTTGAAAAACGCCATTGTGAACAAGCATCTGGCGCACGCATACTTGTTTTGCGGACCGCGCGGTGTTGGAAAAACCACTTGCGCCCGCATCTTCGCCAAAACCATCAACTGCCTGAATCCTTCGGCCGATATGGAGCCGTGCAACGAGTGTGAGTCGTGCAAGGCCTTCAACGAGGACCGCTCATACAACATTCACGAGCTCGATGCCGCGTCGAACAACTCAGTCGACGACATCCGTAACCTTATCGACCAGGTGCGCATTCCGCCGCAGATTGGCAGCTATAGCGTCTATATCATCGATGAGGTGCATATGCTGTCGCAGGCTGCGTTCAACGCCTTTCTGAAGACGCTTGAAGAGCCACCCAAACACGCCATTTTCATTCTGGCAACAACCGAGAAACATAAGGTTCTGCCGACCATTCTGTCGCGTTGCCAGGTTTACAACTTCAGCCGCATAACGGTTGAGGATGCCGCCGCGCAGCTTGCCCGTGTTGCCGAGAAAGAGGGCATCAAAGCCGACCCCGACGCGCTGAACCTCATCGCCCGCAAGGCCGATGGCGCAATGCGCGACGCTCTTTCGATTTTCGACCAGATTGTCAGCTTCTCGGGCACCGAAGTAACCTACGAAAAGGCCGTGGCCAACCTCAACGTGCTCGACTACGATTACTTCTTCCGCCTTGTCGACGCCTTCCTTGCGCAGGATGTGGCAACCAGCCTCACCATCTACGACGAAATTCTTGACAAAGGCTTTGAGGGGCAGCATTTCCTGTCGGGATTGAGCAACCACTTCCGCGACCTGCTGGTGGCCTCGAACGAGAAGACCGTCCAACTGCTCGACGTTGGCGCAAACATCCGCACACGCTATCTTGAGCAGGCCAAGAAGTGCCAGACCTGGTTCATTTTCGAGGCGCTGCGAGTGCTGAACGAGTCGGAGTCGGGCTATCGCGTAAGCCAGAACAAACGCTTGGCTGTTGAGTTCGCGCTTATGAGGCTCTGCGACCTCGAGGAAGAAAAAAAAAACGACTGAAACGGCTTAAAAAGAAGCCGACAGCAGTCGCCGCTACCGCAGCTCCGGCAACATCCGGTTCACCCCAGCATCAGGGAAAACGCACATCGCCATTTGCAGTGGAAAACACTGTTATAGCCCGTCCGGTTTATAAGGAGTATCCGCAGAATATATCGCTGCAAAGTATTGCAAAAGAGAATACTACGCAATCTGAGAGCCTGTCGGAAGCGCAGAACAACGATTTCACCCAAAAGGATTTCGACAAGGTTTGGATGGAATTTGCCAAGGCCGAAAAGGCACGCCGTCCGAGAGTTAGTATGCTGTTAAGCAGCAAGATACCGCAGAAGCCCGAAAATGGCGTCTATTTCCGTTTTGATGTTAGCAGTCAGACGGCCAAGGATTATTTAGAACTCAATCTGCGCGAGCCTCTCCAACGCTATCTGCGTGACAATCTGCATAATAATCGTATTACGCTGCGTTTTGAAATGGACGGTGCCGCCGAGCCGGAATCGAACGGAATGCCCTATACTTCGAAGGAGAAATATATGTTTATGCTCGAAAAGAATCCGGCACTGAAACTTCTCCGCGATGCGTTCGATTTGGAGACGGATTAGGATACAATCTAACGTGGCTTATTTTGATAGAATATCAATAAGTTCGCTATTTTGAATGATAACTCGGAATTTTTTCCCTGATTTTGATGCGATAACAGTTCGTGCGTATCCGTAGCCTGATTTAGCAATTATGGCACGTAGCCAGTTATCACTATCATTAGCTAAAATGTCAGATTTGACTGTTTCTGGAGTTAGTGAAGAAAAATCTATTTTTTCTTCATCTATAATTATTGGAGAGTCAACAATATCATCCTCAATAATAAATTTTTGCAAAAGAACATCGTCAGAACCTGGAGGTTCAGGATAGTTTTCATTTAAGGAATTTATAACATTGTTGAGTTTCTCTCGGCTAATTGTAATGTCATCTAAATCATAAATTATTGTTGATAAGTCTAAAAATGATAGGGTTATGTTATTTGTTAATGTTATTTTCCAATTCTCGTCAGTTATGGCATTTACATATTGATACCAAACAGTGTCTTTTTTTATAGCATCTATTAATGCTTCCTTTTTTATCAATAGTGAAGTTAATGCGTCGGGTTTAAGGCAAAGCTCTTTGTCTTTTATTTCGGCTTGTGTAAATGAAAAGTTTCTGATTTTTGTGGGTGAACTCTCACTAGTCTCAAAGCACGTATTTATGAGTTTGATAAATGTTTTGTCAATTTCCAAATCATAGTAATTTTCTGTTTTACTGCCTACATATCTATATAAAAGAGTCGCATTGTCGGCAGCAAGCATATGTACAAATGACTTTGCTGCTATATTGTGAGTCAGGTTATTGAGTATAGTCTGCTTTATAGCTTCTGATGCGTTTGCAACATCTTCCAAAGAAACACTATCTTCATCAATTTCAATAATGTAATAGAAATAGCCATTCACATATCCTACGTTTATGAAGGTAGAAAATTCATCATCTTTAAATGGCATTTTTTCTTGTAGTATTTCAACTTCTTGTAGTAGCAATTGTTTGGGCTCAATGTTAGTGTTTATTATTTCATCCATATCTTCTGGTGTAAAGCACGCCATTGTTATTTTCCCATTTTTGCTTTTGTATTGATAGCATATTGATGCATTTTCCTTTTTCAGAATGGGGTAAATGATTTTTCTAAAACTATTATTTTGCGATAGACGCTCTTTGGCTCCTTTACCTATATCTTCGAAAATATCATTATCGACATCTTCGACATAATAAGTTAGCTTTCCATCAGTATATTCGCATTTAACAATTGTTCCGAAGCCCATATCGGCAGGAAGTGTTGAATTTGTCAATTGAGCGAATTCAGATACAGTGTAATTACTAAAGTCTTGTGCTTTAGTATAATATGACACGAATAGTAATGCTACACATACAATAATGGTCTTTGATATTATTTTCATATTCGATTTAATGTTATATAAATTATATCGCTTTTTATCGAGTAATAATATTCTTCTATTCTTCAATCCTTCAATTATTCCCACTCAATGGTTCCCGGCGGTTTGTGCGTCACGTCGTACCAGAGTGAGCCGGCGCCATCGGCCTTGAATTGCTGCCACAGGCCGCCGAGCAGGTTTTGGTCGATTTCGGCAAAGTTGGCGGTCATTGCTTCCGAACTGTTCACGGGGCGCATCACAATGCACGGCTTGTCTTGCACGCGCAGCGGTGTCAGAACCACGGGCATCTGCCAGATTTTCTCGTAAAGGTCGTTGGCCTGAAGGAACTCGGTGCAGATGTTGTCGAACTTGCGCAGAGTGTCGAATTTATCTTTGGTGGCATATTGGGCAACAAGTTTCGGCATTTCATCCGACACTGTGCCAACCTGCCATATCACGCGGTTGATGACCTTGAACCGGTTCACAAGTTCGGTGCTGAAACGCTCGCACTCTTTCCAACTTAAGTTTTTCGAAGTCAGCAGGAAAGGCTGTGCGTAGGTGCGGCCGTCGCCTTGCACGCCAACGCTTTTCACCGGCAGAACGCGGCCTTCGATATTATTGTCTTTCAAATATTTGTCCAATCCTTCAACATCGGCGTTCGATGCAAACTCACCTTTCCCGTCGGTGCAGAGCAGGCGCACGCCAAGTCCAGGGCCGGGGAAGGGGTGGCGCCAAACCAGATTGTGCGGAATGCCGAGCTCTTCGCCGAGCATACGCACTTCGTCTTTGTAAAGGTCGGCAAGTGGCTCAAGCAGAAGACCTTGCGCCATCAAGTCCATCACTTCCTTCACGCGGTTGTGGTGGGTTTTTATCAGGTCGGCGTTTTTGGTGCCGCCGCTCTCGATGGTGTCGGGGTAGATGGTGCCTTGCGCAATCATCCACTCTTTCGGGTCAAGGTTCAACTTGCTCATTTCCTTGTCTTTAACCGTCAGGAAGGTTGCGCCAATGCGTTTGCGCTTCTCTTCGGGTGCGGTTATGCCTTCCAGTTGGCCAAGAAAATCGGCGGTGGCGTCAACCACGCGCAGGTTGTGCATTCCTTCGGCCTTCAGGAACTCAATAATCTTCTGCGACTCGTCCATACGCATCATTCCGTTGTCGATGTGCAGGCCCATAACGCGCTCAGTGCCAAGCACTTTGTTCAGCAGAACGAAAGCCACAGTGCTGTCGACACCGCCCGACACAAGCAGGAACACTTTGCGAGAGCCCACTTCGGTGCGTATCTTCTCTGAAATCAGCGGCATATAACTCTTCATATTCCACGTGCGCTCGCATTGGCAGATGCCGATAAAGTTGTCCAGAAGTTGCATTCCGAACTTGCTGTGAGTCACTTCGGGGTGGAACTGAATGCCGTAAATCTTGCGCTCGTCCATCGCCACAGCGGCAATGGGGCAGTCTTTTGTTGATGCTATAATGCGGTATCCATCAGGTAGTTGCGAAACCGAATCACCGTGGCTCATCCACATTGGCGACGATGCCGGAATGCCTTTGAGCAGCGGATGTTGGCTGTCGCCGATAATCAAATCCGATATGCCGTACTCTTTCACCTTGCCGGGTTTAACGGTTCCGCCCAGTTGCGACGCAATGAGTTGGTGACCGTAGCAGATGCCGAGTTTCGGCACCGGAATGTTCAGAATCTCAGGATTGTATTCGGGTGCGTCGGCGGCATAAACGCTTGCCGGTCCGCCGCTGTAGATGATGCCCTTTGCGCCCGCCAGCTCTTCAACCGGCGCTGCAGGCGAGTGAATCTCTGTGAAAACGCCCAACCGGCGTACACGGTTGGCAATCAGGTGAGCGTACTGCCCGC
The DNA here is from genome assembly GCA_946404125.1 of uncultured Bacteroidota bacterium. Lineage (GTDB taxonomy): Bacteria > Bacteroidota > Bacteroidia > Bacteroidales > SZUA-534 > RUG13583. The sequence goes on along the minus strand of CAMJCK010000040.1, from coordinate 38 downwards.
CAAAGTCAAGAACGATGATTTTCTCTTGCATATCAGTT
>CAMJCK010000039.1:0-33843 GCA_946404125.1 uncultured Bacteroidota bacterium | reverse complement strand
TACGAAATCTTCTACGAGGAATAACGCATAACGAGACAAAGAACGCACGGGTTTATACTATCAAGGAGCTGTATATCTGTATGATATGCTCAATGAAGAATTAGAAAAGCAATCATCTCAGAACGACCAACTCGGTTAAAAATCACATAAGCCACCATTTGGAATCACATCTCCTTTTGATGGTTATTGTCTGCATTTTTATCACGTAGTTTAATAAGCCTTTGTTACTGAACTTTTTTTACAAATCATTTTGAACTAACATAACAAACACCACATTTGTATAAACAACTTTAATCATAAAATAATAAACAATGAAACACATCTTGAATTATGGCCTGATGGCCGCAATGGTGACAGCAGTTACATTCTCAAGCTGCACCAAAGACAATGAGGAAGATGAGATTGAATTGTCAATTCTGCCCAAAAAAATAACAAGAATAGAAGGCTCGAATTACTTTTCAGGGAATCAATTCTCTTACGAATTTGATTCAGATGGCAAAATTATCAAAACCACCAAAGCTTTCTATTCGGAGACATATCAGTATACCGACAATTCTGTAATTTGGTCTGGTGAAATTTTGGGTATTAATGTTAGCACAACTGCCAAATGGGAATCTAAAAACGGAAGAATAACTAGTATTAAATACACATCATTCTCAGACGATGGCGTTGACGTTGACGAAGAATATGGTCAAATGAAATACAGCTATTCCGCTAATGGTTATTTGTCAACAATGGAAGGAACAATGGGAGGAAGCAAAATCAAAGCAACCTATTGTGTTGAAAATGGAATTGTAAAATCAATTTCAAGCGACACAGAAGGTGATGAAACCATTATTTCAATGACAAATTTTGCATACAGCAGCAAGATACTCAACAACTTGAATGTAAATATTTGGAATATACTATATGATGCAGAACCTATATTTGGCGACAAATTGGGTAAAAGATTCGTACAACTTCCAACATCTTGTACTTTTGTAGGCAAAAATGGAGAAGAAGAAGAAAGTATGAGTTATACTTTTTTATACGAATACGACGGCGATTATTTGAAAAAGATTACCAGCATCCAAAACTATGATGGGAAAACAGAAGCAACAACCTACGAAATCTTCTACGAGCAATAACGCCTAACGAGACAAAAGAACGCCCAACCAGACTGAAACTGATTGGGCGTTTTTATTTAGCCCCAAGTTGTCTCCGCGAGAAACATTTCCCCCAACAAATAACTTTTCTGTTGACAATTCGCTTTATTTATTGAACTCACCTTATATTTGCCGTCCGTAATATTGAACAATCTAAAAACAAGATAAAATGGGTAAAAAATTAAAAATTGCCGTTTTAGCCGGCGACGGAATTGGTCCGGAAGTGATGAAACAGGCTTTGGATGTTACGAAAGCTGTTTGCGAGAAATTCGGTCACGAACTTGAATATAAAGAGGCTCTGACGGGTGCGTGCGCCATTGATGCGTACGGCGACGCCTATCCCGAATCGACTCACCAACTGTGTATGGAGAGCGATGCTGTGCTCTACGGCGCTGTGGGCGACCCGAAGTACGACAACGACCCAACGGCCAAAGTGCGCCCCGAGCAGGGTTTGTTGGCAATGCGTAAGAAGTTGGGCTTGTTTGCAAACATTCGCCCTGTGGAGACTTTCGAGTGCCTGCTGCACAAATCGCCTTTGAAAGAGGAACTGGTGAAGGGTGCCGATTTTATCTGCATTCGCGAACTCACTGGCGGTATGTATTTCGGCAAGAAGCAGGAGCCTGTTGTGAACGCCAACGGCGTTGAGGAGGCTTTCGATACCAACTATTACAGCCGTCCCGAGATTGAGCGCATTCTGAAAGTTGCGTTCGAGTATGCCCGCAAACGCAAAAAGCACGTAACTGTTGTCGACAAGGCTAACGTGTTGGCTTCGAGCCGTTTGTGGAGAAAGGTCGCACAAGAGATTGCACCAAAATATCCTGATGTTACAACCGATTATATGTATGTCGATAACGCCGCAATGCGTATGATTCAGAACCCGACATTCTTCGACGTGATGGTTACCGAGAACACCTTCGGCGACATTCTCACCGACGAGGCTTCGGTTATTTCGGGCTCAATGGGCTTGCTGCCGTCGGCTTCAATCGGCGAGTACACAAGCGTTTTCGAGCCAATCCACGGCTCATATCCGCAGGCAAAGGGCAAGAACATTGCCAACCCGCTGGCAACAATCCTTTCGGCCGCAATGATGTTCGAATATGCCTTCGACCTGAAGGAAGAAGGAGCGCTCATCCGCAAGGCCGTGCAGGCTTCGCTCGACGCCAACTACGTTACCGAGGATATCGACAAAAACAACGCCCACAGCACTAGCGAGGTTGGCGAGTGGGTTGTTAACTATATCAAGAAGGCGTGATTTGTGTAAAGAGTAAAGTGTAAGGAGTAATGTGTAAAGAGTAAAGAGTAAAGAGAATACAAATCGCGAAATCACTTTACTCATTAAACTTTAAACATTACTCAATAAAAAATCCCCGTCGGCGTTGGCTGGCGGGGATTTTTTATGGTTTTTCAAGCATAGAAATGACACTCGAAGCCAATGAAGCACCGACATGCTCCGTTAAAGGCAAATTCAAAAACGTTACTTCTTCATACTACACCTTGGAATGTCAGAATTGAAAATTTATGATAAACTTTTCTATCTTTGATTCAATGGAAAATTGCAAATGCAAGGGGGAATTAACAATGTTAATTTGCCCCTCAAAAATAATATAAGTTGTATCTATAGTTGTAGATTACGCAATGAATAACAATAAATTAATTCGCATCGCAATAGTCTCAGCTTGGTTCATTGCTGTGTTTTTGTTTTGGCGTTTTGCCTGCTGGGGACTGCTAAACTACCACGAAGAAATGCAGATGTTCCTGTTTACATCGACATTTTTCAAAAACACAGTAAGCACCATTGGTGGCTTGGCCGACTACGTGGCGCAGTTTTTAGTGCAATTCTTTATAAACCATAGCTTCGGAGCCGCCATTATTGCCGCGTTGGTGGTTTTGGTGCAGATTTTATCGTATCAGGTCATTCGCCGAATCACCGCCAGTAACATTGGATTTGCTTTGAGTTTTATTCCGTCGGTGGCCGCGCTCTGCGTAATAGGTTATTTTGAGACTATGCTCACCGCACTGGTGTCGATAGTAGTTGGATTGGCATTTGTCTGCCTTTTGCTGAAAATAAAAAGAACCGACATACACATAATTGCAACCATTGCTGTCGGTCTGGCCGCATATTTTTTTGCTGGAACGGCCGCAATGCTTATAACCATACTCTGCACAGCCGCCTGCGACCTTGCCACGCAAGCCATAAAAACCAAAGCAGCAATAATTATGGCCGTCAGTAGCCTTACGGTGTTTCTTGCGGCAATCGTCGCACATACTTTTGGCACTCACAGTCTGAATGCCTTACTCAAAGGAATTTGGTATATGCGAATCCCAGCGGAATTTCCAACCGCACTTTACGCAACTGTGTTTACAACCATTGTTACCATTTTGCTCGCTGGCTTTGTCTCAAAAAAAATAACCAAAACAAGTTCGGCGGTAGTACTTCTGATTCTGATTGCGGGCGGCAGCTGTTTTGCCATTCAAAAGTGTTACGACCCCGACCGCGAAGAGCTTCTGGAATACTCTTGTATGGCCCGCCAAAAAGAGTGGAAGAAAATTATAAAAGCAGCCGAGAAACAACGTCCTGTCTGGGTTATCGAGCATAACTACCTGAATCTGGCTCTTGCCAAAACAAATCTTTTAACCACTCGTGCTTTTGAAGTTGACCAGCAAAAGTCGCCAAGCCTTTTTGTTCCGTTTATGCGCCATCACACAATGTGCATTTCGGCAGGCGAAGTATTTTATTATCTGGGCTTTACAAATTTGGCGCGCCGTCATTACAGCGAATCGCTTGGCGCAATACCAAACCACTACCTGAGCGTGCGCTACATTAAGCGCCTGGCCGAAATCGACCTGATTAACCGCGACTGGAAATCGGCGGGAAAATACCTTAGGCTGCTGCAGCACACACTTTTTTACGCTGACTGGGCCACTAAACGCCTAAGCGAGTGTCAAAATCACGCTGAGTATAAAGCTGACAACGAATATGGCGAAATAAGAAGCTACAGATTGACCGATGATTTTATGCAGCCGAGCGACAATTATGGCAACATTATAATTGAATTAGTGCGGCACACCCCGCAGAACCGCCTGGCTTGGGATTACGCTCTTATCAGTCAGCTGCTCGATAAAAATATAAGCCTGTTTGTACAGTATTTTGTAAACTACGCCAAACATTATTCAACACTGCCGCCAGTTTACCAGGAAGCCGTGATTTTTGCCTGGGCAATGTCGAACCAGGATATGAACAACATTCCGTACAACATATCAAGCATAACCAGAAAACGGTTCAACTTCTTTATGAATACCGTAAATAATAATCAGAGAAATGCCGCGCAGCTGCTACAGAAAGACTATAGCAACTCAGTTTGGTACTACTTGTTTAACAAAACCGACGACTAATGAAACACTTACTAATACCGATAATTGTTTTACTTGCATCGTGCAGCCGCTACGAACCGCAAAATGCCGAACTTGTAGATGCACTGCCGCAAATATACCCCGACTACACTTTTGTGACGGTGCCCGCAAATATTGCTCCGCTCAATTTTCAAAGTTGCGACTCGTCCGCGCAGGCTATTTGCGTAACATTCAAGGGGAAAGATTCCGAGCTAACCTGCTCGGCACGGCAATGCATCGACATAAATATTGGCAAATGGCACAAACTGCTGAACAGCAATATAGGCGATAGTTTGACAGTTTCCGTCAGTCTGCTGAAAAGCAATAAATGGCAGACATTCAAAGCATTCCCGATTTACATCAGCCCCGACAGCATCGATTATGGCGTGCATTATCGGCTAATAGCTCCTGGCTATGGTTTTTTCAGCGATATGGGGCTTTACGAGCGCAATCTCTCGAATTTCGATGTCGATGTTATCTACGCGGGCTCGCAAATTGAAGGCGGATGTATGAACTGCCACACTGCAAACCGCTGCAATACGCAGTTCTCAAGCACTCATTATCGCGGAGAGCACGGTGCCACTGTCATCAGACGCGGCAACAACTACGAAGCCTTCAATCTGAAGCCCACTTCGGCCGACCTGCCGTGCGTTTACACCTATTGGCACCCAAGCGGACGCTACGTTGGTTACAGCCAAAACGCCACCCAACAGGTTTACTTTATGATTCACAAAAAGAAACTCGAAGTTTACGACGACGGCTCCGACATTGCCATTCTCGACATCGACAATCAGCAGCTGATAACTTCGCCACTGCTTAAAACCGATTGGTACGAAACCGACCCGACATTCTCGCCCGACGGAAAAACAATGTACTACACATCGTCAGCGCCTTGCGACCTGCCAAGTGAAAACGAAAAAGCTGTATATGTGCTTTGCGCGATAAGTTTTGATGATGAAGCTGGAGTGTTCGGTCAATCGGTTGACACACTGCTCGACTTGCGCGACCAAGGCAAGTCTATCGCTTGGACTCGTCCTTCGTACGATGGTAAATACATTCTTTTCACAATGGCCGACTACGGACAATTCTCAATTTGGCACCCCGAGTCCGACCTTTGGATTTATGACTTAGAGACGAAAGAAACGCACCCTCTCACATTGGCCAATTCAAACGATGCTGAATCGTTCCACAATTGGTCGTCGAACTCACGCTGGATAGTATTTACATCGCGCCGCGACGACGGTTATTTCTCGTTGCTCTACATTGCCCACATCGACAATGGCAACGCTGCAAAAGCCTTTGCATTGCCACAGCGCAACCCTCGCCAACACTACGACGAAGAGCTGAAATCGTATAACTTGCCTGATTTTTGCATTGCCCCAACCCGATACAATGCAAATCTGGTGGAATCAATGCTTTACGGCAGCCAACGCAATAGTGTGTCATACAAATAATTGGCTTAAGCATTACACCCAACGGTTTTTCGGCAAGTGGTGTATGTTTGTTTTTCATAAACAAGTGAATGGTTATCAGTATGTTGCCCATAACACTTTTTCCCCTCATTAATTCTTTTTGATTCCCGTAGGGAATAAATATCGGTTGGAAATAATACCAGCCTTGGTTTCTACGCCGTAGGCGTTGCACAGCATAACAGTAAAAGATTGAAATGCAACCCATATTGGGGCTACACCCCCTATGCTCACATTATTCTACCGATATAAATGTCTTACGAACATTTTCCTGAAAACAAAATGACATTGGTTATAAGGGAAAATCATTAACAAGCAAGCAAAAAAAGGGAGCACCTTGTAGATGCTCCCTTTAAAACGAGATTGCTCTCTAATTACTTATTACCAATTAGCGTGTTGTACAAGCTCAGGGTTAAGGTTAAGAGCGTCTTCCGGGAAAGGAAGATATTCGTGTTTGCCAACAGTAAAGCGGTTTGTAATTTTTGCCTCTGCCAACGGGTGCTTCGTAACAGAAACAAACTTATGTTCTTTCTGATAGTATTTTGCGTCATACAAATCATTTCCTTCTGGAACAAAGAACAAATCATACAAGAAAGGAATGTTGTCGGTTACTGCATCAAATTTTGCCTTAATATCAAGACCGTCTTGTTTGCTCCAGCGAACCAAATCAAAGAAACGGCAACCCTCAAACCACAATTCATACTGTTTCTCATCCATCAATGTTTCCATTGTAAGATCGGTAACAGGCGCACCTGCACGTTCCTGAATCTTATTCAGATATGTCTTACCTTCAGCTGCGTTGCCATTCCTTAAGCAAGCTTCTGCATAGAGCAAATAAGCCTCACCCAGACGTGCCACAATGAAGTTTGTCATATTGGCATCGGCACGTGTTGATTTGTCGGTAGGATATGTCATTTTTTTAACTGCCATATATTCGCAACGTGAGAAAGCTCCTGTTGTGGTTATAATGCCACGACCAGGGTCCGCTTTTTTCTGTTCTAGTGTAAGATTGGCAGAGTCTGCTGGCCAGCCGCAAAGAGTTTCGTTATACAGAAGCTCGTCAGGTGTGAGGAATGTAGCTATACGACGTTGGCTGTTTGGCTCGTGTGCATACATTTTTTCTGCAAACTTATCGTTGATGGCACCGCCGCCCCAACCACCGGCAACACCCAAAATATTAGGTACTGCAGGCAGATCATCAACACGCCAGCTGATAACGTTAGTTGCCATCCAGCCACCACGAAGCATTTCGGTGAAGCTGTTGGCATCTGCATTTTCAACAATATTTAACTCAAATATTTTTTCTGCAGAACCATCACCTTCAATGTGTGTCAAATCGCGGTAGTTATCAATCAAAGCGTAATTTGGTGATTCGCAAAGCGGTTTCAAATATTTTACAGCTGTAGCCCAATCGCCCATAAACATTGCGCATTTGCCGGCAACAAACTGGGCAAAACCCACAGTGATTTTATAGCAACCTTCTGCGTCTGTAGCGCCCTTGCGCTCATTCAAGTCTGGTATGGCTGCCTCACACTCATCAATACACCATTTAAGAATTTGTTCCTGGCTTTCGGCATTCTTAACATAATCGGTAGTCAATTCTGGAACCAATGGTGGATTTTCAAATAACAAGGCTGCCATCATGTGGCTGTAAGCGCTCATAACACGAGCTTCAGCTATGGCTGTTTTTTTAGCCGGAGTGTCACCAACAATGTTTGCCTTAAGCTGGTTGCACATAAAAATCACTTTGTACAATCTGTTATAAAAAGCTTTTACTTGAGAATTCTTGGTGTCATAGCGGAACTCATCGAACTGACGGATGTCTAAATGATCCTCTGTGTTCTTACCTGCAGAGAATACGTCATCAGCCGAATAATTCAGAGCGGTCAGAAACGGACTACCAAACATACTGCCATCATTCCAGTCAGCTCCGGCAATACGATCTGTCATTTCTGCATAGCAACTAAGTAAAAGTGATTGTGCAGCCTCATCCTTGGCAAAAAATTCATCGGCAGAAGTGGATGCTTTCTGCGGAATGTCAAGCAAATCCTCACTGCAGGCTGCGGTGAACAAACTGGCACCAATAAAAAGTGCATATTTTATTTTATTCATTTTCATATTCTTTAATTGTTAATTAGAATGTAAGATTAACTCCAAATACAACTTTACGCATAGTTGGATACTGGCCTAAATCCATACCAGGGCCGTTTGCTCCGTTGTTTGCGGTTTCCGGATCAAGACCAGGATACTTGGTAATTGTAAAGAAGTCATCCAATGAAACAAAGCAACGAGCGTTCTGGATAAATACTTTTTGAGATAATTCTTTCGGCAAAGTATAGCCAAGTTGAATTTGTTTGATTTTGAAATATGAGCCATTGAATACGGCTGCATCAGATGTCCAGTATTTATCGCTTTTAGCGATATCTGATGGCAGATTACCTTTCTTCATTTCATCGTAGAAGTACTTTGAAATGTTGTTATATCCTTCATAGTACAGGCCATAGTAAATGTCTCTACCTGCAGCGCCTGTACCAAACAGTAAGAAGTCAATGCCCTTATAATCGAGATTGATAGTCAAACCATAAGTGACTTTGGGGTTACCATAACCCACATTGGTCATATCGTGTTCGTCAACATTGCCATCACCGTTCAAATCGGCAAAACCAGCAGTACCGTCTGGTTTAATTCCTGTGTATTTGTAACCATGCATATACCAAATTGGCTCACCCTCTTTAAAGCGGGTTGTAAGTTTGCAGAAGTTAGAACCGCCCACGCCAGCGCCATTCTGATACTCACCCATTAACGGAGTCAGATATGTGGCTTCGTTTTTAAGTGTTGCCATGTTGGCGCTGATGCTGTAGTTAATGTCACCAATTTTGTGGCGCCAAGCGGCCTCAATTTCAATACCGGTATTAAGAATTTCGCCACCATTAACTGTTGTGTTAAGAGAACCTGCCTCAGAAGGAGTGGTGATTCCGAACAACAAATCTTTGGTTTTCTTATTGTAATAGTCGATACCTAATGACAAACGGTTCGATAAGAAACGCATATCCAAACCAACGTCAACCTGATCAGATGTTTCCCAAGTCAAATCAGGATTGGCCACACCGCTCGGGGCAGAGCCGTTAATTATCTTACCATCATCTGTTTGATAGTACTTGCTGTTCTCACTGATACCTGTTTTGTATTTGTAATCGTTCAACACGCTGACATTACCGTTACGGCCCCAAGATGCTCTCAGTTTCAAGTAAGACAAGATTTCATCGCTGACGTTGCTACGGATGAAATCCTCGTTACTGATTGTCCATCCGGCTGATACTGATGGGAATTTACCCCAACGGTGGTCTTTGTCGAGTTTTGAAGTATCGAATGCGTCGGCACGTAAAATGAATTGCAAATTGTAGCGGTCGGCAAAAGAATACGAAGCACGACCGAAATATGACATATTACGATGCAAGCTTGGTTGATTGGTTGTGGTTCTTGATGTTTCAGGATTCCGGTTCACCTGACTTACAAAGCGGTAGTTGTCTTTATATGAATTCATAATGTTTGAACCGTTTGCACCAGCAGTAACATTATCACTACTACTCTCCGTAAACGACATACCAACCATAGCACTTACATTATGTACGTCGGCAAACGTCTTGTTAAAGTTCATAAAGTTTTCCCACATATAGTATATGCCTGTGTTTGCAGTTGCCGTTATACTAAATCCTTCATGGTTAGCCTTAGAGTTAACATAGTAAGGTTCATCCCAGTTATGATCTGTACTATTAGACAAACGGTAACCAAAACGAGTTGTGTAGGTTAACCATTTAACCGGGGTAAAATCAGCATGGATAGAACCTCGAACGGTAATACCCTCTTGTTTTTGAAACGCTCTGTCGCGCTGAATGAATGGGTTACCACCATTTTGACGCTGGTTGAAGTATGACGTGGCATAGAAACCCTTCTCATCACCATAGAAGCGGTATGTGGTGTCAGACGGATTAGTCATAGCTTCATCGTACGCTTTCTTCATTGCTTGTATGAACTGCTCTGGTTTTGTCCAATGGGTAGGAGTGAGAGGGTCCATCATCAGAAGAGTCTGGAATGCCGTGCCGTAGCCTCTTTCAGAAACGCCTCTGCTGCTCCATTTCTCTATAGATGTGTTGTTTCCCACTTTCAACCAGTCTTTGATTTTATACTCGCCGTTCAATTGAGCTGTCAAACGCTCATAAACATCTTTATGGCCCTTAACAATACCGTCTTGGTTCAAATAGTTGATGCTGGCGAAATAGTTCCCTCTCTCGTTACCACCGGTAACCGACACTGAGTGTTGTTGTGCCCAGGTGTTTTCAAAATATTCTTTCATCCAGTCGGTATCTGTTTTTTCATCCCAACCAAATGCTGTTTTAGCATCAGCCATATCTTTATCCACATCTTCGCCTAAGAACTTCATCCATTCAACGAATTCCTTAGCGTTAAGCAATTCAGGAACATTGCCAAGGCTCTGGAGTGTCCATTTCCCGTCATATTTAATGGTACCGCTGCCTTTTGATTTTGAGCCGTTTTTAGTTGTGATAAGTACAACGCCATTACCTGCCTGTGCACCATAAATAGCGGCTGAAGCGGCGTCTTTCAATACCTCCATCGATTCAATCATCGAAGGGTCGAGGTACTGAATGTTATCAACGATAAGACCGTCCACAATCAAAAGCGGGCTCAAGTTTCCGTTGTTGGTTTGGTTAGAAGACACACCACGAACGCGGATTTGAGCTCCTTCACCCGGCTTACCAGAATTTGAAATGATTTGAACACCAGCGGCCTTACCTTGCAAAGCTGCTCCGGCATCACTTGTTGAGCGGTTTTTAAGAGCATCTTCGCTTACTGTAGCGATGGCGCCGGTAACATCGCTTTTGCGTTGCACACCGTAACCTACAACCACAACCTCGTCCAAGCCTACCATATCAGGCACCAGACTAATGTTGTAAGGACCATTGCCGCTTACCGTAATCTCTTCAGTTGTGTATCCAATGTAGGAAATCTGAAGAACATCACCATCATTGGCTTTCATCTGAAACTCACCATTACCGGTTGTGATAGTTCCGGTGGTTGTTCCCTTGATTAACACATTTGCACCAGGTATGGGGTTCGATTCTTCGTCAAGAACTGTACCCGTAACATCATGCGCCTGAGCAAAAACTCCTGCTGAAAACAAGAGCATTGGCAGTGCAAGCACTGCACTTTTCAGATACATTTTCATCATAAAAGTTTTTAAAAGTTTAAAAAAGAGTTTGTTTGTTGGACATTACTGTCCGTTTTTTAGACAGATCCTTAGGCTGTCATTTTTAGTAGTTATACATATATTATTAGTTTCACTTTCTATTCTCCATTTTTAATTCATATAACAAATGTCTTATCTTCATCTTCAATTTATAATTGTAATAATTACATTTATTTATGCAGACGTACAAAACAGCTCATCCATAAAAATTCACTTAAGAATCAATTTAACCATTATCAATTTTAATTGTAATATTTACATTTATTTCGGCGAACATAAAACTATCCTACTCTCCTCGATAATTACCAAACTATTTCAAATTTAAACTTGCTACTTCTAACGGATGGTTTTGTATTCTACACCTGTTTTTAATTGTATTTATTACATTTAACAATGCAAACGTATGTGTAACTTTTATCATAATTGTAAACATTACATTTATAACGTAAACTTACACTTTTTTTTTACATAAATCACTTAGCCCCAAAAAAATTTCGGAAAGTGTTCATTATTGCGGCCGCAGGTTGCGGCCATCCTTCCTATCCTGCTTAAGCACTGCAATATACGGTCGCAAAAAATCTCGAGAACCCGATTAAATTTTTTAGTGAAAAATTTGAAAACAAATACCACACGACACCAGATGTCCAACTTCAGAAATATTAAAACTCAACAGGTTATATTCAACCACCGAAACAACCAGACAGTCATATTCACTTGATAACAAACAAAATAGCGATAGTCAATAAGTGATTTACGTACAATCGGGCGCGGCAATCAGCAAAATCACACATTTATCTACTTTTATGCACTTTTTTAAACATCAATTTTAAAACTGTTTTACAATGTTTGGTATTTCCGACCCTGGTATCTGGATTGTCTATCTGCTGTCGATTTTATGCGTGATAGGCTCGATAATTTTTGGCATAAAGTATTGGAACAAAGAAGACGATGCCGACAATCTTTAGTATTAACTATCAATAATTTATAGATGGAAAATTTTTCGATGTATATGATTGTGATGGTCTACTTCCTGGCCATCGCGTTTTTGGGATTTTTGGGCTATAAGAAGACGAAAAACTCAAAAGACTTTTTGATTGGCGGCGGCGAGATGAACCCCATCGTGATGTCGCTCTCGTATGGCGCCACATTCATATCTGCTTCAGCCATAGTGGGTTTCGGCGGTGTGGCCGCAACCTTCGGAATGGGCATTCAGTGGCTGATGTTCCTGAATATGTTTGTGGGCGTGGTCATCGCCTTCATCGTTTTCGGACGGCCAACGCGTCGCATCGGCGCGAAACTGCACGCCACATCGTTTGCGCACTTCCTTGGCGCCTACTATAACTCAAAGCGTATCAGGATTTTCGCCGCATCGGTCATCTTCCTTTGTATGCCGCTCTATGCCGCAGCCGTTCTGCGTGGCGGCGTGTTCTGTATGCAGGAAGTGTTCGGCATCAGTTTCGACCTTTCGCTGCTGATTTTCACCGTGATAGTGGCATCGTACGTGATGGCTGGCGGTATGAAGGGCGTGATGTACACCGATGCCCTGCAGGCCGTGATAATGTTCATCTGTATGGGTGTGCTGGTGTTCGGCGTTTACAAGGCTCTTGGAATGGGCTTTGCCGAAGCCAACCGCGCCTTGGAAGGAATCTCGAACCAAGTTCCCGAAAAACTGGCCGCCGTTGGCCACCAAGGCTGGACGGCAATGCCGCGCTTCGGGTCGCAGCAGTGGTTCACGCTTGTCACATCGCTGATTATGGGCGTGGGCATCGGCTGCCTGGCGCAACCGCAGTTGGTTGTGCGCTTTATGACGGTGAACAGCACCAAGAAACTGAATCAGGGTGTGGCCATCGGCTGCGTGTTCCTGATTATTACCGTGGGCGTGATTTACCACGTTGGCCCGCTGTCGAACCTTTACTTCTACCTGCACGACGGAAAAATCGCCGCCGATATGGTTGAAGCATCCGACAAGATAATTCCGTATTTCATTGGCCGCGTGATGCCTACGTGGTTCGTCACCATCTTTATGCTCTGCATTCTGTCGGCAAGTATGTCCACTTTGAGCGCGCAGTTCCACACAATGGGCGCTGCCGCTGGCGGCGACATCTACGGCACATATATCAACTCGGGCCGCCGCCTGAACCGCGAGCACAAAGACCGTATGACAATTATGGTTCGTTTGGCGGTATTGGTTTCGATATTAATCAGTTACATCATCTGCTTTGTTCTTGGCGAACATAGCGATTCGCCTGTCATCGCCATCAGCACATCGTTGTTTATGGGCATCTGCGCATCGGCATTCCTGCCGTCGTATTTCTGCGCATTGTATTGGAAACGTGTGACTAAGCAAGGCGCTTTCGCGAGTATGATTGTGGGTGTGGTGGTGACCATTCTGCTGCTGCTGTTCATCCACGCCAAAGAAGCCACGGCGCTGGGCGTCTGCAAGGCTCTGTTCGGCACCGACGTTCTCATCACCGACGGTATGATGAAGTTCATCGACCCGATTATGTTCGCCTTCCCGCTCTCGTGCATCACCATTGTGGTGGTTAGCCTGCTGACGGGGAAGAAGAAAAAGAAGATTGCCGCATAATAAACCTGCTGTCAATCTGTGATTTATATATGATTCCAGCAATTCTGAAATTAGGAATTGCTGGATTTTTTTTGCGTAAAAAGCCAAATTACAAGCCAATTGCAGAATAAATGCTATCTTGCTTTGCTGTGCGATTTGAATTTGGGGCATAGCTAAACCGACTGTCAATGAGTAAATTATCAAAATCGATTCCTTGCATTGCTGTGGCAATTGCCGTGTATGCCTTTTACGCTTTCGCTTATGGCGCGACGCTGCAATATGGCGAGCAATACCAACTTTTTCAGTCCACAACTGGATATTTTCTCAAATTGTTTACCCGTCCTGGCGGATTGGCGATGTATGCAGGACGTTTTCTGACGCAGTTTTTCATTGCCCCACAGATTGGTGCGATTTTTATATCGATACTGGCTACAGGGATTTTTGCGTGTATTGCCGCACTCTCAAAATCAAGCAGATACGGTTATCAGATGGCGTTTCTGGTGGCCTTGTTGTCGGCTTGCATTTTGCTCGACAGGCAAATGCTGCTCAACGGACTAGTTTGCATTTCAATCGGATGTGTTATTTTACTATCAATCAACTCGATAAAAAGCGATAAACTGGTTACCGCATTGCTTCCGATAATCGTTTTTGCCACATATTGGATTGCAGGCGGAATTCCTGCAGCGTTTGTCGTTGGATATGTGCTTTGCGATTTCTTTATGACTAAAAAAGATAAATCGCTGTTGGTCAGTTCTTTATTATCGGTCTTAGTTGTTGTGGCGTCACCATTTGTTGCGCGTCAACTGTTTGGTGTTCAACTAAATGCAACACGCGCCTTCTTGGGGGCCGATTATTCGCGATATGTGATTTTTCTGCCAACGCTGCCTATCGCCATCGGCGGTCTTTTGGCCTTTCTGCCTATAATTAATAAAATATTGTATAGCAGTTTTTTGCAAAAATTTGACAAGCCTTCTCGTCATTTTTCTATTTCATCAGTAACCGTCTGGATATTAGCGTTTTCAGTTGTAAGTGCGGTTTTTGGCAGCAATGTCGATTTCAATACCAATCGTAACTGCGCCATTGAGTATAATGTGCGGACGCAGAATTGGAAGAAAGCGGTGGAACTTACTGATAATAAGCACCAAACCGATGCCATAACGACTTCATATCTTAATCTGGCTTTGGCCAAAACCAATCGTCTTGGTGATAAAATGTTCTCTTTCAAGCAGATTGGCGCATTGGGGCTGATTCCTGATTTTGAGACAGATAGCGATGTGTCAATGGCCTTGAGTGAGATTTATTACCATTTGGGGTTCATCAATTTTGCTGAGCGGTTCGCATTTGAAGCCGCCAAAGCAAATCCCGATTATCAAGAAAGCGTCAGAGCGGTCAAGCGGCTTGCCGAGACAAACATCATTAAAAAGAACTATCCGTTGGCTCGCAAATACCTTGCAATGCTTGAAAATACAGCATTTTACGCAAAATGGGCGCAAAAATGCCGCCGTGCCATCGACAGCAATCGCACCGACGAAAATCCTGAATGGGCGCGGCTGAGAAGTTTTCAGAATGACAATGACTATTTTTACGCTGAAAAAGAGAAAGATGCAATGCTGATTGATAATTTTTCGACAAATCAGAATAATCGGCAGGCCTTCGAATATCTGATGGCTTTCTATCTATTAAACAAAGATATAGAGCACTTTATGCAGTATGCTGACTATGGCGGGCGCTTTTATGGCATAGCGTACCCGCGGGCGTTCCGCGAAGCGGCCATTTTCCATCTGCGGATGACGAACCCCGAAGCTGTGAAGGATTTCGGCACAGCCGACCGACTGATGCTAGACCAATTCTACGAGTTCGGGAAGATTTACAACACCAACCATCACGATTCGCGTCTGGCCGCGCGTTTTGGCGACACCTATTGGTTTTATCTGTTTAACGAATGACGGCGATGAGAAATTATATTATAATCATTTTATTGTCAACGCTTTGCACAGCGTGCACCGAGCGAGTTGACGTGTCGGCAACAACCGATGCCCTGCCGCCCGTAACACCTGATTATGAGTCGGTGACAGTGCCCGTAAACATTGCCCCGCTCAACATTATGGCCATCAACAAGGTCGGAAAAATTGATGTAACAGTCTGTTCTTCAGATGGAAAAGCGGTTCTTCACTCGCAATCGGCACAAGCCTCAAGTTTCAGCATCACCGAATGGCATCGTCTGCTTGCTGAGAATGTCGGTAAATCAATCATTTACAAGGTTGCGATAAAAGAAAACGGACAATGGACGCAATACAAACCTTTTGAGATTTTTGTCAGCCCCGACAGTATTGATTACGGATTGGTTTACAGACTGATAGCGCCAGGTTACGAAACGTTTTCGAGTATGGGCATCTATGAGCGCAATCTCTCAAACTTCGACCAACGCGCGATTGTTGAGAATAACCTGTTGCAAAACAACTGCGTCAACTGCCACTCGTTTTGCCAATGGAAAACCGACAAAATGAGCCTGCACGTCCGCGGAACGCACGGCTGCACAATGATTCTGACTGACAATCGGTTGCAGGTTTATAACACCCGAACCGACAGCACGCGCGGCAACTGCGTTTATCCGTCGTGGCACCCCGGCGGCCGCCATATTGCCTATTCGGTGAACGAAACCCGACAGATTTTCCACTCTGCCAATCCCAAACGCATCGAAGTCATCGACCGCTGGTCGGATGTGGTTGTGCTTGATACAAAAACAAATACGCTCTCAAGTTCGCCGAATTTGATGTCGAAGGATAATTTTGAGACGTTCCCCTATTTTTCGCCCGACGGCAAATGGCTCTATTTCTGCAGTGCAAGGGCTGTTGATATGGACACCGCGCCACAAAGCGTGCGTTACAACCTTTGCCGCATTGCCTTCGATAGCGAATCGGGTACGTTTGGCCATCAAACAGACACACTTGTAAACGCCTCATCCATAGGCAAAAGCGTTTCGTTTCCACGACCGTCGCCCGATGGCAGTTTTGTGGCTTACACACTTTCCGATTACGGACAATTCTCTATCTGGCATCCTGAGTCGGATGTTTGGCTGCTCAATCTTTCAGATGGCACAACCCACCGCATCGACAACCTGAACAGCGGCGATGTTGACAGTTATCACAGCTGGTCGTCGAGCGGACGATGGATGGTGGTTTCGAGCCGCCGCGAGAACGGGCTGTTCACGCAGCCGTTTTTTGCACACATCGACACCTGCGGCAATGCAACAAAGGCTTTCCGTCTGCCGCTTCGTTCGCCCGCCGACTTCGACGAGATGTTCTATTCATTCAACGTTCCCGAATTCATTACCGAACCCATTCGACTGAATGTCAGAGAATTGGAAAAGAAGGTTGAAAAACGCGATTTGCAGAAGATAACGTTCAAGTAGTTGGCATCAACAATTCACATCTTTAATTATCAATAATTTACGTCGTTCATTTTATCCACCGAAAATCTGAGTTTCCCGTTCACGGCACAAGATGATAAGATTGCGTGAACACAATCAATAAATAATCTTACATTTGTATTTGCAAACGGCAAAAGCCGCAAGCAAAAGAATGTTTCATTAAATTAATTAAAATTATGAAAGTAAAAGGTTTATTGGTAGCAGCTGCGGCTGCAATGTTGTGCTTTGGAGCACAAAATGCCTCGGCCATTGAGGCTCCGAACCACGAAGGTGATTTCACTTTGAACATTCAAGGTGGATTGTTTTCTGAATATTCTGGCGGTATTGGCGCAAGTGTATCTGGCGACTACGTTCTTGTAAACTCTTGGTGGAAAGGACATTTCACTATTGGTGGATTTATTGGAACAAACACATCAAAAGACGAATACAAATACGCTGGCACAAAATACTGGGAATGCCGCTACACGAACTTTGCATTAATGGCACGCGCAACTTACGGTTTGAATATCACAGACAAATTCGAAGTTCACGCTGGCGCTATGACCGGCCCGATTTTCCACAATTGGAAATACAAATATGAAAGTGGCATCACGGTTGACCACGAAGACGACCACGAGTTTATCTTCAGCGGTGCGGGTGTTGCAGGTATCCGTTTCTTCGTATCTGACAATTTAGCCATCACATCAGAATTAATTGCCGGTCCTCACCTCACCTACTTCAATGCAGGTATTTCTCTCAAATTCTAAGATTTGACGAAAAAAACTACAAGGCCGTTTCCGCAAGGGGACGGCTTTTTTTGTGTCATAAAACCGATGCTTTATAATCCGGCAAACGGAAGCGCAACCGAAACTATTCGGCAGCCGGGAATCCGTCAGAGCCGGCGCCACGAATTGGAATCGCATAGAGGATTGAATAGCTCAGTCCGGCGTTGAAACGGTAGAATCCCTTGCCAAATCCGGGGATAATGTACGGCGTCATAGTATTATAAGAAGTGTGCGAGAACATCATTTTCGCGCGCACCGTGACACCCATATAAAAATTCCTGAACAGCTCGCCTTTCAGTCCCACCACGGCCTCACCCCACGTGGCTTTCAAGTTTGCCTTCGGAATGTTGCACTCGTCGGTACCCAAAACACCGCTCACCACAGCCAAAGGCGCTTCGTGCGAGAATCGTGTCGCGCCCAAGCGCACGCCCAGAAAGAAAATATCGCGGTCGAGCCGATGCTTGTATTTGATGACATTATAGTCGAGTCCCACACGCAAATAATCGCCAGACATTGAGTATCGCAGACTGTCGGTACTTCGCTTTAGCGATTGCTGTCCAACCTCCACTGTCGGGAAGAAATTATAGGCCAGCTCGCCGTCAACCGACAACTCGAACCCGCGCGAGCCGTTGTTGCGCACGTGTGGCAAGGCCAGCCGCGACAAATCGTAACCCACACGCACAAACACCTGACGGCGCGGCATTGCCTCGTAAACCGGCTCCTGGGCCAGGCTTGCCGCCGATGCGCATACGGCCAGAAGGCTAAAAAAATATCTTGGCGTGCACTTCATAGTCCTGGTCAACGTCGTAAGTGAAAATTTGCAACGAATCGATTGACATTCTGTGATTTATGGTATCAACCGACACTACCGAATCATTAAGACCCAGCTCAAAATCAATCCCGGACACGGACTTGAAACTGAAGTCCAAATCGCGATAATTGTAAACCGGGCCGCAATCGAGATTAACAATGTTCAACTCGGGGGTTGATGTCACGCAGAGGATGGTGCTGTAGACATCCAACACGGTCTTCGTCTTGCCGATGATGGTGAACTGCACGAAAGTGGTGTCGCCATTGAATTCGAGCGGCACGGCCACCACGTTTGGCAATTGTTTTTTCCTGCAAAGGAAACTATCGACGGTGATAACGCTATCGATGCTGACTTTTGCGATGATGACCGTGTCAATTTTCTTGCCCGACAGCTGCGTCAGCTGGCACCGCAGCGGCGAGAAAGGGTCGGAAGCGCACTCGGGCGGCTCGTTGTTGCACGCCGCAAACGCGACAGCCAATGCCACTACCCCAAAAAACAATTTTGCTATTCGATTCATAGCGCCAAAAGTAGCGTTTTTATTTGACGATGAAGACAACGATAACAATTACTATTGATGATAACTGTTAACGATGCTCAGAACGCAGCCCGATGCTGATTTATTTGGCCCGCAACTTCAAATCCGCCAGCACAATGGCGGTCATTGCTTCGACAATGGGCGGAACGCGCAGGGCGATACAAGCGTCGTGGCGGCCTTTAACTATCAGTGGTTCAACCTTGTGAGTCTCAAAATTGTAGGTCTGCTGCTCGCGGGCAATGCTTGCTGTGGGCTTCACCGCAAGGCGGAAATAGAGTTCGTTGCCGTTGGTGATTCCGCCGTTTATGCCGCCAGCGTTGTTGGTGGCTGTGGTTCCGCGCTCATCAATTATGGCGTCATTATGCTGTGAGCCAAACATTTGCGCTGCCGCGAATCCGCTTCCGAACTCAATGCCCTTGACGGCAGGAATGGCAAACACCGCGTGGCTGATTAGCGACTCCACCGAATCCCAGAAAGGCTCACCAAGCCCGACAGGCAGACCATTCACTCGGCAATCGACAATGCCGCCAACCGAATCGTTCTGCTCCATTGCCTTTGCCACAGCCGCCTCGATATCGGCTTGACCGCCAACTTCAACAATCGTCGATTTGATGCTGACGCCGTTGAGCACCTTTTTGGCCACAACGCCCGCGGCCACAATGCCCACCGTGTTGCGCGCCGAGAAATGTCCGCCGCCGCGGTAGTCGTTGAAACCGCCGAATTTGCAGCGGCCTGTGAAGTCTGCGTGACCAGGACGGGGCTGCGCCACAAGGTTCGAATAGTCAGACGAATGGGTGTTGGCGTTTTTGAACAAAATGGTTATCGGGGTGCCAGTGGTGTGACCGTCGAAAACGCCCGAAACAATCTCCGGCTCGTCGGCCTCGATGCGCGGCGTGGTGCCTTTCGCACCGCTCTTGCGACGTTGCAAGTCGGCAGTGAAATCGCTGTCAGTCAGTGCGATACCTGCAGGGCAGCCGTCAATCACAACGCCCACCTGCGCTCCGTGCGACTCACCAAAAATGCTCACTCTGAAGATTGTTCCAAACGTATTCATAATATTGTGTTTTAAAGGTTTTAAAGGTTTAGAAGGTTAGAGTTTAGAGTTTAAAGTTTAGATTGTTGAGCGCTTTGCTGTTTAGATAACTAAACTTTCTAAACCTTCTCAACTTCTTACCTTTCATTGTTAATTATTCATTGTTAATTATCTGACGTGATAAACCGCGCCCTACCCTTTCATAAATTCAATAATCGTGCTCACTTGGTCGCCCAAACGTTCAACCACAAATATAGCATCATCGGCGTTAAAAACATCCAAAATCAGTTCGTCGGCGAGTTTTGCGGGCTTTTTGAACTCAACACGCATATTGCGCGGCTCAAATCCGTCGGGCAAAAGTTCGAGCGCCAACCTGACATAATTGGCGTTGTTCATATGCCGATTATAATCGATATCGTTTCTGACAACTTTGTAAAGCGTTGAATATTCAGCATTTATCTTCGGCAGAATTATGCGGCGGTCGCGGTAGTCCATATCGAGTTTGGGCTCGCGGTGGAAATTGGCCACAAGTTCGTCGCTGATTTTGTTGAGTTTGCCCGAATCGAGTTTGACAAACGCGCCCATACTCCAACTCTTGTAACACGGCTGACCTTCAGCATCATAGATAAAAGTATTGCGGAAGCCGAACATCGGGCTCACTTCGAAAACCGACGTTGTAACTATCAGATTCTCTTTGTATTGCGGTACTCGCACAACTTCGACCTGCCGCGATGCCAGAAGTTGAGCCATTCCGTTTTCGGTAAAGTATTGGTCGTAAACAGGTTCCGATGTTTTCCAAAGTTCTGAACAATCCTGCATCATCTGCAAAGCCGAAAACAGTTTTAAACGACCGTCGGCGTCGCACATCGAGACTGTAACTTTGTAATCGAGACTATACATTTCTTGTAACTATTTCTAAATCATCGAAAAACTCGGGATACGACTTGCCGACGCACTCCGTGCCTTCGATTGTTACCGCACCCGACGCATTTAATGCGCAGAGTGCCAGCGACATAGCCATTCGGTGGTCGTTGCAGGCCGAAGCCGCACCGCCACTAATCGGGCCGCCACTGACAATCATCTTATCGCCTTCAAAATCAATGCTAATGCCGAGTTTGCCAAGTTCGCGCCTGATTGCCTCGGCGCGGTTGCTCTCCTTGTGGGTGAGACGGTGAACGCCTGCAATGGCCGACGTGCCCTTGCAATTGGCCGCCAAAGCCGCCAAAACGGGGAACAAATCGGGGCAGTTTGTGGCATCGAAATTGAATGGTTGCAGATTGTCGTTTTTACTGACAATCAAGCAATTATCGGCATCGAAAGCGAATTTTGTGCCTGTGAGCCGCAACACGTCAATAATGGCGCGGTCGGCTTGAGCCGATTGCGGATTCAAACCATTGATTTTCAGCGTTCCAGCAATGGCTGCAGCAACAATAAACGCCGCCGCCCCACTCCAATCGCCTTCAACGCGATATTTTGCGTTGGCGTACTGCTGTCCGCCTTTTATGGTAAACTGCTCATAATCTGCATTTTCCACCGAAACACCAAAATCGCGCATAATCTGCAGCGTCATATCAATGTAGGGGCGGCTTGTTAAATTATTGACTGTCAGTACGGTATCGTTCTTTAATGTGGGCAGCGCAATCAGCAATCCCGTCAGAAACTGCGAACTGACCGAGCCGTCAACTGTGGCTTTTCCGCCTTGCATCGGGCCTTTGACCGCGATTGGCAAAAGTCCGCTATTTGTCTGAACATCAACGCCTAACTGACGCAGAGTGTCTTCCATAAAACCCACAGGCCGCTGCGTGAGCGAGCCTTCGCCCGTCAGTTCGACACGGCTGCCCAAAAGCGACGCAACGGGCGTGAACATCCGCAGCGCCAAACCCGACTCACCGCAATGCAAATGTCTGCCACTCAATCCGTTGACAGGCGGAACAATCTTCAGTTCGGCATCGGAAAGGTCAACCTCGCAGCCAAGGCTTTTGGCAACACCAATCGCCGCGCGGCAGTCGTTGCAATCCGATAAATTGCTGATAATGGTCGGGTTATGCGACAAAACGGCAAGCGCAATCGCCCTCTGCATATAACTTTTCGACGGCGGCGCCGTAACCGTTCCCGAAACACTCGTTGGCTTTATTGTCAGGTTCATTTGTTTTCAGTAAGCAATTGTTTCATTTTTAGCATTATAGCCTCGTCGATTTGGCCAGGCGCGGTTGCGCCGCCGTCGGCAGTGGCGACAAACGTGAAGGGCGCGCCCATTGTGATTGCCGCAATGCGAGTCAGTGCGCCAACACTCCCCATACCAATTGCAAGTATCTGATAATCGGCATTATACAGATTAAGCAGATTCATAACATCGGTTTTTGAGTGGCACATACAAGCCAACTTCACCACATCGGCGCCCATTGAGTGTGCAAGGTCGGCAATCTGCTGAAGTTCAGGAAATTGCGGCGTCTCGTCGTAGTTATGGTACGACACAATCACCTTGCAGTTGTGCTTGCGGGCAATGTCGATAATGTTGCGGCGGTAGTCGTCGTCGGCCTCAACCTCAACATCAACCCAAGCGGCGCCACCCTCAATGGCGGCCAGCAAATAGGCTGTCTGCTCGGCTTGCGACAGTCCGACGGGACGGCACGTGGCAAGCATATTCTTGTGAGTTCCAAACAGTTGGCGAGTCTCGTCGATTGTCAGGCCCGATTCCTCAAGGCGGATTTCGACCATCTCGGCCCCCTGAACCAAGCGGCTAACGGCATCGTAGCCTTTTATCGCCACCGAGCGGCATAATGCTGTCATAACTCTATCTGTTTCAGTTCGTTAATATCAATTTTCTCAATCACCACATCGCCAATGCCGCGCATCAGCACAAAGTTGATTTGCGAGCCTTCGCGCTTCTTGTCGAGTTCCAAAGCGCTGTAAATGGCTTGTTTATCGCCAGTTATGACGGTTGGCAGGTTGAGCCGCTTGAGCAGCGCCACAATGCGGTCGGCATCGGCCTGAATGAGCAGTCCGCGCTTGACCGAGAGCCGCGCAGCCATCACCAGTCCAAGGCTGACGGCGAATCCGTGGCTCACCTGAAGCACCTTTTCGGCGGCGTGACCGTAGGTGTGGCCAAGATTGAGTTTGCGACGCTCGCCACTCTCCTTCTCGTCGCGGTTCACAACGCCCGACTTAATGTTGACCGAATTATCGACCAGCGTCTCAATCACATCCATATCGAGATTCAAAGCCTTTTCAGCGTTTTCTTCCAGATACTCAAACATTTGGCGGTCGGCAATGAGCGTGTGTTTCACAATTTCGGCAAAGCCGCTGTCGAGTTGGTCGGCGGGCAGAGTGGTGAGCATCTGCGGGTCGCAAATGACGAATTTCGGCTGGTTGAACGTACCAACCATATTCTTGAATCCCAAATAGTTAACCCCATTCTTTCCGCCCACGCTGGCATCAACCTGCGAGAGCAACGTGCCCGACACAAAGCCGAACCCGATTCCGCGTTGGTAAATGGACGCCACAAAGCCCGCAACATCAGTCACAATGCCGCCTCCGACCGCCAGAACAAAACCTTTGCGGTCGATTTTCAACTCAAGCATCCGCCCTATCGCCGCCGAAACCGTGTCGAGAGTTTTCGACTTTTCGCCCAAACCAATCTCAATTATCGGAAAATCAGCAAAATACTTGCCGTAAATGGCGTTCACGTTGGGGTCGGTAATCACCACAACCTGCTGCGTTGGCAGATACTTGCGAAAGTTCTTAAAACTCTCGCCCACAAGTATTTGCGAGTCGCCTTGCGCTCCGTGGATTGTTGTTGTTTTCAATGTTTAATAGTTTAAAAGTTTAGCGCTTCGCTGTTGAGAATGTTGAGTAAAGATAGTTTAAAGTTGAACAGGTTTAAAGTTTAGCGCTTTACTGTTGAGAATATTGAGTTTTTCGTTTTTTCTCAACTTTCTCAACCTTCTCAACCTTTACTCTTTACTCTCAACACTTTACACTCTCAATCAATCCCCATTCATAATCACCGTCTGCTTGTTGATTGACTCTTGGTGAATGGCCTTGAAAACGGTGGAAATGAATTCCTCGCTCAAGTTGTGCTTGGCGCCTTTCTCAACAATGCGGCTAATGATTTCGTCCCAGCGCGACGGCTGTAAAATGGTGATATTGTGCTCTTTCTTGTATTGGCCAATGGCTTCGGCAACCTTCATACGTTCGCCAAGAGTCTTGAGCAAATCCTCGTCGAACTTGTCGATTTTCAGACGAAGGTCGTCCAAAGTTTCTTTCTGCGCCTGGTCGAGTTCAACGTTACGCAAAACCAACGATTTCAGCAATTTACCCAAATCTTCGGGTGTCAGTTGCTGCTTGGCGTCGCTCCAGGCCTCCTTCGGGTTGCAGTGGCTCTCGATAATCAGACCGTCGTAGTTCAGGTCGAGCGCTTTCTGCGACACTTCCTGAAGCAGTTCGGTACAGCCCGAAATGTGCGACGGGTCGCAAATCATTGGCAGACCTGGCATACGGCGGCGGAACTCAATGGCCATTTGCCACTGCGGAACGTTGCGGAAGCGGGTCTTCTCAAACGACGAGAAACCGCGGTGAATGACGCCCACGCGCTTGATCCCAGCGCCCATAATGCGCTCAACGGCGCCCACCCACAACTCAACGTCGGGGTTCACGGGATTTTTGATAAGTACAGGAACGTCAACGCCTTGCAGAGCGTCGGCAATCTCTTGCATTGCAAACGGGTTGGCCGACGTGCGGGCGCCAATCCAGAGAATATCAACTCCAGCGCGCAACGCCTCGTAAACGTGCTTGAAGTTGGCCACTTCGGTCGATGTGAGCAGACCAGTCTCGGCCTTCACACGTTTCAACCAGGTAAGTCCCTCAGAGCCAACGCCTTCGAACGAGTTCGGACGGGTGCGCGGTTTCCAGATTCCCGCACGGAAAATCTCAATGCCCTGCTCTTTCAGGCCGCGGGCGGTTGTCAGCACTTGTTCTTCAGTCTCGGCGCTGCAAGGTCCTGCAATCACCACAGGACGCTTTGTGTTCTTTATAATTCCCCACGATTCAAACGGGGTTTCGGTTGTGTTCATTATCTTATTGTTATTTAATCGTTAATATTTTTGAGTAAAGTATAAAGTGTAATGAGTAATGTTTAATGTCAATTAAATATTTATGACTCTTTTACTTATGACTTCATACCTTTACTCTTTACTCTCTCAACTTTACTCTCTATTTCAGCACTCTGCGAATCCTGTTGGCCTCGTCAATCATATTGTAGACGGCCTCGTTATTGTCGTCCTCAAGATTCTTCTTAAACTCCTGAAGATATTTAATATAGGTGTCGAGCACGATGAGCACGTTGTCCTTGTTCTGCTCAAAGATTGGCTGCCACATAGCCGCCGAACTCTTTGCCAGACGCACCGTCGAGTCGAAACCGCCCGACGCAAGGTCGAAAATGTGCTTTTCGTTCTTCTCCTTGTCCAAAACGGTGAGCGCCAGCGCAAACGAACTGATGTGCGAGATGGCCGACACGTAAGCCGTGTGCACGTCGTGGTTGGCGCTGTTCATAAAGATGATGCGCATATACATTGCCTCGTACATTCGGCGCACCAGGTTCACCGCCTTGATGTCGCTGTCCTCGGTGTCGCACAGAATGGCCACCTTGCCAGCGAACATTCCCGCCTTGGCCGCCCACGGGCCCGAATACTCCGTTCCCGCCATTGGGTGCGAAGCCACATAACGCTGACGTTTAGGATGATACTTCACCCAATCGCACAACTTGCCCTTGACCGAACACATATCGGCCACCACCTGATTGTCGTTCACAAGGTCGAGAACCTTCGGAAGCACCTTCAGCGCCGCGTTCACGGGCACGGCCACCAGAATCAGGTCGGCGCGCTTCACACCGTCCTCCAACTCACAAATCTCGTCAACAAGCCCGATGTGCTCCGCTCCTGCTGCGTTTGTCGGGTTGCTGTCAACACCGATAATTGAATCAGCAAACTTCTGCTGACGAATGTCGATTGCGGTTGAACCGCCAATCAAACCCAAACCAATGATTGTTACTACCATAATTATTTGATTTATTGATTTTTATTAATTTCTGATTTTCGATTTTTGATTAAACAGAGATTCAACAGTTTTTTATCTTTCAAATTAAAAACGAAGTTCCATTAAAGTTGTATTCTGCCACTTGCCGAAACGGTCAATCGCAACTCTTTCGCGATAACCAATTTCGCGGAATCCGCATTTTTTATGAAGCGCAATGCTTGCCACATTAAGCGAAATAATGACCGAATAAATGCTCCAGTATCCAGCCTTCGGCGCCTCCTCAATGAGTTTGCGCATAAGTTTTTCACCTATTCCTTTTTGCTGATAATCAGCGTCGACATAAACGCTTGCCTCAACACAGCCTTTATAAACGCAGCGCGAAGATGTGGGGCTGACGGCTATCCAACCAACAACCTTGCCGCCTTCTTCATACACAAAACGGCAGTTTTTGGTGTGTCCAGCGTCCCAACTTTCATAATCAGGACATTTTTTGTTGAAGGTCGATATGCCGCTTTCAATTCCCTGATTGTATATCTCTGCAACCCTCGACCAATCGTCCGCCTGCATTTCTCTAATCATATTCCAAGTAACTTATTATTCCACTACATTTTAGCACCCTTATACTCTCCCAGAACCGACAAGTTCGACACAAGATTGAGCACGCGGCTTGTGGCGCGGTCGAAATTGCTACGGTCGCTCCACTGCAAATCAACGTAGAACGCGTATTGGAACGGACTGCCCAGAATCGGCAGCGACTGAATTTTCGTCAGGTTGATGTCGTTGTTCTTGAACACCGCAAGCACGTCAACCAGCGAGCCAGGCTGATGCGTCAGTTCGAAGCAGATTGACGCCTTGTCGTTCTCAGGCGAATCGACCGCCGTGCGGCTGATGGCCAGAAAGCGCGTGTAGTTCTTCTTGTGAGTCTGAATCTGCGCCGCAAGTATCTGAAGGCCATAGAGTTCGGCCGCATACTCGCTTGCAATGGCCGCCGTGTGGGCGAGTTTCTCCTCGGCCACCTTCTGCGCCGCCGATGCCGTATCCGACCAGTTTATCATTTTGATATTCGGATAGTTATCGAAAAAATCCTTGCTTTGCTGAATAGCGATTGGGTGCGAGTAAACCTCCGTGATGTCTTCAATCCGCGTACCAGGCAGAGCCATAAGGTTTTGCGTGATGTGAAGGTTGAGTTCGCCAATCACCTTGAGTTTCGAGCGCTTGAGCAGCAGGTAGTTCTCCAGAATGCTGCCCGCAATGGTGTTCTCGATGGCCACAATGCCGTAATCGGCCGTGCAGTCCTCAACGGCGCGGAACAAATCGCGGAATTGGTCGCAGTTGACCGTCTCAATATCGGCTCCGAAATACTGCCTTGCGGCTATCTCGTGAAAGGCTCCGTTCACTCCTTGAATTGCGATTTTCATATTCATTTTCAAAAAAAAAGCCCCGCAAAACGCGGGGCCTGTATTCATAATCAATTACACGAACATTACCCCGCCTCAATTACTGAAGTAGTAAAAGAAATAATAAGCGAAGTATGAAGGTGTGTTCAACATTGTTTTCTGTTTTTAACGCCGCAAAAGTAATAGGAATTTGCAACGCTGTACGTTTGGTGCGAATTTTTTTCGGAGAAATTTTGCGGGATACGTATGGCACGTAAGAGGTTTGTGGTATTGGTGGTTAGTCGTTTGATGCGATGATATACGATTCTAACTCTCTTTCACCCCCACAAAAGTGGCAAAATTGAAGTGTTTGTGCAAGACCGAAATCTGACTGAATCCGACGCTGCGCATCAAATCCAATTGGTAGGTCAGTGTTTGCGGGGTGTCCTCGGTCTCGTATTTCTTCAGAAAGAAATCGACCTCGCCAGGCACGTTCTTTTGCAGGACGCTGCGCCAGCCTTCGAGCATAAGTGCGTCAATTTCAGGTGTTTCGCCAATCACAATATCGTTCACAAAGAACAGCCCGCCACGCTTGAGCGAATCGAAAACGCGCCCGAAAACCGACTCCCACTCCTGCTCGGTGCGCAAGTGGTGAAGCGTGGTTCCAGCGGTGATAATGTCATATTTCTGATAGCCGAAATCAATTGTCTTGTAGTCGGCGCAAACGGCCCTGACTGTTCCTTTTGTGGCCTCCGAAACGCGCCGTTCGGCCTCATGTATCATATTCTCGCTCAAGTCGATAAGCGTGTAATTGGCCGACGGAAAAAACTCACACATCTTAACAGCATAATTGCCACCGCCGCATCCCAAATCCATAATCGATTGTGCATCAGGACACATTGCACGCGCAATCTGCGCCACAAGCGCCATACACAACGGCGAGTCGATGGCCGTGGCCTGCCCTGTCTCCAGGTTCGTGAACCGACCTACCATTTCATTGAAATTCTGCCTTATAGCATCGATGGATGATTTTTGCATAGCGTGATTTCGATTTATTTGAACACAGTCTTTTTTTCTAACCGATTTAGTCCGATTTTATCCGAATAAATCACTCGTTTTTCTTTACCATCTCCTGTTCCAACGTATCGAAAACATACACCGGACTTTGGAAATAGAGTCCTGTTTTGGGGTCGCTCAGTTTCTCGAATGTCTGCGAATTGTAAAAAAGCTCCATAGCATCCGAAATCGCAAGGCCTTTTTTTTCAACAAGCATCGAGATGACGTCGCGAGTCATACATTCGTTCATATAGTCAATGTCGTTCATAGCCGTTTCAACAGTTTGACAGCTTTTTCCGTGCCAAAGAAATATTGGAAAGTTATTCCCTGCATATATTTCAGCCGTTCTAGAAAAACATTCATATCGATATTGTTTTCCAACAGGTTACGAATTTGGACACCAACTTTGTCATTGGCTATCGGCCCATACACCACATCGAAATCGTGAATATTCGCATCCAATTCGTTTTTCCTGTTTTCCAGGATAAATTCCGCCCATTCAAGCGAATAGTCATCGAAACGCGCGTATTTAAGTTCACCGTTGGTAAGATTTCGTTCATCGAACTCAAACGGCAGCACAATGGGGGCGGTATCGAACTGAATCGACTTGAATACGGCCAGATTGCGCGCTTGCTCGTAATTATCAGACAGATAGAAGCCCTTGCCAAAATCCTTTCCTTTATTCGATTTTGAAAGGTCAACCGCATCGAACTGCAAATATGTGCCGTGATACAGTTTCATTACAATGTTCCTCCGTTTTTACGGCAGTAATCAGCCATCGCGTCAACCATATACGCGAAACTCATCGTGTGCGCCACTTCATATTGACATTCTAAAAAAGAAAGCGCCTTATACTGCTGTAAGTATTTAAAAGTCTGACGAGTACCCAACCCAAAACGTTTAGCAAACTCGTTGATGAAAATGACCAAATACTCTATTTTATCGCGCTGTTTCATAATGCTTTCCTTTTAATTACAAGGATACATTTTTTCTGCGAGAATTATCTGAATTTAAAGCAATTCATTTCACAACCACCCGTTTCGCCACAGCGCCAACCTTTACAAGGTAAAGGCCGGGGTTGTTCACGCGGATTTCTGCTCTGACGCGATTAATCGCGTCTTTACAAATCATTATGCCCATTGCGTCATAAACACAGATTTCATCGGCGGCATTCTCAACCACAATGCTGCGGCCGTAGGCGTAAACATTCACTGCGTTGGCAGCGGTTTCGGTGATTGGGGTTGATTTATAGCCCCAAACAATCTTGCCTTTGTATTCTTCGTCGCCTAACCAATCATTTCCCCAATCCTTTGGCTTGCTTTCTGCCTCACAATATATGGTTGCGGTGCATTTTACAAAAACAAAATTTCCCATTTTTTCGACCGTTTTGGGAATCGTAATAGAAACCAAGCCATCACAACCGCCAAATGCAAGGTCGCCGATACTTGTAACCGAATTGGGTATGGCAATTGACGTAAGCCCACTGCAATTGGTGAACGCCCAGCCGCCAATGCTAGCAACTGAATTAGGAATAGTTACCGATTTCAATCCATAGCAACCATAGAACGCATAGTCGGCTATATTGGTAATTGATTCTGGAAAACTGACCGACGTGAGTCCACCGCAAGCGCAAAACGCTTTTTCACCTATACCTTTAACACTATACTTTATACCATTGTTTTCAACTTCTGAAGGAATAACAAGGTCACCTTCAGGTTTTGAGTACCCAACGTAAAATTCACCTTCATCCTCCTTAGGACATATCACTTTAACCGTGTATGGTTCTGACTCGCTTGCAATTATGTAATACAAAGTCTGTCCTGTGCCACATACGGCTGAAAAATCAAAATCTTCCGCCCACGCCGAAACACTTGACATCAGCAAAAAAGCAGCAATTAAAATCTTGTTTCTCATAGCGTTATAATTTAATGTCAGTTAATCAATCGTAGTTCGTAATTACCTATTCCTCAATGATATTCAGCATCTTAATGGTTGCTTTGATGGCGGCCATAGTTTGGTCGGGGTCAAGGCCACGGGTGCGGAACTCCTTGTCCATCTGCCAGGTAATGGTGGTCTGCACCAGTGCATCGGTGCGGCCGCCAGGCGGAATAGTCACGTTGTAATCGACCAACTTCGGCAGCGGCTTGTTCAAACTGCTGTAAATCTTTTTGATACAACTCATAAAAGCATCGTATTGGCCATCGCCCGAAGCAGCCTCTTTGTAGAACTGCCCGTCAATCTTCACCATAACCGAGACTATCGACTTCAGACCTTTGGCGGTGCTGAAATTGAAGTTCACAACGTCAATCTTGTCCTTAATCGACTGACTGCGAAGCACATCGCTGATTATGAATGGCAAATCTTCGGGCGTCACGGTCTCCTTCTTGTCGCCAAGTTCGATAATACGCTGCGTTACTTTGCGCATTGCGTCATCGTCGAGTTCAATGCCCATCTCCTCTAGGTTCTTCTTAATGTTGGCTTTACCCGATGTTTTGCCGAGCGCGTAGGTGCGATGGCGGCCAAAGCGTTCGGGCACCAGAGCGTTGCAATAAAGGTTGTTCTTGTTGTCGCCATCGGCGTGGATACCAGCCGTTTGCGTAAACACATTCTCACCGATAATCGGTTTGTTGGTGGGTATGCGGATGCCAGAGAACATTTCAACCATACGGCTCACGCGGTAGAGTTTGCTCTCGTCGGCGTTCACCTCGTAGCCGAAATGGTCCTTCACAATGGCGATAATGCTTGATATTGTGACATTTCCGGCACGCTCGCCCAAGCCGTTGATGGTGGCGTGGAACGATGCTATGCCCGCCTTGATGGCCGCATAAACGTTGGCCGTGGCCAGGTCGTAGTCGTTATGCGGATGGAAGTCGAATTTCAAATCGGGATAGCGATTACGCATTGCCGACAGGTAGTTATAAGTGTCGTCGGGATTCAGGATTCCGAGCGTGTCGGGCAGCATAAAACGCTGTATTCCATTATCTTTCAGCGCGTCGACCATTGCAAAGACATAATCGGGCGATGTGCGCATTCCTCCCGACCAATCCTCAAGGTAGATGTTCACGTTCAAGCCGCGTTCGTGAGCCTTCTCTATCGAGTTGCGGATGTCAGCCAAGTGCTGCTCGGGCGTCTTGCGCAACTGTCCCTCGCAGTGCTTGAGCGAGCCCTTTGCCAGAAGGTTAATCACCTTACAGCCAGCCTTTTGTATCCACTCTATCGATGTCTCGCCGTCCACGAAACCCAGAACCTCTATCCTGTCGATGAATCCGCGCTGACGGGCCCAGTCGCAAACCTTGCGAACAGCTTCAAACTCTCCCTCCGACACGCGTGCCGAAGCCACTTCAAGCCTATCGACCTTCAAATCCTCGAGCAGCAGTTTGGCCAGGCTCAACTTCTCGTCGGCCGAGAAAGCCACACCCGACATTTGCTCGCCGTCGCGCAATGTAGTATCAAGTATTTCTATCCTCATTATTTATCAGTAAAACAATGAATTTGCAAATTTTTAAATCAAACCGCAAATTTAGGAATGTATTGGAAATTTAGCAAGTGCGAAAATTGCCGCGAATCGCATTCGCCTAAAATAAAAAAGCACAGGCCGCCACGCACGGGCAACCTGTGCATATAAATCACGGAATCAATCCGTTACCACTTCTTCGCAGTCTTCTCAAACGCTTCGGTCTTGTCCTGAACGCTCAACAGATAGTCGATGTCGTCGAGCGCATTGACAAGGCAGTGCTTCTTGTAGCTGTTGATTTCGAATTTCTCCGAGTGACCGGTGGCCTCGTTGGTCACAGTCTGATTCGGAACGTCAACAGTAACAATGGTTTGCGGATTTTTGGCGATAGAGTCGAACAACTCTTGTTGGAACTCGCGGCTCACCACCACCGGCAGCACAAAGCAGTTGAGCAGGTTGTTGCGGTGGATGTCGGCGAAACTCGACGAGATGACAACTCTGATGCCGTAGCCGGCGATGGCCCAGGCGGCGTGTTCGCGGCTCGAACCCGAGCCCCAGTTCTGTCCGCCCACGATAATCTCGTGGCAGCCTTCGTGCGGTGCCTCCGAAAATTCGGGTTGGTTCATAACAAATCCGGCAACCGGCTTACCGTCAGCGTCGTAGCGCAGGTCGTGCATAAAGGCGTCGCCGAAGAATTTCGGGTCACGAGTGGTGCTCGCCAGGTAGCGCGCCGGAATAATCAGGTCGGTATTGCAGTTGTCAATCGCAACCGGAATACACGTCGATTTTATTACATTAAATTTCTGTTTTGCCATAGTACAATATTTTTTGAACGCAGATGACGCAGATTTAACTGATTTACACAGATTTATTTGTAGTCGTTTTCAAAGACCTTCCGACGGACTTCGGGTTTCTTGCCAAAATTAAGCAAAAGGCCAACTTCATATTCCGTGGCTTTCAAATAATTCTGCAATTGCGTCGCGTGAGCACTATTCAACTCCTCGGAAGCTTTCAACTCAAGCAGAACAAGGTCATTTACCACCATATCAGCTCTGTAATTGCCCACACAACGTCCTTTGAAGAATACTTTTATATCCTTCTGCACTTCACACTTGAATCCGTTGTCGGTCAAATCATAGTAAAGCGCATTCTGATAAACATTCTCCAGAAAACCGTACCCAAGTTCATTATAAACGCTGTAAAATCGTTTTATAATCTTCTCTGTCAGTTCTTTATGAATATATTCCTCCGTTTGAAACGTCAAATCCATAAAATCAGTTCAATTCGAATCGTCAACGTTCTGTTTTATAAAAAAATATAATCCCCAAAATCTGTTCAATCTGTGTTATCTGCGTTCTTAAACACTAAATCAAAGTTTTCTCGGGTCGGTGATAACGCCAGTGATTGCGCTTGCGGCGACAACGAGCGGCGATGCCAGCACGGTGCGGGCGCCGGGGCCCTGACGGCCGACAAAGTTGCGGTTCGATGTCGAGATGGCCAACTTGCCGGCAGGCA
>CAMJCK010000038.1:0-34369 GCA_946404125.1 uncultured Bacteroidota bacterium | reverse complement strand
AGTCGCAGCCGTCCTGCACCTTGAAGAAACTGCGGGTGCGGTCGCCAAACGAGTAAATCGGCTCAAAAATGCGGCTCTCTTTTGTGACGGAAATTACAGGTTTCGGCTGTTTCCGCAGATTGCCGATTATGTCGGTCAAGTCCATCTTGTTATCGGAACCGAAAATGTAGTCAACGCCTTCAATTTCAGCCACTTCGTCGGGCTTGAGTTGTGTGTAGCAGCCAATGGCCACCAGAATGGTTTGGGGCGCGCGGTTCAGAATCTTGTGAATGGCCTGTCGGCTTTTCTTGTTGGCCAGTTCGGTCACGGTGCAAGTGTTCACCACCACCACATCGGCTTGCTCGTGATTGTCAACACGCTGATAGCCAGCATTCTCGAACTGCTGTGCAATCCACGACGTCTCGGAGAAATTCAACTTGCAGCCAAGCGATATGTATGCGACCTTCGGCATAAAAACGAATTAGGGCGGCAAAGGTATTTATTTAGGATTTAGGATTTAGGATTTTGCGGGTAGAAATTGCTGAATAATGATTATTCGTCAGCCGTGTTAACTCATTGTTGATAATTTTAATCCTATTGCACAGCTATTTCGGCAAAAAAAACTCGCAGTTATTCGCTTTTATTTATCTTTGCCGCACACATCGCCGAAAGGCAACACAATTACAAGCTTATTTAAAATATAATCGGTATGGCAATTGCCCCTTTGATTATTGAAAGTAGTGAGTTGACACCGGATGTTGTTCTCGACAAGGACAGCAATGTCTTTATGTTTAGAGGTAAATCGCTGCCCGAAAATCCGCTGGCTTTCTACAAGCCCATTCTGAACTGGATTGACGAGTACGCCCTTGAGCCGAACGCCAAAACCGAGGTCAATTTTATGATGATATATTTCAACACTTCAAGCTCGAAGGTTTTTCTCGACATTATGAAAAAGTTCGAAGCCATAAACCGCTCTGGCAGTAAGTGTTGCATCAATTGGTACTATAAAGACGACGATGAGGAGATGCTTGAGGCGGGCGAAATTTACTCGGAGCGCGTGAACCTTGAGTTCAATCTTATTGTCGACGAGAACTAACCATTTTTCCGGTCGCCGCCGATTTGTTTTCCACTTGCCGGGGGCAAAAATCCACAGTTATGAAAAAGCTTTGTCTGCTCGTTATTCTTGCGTTTTCGGTCGAGCCGATGATGGCGCAAAGCGATGATTATCACCAGTTTTTTACTGACGAATGTCTGCGCGTTGATTATGAGCTTGTGGGCAATCGTGAAGGTGAGACGGCCGTGCTCAAGGAACTAAAAGCTCAGGGCGTTTGGGCCGGGCCGAAGCGTGTATGCGCAGAACCGGCCGAGTTGGGAAATTATCGCATTTCGGTTGCCGATTCGGCTACCGGTAAATTGCTCTACAGCAATGGTTTCAGCAGTCTTTTCAACGAGTGGCAGCAGTCGCCCGCGGCACTCACAACCACGGCATCGTTTTACCACGTCAGCCTTGTGCCAATGCCGCGCCGTACCGTGCTTTTCCGCCTTGAGCGCACCAACTACGACAAGCCCGGCAATTCTCTGATTTCGGAATTTTACATCAATCCAAAAAGCAAATTCATCCGTCGCGAAAGCGCTAAACCACTGAATTACACCGTTGTGCAAGGTGACGATGATGTGAGTTCGAAAATCGACATCGCCTTTCTGGCTGAGGGTTACACCGCCGACCAAATGGACAAGTTCCGCACCGATGTCAATCGCTTTTGGAGTTATATGGCTGGTGTTGAGCCATATAGCAGCCACAAGGACCGGTTCAATGTTTATGCCGTTGAGTCGCCGTCAGTGGAGAGCGGCACCGATATTCCAAACCGAGGCATCTTCCGCAACACGGCTATGAACTTCACATTCAGCACTTTCGATGTCGACCGCTATCTGACGACGTTCGATATGAAATCCGTCCACGACATTGCAGCCGCCGTGCCCTACGAGCACATTATTATATTGGTGAATACTAGCGAGTATGGCGGGGGCGGGTTCTACAATTTCTATTGCGCCGGTACCGCCGACCACAATCTGTCGCTGCGGGTGATGGTGCACGAGTTTGGCCACTCGTTTGCCGGATTGGCCGACGAGTATTTCTATGCCGACGAGGCCAACGAGGAGATGTACAGCCTTCAGCGTGAGCCGTGGGAGCCTAACATCACCACGCTCATCGATTTTGACTCGAAATGGAAGTCGATGGTCGATGCCGCAACGCCCGTGCCAACACCGCGCACCGAATCTTACTTGGGCAAAGTTGGCGCTTTTGAGGGCGGCGGCTACCAAACCAAAGGAATCTACAGCCCGTTCCAAGACTGCATTATGCGCTCAAACACGCCAAAATCTTTCTGCCCCGTCTGCCACAAGGCCATTCTGAAGGCGATGGGAGTGGAGGAGTGAAACCGAAATCTGATGATAATACATAGGCAACGCATTGGCCTAAAATTCTGTGCGCGTAGTATTGTAACTAACAAATTTTCACTATGTTTGTTAAAACTTTAAAAACAAACGCAGTATGAAGAAAATGCTATTGGCGGTGGCGGTGCTTATGCTTGCTGTTACGGCCGACGCCCAAATCAATCTGAATAAGCTGCAGAAGGCCGCGCAAGGTGTGATGAAGCAGCAGAACTCATCGAACAACAAATCGAATTCAAACTCATCGAAATCAACGTGGACGTGCGACAAGTGCAATCACAGCGGCAACACGGGCAATTTCTGCGCCGAATGCGGAGCCAAGCAGATGACCGCACAGGAGAAGCAAGCCGCAGAGCAGGCCGCACGCAATCAGGCCGAGGCCGAGCAGAATGCCGCCGCAGCAGCGCAAATCAAACTCATCGAGGCTGAGGAGGCCCGAATCGACGCTCTGCATTTCAATCAGAAAAACGACCCGGCTTTCAGCCATACATCAAAAGATGCGTCGTTGGAGTACATCAAAAAATCGCCTATCAAATACCCGCGAACACAGTATACAATGGGCGGTTGGGAGTATTATCGCGCCGAGGGTACGTTTGGGCTGCAAGAGTATTGGGACGACTATCTGATGCCGAAATCGTTCCCAAAGAAACCTGAAAACATCGCTTTGCGCGAATTGCAGATGAACTACCGCCCTTACGACGAGACGGCGATGTTGTCCGAAAACCGCCAATACGGATTGTATGCAATTGACAGAAACACACCGCATTGCGTCTATTACAATATGGACTGCTATGCGTCAATTGAGCTGATGGACTATCTGCTGACGGAACTTGAAAAGAACGGATTCGCACCCACCCGCCGGCCCGACAAGTACGGCAGGGAGGAGATGGACAAAGGCTACGACTACAAGTGGATGATGTATGGCAACGACTATTTTGCCTATATGACTTGCCGCAAATCGTTAGGCCACGATGGCGAATATTCGTACGAGCTTGCGTTTGTGCCGCACAATAAGGAGTCGGTTGACGTGTTCGACGGTGTGCCGATGCCTGTTGAGGGCTATCCGACAGGAAAACTTGAAGCCGGCGTTTGCCACAACACTCAGGCCGATTATTGGGAGTTTGACCCCGACGACAGTTTCGACGGCACAAACAAGAAGCCGGGCACGCACTGGGAGCTGCGCGATTATGTGTTCCCGTGCTTCTCGCTCAACGGATTCAACAAGTATTGCGCCCGTCTCGAAAAAGCCGGATTCACAAAGAAAAGCGCTTATAACGAAGACGAAAAATTCTGTCGCCACGTGACATTCGTGAAAGGCAATTACACGGTTTCGCTCACATTGGACCGCGACAAGCACATCTTGACACTGAATGCTTGCGATTTCGCACTTCTTACAGAAGGATGGTAAATGATTGATATTTAATATAAAACATAAAATTAATTCGATATGAAAAAATTTGCTTTGATTGCATTTGGAGTGATTTTCGCATCGGTGGCCGCCGACGCGCAAATCAATATGAACCGCCTGAACAACGCGGCGAAGCGGGCAGCCGAACGCGCCGTTGAACGCAAGGTTGAGGAGAAAGTTGAAGATGCCGTTTACGACGCTCTCGACGGCAACGCCAAGAAAAACAACGCTAATGAGGAATATCAGGAGCAGAGCGAAGAAACACCGGCTACCAATGCAGGCGGCTGGACGTGCGAGAGTTGCGGCGCAGGTGGCAACACTGGCAAGTTCTGCAACGAGTGCGGCGCAAAAAAGCCTGAAGCACAAGCCAATGCATCGTGGAAATGCCCACAGTGCGGCACCGACGGCAACACCGGCAAATTCTGCAACAACTGCGGAGCGAAACGAGCCGATGGCGCTAATGCCAATATGAAAGCCGGCTCGGAATGGAACAAGTTCGACTTTGTGCCTGGCGATGAGTGCTTTTTCTACGACCAACTCGCAGGCGAGCAGTTGGGTGAGTTCCCGTCGATGTGGGATTTGGTTGAAGGCGAATGTGAGATAGCTAAAGTCAACGGTGAAAATGTGATAGCAATGTATTCAGGCTGCCATATCAAGCCGCTTATGAAAACCGACAATTATTTGGGTGAAACATATACGGTTGAGTTCGATTATTACGATAATTATGAGAGCGATGGACAGGATTATGGCTATATAGAATACAAATTATGCGAAAGCGGAAGTACTTGGCTTGGAGACGACAATCTTGCTTTTTCTTTTGACAATTATGTCAGTGAATGGGCGTTTACGCATAATGAAAGGTATCGCCAATTCTCTTGCCGTTGGGAAAAAATTGATAGCGACAGGGCTTCAACAGAACAGAATGTCGAGAATTACGGATACAACAAATGGCATCACGTTTCAATGTCGGTCAACAAACGTGCCGTTAAAATTTATGTTGACGAAAAACGTGTTGTAAATATTCCAAACTACAATCGCAGAGACAGTTGGCTGTGTATTGGCTATGGCAATGCGGCAAAAGAGTATCCCGCTTATATCCGTAATGTCCGCATAGCTAAAGGCGCCGTGCCACTCTACGACCGAATGATGACCGACGGGCGTTTCATCACCTACGGCATCACTTTCGATGTTGGCAAATCGGTTATCAAACCCGAGTCGATGGGCGAAATCAACCGCATTGTCAAGCTGATACAAGAGAACCCCGATTTGAAATTCGAAGTTCAGGGCCACACCGATGCAACCGGCAACGCCGCTGCCAATCAGACACTTAGCGAGCAGCGCGCCCAAGCCATTGTGGCCAAGCTCACCGAGTTGGGCGTCAGCGCCGACCGCCTGACAGCCGTTGGCAAAGGTCAGACAACGCCATTGGCCGACAACAGCACCGACGAAGGCCGTGCCCGCAACCGTCGTGTTGAGTTTGTGAAGAAGTAGGCCGTTTCGGCAATCATATTTCAATTATTACGGAAGATTTATGAGTGTTTACCATAATTCTTCCGTTTTTTCATCATTGTGGTTATCTTTGTTGTTTGTAAAATATTATGACTATGAAAAGAATTTTCAAAAGTATGTTTCTGGTAGCCAGTGCGGTTGCGGTGGCTTTGAATTTCGCATCGTGCAAAGGCGACGATGGCGAAGACGATAACAACAACGACGATAATGTTGTAATTGAAAAAGATGGTGCAAAATATACCGTGAAAATCAGCGATTTGAATGATAATGATGAAGAATTGTCGTACACAGTCACTTATAATTTTATCGCACCAGAGGAAGCTAAAGTTGAATATCAAAACATATTCAAATATACGTTTACAGCCGATGAACCCGCTCTGGCGGATAGCACGGGCGAGGCAAAACCAGAAACAGCCGATATTGTAAAAGATTCGTTGCCAATCGTTTCGTGGAAGGTTGTTATCACTTGCAGCAAAGAGGATTACGCCCAAAAGATGTATGATGAAATGAAAGCTGATACAACCGATTTGGCAAAATATGCAACACTGGAAATTGATGGCAAAACAATCACAGGTATATTTGATGATTTAGATGGCTTGACATACAGTATGGTTAAAGCCATGTATGAAGAAGAAAAAGCGGAAATAGATTCAGACATCGCAAAAGCGAAAAAAGCTGCTGAGGCCGAGAAAAACAAGGAAACAAAGCCCGAAGAAAACACCGAAAAACCGAAAACAAACGTGAAAGACAACCATTTGAACTTGTCGGCTAATGCCGATGAAGTGAAGAAAGACTCAACGTCGCTCACGCTTACATACGTCAATGCAAATGCGGGTCGCGGAGTGGCGTACAGTTTCAATCTCAATGCCGACGGCACATTTGCCAGCGGTACTGTTGTGGTGGCCTTCAAAAATGCCGATGAGGCAAAGGCTTACGCAAAATCGGAAGGTAAAGCCAAGAATGAAAATGGCGACCGCATCTACAAATCAGTCAGCGTCGATGGTGGCAACGTTGTGTTAGCATATTCGTCGAAAGCGCTTGCTGAGATGACAAATGAGTCGGTTAATCAGCAGTTTAACGCAAAGAAAGCTGAGATTGCCGCAGCCGTACCAGTTAACAACAACGAGGAGAATAATGGCGAAAATGGCAACGAGGAAAACAACGAGGAAAACAATGCCGAAAATTCTGAGAATCAGAATGAAGAGCCTGCAAATGAAGGCGAGGACAATTCCACAGATGAATAATTAGTTTATTACCGGATATAAAAAGGGCGAGCCGTGAGGTTCGCCTTTTTTATACCTATAAGTCGATTTGACAGCTTTTGAACGTGATGCCCATTAACTTGAGTGCATTCTAAACTTAAAAAAAACGGTTAAAAAGTAACGGACATTCCTAGGTATAGAACAGCGCATTCAACTTGTAATTCATTCCCCCGCACCATTATTTAACCACCATTCTCCGTTCAATCCGACCATCTGTACTGACAATCTCCACAATGTGCAATCCATCAGCAAGTTGGCTTGCAGTGATGCTTGCCGATGTGTTTCCGCCGACAATCTTTTCGGTTTCCAAAACACCACTTGTGCTGAAAATTCTCACAATAGAAATCGGATGGTCGTTTTCGATGTAAATGGTTGATTTGACGGGATTTGGATAAATCAAAGCCGCAGTTGGCCTAAGATTGTCAATTGCAGTTGTATCGTCCTCAATCACAGTGCTTTCACGTTTGATGTACAGTTTTTTTGCAAGGTCGGCGGCGCGGTTCAGCTCATACAGGTTCTCGGCGGCAAGCACGGCAAACGTCACGTGAGTGGTGTCTTTCGGGTTGATTGTCAGCTGGTTGTTCGAGAGCATCAGAGCAAGGTCGATGTCGAAGCTTGTCGATTTTGGCCGCGACTGGTTCATAGCAAGCCATTTCTGCTCGTCGGTAAAATCGTCTTTAATGTTGATGCTGCCGCCCTTCTCGCTGATTTCGAAAGCGTAAGGCGTAGCTTTTCCATTGCTAATCAAGCAAATACCGCCATAAAGTCCGATGTTGCCGGTGTTGTAGATGTAGGCTAGCTTCCGTGCAGCGTCGTACTCAATTTGATTGGTGAGGCTGTTCACAATGTCCCAGTCGAAGTAAAGTCCGATGGCGGCGTTAGGCGAACCGTCGTTGCGCGAGCAGACAATAGAGTAGTCGCAAATCATTGCGGTGGGCAGGTTCTGGCTGTCGAAAATGAAATCCTGCAAAATCTCTATACCGTAGATATTGGTCGGTTTAATGGTTGATTTTATGTGCGTTACACCATCGATAACTTGTGTTGTCGGTCGGCCGGTCGTGGCCGAAAACTGATTGTCGGTTTGGAATGCACTGGCGATTTTCGAATTGTCGAAAGCGAAAATCAGGGCACCGTCGCTAAACAGATTCTGTTTTTTCTGGTAGATGAAACCGTTGCCTTTTTGCGCCTCATAGTCGTAGATGCCGATTTTTCCATTGTCGGCAATGGTGGTTTGCATCTGTCCCCATTCAACATCTCTAAACGACGGATTGACAGTCAGTTCCACAATCTGTGACGCTGAATATCCGTCAGCTTCGAATTTGAATCTGAGCGGCACAATGGCGTTGTCGCCGAGATTGTTGGCTATTGTTGCGGTAAAAATCGGGGAGTCAGTGCTTTGCATCTCGCCAATTTGGGCGGTTCCCCACGTGCCGTTCAGCACCTCGATGCTATTATCTGGCGAATCGAGCGTAATTGTCACGTTTTCAGCCTTTTTTAGATAGTTGCAGACGGTTAGTTTGATTTCAATCTGGTCGCCCGACACAAAATCGTTGTCATCGCTCAAAAACTTGCAGTCGGTGATGCGAAGTGACGGCGAGGTGCTGTCAGTCAAGGCTCGCAGCACATTGATGCGTCCCGAACCCATCTTGCCCGCATATTGGGCGTTGGCCGGGATGGTGTCGATGTTGTCTGCCGTAACGCGCAGCAATTCAGCCACTTGCACGGCTGTGAGCGTCGGCTTGACCGCCCAAACAAGCGCGGCGGCACCCGAAACGAGCGGTGCGGCAAACGATGTGCCGTTGCTCATCTGATAGCTGCCCGATGTTGTGGTGAAGACGTTCTCGCCAGGTGCGGCAATGTCCACGCGGGTGTTGTAGGTTGAGCTTTTCCATTTTGTGTCGGTTGAGTTTGACGCGCACACGCTAAACACTCCGTCGCACGAGGCCGGGTAGTATCTGACATCGGTTCCGGTGTTGCCTGCCGCTGCAATTACCAGACAACCACGGCTTTGTGCATATTTAATCACATCGTCGCAGAGCAGATTCTTGGCTTGCGAGCCCCACGAGCAGTTGATGATTTGGCAGCCGTGGTCGGCGGCGTACACAATGCCCTCGTAGCAAGCTGTGAGCGAGCCATTCTCGTTGGCGGCCTTGATTGGCAGGAACTTGGTTTTATAGCCGACACTGGCCACTCCAA
Source organism: uncultured Bacteroidota bacterium (assembly GCA_946404125.1). Classification (GTDB taxonomy): domain Bacteria; phylum Bacteroidota; class Bacteroidia; order Bacteroidales; family SZUA-534; genus RUG13583. The sequence continues at coordinate 25,564 of CAMJCK010000038.1, read as the reverse complement.
TGCCGTTATTGGTTGTGGCACAAGCCATTCCGGCCACGTTGCTGCCGTGGTGGTTGGCCGAGCTGATTGGATTATTGTCATTTTCGCCCAAATCCCAGCCTCGGTAGTTGTCAATGTAGCCGTCGTTGTCATCGTCGATGCCATTGATGGGGTCGGCGTGATTCAGCTTGATGTTGTCGGCCAAATCCTCGTGATAGACATCAACACCAGTGTCAACAATGCCTATGACAATGTTGGTATCGCCTTGTGTAATTTCTTGAGCCTCAAGTGTTTTTGTAATATTCATAAAGTATTGGCGGTCGAGATTCGGGTCGTTGGGAACGCCCAAGGGCTCAGGAATCCAGTATGGTTCGGCATACTCAACATCCTCGCTTTGCGCAAGTTTTTTTGCCACCACAATCGGGTTTTCATCTCCTTTGTATTCAATTAGATAGATGCGGCTCAACTCTGCCGAGAGGTTGTCTCTCTTGCTTGCCGCAAACATTCTGTTTGCACGTAGAGCTTTGGCGTGACACTGATTTTCGAACTGCGCAGTGCGGTCGGCGGCAGCCTTCGCGTTGCTGTATTTAACCACAATAATATCAGGCCGATAGTTTGCCTCTTGTGCTTGCAGGCAGGCTGCACACAAAACGCCCGCAATCGACAGCACGGCGGTGCGCCCTATTTTTGCAAGCTTGATTTCCAGTTGAAGAAGATGTCCCGTCATATCGCTTTCTGTTATCGAATCACAAATTTAAGCTGTGTGCGATAAAATCGAGCGGCCAAAGACAAAATTCGGCAATATTTTGATAATCTGCCGATTTGGTGTTGTCAGCGTTTCTTTGGAAGCACTAAATCAGCATCTTCCGCAACTCATCGCACGCTTTCTCAGGATTCTCGCGGTCGAAGTTGAAGACATTGAATCCAAAGTCGGCGGCCGCAACGGTGTTCACGGGTTTGTCGTCGATGAAGAGCGTTTCGGCGGGGGTGAGCCCGAACTTGTTGGAAATCAATTCGTAGATGGCGCGTTCGGGTTTAATCAGATTGTAGTAGCACGAAATCACTTCGCCGTCGAACTCTTTGAGAATCGGGTATTTGCGGAAGTCGGCAATAAACTCGAACGACATATTCGACAGCACAAACAGCTTGTAACCAGCCTTTTTCAGTTGTCCAATCAGTTCGCTTGTGGCTGCCACAGGGCGTGTTTGCGCAATGGCTTCGTGCAGAATCTCATCGCAGTGATTATAAGGCATTTGCATCACTTCGGTCATAGTCAGAACCATCTCTTCCCACGTGAGCGTGCCGCGGTCGAACTCAAGCCAGAAATGCGGGGTGGGGGTGGCGTGAATGATTTTCCAAAATGCAAGCAAATCGTTGGAACACAACCGTTTGTCGCGTGAAAAGACAACACCGCCCAAATCAAAAATCACGTTTTTCATTATTCGCTGATACTCTTTTTCTTACTGAAAATGCCGCCGGTGGCCTTGCCGAACAGCTTCACAAAATCTTTCTCGATTGCCGTAATTATCGGTTTCTGAATCTCGTCGTTATAGATGATGCTTAGCGATGCGGGCTGCACTTCGATGTTCAGCATATCGTTGAAAATCACCGGTTCACCGTCGATATGAGCGGTAATCGGGTGGTTGGTGTCGATTTCCACTTTGCGGGCCCTGATAATCTCAATGAATTTCGATTTGTGCATTGTGCGGTTGAATAGCCGCGCGCCTACAGCCGGTGCTTCAACTTTCGGAAATTCCGACAGAATGCAGATGTCAACCAGGCCGTCGTCAATCTTTGCTTCGGGCGAGATGAGCGCGTTGTTGCCGAACTGCGCCGAGTTGGCAAGGCTAATCATAAAAGCGTTGCGGAACATCGGTTTTCCGTCGGCCACAATCTTGTAAGCCTGCGTTTTATAGTGCTGAAACTCGGTTGCGGCGATTTTTACATACGGAATCGAGCCGCGCTTGCCGTTTTTCGCGAATTTGTGAGCCACGTGCGCATCGAATCCCACGCCCGACACATTGACCGATAATTCATTGTTAATCTTCACAGTATCAATACGTTCGGTCAGCTGCTTATTGATGACTTTTATGGCTTCGTCCATATCCATCGGAATGTTCAGGTGCCGCGCCAGTCCGTTGCCCGAGCCCACGGGAATGATGCCCATTGTGGTTTCGCTGCCCGTCAGAGCTTTCACCACTTCGTTCACTGTTCCATCGCCGCCCACGGCAATCACGTATTTGTAGCGCCCAATGGCTTCGCGGCTCATTTCGGTGGCGTGGCCGGCGTGTTGTGTGTACACGATTGTTGGGTTGAAAAGGCTGTAATTCAATGTCTTTTCAAGATTTTTGTTCAGCTTTTTCTGCTTTCCGGTTCCCGAAATGGGGTTTACTATGAAAAGAATTTCTTCGGCCATTTTTTTCTGCAAATTAACGAATTTTATTTCGTTTTGCCGACAACTCATTGTTTTGCATCCGTGTGTTGTACTGCTGAATGATGCCTTTCAAAAGTTGCAGATTTTGCTCATCTGTCTTGTTTTTAGATAGATACGTATTGCGATTGCGCAGCAGTTCTTCGGCTTCGGCTTTGTATCGTTTCAGGCTTTCGCCGATGGAAACAAATTGGTATCCGTTGGCGTAGCGGTCGAGGCCGTCGTTCTGATGTAACTTTTTGATTTCCATCGATGTTGTGAACTCATCGCCATCGAAAATCACGCACCGTTCGTCGTCTATAATCTGATAAAGTCCGTTCAGATAGCTCACTGAAACACGTGGCGCGGCGGTATCGAACAAACTGTTGCCGAAGGCCACAAATGGCTCGTCGCAGCCCACATAGTCGAGAATGGTGGGCATAATGTCGATTTGCTGCGCGGTGCGGGGGTAGATGCCGTGCATCGCGCTGTCAGACGGGCAGATAAATATCAGTGGCACAGCATAATGCCCCACTGTCGATTGGTAGAATTCCGATTCCGACTGCGCCGTGTGGTCGGCCGTCAGCACAAAAAGCGTGTTGTTGTACCAGTCTGTTTTCGCAGCCGACTCAAAGAATCGCCCCAGAGCGTAATCGGCATAGCCAATGCTCTCTAAATTAATCAGATGCCCTTTCGGGAAACGGCCTTTGTGCTGCTCGGGAATGGTGTAGGGGTGGTGCGAGCTCAAAGTGAACAGTCCGGCCACAAACGGCTGCTTGAAAGTCGAAAGTTCGCTCACCATAAACTGCTCAAACGGCTCGTCGAAAATGCCCCAATAGTTGTCGGAATCGCCCTTGTCGGGATACTCGTTAAAGCCGTAGTAGCGCTCGAATCCGGCAAGGCTCGTAAAGCTGTCGAAGCTCATTGTGCCGTTCGCACCGCCGTGGAAGAAGGCCGATGTGTAGCCTTGCCGCCCAAGCAGGGTGGCGATACCGTCAATTTGGTTCGATGCGTATGTCGACGTGATGAACGCCTTGTCGAGCAGTGCCGGTAGCGATGCCATCACCGACGGCATTGCTTCAATTGAGCGTTTGCCGTTGGCGTACGCGTTTGTGCAGTAAAGGCCTTGGCGCATCAGCGAGTCAAGGCAAGGCGTGTAGCCGGTTTTCGAGTTGTTGAGCAGAGCGCTGTATTCGCGGCCGAAACTCTCTAAAATAATGATAACCACATTCTTGCCCTTGCCAACGGCAGTGCTGTCGGGCGCGTGAAGTGGTGTGTAAATCTGCTCGAGTTCATCTTCGGTGAAGTAGTTATATTGTGATAACGTGCTGTTGCCCAATGTTTTGAAGATTGTGAACGATGAGTTCAGCACCAGCGGCATCCGCTCGGGCGTGGTGTATTTGGCAGCCGCCATAATGCGCAGAGGTTTCTCTCCAAAACTTCCGCGTGACGCCAACGCGGTAATCGCCATAATCAGCAGAGCCACAACGCTTTGCATAGCATATTCAAGCGGTGTGCAGCGTTGCCTTTCAACGGGCTTGTTATTGGGATAAAGCCAGACAAACAGCGCCACCGTGGCCGCAAATAGCAGAAACAGTGGCCAATAGTCGGTGAAGAATCGCGGCAGCAGCGTCAGAAAATCATCGCCCATCCATTCGGGTGTGAAAATGTCGGCCGTGAGCCGTTTCTCTTCCCACTCGTAGAATTTGCAATCCACAAAATTGCACGCAAGAATTGCAATGTTTGTGATTAAAAAGATGATTTTCAGTATTTTCTGATAAATGCGGTTGTCTAAAATCCGGCTCACCGGAACAATGCTCATCAGCACAAACAGCATATTGGCCAGCGCAATCGACACCATATCGAAATGCAGCCCGTAGAGCAAATGCAAGACTAACTCGCTGAATGACAAACAAAAATGGCTGCTATTCATTGCATAGAACAGCAGCCTTGTGGCAGTCATAAAGACGAATATCAGAAGTATTCTTTTTGCAAATAACTTTATGTTAGTCAGATAGTTTCGCATCAACTCAAGAAACTCAGCAAGATACCAGCGGCAATGGCGCTACCGATGACGCCAGCCACGTTGCAGCCCATTGCGTGCATCAGCAGGTGGTTGCTCTTATCGAACTCAAGACCAACAACTTCCGAAACGCGTGCGCTATCGGGCACGGCCGAAACACCAGCGTTGCCAATGAGCGGGTTGATTTTGTTGTCGCCCTTCAGGAACAGGTTGAAGAACTTCACGAACAGCACACCGCCGCAGGTTGCAATCACAAACGAGATTGCGCCCAGCACGAAGATGCCTATCGATTTGGCTGTCAGGAAAGTGGTTGCTTGCGTTGAAGCGCCCACGGTCAAGCCGATAAGGATTGTCACAATGTCGATGAGCGGACCTTTTGCTGTGTCGGCCAAACGTTTGGTTACGGTGCTCTCTTTCAGCAGGTTGCCAAAGAAAAGCATACCCAGCAGCGGCAGACCCGACGGAACCAGAAGGCAGGTGAGCAGCAGACCGATAATCGGGAACATAATGCGCTCGGTTTTTGAAACGGCGCGAGGCGGTTTCATTTTAATGGTGCGCTCTTTTTCTGTTGTCAGCAGTTTCATCAGCGGCGGCTGAATCACCGGCACAAGCGCCATATACGAGTAGGCCGATATTGCAATGGCGCCCATAAGGTCGGGGGCCAGTTTCGACGAAAGGAAGATGGCTGTCGGGCCGTCGGCACCGCCAATGATGCCGATTGCACCGGCCTCAGCCGATGTGAATCCGAGCGCCAAGGCAATCGCGTAAGCGCCGAAAATACCTAGCTGAGCGGCACCGCCCACCAGAACCAGTTTTGGGTTCGAGATGAGCGCCGAAAAATCGGTCATTGCGCCAATGCCGAGGAATATCAGCGGCGGATAAACGCCTTGTAAAACGCCGAAATGCAAGTAGTTAAGCACACTGCCGCTCTCGTAGATGCCGATTTTCAGGCCGGGAGCGAAGGCAATGTTGCCAATGATGATGCCGAAACCGATTGGCAGCAGCAGCATTGGCTCAAATTCTTTTGCAATAGCAAGATAGATGAAAACCAAACCAACGGCAATCATTACCAGGTGACCGATGGTCATATTGGCAAAGGCGGTGTATGAAAAGAATTGTGCTATGTGCTCAAGCACAAACGATATGAATCCGTTTTCCATTATTCAACAACAATTAGTGCGTCACCTTCCATAACCGAGTCGCCCTTGTGTTTGGCAATGCTTTTAACCACGCCGTCTTTCGGTGAGTCGATTTTGTTCTCCATTTTCATAGCCTCAAGAGTGAGCAGGTGCTGACCGGCGGTAACCGTGTCGCCCACGTTCACCTTCACGTCGAGGATAACGCCCGGCAGCGGAGCCGTAATGGCGTTGTCGTTGGCCGCGGCGCGCGGTTTCACAATGGTTTGCGTCGCTGTCGATGTTTGTGCGGCTGCGGGGCGGGCCACTCTTGCCACGGGGCTTGCCACTTTCTTTTTCGTGTTATCGATTTCGACATTGTAAGTGATGCCGTTCACCTGAATTTGGGCTTTGTCGTCGTTGATTTCGAGAATCTCAGTGTCGTACTTGTTGCCGTTTATTGTAAAAATGAACTTTTCCATAATTCAATAATTTGTTCGTTAATAAGATGTTAGACCTCCCGGACGCTTGCGCATTCCATAAATTTTTGAACTCCACGGCGAGTAGTTCCTCGATACCTTGCGCATTGTAAGAACGGTGTATTCCTCGTCGTGCTCTTGTTTGCTGTGCAAAAATAGTGCCAAAGCAATCGCGGCGTTAACTTCGTCGGTTGCGGCCTCGCCGGTTTGGGCGTTTTTGGCCGTAAACGGATGTTTCTTTTTGCGTGTCGCGATTTTGCCCACCAGCTTGAAGCAGAAGTAAAGCGTTGCCAGCGAGCTCAATACAATGGTCATTGCAATGACGGCCATTCCAACGCCGAACGGGTCGAGCTTCTTGAACTCGTCAATTTCGGCTGCGGCCGATGTGTGGTTGTTGCTGATGGCCGGAGTGGCAATCTCGTTCAGCACCCACTTGTCGGCGCCGTCGGTCTCGCGTCCGTAGCTGATGTCGGCCTTCATTGAGGCGGGCAGTTTCACGCTGTCGAGCAGTGTGCGGCCGTTGCCGTCGAACAGATAGAGCGTCTTTCCGCATTCGAGTTTGAATGTCAGATGCCTGAGTCCGGTTGAGTTGTCGCCGGTGGCGTACATTATAAAATGGCTGCGCGGCGGAATCGATGCCTGCGGATGGTTTTTCGCAATCATACTCTTGATTGGATTCTGCGCGTCGTCGGTCAGGAACAGGCCGCCAATGTTGACGGTGTTGTACGACGTGTTGTAAATCTCAATCCAGCCCACGTGGTTTCCGTAGTCGTCAACCACGTTCGAATCGTTGAAAACCATTACCTCGTTAATCCGCAGGTCGGTTGCGTTTTGCGCTGAAACCAGACCGCAAGCCGACAGCGTCAATAGCAGTGTTATGATTTTTATCGGCTTCATTTACAATGGAATGTTTGAGTGTTTTTTAGCAGGAATCGAATCTTTCTTTGTGGCGAGCAGCTGCAGAGCGCGAATCACGCGGAAGCGGGTGTTGCGCGGCTCAATCACGTCGTCGAGGTAGCCCATTTGAGCGGCCACATACGGGTTCGAGAATTTCTCAACATACTCGTCCTCAGCCTTTTTCACATATTCGGCTTTCTCTTCCGGATTTTCTATCTTGCTGATATTCTTGCCTTCCAGAATCTCCACCGCGCCTTTTGCGCCCATAACGGCAATCTCGGCCGACGGCCAGGCGTAGTTGATGTCGCCGCGAAGGCCTTTCGAGCCCATAACAATGTAGGCGCCGCCGTAGGCCTTGCGCAGGATGACGGTGATTTTTGGCACCGTGGCCTCGCCGTAGGCGTAGAGCAGTTTTGCGCCGTGCGATATGATTCCGTTGTACTCCTGGCCGGTGCCGGGAAGGAATCCGGGCACGTCCTCAAGCGTCACAATCGGAATGTTGAAGGCGTCGCAGAAGCGGATGAAACGGGCGGCCTTGCGGGCAGCGTTGCTGTCGAGCACGCCGGCCATAAAGGCGGGTTGGTTTGCGATGATGCCCACCGATGTGCCGTTGAACCGCGCAAATCCTACAATTATGTTTTTGGCAAAATTCTCGTGAACCTCCATAAAGTCGCCGTTGTCGATAATGGCCAGAATGACGTTTTTCATATCGTACGGCTCGTTCGGGTTGTCGGGGATAATCTCGTTGAGTGAGTCCTCAAGGCGGTTGATTGGGTCGTTGCACTCAAGCAGCGGCGCCTCCTCAAGGTTGTTCTGCGGCAGGAACGAGAGCAGGCGGCGGATAGCCATAAGGCCTTCCTCCTCATTCTCCGAAACAAAGTGGGCAACGCCCGATTTCGATGTATGTACCTGAGCGCCACCAAGTTGTTCCTCGTTAACAACCTCGCCCGTAACGGTTTTCACAACCTTCGGACCGGTCAGGAACATATAGCTTGTGTCTTTGTTCATAAACACAAAGTCGGTGATGGCCGGCGAATAGACAGCGCCGCCAGCGCAAGGACCGTAAATGGCTGAAATCTGCGGAATTACGCCCGATGCCAGAATGTTGCGCTCAAAAATGTTGGCAAAGCCGGTGAGCGAGTTCACGCCCTCCTGAATACGCGCGCCGCCCGAGTCGTTGATGCCGATGACGGGTGCGCCCACTTTCATTGCCATATCCATAACCTTGCAAATCTTCTGCGACATTGTCTCCGACAGCGAGCCGCCGAAAACCGTAAAGTCTTGAGCGTAAACGTAAACCACGCGTCCGTCGATGGTGCCGTGGCCGGTAACAACGCCGTCGCCCATAAACGATTGTTTCTCCATTCCGAAGTTTGTGCAGCGATGGCTCACAAACATATCGAACTCCTCAAAGCTGCCTTCGTCGAGCAGAAGGTTGATGCGTTCGCGGGCTGTGAGTTTGCCTTTCTCGTGTTGCTTGTCGATTCGAGCAACGCCGCCACCAAGCTTGGCCTCGGCTCTTTTCTTAATCAGCCCTCCAATTTTGTCTTTATTCGTCATTTTATTTATGTTAGTTTATTCTTGATATACAATGTTTTGCGTATATTGGAAACATAGGAAGCCCCCCTTCGCAACCCGCTTTTAGTTACATATTCTGTGCCAAACCGCCCAAATCTGCGATTTTTTATTGGTGCAGCGGTTCTGGCACCTGTGCCTGATAATGGTGCAATATTATTGACTATCAGATTTATGAGCGATAATTACAACCGTTTGCACGGAAAACAGGGTAGGGCGTATTTGCGTTGCCAGTTGTTATTTCTCAAGAATGTGCAGATACTCAACCGTTGAATCTGCCTTGTTAAATCTGTTCGAATCGGCCTTAAATCGTTGGTAATCAGTCTGCGCCAAATCATATCTGCCGTATTTCGACATTATTGATTTTACATCGCCAACCGTCATCAGCCCCTCATTGTTGTACGAGAGGAAGATGTATTTGAATTTCGCGTTCTTTATCAGATTCTCGAACTCGTTTTTCACAGAACCCGCCGAACAGTATTTTGACTTATAATATTGTCTGAGGCCGGTTTTCCCGGATGGCTCGAATGGCTTGTATTCCGCAATCGTGTTGAGCAGATGGTAGTTTGCGCCATACTGGCGGGCGTTGTAGGGCGGGTCAAGATACAAGATGTCGCCTTCAATCTCTTTTATGAGCTCGTTGGCATCTTTGTTGAATATTTGGTGCGCGTTGTTATCTAATTCAAATTCAGCGGGTTCAAGAATCAAGTCTTTTTGGGCCGATTTCTTCAGCTTTTTCAGGTACGCTCCATAAACCGATGCCGTATTTGCCACTTTATCAGCACATTCTAGGAGGCTGCAAAGCAGAAAATAATATGCATTGTCTGCAATGCGGCCATTTTGTTTCCAACTCTCGATTGTAGTTCTCATTGTGTCGATTTTTTTGCCGTTGGCATCAGAGAAATACTGGCGTTCGCCATTCCCGCCAAGGCAATAATTATTGTAGATGAATCCGTTGCTGATTAGCGGCAGCGCGTTCAGCTCTTTAATGAGCTGGAGTTTGTTGTCGATTGGTTGCTGATTTCCAATATAATTTTTGTTCAAAACGTAGCTGTAGTACTCAATATCGTTGGCGATTACCTTTTTTACAGATGTTTTGAAGGTCCGTCCAACGATGCCTGTGCCGGCGAAAATGTCGCAAAATGTTTTCTGCGACAAATCCTCTCCGCAAACCGATTTGATTGTGCTTGGAAGAAAATTCTGGCAAAGTTTCAATTTCGAACCAATGAAATTCATCGCTAACAGTTTTTAACGCTCTGTAATTCAGCATTTAGACCCGAAATCTTATACTGCAATTTGCCTCGTTCCGTTTCAATCAGGAAAATTAGTGCCGCCGTGCAGCCTTTGTATGTTGTGAACTTTATATCTGACACATTTTCAACAAATTCGCGATAAACAACCGCTTTGGTTTGCCACGCGCAACGTAGCAGAATCTCGCGGCGGGAGTCAACCTGCGAGTGGTGCACAATGAACAGCCGGTTCTGCATATCGAACCGAACGCCGTGGCTTTGCTTTTCGTAGTAAAACTCAACCATTTCTGTTGGGTTGTCCATTGCAGATGTCCAATTTTTGCGGAAATCTCTTGGAATCACCGTTCCCTTTATGTCGAACTTATATTGTTGATTGATAATAATATCCCACTCTTTGGCCTTTCTTTCGGGATTGCGTTCCACACCCTCATTGCAAGCGAAAAGATACTCGTCGCAGCGGGCGCAATTCAGCATATACCAGCGGCGGCGGTAATAGTTGCGGTGGTCGGTGTCGAAGTTGGCAATGTGGTTGTCTAACTCATTGAGAGTCATTACTTCAAAGATGTTGCAAACCGCTTGCAGCTGATTGTCGTAATCGTTGTTCTGCACCCGGCCCCAGTTCAGCGGAATGTCCTTCGCCACGCGCCTCAGGTCTTGCGACAGCGTGCGAAAGTCGAACTCTGGCCGATTCGATTTTGCCGGTTGCATCATTTTTTTCGTTTTTCAGGAATCGCCTGATAGAAAAGCTCTTGAATCTGTGTGCGGATGTTGAGTTTCGCCAGTTTGTTGTCTTTCGATGTGGGGTAGGTGCGGTTTGTCAGAAAAACCATAAAGCACTCATATTCAGGGTCAATCCAAATGTAAGCGCCAGTGAATCCGCTGTGCCCGAAACTTTTTTGCGAAGCTTTTTCGCAGGTTGGGCCGTTGGTGTTGAATTTCACGAGCGGCTTGTCGAAACCCAGCGCACGGCGGTTGCCGCTGAATGGTGCTGTTGTGAAGGTTTTGACGGTGCCCGGGCTGAACAGTTTCACATCGCCGTAAGTTCCGCCGTTGAGCCACAGTTGGCACAGTTTGGCAAGGTCGTTGGCGTTCGAGAACAAGCCCGCGTGCCCCGAAACGCCACCCAGCATAGCTGCGCCTTGGTCGTTCACAAAGCCGCAGATGGTGTCGTGGCGCCAATTGCTGTCAATTTCCGACGGCACAATTCGCACCGTATCGAATCGCTCAAGCGGCCTATATCCGGTGTTGCTCATTCCTAATGGTTTGAAAATCTTTTCGTTGCAATATTCGTCGATTTTCATTCCCGTCAGTTTTTCAATCATCAGCGGGAAAAGATAGAACCCAAGGTCGCTGTAGAGATATTTTTTGTCGCCGAGCGGCGATTTGGCGATTTCGGAATAAATTGTGTCTGTGTATTTCGAATTAATATACAGACTATCAGAAATTTGAATGCTGAATATGTCGGTTTTTGTCCGGGAATACAAATCCGGTCGCAGCGAGCCGTCGGGTGCGAAAGTGTTTTGGTAGAACGGCACCCAGTTTTTCAGTCCGGCTTGATGCGTTAGAATGTGATTGATTTTCAGGTCTTTTTTGTTGCTTTTGGCTATCACCGGCACGTAAGCCGACAGTTTATCGTTCAGTTTGAAGCGTTTTTGCTCGTAGAGCATCATCAGCGCAGTGGTGGTGGCCGCCACTTTTGTGACCGATGCAATGTCGTAAATATCAGTTAGTTGCACGGGCTGCAAGCTGTCGTAAGTGTGGTAGCCGAAGGCTTTGTTGTAAACAACATTGCCTTTCACGCCAAAAAGCAGTTGGCATCCGGGCATTATTTTGTCCTTAATACATTGATTGATAATGGAATCAATCTTGTCGAACGGTGTGGTTTCAAGTTCGGCGCAAGCGGTGTTCGAGTAGGTGAGCCGCGTTTTGTGGTCGATGTTTTGGCCGGCGCCTTCAAGTATGTTTCCGTTGGCTGATACCGGAATGCGGCCTTTGACCGTCAGTCCGCCAAAAATGGCTTGAGCAGCCATTTCCTGCGTTTCGCTGTTTGCCCGAAATCCTACAAGCACAGCTTGCAAATTGTTGATATTCTGAATTTTCGCTAGAGCGTACGGATTGCCCAAATGCACAAGAATAACATTGCCGTTAAGTGCAAGTGTGTCAATCAGTTTCACCGATTCGGGTATCACACCAAAATTTTTTGATTGCAACTCGTTGGTTCCCAAGGTAGTTACAATAACGGTGCTGTATGCGCTTGCCGAGTCGAAAACCAAGCTAATCACCGAATCGGTGGGGTATGTGGTCAGGTTCAGAGTGTCGGCGGCGGCATAGCAAAGCAGTTGTTGCTGAAATTTGTTATCGGGTGTTCCTCCGAGTGTTATCGATAGTATTTTATTGTCCGACAGATTGTTAATGGGTAGTTTGCCCTTGTTTTTTATCAGCGTCAGCGATTGGCCGGTGAGCCGGTTCTGCATCGCGACAGCGTCTGCCGAGTGCAAGTCAGCGTAAAGGTTCGTGGTGTCGATGGGCTGATAGTGGTTCAATCCCATCCAAGCCTTGGTTATCAGTACTTTGCGACAGCGGCGGTTGAGCTCGTCAAGGCTTATCAGGCTGTCGGCAATGGCCTGCTCAATGCTGTTGATGGTGAGTTCGGCGTTTTTGGGGAAGAGCAGAATGTCGTTCCCTGCCATAAACGCGCGGACTTCCAACTCGCCAGGCTCAAAGGCGTTTGCCACGCCGCGCATATTCAGCGCATCGGTGAAAATCAATCCCGTATAGCCTAAATCTTTGATTAGCAGCGAGTCCACAATACGCTTCGACAGTGTTGAAGGAAGCAGCGAGTCGGGTTCCAAAGCGGGCACGGCAAGGTGCGCCACAAGCATTCCGCCCATCAGGTCGGCGGTTTTGCGGAACGGATATAACTCAATGTCATTCAGTCGCCTACGGCTGTGGTCCACAAGTGGCAGCGCAAGGTGCGAGTCGGTGTGGGTGTCGCCGTGGCCAGGAAAATGCTTGCCCACGGCCAGCACGCCGTTGTCTTGCATTCCGCGTGCGTATGCTGACGCACAATTAGTTACGTGTGTTTTGTTTTCGCCAAACGAACGGCTGTTGATAATTGGGTTTTGCGGTTCAACGTTGATGTCGAGCACGGGTGCAAAGTTGATGTTCACACCCAGCCGTCGGCACTGCCGCGCCACTTCTGCGCCAAAATCGTAGATGGGCTCGGTGCTTCCGATGGCGCCCAAAGCCATTGCGCGCGGATAGTAGATGGTGCTGTCGAGCCGCATTCCAAGCCCGTATTCAGCATCGATGGCCACCATTGCGGGAATGTTCAGCACGGCCTGAATGCGGTTGCACAACATTGCTTGACGCACGGGACCGCCCTGCATAAATATTATGCCGCCAATTTGCTGTTGTTCAAATAGTTCAACGGTTTGTTGGTTGTAGCTTTCGGTTTTGTTCGAATAGACAGCCATCATTATCAGCTGCGCTATTTTCTGTCGTGTGTCGAGCGTATTTAGCACAGAATCAGCCCATTGCTCTTGCTCGGCGGTGTATTCCACCTTCCCCGAATCGTGGCTGTTGCCATAGGCGGCCAAACAAGCCAGCAACCCGACTGCAACCGATAAGTGTTTGAAAATCATTATTCTATTATTGGCGATAGACCTTTTTTATGTTTAATCGGTGAATCGGTGAATCGAACTTTGAAACACAATTACTACAATCCTTCAATCAGTGAATGAATTTGAACAATCTGCGCCAGCGAATGTTTTTCGGGAACGATTGGTCCTTGTCTGACGAGAACCAAATCATCGAAGCCTTGCCAACTATGTGGTCTTCAGGCACAAAGCCCCAGAAACGCGAGTCGAGCGAGTTGTGGCGGTTGTCGCCCATCATCCAGTAGTAGTCCATTGCAAAGGTGTACTTGTCGGCGGGCTGCCCATTTATATATATGGTGCTGTCCTTCACTTGCAGGTCGTTGCCTTCGTAGATGCGGATAATGCGCTGATACAAAGGAAGATTGTCAATCGTCAAGTCGATGGTTGCGCCCTTTTGCGGAACCCACAGCGGGCCAAAGTTGTCTTCGTTCCAGCGATAGCGCGCATCGTGCGGGAAATTGCTGCCGTCGTAGCGGTCGCCTGCATTGACGCGTTTTATCTCTCTGATAAAGCGGAAGTTACGCAGACTTTCAACCATTTCGGGCGTCAGCGGAATTTGGTAGTGTCCTGCGGCAATTTGGCTGCGGCTGATGTCTTCCATCGAAATGCCTAATCGCTGTAAAGCCTTGGGACTGAACGCTGTACCATCAGTTATGATGTCGTAACGATACTGCTTGATGCCGATTTCCTCTTGCGGCTTTCCGTTGATAAACAGTTGTCCGTCAATAATTTTGAGCGAGTCGCCAGGAATGGCCACGCAGCGTTTGATGTAGTTTTCGCGCTTGTCAACGGGGCGATAGCCGATGGTGTAGTACTGCCAGATTCTGTCGCGGCCGTAGTCGCGCACCAGTTGGTGGTAACTTGGTGCCTGATTTTCAAGGCAAACCGTGTCGCCTTCGGGGAAGTTGAACACAACCACATCGTTGTTCTTAATCTTGCGGAAGCCAGCCATACGTGTGTATTTGCGCTGCCAAATATCAGAATATGAGCGTGTTGTGGCAGTGAATGGCATTGTGTGGTGCACGAATGGTACTGAAATTGGCGTAATCGGCTTGCGCGGGCCGTAAGTGAACTTATTTACAAACAGATAGTCGCCAACAAGCAGCGATTTTTCCATCGACGAAGTGGGGATTGTGTACGCCTCGAACAAGAACGTGCGGATGAGTGACGCCACAACCACCGCAAATATCACAGCATCAATCCATTCCACGGTTTTTGTCTGCTTCTCAACGCCTTTTTTCTTCCAAAAAGCCCAATGAACTTTTTTGGTGATGTAGATGTCGAAAATCACAGGAATGCCTAGCAGCCACCACAGGCTGCCGTTCCAGATAATCCACAGAATGTAGATTACGATTGCGATGCTGAATTTGATTATGTCTTTCTTTGACGGCTTTTCCATTGCTTAATGTTTTAATATTGAGTCAAATACATCTTTCATACTGTAGATGCCCCGTTTGCCAGCCATAAACTCGGCGGCCACAACAGCGCCAAGCGCGAAACCCTTGCGGTTGAAGGCTTCGTGGCGGATGGTAATCTCGTCGGCCTCAGAGCGGTAGAAAACTTCGTGAGTGCCAGGCACTTCGCCAATGCGTTCCGATGTTATCGGCAACTCATTCGGCTGACAGTCAGCGGTTTTCACCCACTTGTCGAGTCTCGGATTGATTTTCACAATGTCCTCGCCCAAGGTGATGGCCGTTCCGCTCGGCGCATCCAATTTGTGAATGTGGTGTATCTCATTCATTCTCACCGAATAATCAGGGAAACTGCTCATCATTTCGGCAAGTTTGCGGTTTAGTTCAAAGAACAGGTTCACGCCCAGACTGAAGTTCGAAGCGTAAAGGAAACCGCCGTTCTGTTTGCGGCACTCGTCCTCAACCATCGGGCGTTGGTCGAGCCAGCCCGTGGTGCCCGTAACCACAGGCACACCCGCCTTGAAGCACTTCAGGTAGTCGCCAACAGCCGATTCAGGAAAAGTGAATTCAATGGCCACATCAACTGTTTTAAACTTCTCGCTTTCAAGGTCTTGCATATTGTCCTTGTCGATGGTCAGCACAACCTCGTGCCCTCTTTTCACGGCAATGGCCTCAATCTCGTGGCCCATCCGTCCGTATCCGATAATCGCTAATTTCATCAGTCTATGTTTTGAATTTAAATTTTGTGCAAATGTTTGTCGAATTTCGATAAGAATCAAACGAATGACGAAAAAAACTATTGTTGTTACAGATGGTTTTTCTATCGAAAACGTATCGGGCTAAAAATATAATAAATAGGTATCGGGTGCGTTTCCCGGCCAACGGAAAAAATCGGACCAACTAAAGCGAAACGCATAAAAAGTGTGATTGGATGCAAAAAAATGATGACAAAAGTTGATTTTCGTGCGGTTTGTGTTTCATTTTTTGTCAATTGATATATATTTGTACTACAAAATCTCGTGAAATTTAAAATCGAAACAGATGAATTGTATAATAATAGATGACGATTTGCTGAGCCGAAAAGTGCTCGAAGGACTGATTGAAAAGTCTGATTTACTGAATCTTGTAGGTTCCTACGAGAGCCCCGTCGATGCGTTTAAGGCTTTCGATATGCCAGACCCTATCGATTTGATTTTCCTTGACGTTGAAATGCCGGAAATGAGCGGCCTCGACTTCATCAACACGCTCGATAATCCGCCGATGATTATCATTGTGTCGGGCCAGGAGAAGTATGCTATCGAGTCGTATGAGTACGATGTTATCGACTATCTGCTCAAGCCGGTGCAGCTGCAGCGGTTCTTCAAGGCCGTCAACAAGGCGCAGTCGCTTTATCAGGACAAGGAGAGTGTGTCGAAATATCCTGATGAGATTTTCATCAAGAAGAAAAACTCGACGCTGGTGCGCATCAAATACGAGGACATTCTTTGGGTTGAAGCTCTTGAGAACTACGTGACTATCAACACTTTCAAAGATAAATTCACCATTCATTACACAATGAAGGCCATCGAGGGCAAACTGCCAATGTCGAAATTCAAGCGCATTCACCGCTCGTACATCGTCAACATTGGCCAGATTGACTACATTGAGGAGAGCAACGTGATAATGCGCACCGAGTCGGGAGCCAAGCTGCTGCCCATCGGCAAGTCGTATCGCGATACTTTGATGGACGACCTTAACACCATAACTTCCAAGTAATTATGGCGTTCCGATGATATTTCAAGGCCTGCTTGCAAGCGGGCTTTGTTTGTTTTCGGCAATTTTTCCGAATCATTTGCGTTTCATTACTGATGAGCAGATTTCGTTTAATATTCATTTTTGCGGCGCTTTTTTTCTCTTTTTCGGTCGCGGCCGAAATTAAGCCTGATAGTGTGTTGTACAACCTTGAAAATCAGATAGCTGAATTGGCTTCGCAGTTGTCGGCAAGCCGGTACAAAGATGCCCTTCAAGATACGCTTGCCGTCCAAGTCGGGCAGTTGCTTGGTGAGGCGCTCAAGCGTGAGGGCTCGTTCGAGTATCCGTTCGATAGCCTCAAGAACGATGTCTGCCAGGTTGTCTCACCCGACGGCCGCGTGCGCATCTTCACCTGGTTTGCGGTTGGCGATGCCGGCGACTACCATTATTACGGCTATTTGCAGTATCACGACAAACAGGCGAAGAAAGTCCGTTTGTTTGAGCTGACAGACAATGGTGCTCAACTCGAAAGTTATGATAACCAGACGTTTACTCCGCAAAACTGGCGCGGAATGCTCTATTATGGCATTGTCGAGAAAAAGCATCAGGGCGAGGTGATTTACACACTGCTGGGTTGGGACGGCTGTGGGCTTTACACTACGCGCAAAATCATTGAGCCGCTCACTTTCACCGAAAAGGGCCAGCCAAGGTTCGGCAAATCGGTGATAAAAGTCGGTCGCAAAAAGATGAAACGCCTTGTGTTTGAGTACAATAAGCGCGCCACAATGATGATTCAGTACGATGAGAATCTTGACTTGATAGTCCTTGACCATCTGGCCGTTATGGGCACACAAGACACCAGCAACCCAATGTTTTTCGCTCCCGATATGTCGTACGATGCCCTTAAGTTCGAAGACGGAATTTGGTTCTATCAGTCGAACATCAAATATCAGCGGCCCGCGGTGAAGGGGAAAAGGCGTTGAGATAAAGAACTTAAGACGTATAAAAACGCCCGATCAGTTATGCTGGTTGGGCGTTTCTTTTAATGATTGATGATTGGGAGGGCAGTGTTTGCGCTATTGTTGCGTAAAAAAATGCCGGCTTTCCAATTGGTGTTTAATTTCCGCGGTTGGTCGGATGCGGCAGTTTTCACGTATTTTTCAATATTTCTATGATTTAGCAATTACCAATTCCTCCAGGAGAGGTATTTCCCATCGGTGGTTTGAACCTCTAAGTCGCCGCCGTACACCACAAAGCACTGCTCTACAGGCAAATCGGCTATTCTTCGGAATGTTTTCAGTCCCGAAAAGAAATCGCTGTTCATTGTGGCTCCCGACTTTATCTCGTAGGCGCTCAACTGTCCGTTGGTCTCAATCAGCAGGTCAACTTCGTTCTGGTTGCTGTCGCGCCAGAAACTGATGTTCGGCTCTTTGCCCTGAAACCAAAAGCGTTTAAATGTCTCTGACACAATCATATTCTCAAAAATCTCGCCACGCAGATAATGTGTTGAGAGTTGGTCGGAGTTGGCAATTTCGAGTAGAGAACATACGAGCCCCGAATCGTAGAAGTACATCTTCGGCGATTTCACCAGCCGCTTGTTGAAATTCTTGTGATACGGGCGCAGCATAAAGGCTACGTAGCTGGTCTCCAACACAGAAATCCACGAGTTGGCTGTCTCTGCCGATATACCGCACTCGTTGGCGAGCGACGAAATGTTGAGCAACTGCCCGACACGTGCCGCGCACATTTTCAGGAACTTGGCAAAAAGCGTGACATCGCCAATGTTGCGCAGCAGCCTGACATCGCGCTCGATATAGGTGCGCAGATAGTTCGGGAAAAAGTCGGTTGGGTCGATATCTTTGTCATAAATGCGCGGATAGCCGCCCTTGTATAGCCACGTGTTGAGGTCATCGGGCAGGAGCGAGGCCGCCTTCATCTCTGAAATCGAGAATGGCGCGAGCGTAAGAATAGCGCACCGTCCGGCAAGGCTCTGCGAGATGTTTTCCATCAGCAAAAAGTTGTGCGAGCCCGACAGAATGTACATTCCCGACTCGTTTTTGTCATCGACTTTCGTTTGGATGTACGAGAAAAGTTGTGGAGCGTACTGCGCCTCGTCGATAATCAGGTGGTCGCCGAAATTGCTGAGGAAACCGCGCGGGTCGCTCAGTGCGTACTGCCTGATATCGAGGTCCTCAAGCGATATAAACCTGTAGTCGGGGAAGCAGTTTTTCAGCAGTGTCGATTTTCCACACTGGCGTGTGCCTGTTAGTGCCACAACTGGAAATTTGGTGGCTATCTGCCTGATTTTGTTTATAATATTCCGCGTTACCATTTCTGTTGCTGTTTTAATATATTAAATATGTGTCGTTTTTCTCTCAAAAAAATTATGCAAATATACTAATTGATTTGGTAATTTGCATACTTTTCTATGCAGATTATAATATCAATCCATTAAATTACATAAACTATATGTAAAAATATAAATTGAGTTTATAAATTACATAATTATCTATGTAATTTACCATATCGATTCGGCAATTTGCATAAAGATTATGCAAATTGCCGAATCGAGTTTATAATCTGCATAAATTCTTTGTCAATATCGCATTCTTTACGAACTCAAAAAAACGGCATTTTTGTCAGTGTCCGCTCTGCGGTTGTGTCAAATCGGCTGAAAATAGCGCGTGGCACAATGTTTGACAACCAAATGCGCGTAAAATTGAAATTCATAACTAAAAAATATAAAACTATGCAAACAGGTAAAATTGGTGTTACAAGTGAGAACATCTTCCCAGTAATCAAGAAGTTCCTTTATTCCGACCACGAGATTTTCCTTCGTGAGATTGTGGCAAACGCCGTCGATGCAACTCAGAAAATGGTTGCCGTGGCCGCCAAGGGTGATTATAAGGGCGAACTGACCGACAAAACCGTTCGCGTGTCGGTGAACAAAGGCAACAAGACGATTGTTGTTTCCGACCACGGAATTGGAATGACTGAAGAAGAAATCGATAAGTATATCAATCAGATAGCCTTCTCAAGTGCGGGCGAGTTTCTCGATAAGTACAAAGACAACATCGGCGCCATCATCGGCCATTTCGGCTTGGGTTTCTACAGCGCTTTTATGGTTTCGGAGCGTGTCGATATTATCACAAAATCGTACAAGGAAGGCTCGAAAGCCGTGAAATGGAGCTGCGACGGCAGTCCTGAGTTTACGCTCGAAGATGCTGAAAAACAGGATTTTGGTACCGACATTGTTATGCATATCGATGCCGACAGCGAAGAGTTCCTTGACGAGAGCCGCATCAACCAATTGCTGACCAAATACTGCAAGTTCCTGCCCGTTCAGATTGCATTTGGCAAGGAGCAGGAGTGGAGCGACAAAGAGAAGAAAATGGTTGATACTGACAAAGATAAGATTATCAACAACACCACGCCTGCGTGGACTCGCAAGCCTGCCGACTTGAAAGATGAAGACTATATGAACTTCTATCACGAACTTTATCCTGGCCACGAAGACCCGCTGTTCTATATCCACCTGAACGTGGATTATCCGTTCAATCTGACTGGTATTCTGTATTTTCCGAAAATCAAGAACAATATCGAGATTCAGAAGAACAAAATCCAACTCTACTGCAATCAGGTGTTCGTAACCGACAGTGTGGAAGGCATTGTGCCTGAATTTCTTACGTTGCTGCACGGCGTCATTGATTCGCCCGACATTCCGCTGAACGTGTCGCGTAGTTACCTGCAGGCCGACTCGAATGTGAAGAAGATTTCGAGCCATATCACCAAAAAAGTGGCCGACCGTCTGGAGGAAATCTTCAAAACCGACCGCCCGCAGTTCGAGAGCAAGTGGGACAATCTGAAACTCTTTATCGAGTACGGAATCCTGACCGACGAGAAATTCTACGAGCGCGCGAAGAACTTTGTGCTGCTGAAAAATATTGAAGGTAAATACTTTACACTCGACGAGTACGAAACACTTGTCAAGCCGAACCAAACCGACAAGAACGACACAAAAGTATATCTCTACGCCACCGACAAGGATGCGCAGTACACCTACATTGAGAGCGCAAAAGCCAAAGGTTACGATGTGCTGATGCTTGACGGTCAGTTAGATATGCACTTTATCGGCTCGCTTGAGCAGAAGTTGGAAAAGACACGTTTCGCCCGCGTCGATGCCGATGTAATCAGCCGTCTGATTCAGAAGGACGACCAACCGCAAGCCAAAATCGAGGAGGCCGACCGCAACAATCTGATTCAGGTTTTCAACGCCGTAACGCCCGACAAGAGCTACTTTATTGTTGAGTTTGAGGACCTTGGCGCCGACGCCAAACCGCTGATGATTACGCAGAACGAGTTTATGCGCCGTATGAAGGACACCGCCGCTTTGAGCGGAATGAACTACTACGCCGATATGCCCGACAACTTCAACTTGGTTGTGAACACGGCTCACCCGCTGATTTCAAAAGTGCTTGACGCAGAGAAAGATGCGCTGGGCTCGGCTTTGGCTGAAATCGATACAAAGATTGAGCCTTTGAACAAGCAGAAAGCCGACCTTGAGGCTCAGAAGAAGGACAAGAAGGAGGAAGAGATTCCGCAGGCTCTGAAGGACCAAATTGTCGACCTTGGCAAACAGATTGACACTCTGCGCGATGAGAAGGACGCCAAACTCAGAGAGTTCGGCAAATCAACCCCGATTGTCAAACAGCTTGTCGATCTTGCACTGCTGGCAAACAATATGCTGAAAGGTGAGGATTTGAATGTGTTTGTGAATCGTAGCGTTGAGTTGCTTAGCAAATAATAGATAGCAGAAGTGAAAAAAATGCAACCATTATTGTTTTGGTTGCATTTTTTTATTTCTTTTACAAATCTTTTAACAATTAAATTTTTTAACTATGAAAAGGTTTTTTAGTTTAGGCCTGATTGCCACAGTGTTAGCAGCATTTACTTTTACGGGTTGCTCAAAAGACGATGACGATGATAGCATCGTTGGAAAATGGGAATTGACTTCAATGAAAATGGAAGCAGAGGGTATGTCTTTAACTTTTGAAGGTGAGGATCTTGGTTCTGAAATTCTTGAATTCAAAAGTGATGGCACCTGCATTTCTACTTCAGAGGATGAAGGAGAGGTTGAAGTTACCAAAGGAAAATACTCAGTCAGTGGAAGCGAGTTAACGGTTACAGATGAAGAAGGTACAGTAGAAAAAATTAAATTTTCACTGTCAGGTAATACTCTTGTTATGTATGAGGAAGGGTATTATAATATGTTGGCCGACGAGTTCTATGAGAAACAACCTGAAGGCCAAGATTATCCGTATGCAAAAATGTCAATGACCTATAAACGTAAGTAATATTTGCTTTTAAATCAGCCAAAACTGTTGATAATCTTCAGTTTTGGCTGATTTTTTTTTGCTTTTTTCCCAAAAAGTCTGCCGCTTATCCACGCAAACTGTGGGTTCGTTGAGTCACTTTCACCATTAGTAAATGAGTGACTCTGCGGTTTTGTAGTTTTTCGTACATTTACAAGTTAATTTATGCTATGATAGTTATCGATTTGTTATCGGATGTGGTTCCGGCTCTGCATAAGACAGACACTGGCACCAACGCGCTCAATTGGATGGACGTGTTCAAGGTGTCGCATCTGCCGGTTGTTGATGGCAGCGAGTATTTGGGCTTGGTCTCGGAACAGGAAATTTACGATATGAACAATCCCGATGATGCTATTGACAGCCAAATACAAGTGATGACTCGCCCGTTTATATATGATAATCAGCATATTATTGAGGCGATGCAACCTTTTGCCGAAAATAATCTGTCAGTTTTGCCGGTTCTCGATGTCGAAGATAAATATTTGGGAGTCATCACTTTACCCGACCTTTCGCACGAGCTTGCGCAGATGGTTTCAAATGGCGGGCGCGGTGCGATTATTGTGCTTGAGATGAGCGTGCGCGACTATTCATTGAGCCAAATTTCGCAAATTGTTGAAGGCAACGATACGAAGATTGTCAGCTTGTTCGTGCAGAACCATTCCCAAACCGACAATATTTATGTGACAATCAAATTCAATCGCACCGATATTTCGCCTGTTATTCAGACATTTGAGCGCTACAGTTATCGAATTGTGCAGGTATTCTCGAGTGACCGCGAATTTGATTCGATGTTGGAGGACCGCTACAATTCCTTTATGAAATTCCTGAGCATTTAGTGAGCCGCCTGACTTTTATATTCTTTGCTATTGCGCTGACAATCAGTTTTTTCGCTGCTGATGCGCAACAGCGTGACACTTCCGCAATAACTTCCGATTTTGTTGTACGCGACATTATGATTGCCGGCAACCGGAAAACAAAAGAGTTCATTGTTCGGCGCGAACTGCTTTTTACTGAAGGAGATACACTGCAAGCCGATGCCGCCGATGCTGTTTTGTTGCGCTCAAAGGAGAATCTGCTCAATACATCGCTATTTAATTATGTCACAATAAGTTTGATAGACCTGAACGAGCACGAAAAACAGGTGCTTGTGATGCTCGAAGAGCGCTGGTATTGGTGGCCATACATCATTTTTGAGCAGGCCGACCGCAACCTAAGCGCCTTTTTCAACGATGGCGACTGGAAGCGCATTAACTATGGTTTGATGCTGATAAACAATAACTTCCGCGGTCGCGCCGAAACGCTGAAAGTGAAATTCCGTCTAGGCTACAAGAAGCAGTTTCAAATTTTTTACGATTTTCCCTATATCACTGCTGATAAAAAGCACGGGCTGGCCGTTCAACTTTCGTTGTACAGACAGAATGAATTGCGTTATGCCACCGACAGCTGCAAGCCGCTCTATTTCCGCAACGACAAGCATCAAGTAATTGATAATCAGGATTTGTTTCTGTTCTACACTTTCCGCCCGAAATACGACGTAAGGCACATTCTTACAGCAGGTTACGCCCACGCCAATGTGGCCGATACGATAATCGCATTGAATCCCGATTATTTTGGCATTCAAACGTCTAATACACAGTATTTTAAACTGGCTTATACGTTCGATTGGGATACCCGCGACTATAAATTTTATCCGTTGAAAGGTCACAATGTGACGCTCGAAGTTGGAAAAATCGGACTCAATCTGCTTGATAATGAGCTTGATGGTTCGTGGTACACACGACTCTCGGCCTACAAATATTTCGATTTGGGGCATCGGTTCTATGCCGGTTTTGGCGGTCTGGCCAAATATTCGCCTGGCAAGCCGCAGCCATACTACACCGAGCAAGCTTTGGGCTATCTTGACTATCTGCGCGGGTTTGAGTATTATGTGATTGACGGTCAGCGGTTTGCAACGGGCCGCGCTTTCGCCAAGTTCGCGCTTGTGCCAATGCGTATCAAAAAGATAGACGGCTGGTCGTGGGACGAGTTTAACAAG
The DNA here is from genome assembly GCA_946404125.1 of uncultured Bacteroidota bacterium. Taxonomy (GTDB): domain Bacteria; phylum Bacteroidota; class Bacteroidia; order Bacteroidales; family SZUA-534; genus RUG13583. The sequence goes on along the minus strand of CAMJCK010000038.1, from coordinate 1,627 downwards.
GTGCATTACAGCTTTTATTTGAATATGTTTGTCGATGCCGGTTATGTTGACGATGTTCGCACAGGAACCAATAACTATCTGTCAAACAAACTGTTGACAAGTGCCGGCATCGGGCTCGATATGATAACATACTATGATATTGTTTTCCGGCTCGAAGGCACGCTCTCGCGTCAGGGAAAGAGTGGATTGTATGTTCACGTTTTAAAGGCGTTCTGATTGATAATCAATAAAATATTGCGATGAAACACTTCTTTTTATTCTTGTCTTTTTCGGTTTTGTTCGCTTCGTGCCGAATGGCGGAGAGTGGCGCACCGACATTGGAACAAAAAGCGGCACAAATGCTTATGGTTGGCTTCCGCGATACGGCCATAACGGCTGAGAGCGAGGTGACGCAATGGCTGCGCGACTATCAGATTGGCGGCGTCATCTTGTTTGAGTACGATTCGCCGTCGAAAAGCCGCCCGCGCAACATCACATCTGCCGCACAACTTAAAGGTTTGACCGACAGCCTGAAACGTTTTTCGCCAACACCGCTTTTCATTGCTGTTGACGAGGAGGGCGGCAATGTTTCGCGACTGAAAACGCGCTACGGTTTCGAGCCGACTGTTACGCCGCAATATTTGGGAACGCTTGATAATGAGGATTCTACGCGTTTCTATGCTCGCCGTATCGCGCAAGCGTGCCGCAATATGGGGTTCAATGTCAATTTTGCGCCATCGGTCGATGTCAATGTGAATCCTGATTGCCCGATAATCGGCAAATTCGGACGCTCGTTTTCGGCTGACGCAGAGGTGGTTGCGCGCAACGCACGATGTTTTGTTGATGAGCATAGCAAGCAGGGAGTTCTTTGCTCGCTGAAGCATTTTCCCGGCCACGGCAGCTCGGTGAGCGACACGCATCTTGGCCTTGCCGATGTTACTGAAACGTGGACAAACGCCGAATTGCTGCCTTATTGGCTGCTTTTGCGCGACTCGTTTCCTGCGGCGGTAATGACATCGCACATTTTCAATCGCACCATCGACAGCCTTTATCCGGCCACGCTTTCTGCCGCCACGCTTTCAATGCTGCGCAATTCGCTGCAGTTCAATGGTTTGGTCTTTTCCGACGATATGATGATGAACGCCATCAGCAAGTTCTATGGCTTGGAGGAAGCAATTTGTCTGGCCATCAATGCCGGTGTCGATGTGCTTATATTTTCAAACAATATCGACACCTATAATCCTGATATAGTGAAAGATGCTGTCAGCATAATTGTCAGGCTTGTAGGCGACGGAAAAATCAGCAAAGAGCGGATTGACCAATCGTATCAGCGGATTATGGAAGCCAAACGAGGCTTGAAAATTGATGGCTAAAATGCATTAAGTGTTGATTACCAACACATAACGCCCATCACCACCACTTATTGTCTACCTATTCGACGACGCCCTGACAATCAGCGTTGCCGGCACAATAACTTCCTTATTCTCACTGAAATCGGGTTTGCCTTGGATTTGGTCGAAGAGCAGTTTGGCAGCCAGCACGCCAATCTTCATCGGGTTTTGGTCAAGGGTGCTCAGCGTCGGCTCAATGTAGCTTGAGCGGCGGCTGTTCGAGAAGCCCACAATCGCCACATCTTCAGGTATTTTCA
>CAMJCK010000037.1:0-35284 GCA_946404125.1 uncultured Bacteroidota bacterium | reverse complement strand
TCCCCCTGTCTGGGAAAGGTTGCATACGCGTTACTCACCCGTGCGCCGGTCGCCGTCGGGAGTATTGCTACCCCCACGCTGCCCCTCGACTTGCATGTGTTAAGCCTGCCGCTAGCGTTCATCCTGAGCCAGGATCAAACTCTTCATTGTAATTAAAATCTTTAAATCGTCTGACCCCGTCGTTTTTGAATTGAATCTAGGTGCTTGTTCTTTCTTACCTCTCTTTTGTGCTCATAATGTCATAGAACTTTCGGCTTTCGCCTTATCGGTTTTCCTTTCGGAAACGGGTTGCAAATGTAATGCCTTTTCTGTTTCCTCCAAGAACTTTTTCAATCTTTTTTTCAAACGGCCCGCGCTAGCTTCTCTCATCACTCTCTCCCGCCTCTCTCTCGCTCTGGCGCCTCAGCCGTCTTTAAGAACTCGCTCCCTTTCGGAAAGCGGGTGCAAAAGTAGAGTGTTTTTCGTTTCACGCAAGAGAAAAATGAAAGTTTTTTGAAGATTTTTTAATGGTCGTGTGAACGAATTGGAAATCAATCGCAAATGGCGCAAAAACATAGGACCGGATACGGCAAAAACGGCCTCCGCGGGGCAAAAAACGGTGCTTTCGGACCGGTTGAAAGCGCGGACGGCGGCGCGTTTTGGGGAAACATCGGATTAAAACGCCATAAAGCGATATGGGAACCTGATGCGGGAATGCTCATCCTATAGTCATCATTAAGGAATCATTAAGGGATGGTTAACGGAAATTTTGCACAAAACAGGCGAAAGTCGACGGCGTTCCACTCACAAAAAAATCATTTTGGATGCGACGGCGCATATTAAATGCTCCGGCGCATATATAATTATGGTGCTCCCTCCAGCCGGATTGCTACATCACAACCTTGCGGATTGCCACCAGTTTGGTCAGCAGCGCCTCAAGATATTCCAACTTGAGCATATTGGAGCCATCCGATTTGGCCACGGCGGGGTTTGGATGCGTCTCAAGGAAAATACCATCGACGCCGACGGCGATGCCGGCTTTGGCGAGTGGGTTGTTAACTATATCAAGAAGGCGTGATTTGTGTAAAGAGTAAAGTGTAAGGAGTAATGTGTAAAGAGTAAAGAGTAAAGAGAATACAAATCGCGAAATCACTTTACTCATTAAACTTTAAACATTACTCAATAAAAAAATCCCCGTCGGTGTTGGCTGGCGGGGATTTTTATGATTAAACCTGTGCAAATCAGTTAAATCTGCGTCATCTGTTTCCAAAATTTTACATCCGTTCCGGAACCAGAATGCCCATCAAGGCAGCACCTGTTTTGATAACTTTTGCTGTTAGCTTGCTCAAAGCCAAGCGGAAACTGCGCACGTTGCTGTCTTCTTCCTTCAGAATTGAGCAGTCGTGATAGAACTGGTTGTATTCTTTTGCAAGACTATACAAATGGTTGGCAATCAGCGCAGGACTGTAATTAGTGCCGGCGTCGGCAACCACTGCGGGGAAGTCGAAGATGAGTTTTGCAAGCTGCATTTCTTTCTCGTTGAGTTGGGTTGCGGCATCAATCTTGTCGGCCACTTTCAAGCCCGACTCTTCGGCCTTACGCAGCACCGAGCAGATGCGTGCGTGGGTGTACTGGATGAACGGCCCGGTGTTTCCGTTGAAGTCGATTGACTCTTTCGGATTGAAGAGCATCGTCTTTTTCGGGTCAACTTTCAAGATGAAATATTTCAGCGCACCCAAGCCTACCATATTGTAAATCTGCGATTTGTAATCGTCATCGAACTCTTGCAGCTTGCCCAGTTCGTCCGATGTTTCGCGGGCGGTTTTCACCATTTCGGCAATCAAGTCGTCGGCATCTACAACCGTTCCCTCGCGCGATTTCATCTTGCCTTCGGGCAGCTCAACCATTCCGTACGACAGGTGCGTAATGTGATCCGACCAGTCGAAGCCAAGTTTTTTGAGCACGAGTTTCAAAACTTGGAAGTGATAAATCTGCTCATTGCCAACCACATACAGCAGTTCGTCGAGTTTGTATTGCTCGAAGCGCTGATGTGCGGTTCCAAGGTCCTGAGTCATATAAACCGATGTGCCGTCGCCACGGAGCAGCAGTTTCTGGTCGAGGCCGTCGGCGGTGAGGTCAATCCAAATTGAGTTGTCGTCTTTCTTGAACAGCACGCCGTCTTCCAAGCCTTTCATCACAATCGACTTGCCGAGCATATAGGTCTGCGACTCGTAGTAAATCTTGTCGAAGCTGATTCCCAGAGCTTTATATGTTACATCGAAACCTGCATAAACCCAGCCGTTCATTGTTTTCCAAAGGTCAACAACTTCCTTGTCGCCAGCTTCCCATTTGCGAAGCATCTCACGGGCTTCGAGAATAATTGGGGCTTTGTTGGCAGCATCATCATCGCTTAAGCCTTGAGCCTTGAGTTCGGCAATCTGCTTTTTGTATTCCTTGTCGAAACGCACGTAGTAGTCGCCCACAAGCTTGTCGCCCTTTACGCCGAGGTTTTCGGGTGTTGCTCCGTTGCCCCATTTCTGCCAGGCCAGCATCGATTTACAGATGTGTATTCCGCGGTCGTTCACCAAGTTAGCCTTGATAACATTGTGGCCGTTGGCTTCAAGAATCTGCGCCACCGAGTAGCCGTAGAGGTTGTTGCGGATGTGGCCCAAGTGCAGCGGCTTGTTGGTGTTCGGCGACGAATATTCGACCATAAAAGTCTTGCCGCTCGAGCCTTTCGGCTTCATTCCGAAACGGTCGTCGGCAATGGCGTCGTTCAGAAATTCGGTCCAGAAAGTTGCCGAAAGCTGAATGTTCAAGAAACCTTTAACAACGTTGAAATCAGCCACTTCGGCCAGATTGTCACGCAAGAAAGCGCCAATGGCGGCGGCGGTGTCTTCAGGTTTCTGTTTCGATATTTTCAGAAACGGGAAAACAACAAGGGTGAAGTCGCCCACAAATTCTTTGCGAGTGGTCGAAAACGTTATCTGGTCAAGGTTTGCGTCGGCCGAGTAGAGTGTTTTGATGGCCTTCGCGGTAGTGTCTTTCAGCAACTTTTGGATATCCATATCATTCATTTTTTGAAAGCGCAAATATAGTAAATGACCGCTGACAATCTTAAATGTCAGAATAAATGCAGCTTTTTTAATACATTTTCTAAAAAAACGACATCTGAGCTTACTATAGGAGCGTAATCCGCTGCTCCTGGAAGTTCCAATTCGAATAAATAGTCGATTTTGCTCTTTAATAAATCATATTTACTTTTACCAGACATTTGTTTGATATTTAAATAATAAGGTGGGATATTGTTTGTCTGTACTATCTTAATTGACTGATGGATATTTGGTATTAATTGTAAAAAGTCATATGTGTTAATCAGAAATTCCATCTCCATATTTCTTACCATAGTAGTATTGGCTTTTGCTTTATTGCCAAATAAAAGATAATCATACGGTTCCCATTCTAATGAATTTTCAATATGACTTACCCCCCAAATATATTTATAAGATGCATCTATTATATTAATCAAATCATTTGGAGTAGGAAAATCCAAGATCACTTGATAATGACCTTTGTATATCTCTTTAATTACATTCGTTTCCATTGCAAACAATCAATAATTATGGTGTTGGTTTAATTTCGTATTTTCTCCATCATTATAATTAACAAAGTCGTGAAACACAGCAAGTTTTTCTGTTAATTTGCGCTATCTAATTATAATAGTGAAAGATACTGGCTTGCCGCTGATGTTGGCCGATAGCGTATAGATGCCTGCCGGAATCGGTCGCAAGTCGATTCTGCCACCCTCAACAGTGCCGGTTTTGAACTTTCGCCCATTCAAATCGAAAAGCATAAACTCCTGTCCGTCACAATTTTGTACGAACAAAAGACCGTCCGAAGGATTGGGATAAATTGCGATTTCGGTTGCGCGGTCATCGGCCGTGGAAATTGGCGGATTCGGCGGAAGCGGAACAGCCTTGAGAGCGATATTGACGGTGGTGTTGGCCATAAGCACAAAAGCGCCAGTTTGCTCCTTCTGCCCGTCGATGGTGGTGTAGCCGGTCGCTTTGGCAATGTAGCTGACAGGCGTTTCAGCTGCAATACTATCGAAACGCACTAGGCCGAGACTATCAGTCGTTTTTACGATGCCGTTCACCGCAACATCCGCTTCAAACAACGGCTCGCTGCCATCCGTCAAGCGGAAAGTTACGGAGTAAAAAACCGGCTTTGGAGTGGTGTCGCCGGGATTTGTTTCGCCGCCCTGAATGGTGTCGTCAGGAACAACGAGCGCAAAATCAATATCGATGACCGCCGGGCGCTTGAATCCGAAAATAGTATCGGTCAGCGTCAGCTCGTCGGTGATGGCGATGGAGTACGGAATGTTGTCGCAAAGCTGCGGCGCGTAGGTTGCCACGCCGAGCGAATCGGTTACCAACACGCTGTCGGCAATCGTAATGAGCACGCCCGGCTGCGGTTTCAAGCCATTGCGAAAACAGAACGTAACAACCGGCCGTTTAGTCATTCCAATCGAAATCAGTGTGTCGGAGCCAATGTCAATCTGCCCAATAGCAGCCAAATAGCCATCGGCATCAACGGTGTAATAATGCTGATTGTTAGTTACATAGACGAACGTTGCATTTCCCGAGCCATCGCTCTTGACAGTCTTGCCGCCGAAGGTTACAAGCGCATTCGGCAGATTCTCGCACGACGCCGAGTCAACCACGTGCAAAACCAGCGTGTAAACATTCAGCTTTCGCATCTGAAGGCTAACAAAAGTGGTGTCGCCCGAAACGCTAATCCGCTCTGCGTCAACACCATAATCAACGTTGTTAACCGCATACTCACGACAGCTGCTGTTTGAGAAAACCAGTAAATCGGCCGTTCCCAAGGAGTCGGTGCTATACAATTGATTTTCAACAGAAAGCTCAATATCCGGAATCGGATTTCCTTGCAAATCCTTCACATCGAAGTGCAGATATTTTGGCTTTTGATAGCGGAACGTAGTGTTCGGACGATATTTTTTCGCCGCATACGGAGCAATGTCAGCCATATCGTCCTCAAAATCATAAACAACTGTTTCTGAAGAAGTTGTCATACAATATAGCTTAGTTCGCTCATCCTTTTCGACATAGTTTTTATTTGTGCCCCACGAGAATTCAACAATCACATTGCTCTTGCCATCGTAAACAAACGGTGTGTCAAAACTGAAATTCAGTTCGCCCTTACTATTGATAATCAACGCATTGCGAGACATAACAGTTTGTGCGTCCTTCATATCGGTAAACGCCGAACCCGAGACTTTGGAAATCGACGTATGCATCATTTTCAGCTTGAAATTGGTGTAGCCCTCAAACTTCTTAGGGTCAATGGTATAAGCCACCTGCAACGCCATTTCGTAGATTTTCGAAGGCGCATTGCCCAAATCGGCGGCAGTGTAAAGAATCTGCGTCTTGCCGCACTTATAATAATTGTTGAACGGATACCACTCGGTGTGCGATGTCGATGTGCCTAAAACCTTGTCGTACAGGCTTCCAATGGTGATTGCGTAGTCGCAACTGTCAGAAACAGGTGCGTTTTGCGCCTCCGCCACAACGGTGAAACTGAACACCGACATCATATCGGCATACTCGCTTGCCGCGATACGGAACGTGCAATCAACTGATGTTCCGGCTGTTAGACTGTCAACAATCTGCTCGCCATCAAGAACCGTCACCATCGGCTGGCCATCGTCGGGAATCAGCCGCACAACCGACGGCCCAAGAGTTGCGTGGCCGCTATTGGTGAGCGTTACAACAATCTCGGCACTATCGCCCGGCATAAATTTCTTTTCGCCATTGACAACGACCTCAGGATTGAGTTTCAGCCTCGGCGCAGCCACTCTGAATTTATGTTGGCGCCTAAAAACGTGACCGTTACCTTCAATCGTAACATCAACAACCACCTCCGCCTGGTCGGGCGCGCTATTGCTCAGCTCAATTGTGCAGATGCCGGGCAAAGTATCGCTCTGGAGATAACCGAGCGAGCCGACGCTGACATCGTTTTTAATCAGTTTGGTAACATATTGACTTGAACTGCTGATAGTTAACGTTGGATTATTCAGCGTTTGAGTGCCGATGTTGTTCAGCACGAAACTCAAATTGCGCGTGCTTCCGGCCGTCATCGGGCCATCGGGCAGCACGTTGTCGAGCGTGATGTAAGGCTCGTCGGGTGTGATGGCTGTTATGGTGCCAATGTAGGGTTTGCACCGCGACTTTGTCACCACAATGGTTATCTGACTATGACTCAGTTTCTTAAGACTCAAAGTCACTTCAGTTTCTCCGTCAGGGACAAGAGCCGCGCCAAGCAGCGTATCGCCCTGCGTAACAGCAATATAAGAGCCACTCTCCGCCTCCACTTTCAACGAATTCGCGCCAAGCGGAATGTAAATGTCGTGGCTGACGTGATTATCGCGCCCTTCGCCGAAATAAACCAGCAGCGACGGGTCGCCAAGGTAGTTGTAGCCCTCCCAGTAGTATTGCGACGAAACGTTTTTCTTGTAGTTGTTGTCGTGCGCCTCGGTCACCGCCAGATTGCCTGCAAACAGCATCGCGTCGCCGCACACAAACTTCGACATAAACGGCGCGTCGAAGGCTCCCAATGTGGTTGCGCTCGTGTCGGGACTGACGCCGCTCTGGTACTGGTGCGCGCCCACAGCCCAGTAGAAATCCTCGTGCCAGTAGGTTTTCGGCGACGAACCGATGTAAGCCACCGCGCCGCTGTTGGCCTTGCGGAGCCACGTCTCGCCAAGACACTCATCCTTGGTTATCTGCCCCGAGAGGCAGCAGTTGGCCACCACAAACGGGAATTTGCCGTTGTTGGCGAACTCGCGCACGCGGCTTTGCGTCAGCTCGGGGTCAACCCAGCTGGTGGTTTCGCCGTGAGCGGTGTAGGTCATCAAACCCACCGAAACAGTAGTGTCGGCATAGCAGTTGGTGTATTTTGTTGTGAACTTGTTGACCTGCCCAAAGCCGTTGGCCGCGTTGATGCGGAATTTACTGATGTAATTCAGTGTGGGGATGCCCACCGCAGAGCGATACGAGCCATCGTAACCTGCTATGAGTGTGGCTTTTGCAAGATAGCTCGGGTCATCGAACTGATATTTTTCGTAAGCGACGGTCTTGTCGGCGATGGCCTTCATTTGAGCGGCGGTGCGGGCCGAAAAACGTCCGTAGTAGAGGTCGGGAATGATGTCGTCGTCGCCGTCCACACAAGCGTAGTAAAGGTCTGTGCCATAGCCTGTTGACTCACCTTTCTTAGCTGTCGGGATTTTGTCGGTGTCGGCGGCCAGAAGCAGGAACGACGGCGCGGGACTGTCTTCGGTTGCCGATTCGTATTGGTCTGCAACCCAGGTCTTTATGGCCGAAGCGGTGCTGCCGAGCGTGTCGGTTGTGGCAACAATCACCTCAAAACCTTTCTGCCGTTTCCAGCTGATGAACTCGGCCAGTGCGCCAACAAAAGCTGTATCGGTGACAATCAAATATTTAACCGGATATTTGGTCAGGTCTGACCCGCCGCTTTTGTAGTTGCCCAAAGCCGAATAAACGTCCTCAAAGTAAGGCGAGGCCTCGTTTTTGGCCGATTTTGCGGCACCGCCCTCAAAATCAATCTCAAAATCGATGTTGTTGAGCACCATCACGGTGTTTGTTTTGGGATTGTAGCGCACCGGATTCACCGCCACCTGGCAAATGTCGATTCCGCGCATTGTGCCCACCTTTGTAACCGTAACAAGCTTTTGTTCAGTAAAATAGTTACGCCGATACGAGCGTTTTTTGTACTTGAAACGCTGCACGCCGCCGCTCTTGCTCTGCGACGATTGCCTTGGCGCTATTTTAGCGTTGACATTGTAATCGGCCAACGAGTAAAACATTGTGTCAGCGTGAGTTTTGTTCACCGTGAGCTCCGCACCGCGCGGAATCTGCACCAGTTTACGCAAAGCCGGCAGCAGCGGTTCGCCCTCAGCACCAGCCATATAGGCGCCATCGATTTGCAACTCGCAGAAATCGCCTTTTGCTGTCTTGGTGTTGTTAATGTTGATGGCTCCAATGTTTGCCGACATCCGGATGCGCTTCTCGCCACTCTCGCCGACGGTCAAACCCGTCGCGACCTTGCCATTTCCAGGCATCGGCAAAGAGTGTTTATCCTGTGCAAAAAGATTTGAGCAACAGACACTTAACAGTAATATGGGTATTATTCTGCGCATTACGTTGCAAAGCTACTTAAAACTTTGCAAAATGGTTGGATTTTTCGACTAACGAAGGGTTTGAAGTGGTTGAAATCAAACGTGAAGTAGATACGTTGCGCGCAACGTCTTTACAAGTGCCTTCAATCCTTTTCAAAACTCGAACACCTCGCCCGTCTGCACCAGCTCGCCCTTGAAGTGGCGCCGGAACTCGGCAATGGCCTCATCGCCGGTGCAATGCGAAGGCATAACAACCTCTGCCCCAACATTTTTCAAATAGCTGATTGTCTGCTCCAAACGGCTGTCGATGGCGGTGAGATGAAAACCGCCAATCACTCCGAAAACCTTGCCGACACCCGTCGCACGGCGGGCCTGCTCCACAATGTTGCAGATGCCGGAATGTGCGCACCCCGACACCACAAACAGTCCCCGGCTGGTTTCCACCGCAAGCGCCGAATCGTCGGCCACAGGGTCGGGCGTGCCGTCGGCAAAATGGAACGGCGTGCTGCACTCGGCCTCGAACGGCACCACTCGCGCAATCTCGCCAAGGAACGTCATCTTATCCGTCAGGCGGAAAGGCTCGCGTGTTGCAACGATAGTGTTCTGTGACTCAAGCGTTTGACGATTGACAGCCATCGAAATATCGCGCCCTGAGCGCCCCGAAATGCGTTGTGCGAATACCCCCGGATGCATCACAATCCGCTTGCCGCGCACCCATTGCAGGCCATTTCCGTGGTCGTAGTGGCCGTGACTGAGCACAACAGTATCAACCGCCGCCAAATCGAGGCCCATTTTTTCGGCATTCCTGAGGAACAAATCCGACGCGCCGGTGTCGAACAGCAAGCGCCCGTCGGCCTCAACCAAAAACGACAATCCGTGCTCAGCCTCGCAACTCCCCGATGCCTGCTTATCGGATAAAATACTGATTTTCAATTCGGTAGTCATTTATTGCGTTTTGGGCAAAGGTAGAATTATTTTGGACGCCAACCGATTTTTGCCGATTTGAACCCATTTAACGCCGTAGAGACGTTGCACATAACGTCTAAATTATTGATTTACACATTATTCGCACCAATAATTTACACAAACACGTAGAGACGCGATTAATCGCGTCTCTACATAATGCAAACATTATTAATGAATTACGATTTTTTCTTAACCAGCGCCTCATACATTTCGAACAGCCGTGCAACAATTTCCGATTCTTCCATTGCCGCATCGAAACCGTAGGCTGCCATTACGGCCTTGTCGTTCTCACGGTGCGCCTTCCGCAGTTCGGGCGGCATAAGGGTTTCATCGTAGAGGTCGGCGAGCGAGCTATCAGGATATAAGGCGCGGGCGTCGAGGATTTTCTGCGCGGTTTGTTCGATTTTCGCTTTCAGGTCATTGAGTTTGCCGAAATGACCGGTGGTTTCGGCAGGCTCAACCACCGCTTCTGGCCACGGGAAATTGTTGTAAACTATTGTGTTGCTGTAACTATAATCGGATTTCAATCTACCACAAACGGCTCGCATCCACGCCATTTGAACGCTGCTAGTGAGAACACCGAAATGGTAAAGAGAAGCTTTAGGCATTTGAAAAAGTTTGTCACCTGCCAAAACTTCTGCTGACAAATAATCAATTGGGATGTATCGCCGTTGCTCTGACGAAACTTTCGGAATAGCAATGTAGTCGCTGTCGCAAGGGCGCATTTCGCCAAACAAAGTAGGTGTGTCAGCGCTTTGTATTGTTGCGCTTTTCGGACTTTTCAATCGGAATTCGCGCACATTTTCTATGCGTTTCACAAGAATCGGGCATTTGCGAATTTCTGTCGGATTGGCACCAACAAGCCAAAAACACCAACGTGGTTTGCGGTCGATAAAATCTTTACCCATCATAAACGGACGCAGAAATTTCTCGCCTTGCGGTTCTGTTTTTAAATAGGCATCCTTTTCTTCAATTGTCAAAAGCAAATTGCCGTCGTCAATAGGCGAACTACCGCGAATCATTTGCGGCACATTGCAAATTGGTTTTGTGTTTTTATCAATAAAAATATTATGTGCATCCAATAGATAACCATTTATGTTTTTAGCATTTATGACGGTTCCATCGGCGTTAAAAATACACCGTGTAGGGACGTGGCGTGCCGCGTCCGCTTTGTTTGCGACAATGGCATTTTCGGACGCCGCACGCGACGTCCCTACGTTTGCGCACGAAAATCCGACAATCACACAATGAACGTGCGCCTTTTGGTTCGATTCGCTGTCCCAACGGAACGTGCGCCACGCAAAATCAATCTGTACACCATATTTTTCAAATAATGGTTTCCAAAGAACGGCCACCTGTTCGCCTTGTGTAATCGAATTTGTGGAAACAAGGGCGCACCGCGTATTAGTGCCGCTTATCAGTTGCGCGGCCTTGAAATACCAACCTGCTACGTAATCAATATTGTTGGCAATGTCTTTCGAGACAAAATGCAAATCATCTTTTTGTTCTTTCGATTGATACGAATACCCCACAAACGGCGGATTACCTATAATATAGTCATATTGGTTGCGAAGGCCGTCTGTTTCGCTGGCGAATCCGCTGAAAAGGCTGTTGGCGGGCATCGCGTTCTCATCAATGGGTTTGAGCGTTGCCCAATCCATTCGCAGGGCGTTGCCTTCAACAATGTAGGCGTTGGTTGTAAGCGGCAGAAAATCAATATTTTGATTCAAAATGGCCTCCGTTTCGCGAATCATCTGGCTCTCGGCAATCCAAAGGGCGGTTTTGGCAACAGTCACGGCGAAATCGTTAATCTCGATGCCGTAGAATTGGTTGATATTCACTTTAATAATGTCACCAAAACCGAGGTATCCCATACCTTCGCTTTGTTTTATAAGAATTTTGTTTTCCAAGCGACGCAAACTCAAATAGGTTTCTGTCAGGAAATTACCGCTGCCACAAGCAGGGTCGAGGAATTTGAGCGAGCCAAGTTTATTTTGAAAATCAGACAATTGCTGACGCAGAGACGAGGCGCGCCGCGTTTCAACAATCGATTCAAATTCCGCGTTCAAATCGTCCAAGAACAATGGGTCTATCACCTTGTGAATGTTTGCGATAGATGTGTAATGCATTCCACCCTTGCGACGTGTTTCGGGGTTCAATGTAGATTCAAAGACCGCGCCGAAGATTGTTGGCGAAATGTCGGACCAATTGAATGGTGCGCAATTGTTGCAGATGACATCGATAATTTCTTGCGTAAAGTTCGGAATTTCAATCTGTTCGTCACGGAACAAACCACCATTGACGTATGGGAACGGTTGCAGTTTGGTGTCGTACTTGTCGCGCTGCGCCAAAGGTGTGTCGAGAGCTTTAAACAAGTCAATCAGCCCCTTACGTACATTTTCGATTGAAAACGAGCGCAGATAATCCTCAAACGCAGTGCGCGATGCGAACAGGCCGGCATCTTCGGCATAAAAACAGAACACCAGTCTGACACACAGAATGTTAAGTGAGCGAAGGCTTTGCTCGTCGGGGTCGATGTACTGCTTTATGAGCGCGTCGTAGAGTTTGCCAACCAGCACACCCGCCTTCAACGAAAGTTCTTCCTCGCGGCGCAGATAAACGTGGCGGCTGTCAACCAAAAACTGCAGTCTATAATACTCTTTTTCAAGGTCTTTCAAGAAAATCTGCTCGGGCTCAACGTGCGGTTTTTCAAGGTCGTAAACCAAAAATTCCCGAAAGTTGCAGACCACAATCCAGCGCGGTCGCAGCGAGTTGGGCATCTCGTCGGCGTAACGTTTGGCCTGCTGATATGGCGTAAGCTCCTTGCCATCGCTTTGCGCGTAAGCCTTGTGCAAGTCGATTTTCAGACTTTTCTGTTCGATTAGCACCTTTGTTTCAGGAATATACGCATCGATAAACGAAGTATGCGACAGCTCGACACGTTTCTCAAATTCGATGTAGGTTGTGGCATCGGCTACGTCCAAAACGTTTTGCAGAAGTTGAATCCAAAAGCGCGATGTTTCTTGCTTCTCGTCGCCGCGGCCGTTCCATTCATTGGCAAAATTCAGCGCGGCTTGTGCTTGTTGTTGTGGTGTCATTGGTGGTTGGTTAATAGCACTGGCTACCAACCACTTCCCGTCAGGAAAAAAGAAAGGTGCGAACCTTTCTATCACGTTCAGGGAAAGCCTCGGAGCGAAACCCCACAATGCAGATTAGCTCACACCCTAAAAGGGCGGAGCATCAGCTCAATCTGCATTGGTTTAGCTTCAGGCCTGCCTGAACATTTATTTACCCGACTTTCAAAACGAGTTTCCGAGGCTTATTTTGAACGTGTAAATAGCTAATGCCTTGTTTAATAATATGTTAGAAAAATTATTTCTGTTTCTTATAATTCGTTATTTAGTTAAAACTCTGCAATATATATCTAAATCAATTTTGTTATCATTTCATCGGCTTGCAATTGCATTTTGCAGAAAGCGAACCACCGCTTGCCCAAATCCTTGATTGACGCGCCAATGTGATACACATCGCTGTCGATAATCAAGAACCTGTCGTGCGACTTGGTAAAGATAGACAAATCTATTGGTTCGTATTGATTATTGTGCTGCGCCAGCGCCACATTAAACGATGGTGATGCTTGCTGCGTATAGATTTTCGCCTTAACTCCATTGGCTCGTTCGGCCAACCGCAACAGAACGGTCTCGTCAACATAATTGTCAATCAGTACAATACGCATCTTTGCCGAGCGAATCAGATTGTTGACAAAAGCAAAAGGCTCAAGCATCTGTCCGTCGTAGAAAATTCCCTCAACAGGCGGCAGCGATGTGCGCACAAAGAAATCGATTTTGTTTTCGGTTTCTGTAACACGCTGTTCCAACCGCTCCATACGCTGATTGACAGAATATCCTTTTAGCAAATATTCTTTCAGCACGCGGTTCGCCCATTGGCGGAATAAGACGCCTTGCTGCGATTTTACACGATAGCCGACCGACAAAATCATATCAAGATTGTAATATTCAACGTTTCTTGTCACTCGTCTGCCGCCTTCTGATTGAACTGTCGCAAAATTTGCGACAGTTGGAATGGCTGACAATTCTTCGGCAAGAGCGTTGGCGATATGTTTTCCGATAGTCTTCACATCGCGGCCAAACAATGTGGCCATTTGATTTCTGTTAAGCCATACGGTTTCCTCGCACAACCGCACTTCGAGTTTGACAGTCTCGTCAGGTTGGTACAATATGATTTCGTTTCCGGTCATAAAATGCTAATCCATTTCCTTAAAAGCGAACTGCCGGGATTTTCTCGGCAATTGATAGTCGGTTTTGCTCACGCAAAGGCTTTCCAAATATAGGAACGAAATTGGAAATTTGAAGATGTGCAAGAAAAATCGGCGCCATAAAAATTGTTTTGCGCGGATATTCCGAAAAACTATATATTAGTGAGTTTTTAAAAAATTACAATTATGGCAAGTATTAGAGATTTAAAAAGCGACGTAAAGTATTTAGTTTCAGAAATAGTTTCTGATTGCAGCAATGTCATTGTTCTTCATCCTGAAAAGAAGGACGACGTGTTGGGGCTGATTGAAAAGGCTCTTGACATTCTCGATTCGAGCCTTGACAAAATCAACAAGGGCGACAAAAATGACAAGACATATTTCAATGGTATCAAAAACGAAGCGATTGCCGCTGCCGACGACATCTACAACAAATTGCGCGACATTGTGGGCGCAAAATAAATGCGTTGAACGATGATTGAAGATTTCAAAAAAACAGCCGAATTCGTCTTGCAGGGGCTTAACTACAAGCCGCAGGTGGGAATTGTGCTGGGCAGTGGCCTGGGCGGTTTGGGCGACAAGATAAAAGTCGATAAATCAATCGCTTACAAGGATATTCCTGGCTTCCCGATTTCGACTGTCGATGGACACAAGGGACAGTTGCTGCTGGGCGAGCTCGGCGGTAAGAAGGTGGTGGCAATGCAGGGGCGGTTTCATTACTACGAGAACTACGAGATGAACCAACTCACGTTCCCCATCCGAGTGATGAAATTCCTTGGTATCGAGATACTTATAGTGTCGAACGCTTCGGGCGGAATCAACCCCACGTTCAAGGTTGGCGACATTATGGTCATCCGCGACCACATCAACAACTTCCCCGAGAATCCGCTGCGCGGCTACAACTATCACGAACTGGGTCCGCGCTTCCCCGATATGAGCAAGACCTACGACGGCGAGTTGATTTCGCGCGCGCACAAAATCGCCGAGCGCCACGGAATCAAACTGCAGGAAGGCGTGTACATCGGCAGCCCTGGCCCGACGCTTGAGACACCTGCCGAATACAAGATGTTCCGCATCTGGGGCGCCGACGCCACGGGAATGTCAACCGTGCCCGAAGTGATTGTGGCTCACCATATGGGAATCCGCGTTCTTGGTCTGTCGATAATCACCAACACCGACAAGCCCGCAACGCCCGACGGCGAGACCACGCACGACGAAGTGCAGGACGTGGCTGGCCGCGTTGAACCGCAAATGACAACAATAATCACAGAACTCATAAACGAACTGTAATCTGATACAGGGTTGATATTCTGCGATTTAAGTCGAAATAAAATGAGAACAGCAATGAGCCATCAAAAAATCAGGCGGTTGCTGTTCTCGTTTTTTGCGCTTGCCGCGATGTCGGCTCAAGGCCAATTCTACGATAGCGGCCAAGACCGTTTCCGCAGGCTATCTCACATAAAAACAGCGCATTTCGATGTGATTTTTCCGCAGAGCGATACGGCGCTGGGGCAAATCTACGCCAACAATCTTGAACGGGTGTATATGAGCGGCGGCAAAACGCTCGGCTGGCAGCCAAAGCGCGTTCCTGCGGTGCTGTTCACGTCGGCGGCGTACGCCAATGGCGAAGTGGCCTGGGCGCCGCGACGGATGAATCTGCTCACAACGGCTTCGCCCGACAATTACCAACACGCTTGGAATCAACAACTTGTGCTGCACGAATTTCGCCACGTGGTGCAAACCGATATGCTGCGGCAGGGTGCATCGCGATTCTTCAGCGTGCTGCTCGGCGAGCAATACACTGGACTTCTGCTCGGTCTGCACGTGCCTTACTGGTTCCTTGAAGGCGACGCGGTGGCGTATGAGACAGGCGCATCGTCGTCGGGGCGCGGACGCACGGGCGATTTCACCAACCGTCTGGCCGCGCAGGTGGCGCAGAAAGGCGTTTACAGTTATCAGAAAGCAATGTTCGGCTCGTTTGCCGACAATGTACCGACGCGCTATCATCTTGGCTATCAACTAATAAGTTACGGTCGGCAGCAATATGGCGCACAACTTTGGCCGAATGCGATGACGCGAGTGGCGCGACACCCGATTGCGCTGCGACCTTTTGGCCGCGGAATACGCGAAACAACTGGTTTAAAGGAAGTTGATTTCTATCGTGCGGCTCTTGAACCGCTGGCCGCGGGTGCAAAAAACGCCGCCCCCGACAATGCCCGACTGCTTACCAAGCCAACACCACGCGACTACACAAATTACTTTGTGCCGCAAAAAAACGCGCAGGGCAAGGTGGTGGCCTTACGTGAGCAACTGTCTGACATTCCGTCGTTTGTGGCGATTGACACCGACAAAGGCCGCATTAGAAAAATCACCCGTCCTGGACCGATGAGCATCAAACATTTTTCAGCATCGGACAACTTGTTGGTTTGGAATCAGTTGCGATACACTCGCTGGGAAAACGCCAACCACAGCCAAATTGTGACTTACGACCTTGACCGCCACCGCAAACGCACACTGGTTCGTCGTGGGCGCTACTATGGCTCAACACTTTCGCACTCTGCAACTCAAATAGCGTCAATTAGTTATACCGATTCGTCGCTGTGGGCTGTCGAACTTCACACCCTTGACGGCTGTCGGGCGGCGCGGTTTCAAACGGGCAATTCCGTGCCTGTGCGCGTGGCTTGGTCCGACGATGATAAACGGCTGGCTTACATCGCGATAGAGCAGGATTGCAAGTCGGTTTCGGTGATTGATTTGGAACGCCACACCATCGACACCGTGCTGCCACGAATCGACGATGACATCTCGAATCTGCTGTTCTGCGGCAGCAAACTCTATATGACTGGCAACCACAACGGTAACACCGCCTGGTACGCTTACAGCCTGACCGACAACACTTTCGGTGTTGTGGCAGAAAGCCCGTTCGGGGTGGGCACAGGCAGCGTGAGCGGCGACAGCCTGCTGTTCACTTACTACACCGCCGATGGTTTTCAGATTGCTGAAAAACAGATAGATAACCCTGCCAAAACTGAAATGCCGACGGCCATTGCAAACAGTCAGACGCAAGCGCTCGCCGAACAAGAGCAAAGAGTTGTTTTTAGCAACGACAGCGTGTATAAAGTGCAGCGTTACAGCCGTTTGGCGCATCTGCTCAACATTCACAGTTGGGGGCCGCTCTCGGTGCGGATTGACGATTCGGAAGTTGGTCCTGGCTTGACCATAATGTCGCAGGACGCGCTTTCTACATCGTTCCTAACGGTTGGTTATCAATGGCTTACCGCTGAAAGCAAAGACGATTATTTTCTTGAATACCGATATAAGGGCTTTTTCCCGATAATCGGTGCGCGCGGCGACATCTATAAGTTTAAAGCACAGCAAGAAACAAACAAGGGCACCATTACTCTTGATGTTCTGCGGAAGCGCGGCGTGGCGTTCGTTCAGGTACCTATGACGTTGAAAACGAGCGTTTTCACCACATCGCTGACGGCGCAGGCGTCTTACCAATATATCAACACTGAATTGTCGTATGGCCGCAAAGCCGTTGACACCACCGACCATACGCTGGGCTATTGCCTTTATTTTCAATCGTTAAGGCGGCTCGCGCACCGCGATTTGCAGTCGCGCTGGGGCTTCGTTCTTCGCGGCGACTACCATCACTACATCGACCAACCCGAGAACCATCAGACGGCCGCGCAGGCTTGGCTCTATCTGCCTGGACTGCTCGCCAACCACGGCGTCGCGCTCTACGGCGGCTGGCAGGAAAGCAGCCGTAACAATCTTGTATTCAATTCGTTGGTACTTTATCCGCGCGGCTACAAAGCGGTGTCGAACACTCGGCTCACAACTTTAATGGCATCGTACTCTCTGCCGCTTCTCTATCCCGATTTGGCGCTTGGCAGTGCGCTGTATATCAAGCGGATAAAAGCAAAAATCTTTTATGACTACACCGAAGCCGTCAACAAAGGAAAAACCACTGCAATGCGCTCATCGGGCTGCGACCTGACGGCCGATTTCCACATCTACCGCTTTGCCGTGCCCATCTCGGCTGGCGTGCGCTACGCAAGGCGTATCTCAAAGAGCGACAACTATTTCGGGGTTCTGCTGTCGATGAATTTCAATGGGGTGATGGGGAATAAATAGGTTATGCACGCCAATGTGTGAGTCGGTCTTAATAAACTTGTTTCAAACAAAAGGAATCTACTCTCCCCTATATATCATATTTTAGGTAAATCGCATAATCCACCAACAAAAAAAGCCCGACGTCACCGTCGGGCTTTTTCGCTATCTCAAGCAGATGTTATTCTGCCGAATAATCCATTTTGGTCATACGCACATAACTTTGGTAGCGCAGTTTGGCCATTTCCTGGCAGGCGCTGAAGAGTTCGTCGGCCTCGTTCGGGAACATTTTCTTAACCGAGTTGAAGCGAACCTCACCCATAAGATAATCTTGGAACTTCGACCAATCAGGCTCTTTCGAGTCGAGAATGAACGGATTCTTGCCTTCCTTAGCCAAATCGGGGTTGAAACGCCACAGATGCCAGTAGCCGCACTCAACGGCTTTAGCCTCTTCGGCCTGACTCTTGCCCATACCAGCCTTCAAACCGTGGTTGATGCAAGGTGCGTAAGCAATCACGATTGATGGTCCGTGGTAAGCCTCAGCCTCTTTCAAAGCCTTCAGCGTTTGTGCTTGGTCGGCACCCATTGCAATCTGAGCCACATAAACATAGCCGTAGGTGGTGGCAATCATACCAAGGTCTTTCTTGCGAACGCGTTTGCCGCTTGCGGCGAATTTTGCGATTGCACCCAGCGGTGTAGCCTTCGACGACTGACCGCCAGTGTTCGAATATACCTCAGTATCAATTACAAAGATGTTTACGTCCTCGCCCGAAGCAATAACGTGGTCGAGACCGCCGTAACCGATGTCGTACGAAGCACCGTCGCCACCGATAATCCACTGCGAGCGTTTTACCAGATGGTCTTTGTAAGTCAGAATGTTCTTGCAAGTGTCGCAGCCGCAAGCCTCGCAGGCGGCAACAATCTTCGGTGCCAAAGCCTTTGTGGCGGCAGCGTCCTCTTGTTTTTCAATCCACTCGCGGAACAAAGCCTTCATATCGTCGGTGCAGCAGGTGCACTCTTGAGCCTCGGTCATAAGACGGGTCAGACGCTGTTTCATTTTCTTGTTGGCGATTTCCATACCAAGACCGAACTCGCAGAAGTCCTCGAACAGTGAGTTAGCCCAGGCAGGACCCTGTCCTTTGGCGTTCTTTGTGTACGGTGTCGATGGAACAGAGCCCGAATAGATTGACGAGCAACCAGTTGCGTTGGCCACAATCTCGCGGTCGCCGAACAGTTGCGAAATCAACTTAACGTATGGTGTCTCGCCGCAACCTGCGCAAGCGCCCGAGAATTCGAACAGCGGTGTTGCAAACTGCGAGTTCTTCACATTGGCTGTGATATCGACAAGGTCTTGTTTCGACGAAACCTTCTCGACGCAGTAGTTCCAGTTTGCAGCCTCTTTTGCGGCTTCGGCCGAAGTGTCGTCGTAAGCCACCATTTTGAGTGCAGGACCACCCTTCTTCGGGTTGCCCGGGCAGACGTCGGCGCAGTTACCGCAAGCCAGACAGTCTTTAACACCAACCTGCATTGTAAAGTACATACCCTTGAACGAAGGACCAAGTGCCGGGATAGTAGCACCGCCGAAGCCTGCCTTCTCGTCCTCTGTCATTACAAACGGACGGATGCAAGCGTGCGGGCAGACATATGCGCACTTGTTACACTGAATACAATTCTCTGAATTCCAAACAGGTACGAAAGCACCCACGCCGCGTTTCTCGAATTTGGCAGTTCCAGCGGCCCAAGTACCGTCCTCAATACCCTTGAACGACGAAACAGGCAGCAAATCACCGTCTTGTGCGTTGATTGGGCGGACAACCTTGTTGATGAAGTCGTCACCGTCGGTGTAAACCTTCGGTTGGTCTTGCAGATTAGCCCAAGCCTTGTCAACAGCCAGTTCCTTGTACTCGCCGCCGCGGTCAACAGCAGCGTAGTTCTTGTTCACAACGTCCTCGCCCTTCTTACCGTACGATTTCACAATGAAGTGCTTCATTTCCTCAACAGCCTTGTCAACTGCAATCACGCCTGTGATGCGGAAGAATGCCGACTGAAGAATAGTGTTGGTGCGGTTTCCAAGACCGATTTCCTGTGCAATCTTGGTTGCGTTGATGTAGTAAACCTTGATGTCGTTCTTTGCAAAGTAAGCCTTAACCTTGTTCGGGATGTTGGCGATGAGTTCGTCGCCTTCCCAGATAGTGTTCAGCAGGAACGTACCGCCCTTCTGCAGGCCGCGGGTAACGTCGTACATATTCAGATATGCCTGCTGATGGCAAGCCACGAAGTTCGGTGTTGTAACCAGATATGTCGAGCGGATTGGCTCGTCGCCGAAGCGAAGGTGCGAGCAGGTGAAGCCACCCGATTTCTTCGAGTCGTACGAGAAGTATGCTTGGCAATATTTATTGGTAGTCTCGCCGATAATCTTAACCGAGTTCTTGTTTGCACCAACGGTACCGTCGGCGCCAAGGCCGTAGAATTTTGCTTGGAACTGACCAGCGGGCGCAACCGAAACCTCTTCGCCGACAGGCAGCGAAGTGAAGGTAACGTCGTCGGTGATACCCAGAGTGAAGTGGTTCTTCGGGGTGTTCATAGCCAGGTTGTCGTAAACGGCGATGATTTGCGCAGGTGTGGTGTCGTTCGAACCCAGACCGTAGCGGCCGCCAACAACTTCGATTTTCGAAATCAGGCCAAGTTCGGTCAGAGCGTCAACAACGTCAAGGAACAGCGGCTCGCTGTTTGCGCCAGGCTCTTTGGTGCGGTCGAGAACGCAGATGCGTTTGCACGATGCGGGGATGGCCTCTTTCAAATATTTGAGTGAGAACGGACGATAAAGGTGAACGGCAATCATACCAACCTTCTCGCCTGCTGCAACTTTCTTATCCACAACCTCTTTGATGCACTCGGTGACAGAGCCCATAGCCACAATCACGTTGGTAGCGTCTTTGGCGCCGTAGTAGTCGAACGGACGGTGTTTGCGGCCAGTGATGGCGCTGATTTTGTCCATATAGTCGGCCACAATGTCAGGCACAGCGTTGTAGTACGGGTTGCACGACTCACGGTGAGCGAAGAACACGTCGGGGTTCTCTGCCATACCGCGCATTTCAGGACGCTCAGGCGACAAAGCGCGCTCGCGGAAAGCCTTAACTGCGTCCCAGTCAACCAGTTCCTTCAGGTCGTCTTGCTCGACAACCTCAATTTTCTGATACTCGTGCGATGTGCGGAAACCGTCGAAGAAATTCAGGAACGGAACACGGCTCTTGAGTGTTGCCAAGTGAGCCACACCAGCCAAATCCATAACTTCCTGAACCGAGCCCTCGGCCAGCATTGCAAAACCAGTCTGACGGCAGGCCATAACGTCCTGATGGTCGCCGAAGATGCAGAGTGCGTG
Organism: uncultured Bacteroidota bacterium; assembly: GCA_946404125.1. Taxonomy (GTDB): domain Bacteria; phylum Bacteroidota; class Bacteroidia; order Bacteroidales; family SZUA-534; genus RUG13583. Next base: position 14,350 of record CAMJCK010000037.1, on the reverse strand, counting down.
CGAAGCCAGCGTACGAGCCGAAACGTGGAACACTGTCGGGATAAGCTCACCGGCGATTTTGTACATATTCGGAATCATCAGCAGAAGGCCCTGCGAAGCTGTGAAAGTGGTTGTGAGCGCACCTGCCTGCAATGAGCCGTGAACGGCACCTGCTGCACCGCCTTCCGACTGCATTTCCTGAACTAAAACTGTCTCGCCGAAGATGTTCTTTCGGCCTTGAGCTGCCCATTCGTCAACGTTTTCTGCCATTGGCGAAGATGGTGTGATTGGGTAAATGGCTGCAACCTCAGAGAACATATACGCGATATGCGCTGCGGCCTGATTACCATCACAAGTGATAAACTTTTTCTCTTTTGCCATCTTGTTTGTATTTAAATTAAAGTGTTATAAATGAATATCTTAATAACTATCAATCAAAGTTTTGGCCGTTTCGCTATGGTCCACGGCACGCAAGCGCAAAACTAATAATTAGTTTGGCTGCGACTGAAAAAAATCGGTGATAAATTCTTGTTTTTTTTGCGAGCGGAAAGCCGACAGCAGAGCCTAACGGATTTTTCAGCCGTTTTTCTGCAGATAGTCAGCAATGCGGTCGAGCGCTTTCGCGATGTTTTCGAGCGAATTGGCGTACGAAAAGCGGATGAACCCTTCGCCGTTCGAACCAAAATCGGTGCCCGGTGTAACGCCAACGTGCGCTTTTTCAAGAATGTCGAAGGCAAACTTGTATGAATCGGTTGTGAAGCGGCTAGCGTCGGCAAAGATGTAGAAAGCGCCCTGCGGCTCAGTGTGAATGGTGAAGCCCATCTGCCGCAAGCGTTCAATCATATAAGTGCGGCGCTCGTTGTAGGTTTGGCGCATTGCGGCCACATCGGCGTCGGCACTCTGCAAGGCTGCAATTCCTGCATACTGCGCCAATGAAGGGGCACAAATGAAAAGGTTTTGCTGCAGAATCTGCAAACTGCGCATATATTGCTGTGGTGCAATCAGATAACCCAGACGTAAGCCCGTCATTGCAAAGCGTTTGCTGAATCCGTTGAGAATGAAAGCATTGCTGGTAAACTCAAGCATCGAGTGCGCCCGCCCTTCATAAACAAGGCCGTGGTAAATCTCGTCGGAAATAATCGGCACGCTCAACTGCGCAAGTTCCGCCATCACATTGGTACTCAGCAGTGTACCAGTGGGATTCATTGGCGAGTTGATGAAGATGGCGCGTGTTTTTGGGGTGATGGCCCGCTTAACCGCCTCAACATCAAACTGAAAACCGTCTTCCGCCTTGAGCGAAACATCGACAGGCACTCCGCCGCAAGCCAAAATGAAATTGCTGTAGCAGGCATAGCCTGGATTGGAAACGATAACCTCGCCCCCAGCCTCGCATAAAACCATCAGTGCCAGCAAGATGGCTGGCGACGAACCGCTGGTTACGACAATGCAATCGGGATTGACACTGACACCGTATTCCCGCCTGTGAAAATCGGCAATTGCCTGACGCAGAGCAAAATCTCCCAACGAGTGTGTATAATGTGTTTTCGACTTCCGTAGAGCCTCAACCGTTGCCTGCGACACGCACTCGGGCATATCGAAATCGGGCTCACCAACCTCAAGATGAATCACATCAACGCCCTGACGCTGCAACTCGTTGGCGCGCTCAAGCACTTCCATCACTATGAATGGCGACATCTTTTCAATTTGGGAATTCATATTATTGGTGAATTGTTTAACTGGTGAATCGTTTATTTTGACTTCAGACTACGGACGACAGACCACAGTCGTTTGGCAGAGTTCCCGCTATTAATTACTCTATTCATTGGCAATTATCTAACGCGATGAATCGCATCCCTACACGTTAATTCTTATCTGCTTTTTGGGTTGCACCTGACAATGCGTCAATATCGACCGAAGGGTCGGCTTTGACTGGAATCGGGTCGGCTTTGATGGCGTCGCGCCATTGGATTGGCGTTGTGGGCACCTCACCCGTTATGAAATCGGTGTTGTTGTAGTTGAGTGTGAAATCATCGTAGAAATCAGGGTCTTCCTGCGGCAGAAGGAACCGCTTGCTGAAGTTGCCATTGCCATCGAAATGAGCGAAATAAGGCTTGGTGAACAGACCATCGGGCCATTTGCTGCCGACAACCAGCCAGTGCCCGTTGTGCGACCAGCCGTGGTTGCTCTCAGCGCTACCGCTATTGACACCTTCTGGCGTTGTTATCTCATTGGTTTTCAAGTCGAGCAAATGAATATCGGCCTCGCGATTGAACGGTGTGAAATAGCCACGGTTGGCAAATGTGAACGCAATGTAACGACCATCGGGCGAAACCTTCGGGAAGGTAATGCTACCACCTAAATCATTGGCACGCAATACAGTATCGACCGTGCCCCACGAGTTTGTGGCTTCATCATAGGTGATTCGTAGCAAACTGTACCAATATCCTATATCGAACCCCTTCTCGCCATCCCGCTGCGGTGCGCTTACATAAAATAATGTGCGGCCGTCAGGGGCCCACGCAGGAAGGTTTTCCAACGCCTTGGTCGAAAGCTGCGGACAAGTGGTCAAGGTTTGCGTCTTCATATTGAGCAGCACTATATCTGATTTTGAATCAGACACATAGATGCGCTTACTGTAATTGTTATGAAATTGCTGGCTTATCAAGTTGGTTGACATCGCAATCAGGTAACCGTTGGGGTTCCACGACGGATAGACGCCAGCAGACATCGAAATATCGGTTTTTGTATTGTATTTCTGCAACTTACCATCGTACAAAATCGCTGTGCCACCATTGAATTTGCGGATGTGCAGCAACATTGTGTTCGGATTCTGGGCGCTAAACGAGTGGCAGTTCATACAAGCAACATCAACAGAGCTGTTCTCGATTATCGGCTTCTGCTCAAAGTTCTCGATGCAGCGTTGATAGATGCCCATCTTGTCCCAAAGCACATAGCCTGTGTTGATTAGACGGTAAGCAATGTGTGAATCGATGCTGTCGGGCGAAACCACCTGCCAAAAGGGCGCGCACTGCACCATCTTCCCTGTGGAATCGATTATTGTGGCGGTATAGAACAGCGTGTCATTAACATTGTCGGCCAGCACTTTACGCCATTTTCGCGCGTTCCATAAGGCTTTGCCGTTGCGGCATTTGAGCGACACAGTCTCGTTTTTTGTTTTCACATCAACTTTCAGTAAATCAGTGCCGTTGGCCAACCTGAAGTTGAGCGGCGCAATGTTGACAGGGATTACAATGTCGGTGTAATCGGGATAAATGGCTGGTTTATAATCTACTACAGCACCATTGTACGATTTCGTGCACGCAACCAACGCCGACAGACCAAATGCGATATATAATATCTTTTTCATTTTCAATTACTTTTTAGACAATGACACACCTGTCACCTTTGGATTAAGGAAGAAATAATAACGCCAGTAAGTATCGGTGAAACGGCTGTCGACAATACCGCGCACGTCGCTGCCATTCCTCGACACAACCTGCTGGAACGACTTGAATGGGTTGAGAATATACGATTGGACTTGCGCCTTTTCTGTGCCTGGCAGAACATCTTTGTACAACGCCCGATAGAGCGCCACAGCTTCTTGACAGGCTCGCGGCAGAGCATTCAGATTCATCTTGCAATATCCGCTAAGAATCAGTTTCATAAACTTGTCCAAGTCAGCCTCAAGCAAAACGCTGGCCACAAGATATTCGGTGGCGAACATATTATCCTGGTCATTCATAACCACATTCAACATATCGTATTGCGAATTCTTCATATAGAAATCCTTTCGCGGATGCTTGCTTCGAATAACATCATACCCGCCTTTGGCAAATTCCGTGTCACTCTCTCCAGCCAGAAACTTTCTCCTGTCATCAACAAACCGCTTTGAGAACATTGTGTTGCTGTACTTCGCCAGATATTTGTCAGCACTTTCATAATCGCCAATAATCAGCAGTTCATCAATAACATAGCGCATTACATAATGGCTCGATGTGTAGGTTGATTGTGCCTCAAAAGCATAGTGCAACGCATTGGTTGCCAGGCCTGCTTGATGGAAAAGAATGGTCATCGGCAAACAGCTGACGGTGGCCATCGGCTCGTTGATAAACAAACCGCTTTCGCCAAGACGCTGCGGATAGCTGAACATTTTATCGCACAGCTGGCCCTTCGCTGCCAACGCCATATTGTAGAAGAAGTTGACAAAGCGATCGTAATTCTCACTTTTTCGTATCGATTCGTTCTCCTTGACATAATTGATTATCTGATTCCAGTCATTATGATATGCTGCGGCACCCATCCTAAATCCCATTCGTTCAGGCAGATTATCGCGCTTTTGCTGTCCCGCCACGGCCGACACAACAACCACCAAAGCCACAACAATAGTGACTATGGCTTGTGTTCTTTCTTTGCTAATCCGCCCGTATGCCTTTGTCAGCAAAAGCGTTAAAGGCGGGTATAAATAAAGAAGATAAAGCACCGCTGACAGATTGAAAGATGTGAACATCATCTCTTGGGGGCGCATATCGTAAAACGCTGCATTGGGTTTGATTGGCAGCATAAACTTGTAAACCAGCAACGGCCACAATGCCGCAACTGCCACCGCGCCAGCAACACCAACCAGTTTTTTCCTATCGGGATTCAAAAAATATCCTACGATTTCGCACAATGCAAAGGCATAAAGCGCCACTGGCCCACAGGCGTGATAAACGGCAATAGCCAGCAAAGGCGTAACAAACCTGTTCCAGTCGAATCTGGACAGAGCTTGTTGCAAATTCAGCACAGCGGCCAAAAGCAACACCTGCATATTGATGGCAAACGCATATTTGACATCAGTCCAAGCCACAAAGGCGATTGCAGCAGGCAACAGCCAGATGATAATGTCAGCTAAACGGTTCTCTCCCACCACCTTGCGTACATAGCGGCTCACCAGAAAGGCTGTCAGCAGCAGCTCGGCCACAAGCATCAGCGTTCCCCAGAAACGAAACATTGTGAACTGGTCCACAAACAATTGCAGATACTCGGCCAGTCCACCAGGCACTCCGACTTTAGTCCAGAAAAAATCGGCTGTAAGCACGAATGCCGGCTGCTGGAAAAAGCTGTAACTCAACGGATTGATAACCCAAAAAACGATATAAGCCAACAATAGGTATGGAATTGCCACCAATATCAAACCAACAAGTTTCCGTGTCATATCAATAACATTTTCTATCTTAAATTGAGTTGCGAAAATATAAAAAACATCTGTTTTCTTCCCTTTCAGCTATAGGATGGGTTACTTCTATTTCTCCTCCTTCGCATCGCCAACCAACTTGAACAAAACCGGTTTCGGGCAGCGGTAATTGTCGAAAAGCAATGGAAAGTTCTTGCGTCCGCGCACTGGATAGTTGTTGAGCCACGAGCTGCGGTCGTCCAAGCCCCAGAAGGTGACGTTTGTAACCACATCGCTGTTTTTGCGCAGGACATCGAAAATCATCCGGTACTGTTCGGTCTGTGCGGCCTTTTTCTCATCGTCGTAAACGGTAACCTCGCGGCGGCGCATTGTGCGGCGGGCCGGCTCCCACTTGTAGAGCGACACATCGAGCTGGGTGATGTGCACCTGAAGGCCCATTGAGCGGAAGCGTGCAATGGCTGTCTCTAGCTGCTCGCGCGTAGGCTCGTAAAGCGACCAGTGGCCCTGCATTCCCACTCCGTCGATATGCACACCTTTGTCAATCAGGCGCTGAAGCATCTGGCAGGTGCGCTCCAGCTTGTCGGGACGAACCAGGTTGTAATCGTTATAGAAAAGCAGCGCGGTTGAGTCGGCCTCGTGGGCGCAGCGGAAAGCGTGCTCAACATACTCATCGCCGGCAATCTGATAGAGCCACGTGTTCTGTCGCAGGACGATAGTGGTGTCATCGGCTACGGCGTTGCTCACCACATCCCAGCAGTAAACCTTGCCTTGATAACGTTGCATAATAGTCTGAATATGAGCCTGCATACGGCTGAATAGCGAGTCTTTCGACGTTATGCGCTCGCCGTCGAAGCACATCCAGTCGGGCATCTGGTCGAAACGGATAAGGCAGTTGCCGCGCACCTTCATATTGTTTCGCTGTGCGAAATCGACCACCTCATCGGCCACGCGCCAGCGGTAACGGTTCTGCCGCGGGTGCATAATGGCGGGTGTCATCTCCTCCTCGCACGTCAGGCTATTGTAGTGCTTAATAATAAAATTGGTGTCGTTCATACTGCGCACAATGCTGCGGTTAATCAGCACTCCCATAGGGAAATAGTCGGAAAACGACTCGCAAAGGCTCGGTATGCGGTCCTCGTTGGTTGAGCATCCTGCTAACGAAGCTGTCAGTGCAACGGAAAGCGCAAAACAAGTTATCTTTTTCATAAACAAATATTTATTTTAAACGTAGAGACGCAATGCATTGCGTCTCTACCAAAACCTTCAATTATTCACCATCACACGTTTGGCCTCATTGCCAACCTTCACAATGTAAAGGCCGGGGTTGTTCACACGGATTTCATTGGTAGAGACGATGTGCACATCGTCTCTACGAGCAACCAACCGCCCCATTGCATCATAAACGCTGATTTCATCTGTGGCATTTTCAACCACAACGGTATTGCCGTGGGTGTATATGTTAACGACGTTGGCGGATGTTTCGGTGACAGTGGTTGGCTTGTATCCCCAAACAATTTTATGGTAATCGTTCCAATATTCGCTCCATCCTTTAGGTCTTGAAGTCTCTTCGCAATATATTGTTAAGTTTTTGCATTCCCATATTGCATATCCGTCTATGAATCCGACACCCATAGGTATAGTTAAAACATTAAGTTTTTCACAATAATAGAACGCATATGATGCAATGCTTTTAACACCAAATGGAATTGTTACAGAAGTAAGATTACTTCCACTGAATGAGTATCCGCATATGCTATCAACTGAATTAGAAACGGTATATTCGCCAGTTTTACCTGCCGGAACGCATATTAGATTTTTTTTATCCTTACTATAAACATCACCGTTTTCTGATGAATAATTAATGTTTCCACTTTCAACATTAATGCTTGTTAAATTATCACACCTAGCGAAAGCGTATCCACTAAAATTTGATACCAAATCAGGAATCAAAATTTCTGATAGTTGCTTGCAACCATAAAAAGCACCATCGTATATGAATCGGCAACGGAAATTTATATCACACGATTTAATGTCTTTGTCTTTTGCAGCAACTAATACTAAATATGGATTATCATCATTTCCCAAATAATTAGCGTTGTCATATACATTATACTTCAAATTTTCACAATAAGCAAAAGCGTTTTTGCCAATCTTCGTCACAGAATTCGGAATGATTATCGATGTTAGACTCTTCATCCCCCAGAAAGCCTGATCAGCAATTTCTGTAATCGAATCACCTATAATTACGGTCTGTATAACTCCTGATAATTCACTAAAAGCCTTTGTATTATATGTGAGTGTATCTATAGTGCAACCATAAAAAGCAAATTCATCAATACTTGTGACGGATTCTGTAATTGTTAATGATGTCAGATTGTTGCATTTGCAAAAAGCTTCGTATGGTATTTTGCCGCCATTCACAGTTATCGATTTTAACGTAGAAGGAATGGAATAAGAACGTGTTGTAAGAACATTCGGATTACCATCTACGGGCTCATCCACCGATATATCAAAATCACAACCATCGAACATATATCCAATATGATGTTCAAAAACATAAGGTAGCGTAATCGACTGCATTGAAGAACACCCATAAAACGGATGCTTACCAATATTTTTTACAGAATTTGGAATGGTTATTGATGTTAAACGGCTGCAACTACTGAACGCATCATTATATATATATTTACAATTTTCGTTAATCTCGCACGAGGTTATATCAGTTGATTTTGCTTTTATAAGCCATAAATATGGATTATCATCATTTCCCAAATAGTAAGAATTATCATATTCATTGTAAGTTAAACTGCTGCAACCATCAAACGCTTCGTCGCCAATGGTTGTAACAGAATTCAGAATAGTTACTGATGTCAGTCCCGAGCACCACAAAAACGCCCAGAGCCCGATTTGTGTGACAGAATTAGGAATGGTAATTGATTCCAATTTACTGCAATCAACGAACGCTAAGTCGCCGATGCTCTTAACAGAATTAGGAATGGTAACCGAAGTCAGGTTGTCGCAATATTTGAACGCACCTTCACCAATGCTTGTAACTGCATATTTTACCCCTTCGTTTTCAACTTCGGCGGGAATAACAAGGTCGCCTTCGGGTTTATTGTTATCCGATATTTTTCCAACTGAAACTTCGTGTTTTTCGGCATCGGTAATGGTGTACTTCAGGTTGCCAATGGTAAAATCGTCGGCCCACGCCTGTCCTGCAAACATTACGGCAAAAATTAGTGTGAAAAATTTTCTCATAGTTATTGTGTTTAATAGTTCTTTTTGTTCCGACAATAATATTGTAATCGCAAATATATGAAGTTTTCACTTCCTATTCCGCCCTATACTGCCAACGTTGTTAAATTATTTGCAACCGATTGCAACAAATGTTGCAAAATTATATTATGTTTGCCTGTCAAACATTCGGAAAATGGAAAAGAGCGAGATAACCATCTACGACATTGCCAAAGAGTTAGGCATCTCGGCATCGACCGTGAGCCGCGCGCTGAACAACAACGCAAGCGTGAGCCAGAAAACGCGGCAGGAAGTGGCCGACTGCGCCGAAAGGCTTGGCTATCGCAACAATCCCTTTGCGGCCAACTTGCGCAAGGGCACAACCAACACCATCGGCGTGATTGTGCACCGCCTGGACAGCCTTTTCATATCGGCATTCCTGAGCGGGGCCGAGAAAGCGGCGGCTTCGCGCGGTTACCAACTGATTATTGTTCAGTCGTTTGAAGACTCGAACAAAGAGATTGCCAACGCCAAGACAATGCTCGAAAAGCGCGTCGACGGACTGCTGGTGGCCGTGGCCAAAAACAGCGACTCGGTGGCGCACTTCAAGCCGTTCAACAACTTCGGCATCCCGCTCGTCTTCTTCGACCGAATCATCCCCAACCTTGACTGCGCAAGTTTCTCGATTGACAACTACTCGGCGGCCTGCAAAGTGGCCACACACCTTGCCGAGCAAGGCTGCCGCGACATTGTGCACGCCACCATCGAATCAACTTCAATGGTGTATCGCGAGCGCGAGCGCGGATTCAACGAGACGCTCGACAGACTCGGAATCAGGCACCGCACGCTGCTAATGCCGAACATCGATTTTGAGTCGGGCAAGGATTTGGCCAACTCACTGAAAGCCAACGGACAAATGCCCGACGGCGCGTTTTTTAGCAACGATATGTCGGCGGCGGGATTCATCACGGGTGTGCAGGATTTGGGAATGAAAGTGCCTGACGACGTGGCAGTTGTGGGCTTCAACAACGACATCACAAGCCGCATTGTGAAACCCAACCTGACAACCATCAACTACCCCGCCAACGAACTCGGCACTATGGCCACAAACCATATCATCGACCACCTGCAAGGCGTTAACAATCTGTATGTTACCAATCAGGTGGTGCTGAAATCGGATTTGATTGTGAGAGAATCATCTATAAGGCATTAGGCAAAAGGCGCTAGGCATTAGGGTAGAATTACGAATTATGAATTACGAATTATGAATTACGAATTATGAATTACGAATTACGAATTACGATTCACCTGTTAAACAATTCACCGATTAAACGATTAAACAATTCACCGATTAAACAATTCACCGATTAAACAATTCACCGATTAAACGAAAGAAACAATTCACCAATTAAACTATAAGGCAATGAGAATCAAAAATTTAACATCAATGACGTTTGTGGCGGCGGGGCTGCTGGCCTTGGCTTCGTGCTCAAACAACAACAACACACGCACAACCATCGGCGACGACGGTCATCTGCTGTGGTTCAACTCGTTACAAATGGAAGCGCCTGCAACGCTCGGTCCGACGACCTTGCAGATAGCGCAGGAAAACATTGCAAAATATTGGAAATCAGACCGCAAGGTTGAATTGGAACTGAACAGCGAAGCCGTGGCCGAACTTGGAACGGAAGGTTTTGAAATCGATTTTTCGGGTGCAAACATCTGTGTGTCAGCCAATAGCGAAGTTGGCCTGCTCTACGCTTCGTACGAACTTCTGCGCATTCAGGAAACTGACGGGCTGGCCGCTCAAAACGGCAAACTGACGAGCGTTCCCGCCTTCGAGCGCCGCGTGCTCAACCACTGGGACAACCTTGACGGCACTGTTGAGCGCGGTTTTGCGGGACATTCGCTTTGGAAATGGGACGAAATCAACGCCGACGACGTGGCCGCCAACAGCAACATCTACGCCGAGTACGCCCGCGCCAACGCGTCGGTGGGCATCAACGGAACGGTGCTGAACAATGTGAACGCCAACGCCGACATCTTGACCGAAGATTATCTGCTGAAAGTGAAGGCTTTAGCCGAAATTTTCCGCCCATACGGACTGAAGGTCTATCTGTCGCTGAACTTTGCGGCGCCAAAGCATCTGGCCAACCTTGAGACATCAGACCCACTTGATAATGAAGTGGTTGCGTGGTGGAACGCGAAGGTGGCCGAAATCTACAAACTGATTCCCGATTTTGGCGGTTTTCTGGTGAAAGCCAACTCTGAAGGGCAGTCGGGACCGCAGGACTACGGCCGCACGCACGCCGACGGCGCCAATATGATTGCCAAAGCGCTTGAGCCGTTTGGCGGAATTGTTATGTGGCGCGCCTTTGTGTACGACGCCAAAAGTCCCGACCGCGCTAAACAGGCGGTTGAAGAGTTTATGCCGCTCGACGGCCAATTTGCTGATAATGTGCTGATTCAGATAAAGAACGGCCCTGTCGATTTTCAGCCGCGCGAACCGTTCAGCCCGCTTTTCGGGCAGTTTGAGAAGACTCAGGCAATGGTTGAAGTGCAGATTACGCAGGAATATATGGGCCACTCGAACCATCTTGTGTTTATGCACCCAATGTGGAAAGAGTGCTTGGATTCAGACACTTACGAGCGTGGCGAAGGTTCAACAGTGGGCGCCATCACCGAAGGCAAGGTTATGCCATATAAATACACGGCCATTGCGGGCGTGAGCAACGTGGGCAACGACCGCAACTGGTGCGGCCACCATTTCGCGCAAGCCAACTGGTACGCCTACGGACGAATGGCGTGGAATCCCGAACTGTCGTCGGAACAGATTGCAAATGAATGGCTTATGCAGACATTCTCGAAAGAGAAAAAGTTTGTTGAGCCTGTCGGGAAGTTAATGGTGGCATCGCGTGAAGCGTGCGTGAAATACGAAATGCCGCTCGGTCTGCACCACACCTTCAAAGGCCCCGACCACTACGGACCTGGCCCGTGGGACCGCTCTATCCGTCCCGACTGGGAACCCGCCTACTACCACAAGGCTGCCGCCGACGGCGTGGGCTTCGACCGCACAATGAATGGCTCGGGCGCCGTGGCGCAATATCACGAACCGCTGAAATCGTTGTACAACGACGTGGCCACCTGCCCCGAAAACCTGATTCTGTGGTTCCACCACCTGCCGTGGGACTACAAAATGAAGAGCGGACGCACGCTCTGGGACGAGTTGTGCCTGACATTCCAATCGGGTATCAACGACGCGCGCTCGTTCGTCGATATTTGGAACTCGGTTGAGCAATATGTTGACCATCAGCGTTTTGCTGACGTCAAGGCGAAACTTGAGCGCCAGGCGAAGGACGCCATCTGGTGGCGCGACGCGACAATCCAGTATTTCCAGCAATTCTCAGGAATGGCCCTGCCCGACGGCTGCCAGCCGTTCCAGCAGAAACTCGAAAAACTTATGAAGTACCGCATCGGCATCACCAACTACGAGAATCCGAAGATTGAGACGCTGCCTGAGTACAAATTGGATTGAGGAGTTAGGAATTAGGAGTTAGAAGTTAAGAATTATGATTCACCGATTAAACAATCAATCCTTCAATCCTTCAATCCTTCAATTAGTCTATTAATTATCAATTAATTATAAAACAATAAATGGCACTAGAAAAAACTTGGCGCTGGTTCGGGTTCAACGACCCAATCACGCTCGACAATTTGGTACAAATGGGTGTTGAAGGCGTTGTGACGGCCTTGCACCACCTTCCCATCGGCGTTGTATGGGAGAAAGACGAGATTATGAAAGTGAAAAACGCCATCGAGGCGAAGGGAATGCGCTGGAGCGTGGTGGAGAGCCTGCCCGTGAGCGAGGCCATCAAAACCTGCTCGGCCGAGCGCGACCTGCACATCGAGAACTACAAGAAATCGCTGCAAAACCTTGGCGAGTGCGGCATCGACACTGTCTGCTACAACTTTATGCCTGTGCTCGACTGGTCGCGCACATCGCTCACCTACAAGCACCCAGGCGGCGGCGAGGGTCTGTATTTCGACTTCACAACCTTTGTGGCTTGGGACTGCTACATTCTCTGCCGCCCCAACGCCGAGAACGAATATCCCGCCGAGGTTGTGGCTAAGGCGAAGGAACTGTTCAAGACCTTCAGCAAGGAGAAATGCGAGGAGTTGACCTACATTATCATTGTGCTGACGCAAGGCTTTGTGAACGGCGTGATTGACGGCACTGTGAAAGACCCCAAAGCGCTGTTCCTGAAGTACATATCGACTTACAAGGACATTGACAAGGAGAAGTTGCGCGCCAATATGAAGCGCTTTCTTGATGACGTGATTCCGACTTGCGAGAAGTACAACGTGAACCTGTGCGTTCACCCCGACGACCCGCCGTATCCCGTTTTGGGAATGCCGCGCATCATCGGCTGTATGGACGACCTGGAGTGGCTGCGTAAGGCCAATCCGAGCCTGCGCAACGGCATCACCTACTGCACGGGCTCACTTTCGGGCCGCCCCGACAACGACCTTGTAGCCATTGCCGAGCGCTTTGCCGACGCCATCCACTTTGTGCACCTGCGCAACACTCAGCACTTGGACGATTTCAGTTTCTACGAGTCGGGCCACCTGAAAGGCAGCCTTGATATGCCCGCCATTGTTGAGGCCTTGCTCAAGGAGCAGCAGCGCCGCATCAAAGAGGGCCGCAAGGACATTCGTATGCCCTTCCGCCCCGACCACGGCATCCGCATCCTGAACGACCTTGACGCCGACAAGAACATCTACAACGCAGGCTATCCGCTCTGCGGCCGTATGCGCGGCCTGGCGGAAATCGCTGGCCTTATGACGGGTATTGAATATGAGATGACAAAGAAGAAATAATCGGCTGAATTTCAGCGATTTACAGAGTAGAGACGCGCCACGGCGCGTCTCTACGTGTTTTTATATGGGACATTGTACCACATTGCGAACAAATTATATCCGTTTTTTAATCTCGAAAATGATTCATATTTTTACAAACGATTTCAATAAGTAATGTCTCGCACAACACAAAATACCATTTCCTGGCTTGTTTGCTGCATCGGAGCTTTTGCACAGCGTTTCGGGCTGCTCAATGGCGAGTCGTACTCTTATCTAAACCGCTACAAAGGATTGGACTTTCTTATCCGCAATTATGACATTGAGCACACTTTTTCGATTGACGATGCAGTTGATGACATAACCCGCATTTGCCAACAGAACGGCGGTGCACTTGCCTAATTCGATTCTATGTTCAGTATTTCTTTGGCACAGAACGAGCCACATCATTATTACAAAAAATATGAATGAGCAGGAACAACATAAACAGGATAAACAATTTTTGATTGAATGCCTGACGGATTCTCTCATTCAAATGCTGATGGAAGACCACGACTACGATATTCCAACGGCTATGCACACGCTCTACACATCGGACACTTACCGCAAACTTGAAAACGAGCGCACGGGTTTATACTATCAGAGTGCTGTATATCTGTATGATATGCTCAATGAAGAATTAGAAAAGCAATCATCTCAGAACGACCAACTCGGTTAAAAATCACATAAGCCACCATTTGGAATCACATCTCCTTTTGATGGTTATTGTCTGCATTTTTATCACGTAGTTTAATAAGCCTTTGTTACTGAACTTTTTTTACAAATCATTTTGAACTAACATAACAAACACTACATTTGTATAAACAACTTTTATCATAAAAAAATAAACAATGAAACACATTTTGAATTATGGCCTGATGGCCGCAATGGTTGCAGCAGTCACATTCACAAGCTGCTCAAAAGACAATGAGGAAGATGAGATTGAATTGTCAATCCTTCCCAAAAAAGTGACAAGAATCGAAAGTTCAAATCAAGTCACTTACGAATTTGATTCTGATGGCAGAATTTTTAAAACCACAAACGCTTTCTATTCAACCACATATCAGTATA
>CAMJCK010000036.1:0-36168 GCA_946404125.1 uncultured Bacteroidota bacterium | reverse complement strand
ATGTTGGGGTTGTGCGTTATGTTGTTGATAAACGGCACTTTAATGGTTTGCAAAACGCGCCGTGTGCCATCGGGAAGCGAAATGGTCTGCTCTGGCAGTTTTATCATCTGCCGTTGTTCGAGCACTTTGGTGTCACTTTCGTGGATGGCGTTCAGCTCATCAATATCGTTTACAAGTTCGTCGTCGGAGTGGCCGAGCAGACTGTCAACCGGCATATTGTAGAGTTTGCCTTCTTCCTGGTTTGCAACAATATACTGACGGTGAATATTCTTGACAAAAATCGGGTAGGGCACAAGGTCGATGATGCGGCGCATCAGGTTTTCGCTCTCTTCCAGTTCGTGCTGCTTGGTTTCCATCTCTTCCTGCTGCGTCTGCATCTCTTCAATGCTCTGGCGCAGTTCTTCTTCTTGAGTTTTAAGCTGTTCCGCTTGTTTTTGCGCCTTTTCGAGCAGTTTCCCGGTTGTGTTGTTCAAATGCGATGCCGACAAGGTTGACGCAAAACTCTCGGCAATCTTCTCAATGAATTTCTGCTTATGCTCGTCGAGAACGTTGAACGACGCCAACTCAATCACACCCAGTACTTTATCATCGCTGATGAGCGGCACAAGGAACAGGCAACGCGGTGACGCTTCGCCCAAACCGGAGCGTATTGCCAGATACTCGTCGGGGATGTCGGTCATAAAAATGGGCGCCTTTTCGTAGTAAGCGGCGGCAATCAGCCCGTCTTCTAGACTACACTTTTTGTCGGGGAACTTCTGGCGGTCGTAGGCGTACGAGGCAATCATTGTAAGAAACTCATCGTCAGTGTTTTCGCGCACAAAAATGCCGCCTTGATTGCAGTCGGTGTATTTGATAAGTTGGTGCAGCAGTTCCATTGCAATCTCGTTCAGCGAGCGGTTCGACTGCCGCATAATGTCGGAGAATTTGGCCACGCCCTGGTTCATCCAGTTGCGCTTCTGTTCCTGCTCTTTCCAGTCGTTCTCTTCGCTCACAAGTTTGTCGAGGTGTTGGTTCAGCTTGCTGATTGACTGATAGAACTCATCGCCCGCGGCGTTTGCCGATTCGTATTTCCGCCCCGAGGCAATGCACTCGGCGTAGCGCTGCAGTTCGGCATAGTGTCTTGCCACACCGCCAATGCGCTTGAACATTTGGTGGCGTTTAATCTGTTTGGCCGATATTTCCACGACTTCGCCCGTGGCGAGTTGTTTCAGACAACCGTCCAATTGCTTCAGTATCTTTTGATTAACAAATTTGTCGATTAGCAGGTTTGCCAAAATAAGGATTGCGGCCAGCGCTGCCGCAGCCAATACAATCCGTCTGTTGGAATGGAAAACTGCCAACGCGGCCAACGCAGCCATTGAGGCGATTGTCAAAACTGTTTGCAATCGCTCTATATTATTATAGGTATAACTTCTACTTTTAAACATATCGCTTGTTATTAGTTTTAAATTGTGGCAAAATTAGATTGTTTGGTTTAAATCCAAAACTAAATAATCTAAATCGGTAACAATTACGCGATATTACCAATTTTCGGTTGTTTTCGTGCCCGCTTACGTTCATTTGTATGCTTTTTGGATTTATCACCCCCTTCAAAAATCACATATCTCGTCCAAAAATTCACTTTTTCCGCGCCGACACCCCTTAAAAATCGCCAAAATTCTCTCAAGAACTTAAAATTCGCCCTGTCGGTCAGAATAACTTCAATTTCAAATCGTCAGTGAAAACGTTTTAAAATTGAGCCATTTCTAATAGATTTTGTCAAAACAGGCCTATTGAATTATAAATTGTAACTTAAATAAGTATATCACTAACGATATAAAAATATTTATCGATTTTTAGTTGCGAATTAAAATTCGGCTATATATTTGCCGTGTCAGAAAATGATAAAACAAAGTGTTTAACTAACAATTTAAAAGTTACGGTTATGAAAAGGAATTTTAGCAACCGGTTCTATTCGAAACAGAGTTTCAATCAGGGTTCCAACCGGAACTCGAAACAAAATAATAAGAACCGCCGTGCGCGCCCAACCAGCCGGGCCGTTGGCAGATGAATCAAGTGAGAAAAATCAAGGCTGGCTTCGGTGAAACCAGCCTTTTTTGATGGTTGCGTGGCAACGCAGCCACCGCAGTTTAAAAATTTATAAACATTCAAAGAAAATGAAAACTATTGAGAAAACAATGATTGCCATAGCATTGATGGCAATGACAGGAACAAGTTACGCCGAAGGTGAAGGCGGCGTTGAGGCTTCAGTTGGAGCCGATGTGGTAAGTTCGTATATCTGGCGTGGCGGCAAACTCGACGGAGCAGCCATCCAACCTTCACTTTCAGTCGGTTACAAAGGTTTGTCGCTCGGAGCGTGGGGCTCGGCAAGCATTGTCGGGAGCGGCTACAAGGAGATTGACTTCACGCTCTCGTACGCCGTGGGCGGCCTGACTGCAATGGTAACCGACTACTGGTGTGCCGACGATGACACCAAATACTTTGAGTATTCGGCCGACTCAACCGTCCACACCTACGAGGCAGGTCTGACATACGATTTCGGATTCCTGTCAATCGGGTGGTACACAAACTTTTACGGCGCAATGGGCACCAAAGCAAACGGCGACGACGCCTACTCTTCATACTTTGAGGTTGCCGCACCGTTCAAACTCGGTGGACTCGACTGGCAAGCAGCCGCGGGCGTAACACCTTGGGAGAATGACTTTTACGGCGCCGAAGGTTTCGCACTTATCAACCTTAGCCTTTCGGCGACAAAAGAGATTGAGTTCGAGAAATTTACGCTGCCCGTGTTCGCGCAAATCACAGCAAACCCAACAGCAAACCGAATGTATTTCTTGGTGGGATTATCCTTTTAAAGTGTAGAGGGGAGTGGGGAGGGTTTAGCGGAAGGGTTATCGAAAAACTAAACTCTAAACTCTCACCACTTACCAATTAAATAGTTAATAATTAAATTTTTAAGACAATGAAAAAGATTGAAGCAATCATTCGCAAGACGAAGTTCGACGAAGTGAAAGAGGCTCTCTTTCAGGCCGATATCAACTGGTTCTCGTACGCCGAAGTGAAGGCCATTGGGCAGGACCGCGAGGACCGCATTTACCGCGGCGTGATGTACAGCACCGACATTATCTCGCGCATTGAGATAACCATTATCTGCCGCGACCAATTTGTGCAGCCCGCTATCGACGCCATTATGAGCGTGGCGCGCACGGGCGAGATTGGCGACGGCCGAATCTTCGTCAGCCCCGTCGACGACACTTGGTCAATCCGTACCGGAGAGCACGGCGATACGGTTTTGGCGGACAAGAAATAATTGACA
This sequence comes from uncultured Bacteroidota bacterium, assembly GCA_946404125.1. Lineage (GTDB taxonomy): Bacteria > Bacteroidota > Bacteroidia > Bacteroidales > SZUA-534 > RUG13583. The sequence continues at coordinate 32,852 of CAMJCK010000036.1, read as the reverse complement.
GTTGACAATGGACAATTCAATTAACAGTTAACAATTAATAATTAACAATTTAGGCGGAAAGGCAAAGGACAAAAGAGAACAGTCTGTAGTCTGTTGTCTGAAGTCTGAAGTCAAAAAAAGAAAATCTGTGAATTGGAAAACGGACAAAGCGTCGATTAAACGATTCACCGATTAAACAATTAAACAGTAAAAAAATGGAAACAATAATTTCTGATACAATTTCGATGGCGGCTGGGGCTGTGGCGCCTGCTGCCGAGGCGGTTGTCGAGAGTGGCATTAGCCCTGTCGATACAATTTGGGTGTTGCTTGCGGCAATGCTGGTGTTCTTTATGCAGCCTGGTTTTGCGCTGGTTGAGGCGGGCCTGACGCGCACCAAAAACACGGCCAACATTCTGATGAAGAACTTTATGGATTTCTCGGCAGGCTCGGTTCTGTACTGGATTTTGGGCTTCTCAGTGATGTTCGGCGCAGGCTCGTTCCTGGGCTGGGGCGGATTCGGCATTGGCGGTGTTGAGAACCCGTGCGGCAATCTGCCAAAAGAGTGCTACTTCATTTTCCAGACGGTGTTCTGCGCCACGGCGGCCACAATTGTTTCGGGCGCAATGGCTGAGCGCACCAAATTCTCTATGTATCTGGTTTACAGTCTGGTTATTTCGGCACTGATTTACCCCATTCAGGGCCACTGGTCGTGGGGCGGCGGCTGGCTGAGCGAACTCGGATTCCACGATTTCGCAGGCTCGGCTGTGGTTCACTCGTGCGGCGGCTTCATTGCTTTGGCGGGCGCCATTGTGCTTGGTCCGCGTTTGGGCAAATACACAAAAGCTGCCGATGGCTCGATTCGCACTCACGCCATTCCTGGTCACAACCTTGCGCTGGCCGCTCTGGGTGTGTGGATTCTGTGGATGGGCTGGTTCGGATTCAACCCTGGTTCAACCGTTGCCGCTTCAGGCATTGTTGATGCCGACTGCTACGGCGGCGGAATCCTTGACAATATGTCGGCAATGTCGCACATTTTCGTAACCACCAACATTGCCGCAGCCGTGGGCGGAATCATAGCCCTGATTTACACTTGGCTGGCCTACGGAAAACCTTCGCTCTCAATGGTTTGCAACGGCATTCTGGCAGGCTTGGTCGGCATAACGGCAGGCTGCGACTGCGTTCCAATTTGGGCCGCCGCTCTGATTGGCGCCATTGCTTCGGCAGTTATGTGCTTCTTTGTCAAGTTCTTCGACACCCGTCTGCATATCGATGACCCCGTTGGCGCCGTTTCGGTTCACGGAATGGCTGGCTTTGTGGGCACAATCCTGACAGGCGTTTTCGCCTACAGCGAGTGCGGCTATTCAGTTCTGACACAGCTGATTGGCGAGGTTACCATTGCGGGCTGGTCGTTCGGCTGCGGACTGATTATGTTCCTGCTGATTAAGAAGATTCACGGTCTGCGCGTCGACTCGCGGATTGAAGAGGAAGGACTCGACGTTTACGAGCACGGCGAATCGGCGTACAACTGATTGACAGTTAGTAATTAGTAGTTAGGATTTAGATTTTAAAATTTGTGATTTGTAAAGACAAGGGGGCGAGAGTTCCCTTGTTTTTTTTGTGCGCGATTTTTCATACATTTGTGTCTGACAAAAGCATTTGCGCTATGGACACACCGACAATGACACGGATGATTGCCGAATACTTCAAGACGCAGCCTGTGCTGAAGGCTTGGCTGTTCGGCTCGTTTGCCCGCGGCGAGGAGCGCCCCGACAGCGATGTTGACATATTGTTTGTTCCCGACCGTTCGGGCAAACCGTTCACGCTCTTCACTATGGGCGGCATTTATATGGATTTGAAAGATTTGCTGGGCCGCAATGTTGACCTTGTTGAAGACGGCTCACTTCGTCCGTACGCCGAAAAAACTGCCAACCGCGATAAAATCCTGATTTATGAGAGAAAAGGCGCGTGACAAAGGGCGATTGGAGGACATTGTGGAGTACTCAAAAAATGTTTCCAAACTTATCGAAGGCGTTTCGTATGAGCAATTCACCAGCGATATACGCACGTATTATGCTGTTATGAAGAATGTTGAGATTGTGGGCGAAGCCGCTTATATGCTATCGAAAGAGTTCAAGGATTCGCACAGCGAGACGCGATGGAACGTGGTTCAGGGTATGCGGCGCGTTCTGGTTCACGATTACGCCAACATTGTGCCCGAAACGCTTTACGATACCGCCACAACGGGCATTCCCGAACTTCGCCAGCAGATTGAACGCTATCTTGCCGAAACCGACTGGCAGCAATGGAAAAACGATAATTGAGACTGACAATAACAAAAACAAGGGAGCGAGAGTTCCCTTGTTTTTTTTTCAACCACGGAACACACGGAAATCACGGAAAAGGAAAAAAGTGTAATTATCCGTCGAGCAGCGCGCCTTCTGGTGCGCGACAAAAGTTCCAGTGAACGCAAAACACGCTACAACCAATAAGTATTGCACCTTCCCCAATTTCAATCCGTAACCAACCCCTGCCCTTCAATACCGTCATTCTAACAAAATGTTCTAAAACTGTCGCCTATAATTATAAATTGTAAGATATATACGAGAATTACGGATAGAACATAAGAAAATAACAATTTTTAGTTGCAAAATAAAAATCGGTTATATATTTGCCGCGTCGAAAATGACAACAAAAGGGCATTTCGATTTTAAAACAAAATATGACGATGAACAAGATTTTGAACAACGGTAATGATTTGAATCTCAATCCGAATCGAAATTCGGAGCGAAATCGTCATAATAATAATCGGAATCGGAGTGCGGGCCTAACCAGTCGGGCGGACTAATGAGAGCAAGAAAATAAATTCATAAGGCTGGTTTCAATCGGGACCAGCCTTTTTTATAAAATGATAGAAGTCAAATATTTAAAACAATAAAAAGATGAAAAAACGTTACGTGATTTTTACAGCCATTATCGCAATCATTGCGATTTGCGGCTTGCTGGTTCCCGAACAGCAGGGAATCTGGACTTTGAGCGACAACATTAGCGCGGCCGACATTGCGTGGATGATTACCGCCACCATTTTTGTGCTGATGATGACGCCTGGACTGTCGTTCTTCTACGGCGGAATGGTGCGCAAGAAAAACGTCATTTCCACTATCCTTCAGTCCATTATCGCAATGGGCATAATCAGCGTGCTGTGGGTGTTTGTGGGCTTCTCGCTCTGTTTTGGCGAAGATGTTGGCGGTCTTGGAATCATTGGCAACCCCGCCACCTATTTTATGTTCCACAATGTTGGCGGAGCGGCCACCGACGACCTTTCAACCCGTCTTGGACTGACCATTCCGCTAGCCCTGTATGCGCTTTTCCAGATGAAATTCGCAATCATAACCCCTTCACTCATAACGGGTTCGTTTGCCGAACGCGTGCGTTTTTCGGCCTATATGATTTTTATGGCGCTGTTCTGCATTTTCGTCTATTGCCCGCTTGCGCATATGACCTGGCACCCCGACGGCCTTTTCTGCCGTATGCACGTCAAGGATTTTGCGGGCGGCATTGTGGTTCACGCTTCGAGCGGTATCGCCGCCTTGGTTGGCGCAATCTTTTTGGGGCGCCGTCGCGATAAGAAATCGGAGCCTGCCAACGTGCCCTACGTTGTTCTGGGCGCCGTGCTGCTATGGCTCGGCTGGTTCGGATTCAACGCGGGCAGTTCGCTTCACGCCGACGGAATGGCCGTCAAAGCCTTCCTGAACACCAACACGGCGGCCGCCACGGCAATGCTGATGTGGGTTTTTATCGATTGTATGATTGGCCGCAAGCCGTCGGCAATGGGCGCCGCAGTGGGCGGAGTGCTCGGTTTGGTGGCCATTACGCCTTCGGCAGGATGGGTGTCGGTGAGCGACAGCATAATAATCGCCATTATCACCACCATTATCTCGAACACGGCCTGCCACTGGAAGAACCACACCAGTGTGGACGATGCCCTGGATGTGTTCCCTACTCACGGCGTGGGCGGAATTGTGGGCACAATCCTTTCGGGAATATTCGTCTATCAGTATGAAGCCGAAAGCCTTATGGCAGAAGGCGTTACGCACTCGCAGTTCATTTTCAACCACGTGCTGGTCATTGTGATTGTCTTTGTGTTCACGTTTGCCGTCACCTACGCGCTCTATTACATTACAAATAAGATGGTTACGATGCGCGTGAGCCAGGCCGATGAGACCGTCGGACTCGACATTTCGCAGCACGACGAGCACTACGGCCGCCTTACCGACGAACCCCGCGAACTGGCAGAATACTTTAACAATTAAACGGTTAGAAGGTTAGAGTTTGGGAGTTTAGAAACTAAACTTCTCAACAGCGAAGCGACTCAACCTTCTAAACAGCGAAGCGCTAAACTTTAAACTTTGAACTTAAAAAACTTAAAACTTTATAAACTATGTGTGGATTCGTATCAATTTTCAACATTGCGCAGGGCCGTTCGGCCGAGATGCGCGAAAAGGCGCTGATTATGTCGTCGAAAATCCGTCACCGCGGACCCGACTGGAGCGGCGTTTACAGTAGTGAAAAATGCGTGCTGGCTCACGAGCGCCTGGCCATTGTCGACCCGCTCTCGGGCGGACAACCGCTCTATTCAACTGACCGCAAGCAAGTTCTGGCCGTCAACGGCGAGATTTACAACCACCAGCAGATTCGCCAGCAGATGGCCGACACCTACGCTTTCCAAACGGGGTCCGACTGCGAAGTCATTCTCGCCTTGTATAAAGAAAAGGGTATCAACTTCTTGGAAGATTTGAACGGCATTTTCGCCTTCGCCCTTTACGACGAAGAACGCGACGAGTTTCTGATTGCCCGCGACCCAATCGGCGTCATTCCGCTCTACATTGGGTTCGATGCCGACGGAACCGTCTATGCGGCCAGCGAACTCAAGGCTCTCGAAGGCTTCTGCGACCGCTATGAGCCATTCCTGCCTGGCCATTACTACAGCAGCCGCGAGGGCCGTATGCAGCGCTGGTGGACGCGCGATTGGTTTGAGTATGATGCAGTTAAAGATTGCGGTGCCGATTCTGCCGCCCTTGGCGACGCACTGAAAGCCGCCGTCAAGCGCCAACTGATGAGTGATGTGCCTTACGGCGTGTTGCTCTCGGGCGGCTTGGACAGTTCGGTCATTTCGGCCATTGCCAATATGTATTCCGCAAAGCGAATCGAGACTGGCGACAAGGCCGATGCCTGGTGGCCGCGTCTGCACTCGTTTGCCGTCGGCATAAAGGGCTCGCCCGATTTGGCGAAAGCCCGCGTGATGGCCGAGCACCTGGGCACTGTCCACCACGAGGTGAACTACACCGTTCAGGAAGGTCTGGATGCCATTCGCGATGTTATTTATCATATTGAGACATATGATGTTACAACCGTTCGCGCAAGCACGCCAATGTACCTTTTGGCCCGCGTCATAAAATCGATGGGCATTAAGATGGTGCTGAGCGGCGAGGGTGCCGACGAGATTTTCGGCGGTTATCTCTATTTCCATAAAGCCCCCGACGCCCGCGCCTTCCACGACGAGACCGTCCGCAAACTTGGCAAACTCTATCTTTACGATTGCCTGCGCGCCAACAAATCGCTTGCCGCGTGGGGTGTTGAGGGCCGCGTGCCGTTCCTTGACAAGGAGTTTCTGGATGTGGCTATGCGCGTCAATCCGCAGGCGAAGATGTGTCCTGGCAAGGAAATCGAGAAACGCATTGTGCGCGAGGCTTTTACCGATATGCTGCCCGAGAGCATTGCCTGGCGGCAGAAAGAGCAGTTCAGCGATGGCGTGGGCTACAGTTGGATTGACAGCCTGAAGGCGCTCACCGCCGCCGCCGTCACCGACGAGCAGATGGCGCACGCCGCTGAGCGCTTCCCAATCAACCCGCCGATGAACAAAGAGGAATACTACTACCGCTCGATTTTCAGCGAGTTGTTCCCGAGCGATTCGGCCGCTGCCAGCGTGCCGCACGAGGCTTCGGTGGCCTGTTCAACCGCCATTGCCCTTGAGTGGGACGCCGCCTGGAAAAAACTCAACGACCCCAGCGGCCGCGCCGTCAAGGATGTGCACGAATGCGGGTATAAATGATGTGTAGGGATGCGATTCATCGCGTCCGAAGGTGGGGGCTGCACCGCGCGAGCGTCCGCCAATTGTTCTGAAGGGCCGAATCTTTTGTGGGTTCGGCTTTTTTTGTGCGGCGCGATTTGCATTTTTATTGTAATGCTGAATACCCACATTATGTTCAGTGAAGGCGTAACGAATTTGCGCAAACCATTTTGTCAGAATTGGATATTGCAATTTGTAATTTCAAAATATACAATCATTTAACCAAATTCTGTTACGCTGTTTTGTAACGCAACCGTAACGTAACGTTACCGTCCATAGCATACAAAAAGGATTATTTTTGTGTAAAATCTTTTTTATGGAAAACATAACCACACTACTCAACGACTGCTTGAAGCAGTTCAGTGAAACGGAAGAATATCGTATGATGCAAGGCTATCGCACACGCGACAACCGATTTACATTTGACGAGCGCCTTGCCATAGCCAAGAGCGTTGAGCGCACATTCGCACCCATTTTTGAACTGATGAAGGCCGACGTTCCAACTCTAAAAGATTCCGACCTTCTTTTTTGCGCCTTGAGCATTCAACATTTCGAGACCATAGCCATAGCGGAATGTCTCACCGTTACGCCCGAGGCTGTCCGTATGCGCAGGTTTCGAATCCGCGAAAAACTTCCTTCAAAATGGATTGACATTCTGTTTCCTGAAATGAAACGCAACAGTAACGCAGATGTAACGTCACAAACTTTAGCCGAGCCGAATGCGGAAATAACTTTGCCGAATCAAATAACAAAAAATGTAAAAGTTATGAAAGAGAAAATGTCATTCGGTAAGGCTGTTGCAATCTGCTTCAGCAAGTATTTCACACTTAAAGGACGCGCCCGCCGTTCTGAGTATTGGTATTTCTACCTGTTTTCTTCCATTGTTGGTATTTTTGTAATGATACTGAAAAGTATTATTGAAACCAGTGTTGGCGCCTTTGGAGGAGTTGCAGTGGTGCAACTGTCACACATAATTGTTGAATCATTCTATTGGATAATAACCATAGCATTATTCATTCCTGAATTCACCGTTTTTGTGCGCAGGTTGCACGATATTGATGATAATGGCTGGCTTGCCGTGCTTTTATGTATAGTTCCTTCCATTATTGTACGTGTAGAATCCTTTATAATGGCTTCAGGCGGTTTCGAAATAAAACCGAATATGCAACCCGAAGAGGCGATGGATGTTTTGGCTGCTTTTGTACCAATCCTATTTTCGTTAATTATATGTCTGGGAGCCATTATAGCAGGTATTATAATCTGTTGCAAACCAGGCACCAATGGTCCTAACACTTACGGTCCCGATCCGATACGCTATATTTCAAAGGTGGAGAACCAAGAATAACAATTGGTAAAAATGACCAAAGGCCGAATCTCAATAGGGGTTCGGCTTTTTTTGTGTGTTGAGGCTATTACAATTTCGCCAGAATATCAGGAATAAAAAGATAAAGCCCGGAACGGGCGGCATAACATAGGCAGGGGTGTGAACCCCTGTTGTTTAATAAGTTCCCCACAATTAGAGCCCTGAAGGGGCGATACTAATAATGCCGTGTCACCCTTTCAGGGTTCTGCTGTTTTCGCGCAATTGGTCCGTGGGTTTACACCCACGGCTGTGTTATTTCACCCTTTCAGGGTTTTAGTTTGACAACACTATTATTAAGAGTCGCTTTTTTTAAGATCACAATTTGTGATTTTAAACATACTAATATTTTTTGAGGTCACAATCTGTGATCACAAAAACCGAATTTGACGAAAATGGTGATGTCGCAAATCGCAACTTCACCATTTTTGGCAAATCGGGTCACAATCCGTGACCACCACATTCAAACAACAAAAATCTGTGTAATCAGTGTAATCAGCGCGAGCTTAACAATATCATTTCGTAACTAAACGCCCAAAATCCGCGTCAAACAGCAGCCAAAATACGCAAATCTCTTCCAAAAACTCACAAAACCCGACTTTCGTCTGTTTTGCTTGATTTCGATTTGTTAGCGGAAACGTTTTCTGGCTAATCGGTTTTTAATAAAAATTCAAAAATTGGCCTTTCAAATTATAAAACGTAAGTAAAGTACGAGAAATACTAATAGAACCAAACAAATAATCGATTTTCTGTTGCGATTTTAAAACCGACTATATATTTGCAATGTCGAAAGACAAGAAAAAACAGAGTGATTAGAAACTTAAAAACAAAACAATGAAAAATGGCTTGAAAGGCGGCAGAATTTTCGCTTTGAATTCCAAACAGAATTCGAAATGGAATAAGAATAATCGGAAAAACCGTGTGCCTGCCAATCCAGCCTGACAGGTGATAAGAGAAAATTAAGAAAGGCTGGTTCTGATGAATCGGCCTTTTTTAGTTGAACTGGACAATCGGTCAATCGGATAATCGAAAGAAAACGATTCACTAAACAAAGAGAAACTTAATACTTAATACTTTATAAACTTAAAACTTAAGAAAATGAGCAAGTTAAGATTTGATGTTGTTCAAGATGCTTTCAGGAAGAAAGCGGTTGACATTGAGGTTCCTGAAACTCGCCCGTCGGAGTATTTTGGCGAGTTGGTTTTTAACCGCGAGAAGATGCACAAATACCTTGACGTTAAGACATTTAACGCCTTGGTTGACTGCATTGACAACGGCAAACCGCTGAGCACGGCCGTAGCCGACAAGGTGGCCGCTGGCATTAAGGAGTGGGCAGTCGGGCACGGTGTGACGCACTGCACCCACTGGTTCCAACCGCTGACCGAGGGCACCGCCGAAAAACACGACTCGTTTATGGAGTACGACTGGAAGGGCGGAATGATTGAGGAGTTCGACGGCAAATCGCTCGTTCAGCAGGAGCCCGACGCTTCGTCGTTCCCGAGTGGCGGAATCCGCGCAACTTTCGAGGCCCGCGGCTACACGGCCTGGGACCCCACGTCGCCTGTCTTCATTCAGGACGACACACTTTGCATTCCTACTGTATTTATCTCATATACAGGTGAATCGCTCGACTATAAGACACCTTTGAAAAAAGCCTTGAACGCCGTTTCGAACGCCGCAGTGCCAATCTGCCAAATGTTCGACCCGAAAGTCCGCAAGGTGTTCTCGTACCTTGGTTGGGAGCAGGAGTATTTCCTTGTCGATGAGGACCTTTACGCTGCCCGTCCCGACCTGATGCTCACGGGCCGCACGCTGATGGGCCACGAGTCGTCGAAAAACCAACAGTTGGACGACCACTATTTTGGCGCCATTCCGTCGCGCGTGGCCGCCTTTATGCGCGACCTTGAGATTCAGGGTCACCGCCTGGGCATTCCTTTGAAAACCCGCCACAACGAGGTTGCGCCAAACCAATTTGAGTTGGCCCCGATTTTCGGCGAAACCAACCTTTCGAACGACCAAAACCAATTGATAATGAATCTTATGCACACTGTTGCAAAGAAACACGGTTTTGTGGTTCTGCTTCACGAGAAACCATTTCAGGGAATCAACGGCTCGGGCAAGCACAACAACTGGAGCCTTGGCACCGACACTGGCACGCTGCTGCTGGCACCTGGCAAAGACGCCCGCGGCAACCTGCAGTTCGTCACCTTCTTTGTGAACGTTCTGGCCGCCGTGCAGCGCTACAACGGCCTGCTCAAGGCTTCAATCGCGACAGCGACCAACGCCCACCGCTTGGGCGCAAACGAGGCACCACCGGCAATTGTTTCGGCCTTCCTTGGCAAGACAATGACCGATGTTCTGCACAAACTGCTTGTGGTTCCGTCAGATACGCCGATTGAGATTGCTGGCAAGAAAGGTCAGTCGGTTGGTTTGGTTGAGATTCCTGAAATTTTCATTGACAACACCGACCGCAACCGCACGTCGCCGTTCGCCTTCACGGGCAACCGCTTTGAGTTCCGCGCCGTGGGTTCGAGCGCCAACTGCGCCAACGCAATGACTGTTTTGAACACCATTGTCGCCGACCAACTTGTTCAGTTTAAGGCAGATGTGGACAAGGCGATGGCCGCTGGAAAATCGAAGAACGTGGCCATTATGGACACTCTGAAGCCAATCATTGCTTCGATTATCGACGTTGTCTGCTTCGACGGCAACGGCTACAGTGAGGAGTGGAACAAAGAGGCCGCCCGCCGCGGACTGAACACCGAAAAGTCTGTGCCTGAAATGTTTAAGGAATTCACAAAACCCGAAACCGTGGCAATGTTCGAGCGGATGGGCGTTTACACCGAAAAAGAACTCGAGGCCCGCAACGAGGTTAAGTGGGAGATGTACACCAAGAAAGTGCAGATTGAGGCCCGCGTGACTGGCCGAATGGCTATCAATCACATTATTCCTGCCGCAATTGCCTATCAGACAAAACTTTTGGAGAATATCGAGAAACTGAAAAACATTTTCCCCGACAAGTTCCAAAAACTGGCGGCCGTCGATATTGCTCTGGTTGAGGAGATTTCGGAACGCATTGCCGAAATCCGCAGCAAGGTTGACGCGATGATTGAGGCCCGCAAGGTGGCCAACAAAATCGAGTGCGAGTACGAGAAAGCCAAGGCTTACCACGAGATCGCCGAATCGCTCTTCGACATTCGCAAGCCGATTGACAAACTCGAGGAGGTTGTGGACAACGATATGTGGCCGCTACCGAAATACCGTGAACTGCTGTTTATTAGTTAGGAGTTAGAAGTTAGGAGTTAGAAGTTAGAAATTAAGAAGCACTAGTTATCTAAACAGCGAAGCGACTAAACTTTCTAAACTCTCAACCTAAAAAAGGGTGAACTGGAAAACCTTTTAATCGATGAATAGAATGATTGTATAAATCGTTGAATTGGAGCGAAATCGGTGAATCGTGGAACAGAAAACTGTTCGATAGCGCGATTCACCGATTCACCAATTCGACTAAAAGCGCCGGTTCACCTTAAATTTCAATTCACCAATTCAACGAAAAAGAAAATGCAAACCAAAGGATTATATACCCCTGAAAACGAGCACGATGCGTGTGGTGTCGGGCTGATGGTTGACCTGAAGGGGAACAAGAGCCACCAACTGGTGGAGGACGCGCTCACGGTGCTCGACAATATGAAGCACCGCGGGGCCGAGGCCGCCGACAAGAAGAGTGGCGACGGTGCGGGCATTCTGTTGCAGATTCCGCACGAGTTTATTCTGTTGCAGGGCATTGCGGTGCCCGAACGTCTGAAATACGGCACAGGACTGGTCTTCCTGCCAAAAGATAAAACATTGGCCGACAAATATTTGTCAATTATTGAGACAGAAACCTGCAAGGCTGGTTTTGAGTTGCTGAAGGTGCGCGAGGTACCCGTCAAATCCGACATTCTGGGCGACGCCGCCAAAGCCGCCGAGCCACGCACGGTGCAGATTTTTGTTACTGGCGCCGACGATGTAACCACCTTTGAAACAAAACTTTACCTTCTGCGCAAGAGCATTGAGCGTCAGATTGACGACGAGCAGTTCTACATTGTCTCGCTCTCGAACCGCGTGATTGTTTACAAGGGAATGCTCTCGGCCACGCAGTTGCGCGACTACTACGACGACCTGCGCAACCCCAACTTCACAAGCGGTTTGGCGCTTGTCCACTCGCGGTTCAGCACCAACACTTTCCCGACCTGGTCGCTGGCGCAGCCTTTCCGAATGGTGGCGCACAACGGCGAAATCAACACCATACGCGGCAACCGCAGTTGGATGGAGGCCCGCGAGAGCGTGCTGGCGTCGGAGGCGCTGGGCGATATGCGCAACTTCTCGCCCGTGGTTCAGCCTGGAATGAGCGACAGCGCGTCGTTCGACAATGCGCTTGAGTTCTTTGTGCGTTCGGGAATGACTCTGCCGCACGCAATGGCAATGATGGTGCCCGAATCGTTCAACGAGAAAAACCCCATAAGCAGCAGTCTGAAAGCATTTTACGAGTATCACTCGATTCTGATGGAGCCGTGGGACGGCCCTGCCGCGCTCATTTTCACCGACGGCCGCTATGCTGGCGGTATGCTCGACCGCAACGGCCTGCGCCCCGCGCGCTACACCATTACCACCGACGGCCGCCTGATTCTGGCTTCGGAGGCTGGCTGCATTCATATCGACGCCGAGAAAATTGAACACAACGGCCGTCTGCAGCCTGGCAAGATTCTGATTGTGGACAGCGAGACGGGCCGAATTTTCAGCAACGACGAAATCAAAAAACAGTTGGCCGACGGTTGCGACTACACCAAATGGCTCGAAACCAACAGAATAGAGTTGGCCAAACTGCACAGCGGCCGCCACGCCGAAAACACCGTGCCCGATTTTCAGCGCCGCCTGCGCTGCTTCGATTTCACGCGCGAGGACGTTGAGCGCACCATTGCGCCAATGTGCACCACCGCGCAGGAGCCGCTCTCGTCAATGGGCAACGACACGCAACTGGCCGTTCTGTCGCAGCGCAAACAGTTGCTTTTCAACTATTTCCGTCAGCAGTTTGCGCAGGTCACCAACCCGCCAATCGACCCAATCCGCGAGGAGTTGGTAATGTCGCTCACGGAGTACATTGGCGCCGTGGGAATGAACATTCTGACGCCCAACGAGTCGCACTGCAAAATGGTGCGCCTGCCGCAGCCCGTGCTCACCAACACCGAACTCGACACGCTCTGCAATATCCGCTACAAAGGTTTCAACACCGAAAAACTTGATATTCTGTTCGATAAGTCGAAAGGCGTTGAGGGAATGAAGGCCGCTTTGGCCGCCCTTTGCCGCGAGGCCGAGCAGTCGGTTGACAAAGGCGTCAACTATATCATTCTGACTGACAGAAACATAGACGAACAGCACGCCGCCATTCCGTCGCTGCTGGCTGTGAGCGCAATCCACCACTATCTGGTGTCGATAAAGAAACGCGTGCAGACGGCGCTGATTGTTGAGAGCGGCGAGATTCGCGAGGTTATGCACGCCGCGCTGCTGCTGGGCTACGGCGCAAGCGCAATCAACCCGTATATGGCTTTCGCCGTGATTGACGACCTTGTCCGTCGCGACGAAATCCAACTCGACTACGAGACTGCGCAGCACAACTACATCAAGGCCATCGACAAAGGTTTGCTCAAGATTATGAGCAAAATGGGCATCAGCACCATCCGCTCGTACCGCGGCGCGAAGATTTTTGAGCCGATTGGCTTGAGCAGTCAGTTGCTGGCCGACTATTTCGGCACAAGCCTTTCAACTGTGGGCGGCATCGGGCTCGACACCATCACCAACGACGCTCTGCGTATGCACGCGCAAGCCTTTGACGGTCAAGCCGAAAGCGATATCCTGCCGTTTGTTGGGCAGTACTCGTTCCGCAAAGACGGAATCCGCCACGCCTGGACGCCCGAGGCCATTGCTACGCTGCAATTAGCCACTCGCACAGGCAGTTACAAGAAATTCAAAGAATTTACATCGATTATCGATAACAAACCCGAGCCGCTCTTCCTGCGCGATTTCTTCAAGTTCAAACAGAACCACATCGACATCAGCGAGGTGGAGCCCGCCGAAAACATTGTTCGCCGATTCATTGGCGCGGCAATGTCGTTTGGCGCCATCAGTAAGGAGGCTCACGAGGCCATCGCGCTGGCGCTGAACAAGTTGGGCGGCCGCAGCAACACTGGCGAGGGCGGCGAGGACAGCGAGCGTTTCTACACCGATAAAGACGGCGTATCGCTCTCAAGTTCAATCAAACAGGTGGCGAGCGGACGCTTTGGCGTTACGGCCGAATACTTGGTGAACGCCACCGAAATTCAGATTAAAGTGGCGCAAGGCGCGAAACCTGGCGAGGGCGGTCAATTGCCTGGTTATAAGGTAAATGAAGTGATTGCCCGCACGCGCAACTCGATTCCTGGAATCACCCTTATCTCGCCGCCGCCGCACCACGACATCTACTCAATTGAGGACCTTGCGCAACTCATCTACGACCTGCGCAGCGTGAACCCGAAGGCCAAAATCAGCGTGAAACTGGTGGCCGAGAGCGGCGTGGGCACCATTGCCGCGGGCGTGGCCAAGGCCAAGGCCGACCTGGTCATCATCTCGGGCGCCGAGGGTGGCACGGGCGCGTCGCCTGCGTCGTCAATCCGCTATGCGGGCATTTCGCCTGAAATCGGCTTGGCCGAAACGCAGCAAACGCTGGTAATGAACGGTTTGCGCGGCTCAATCGAGGTGCAGACCGACGGCCAACTCAAAACTGGCCGCGACGTGGTGGCAATGGCCCTGCTGGGCGCTGGCGAGTTCGCCTTTGGCACGGCTCAACTGATTGTTCTGGGCTGCGTTCTTATGCGCAAGTGCCACACCAACGCCTGCCCTGTGGGCGTGGCCACTCAAGACCCCAAACTGCGCGAGCGGTTCCTTGGTCGAAGCGAGTATCTGGTTAATTACTATATGTTTATGGCCGAAGAGGTGCGCGAGTATCTGGCTCAAATGGGCTTCCGCAAGTTCGACGACATCATCGGCCGCACCGATTTGATTGAGGTTGACCCGACGAAGTTCACCGACAAGACGCGCGGGCTCGATTTCAGCCGCATTCTGACTAAAATCGATAACGGCGCAGCCACTCGCAAAATGGCTGAAAACCAATACGATTTGTCGAAAACAATGGACGCACGCCTGATTGCCGACGCCGCAGAGGCCATCGACTCGCAAAGGCCTGTCCGCCTGAATTACAACATTTTGAACACCGACCGCGCTGTGGGTGCGACACTCTCGGGCACGGTTGCCGCCAAATATCGAGCCTTCGGCTTGCCCGAAAACACTATCAATGTGCAGTTTACTGGCTCGGCTGGGCAGAGTTTCGGCGCGTTCCTAATGCGCGGAATCAGTTTCAGCGTTGAGGGCGAGGTGAACGACTACGTGGCCAAAGGACTCTCGGGCGGCTGCATAAGTGTTTATCCGTCAAGGAAATCAACATTCAATCCGCAGGAAAACATCATTGCTGGAAACACCATTCTGTATGGCGCGACGAGCGGCGAGGTTTACATCAGCGGACGCGTGGGCGAGCGCTTTGCTGTGCGTAACTCGGGCGCAACGGCCGTGGTTGAGGGCACTGGCGACCATTGCTGCGAATATATGACTGGCGGCCGCGTGGTTGTTCTGGGCACCACGGGCAGGAACTTCGCGGCGGGTATGTCGGGCGGCCTGGCCTACGTCTGGGACAAGAATCACGACTTCGACTACTACTGCAATATGGATATGATTGAGTTGAGCCTGATTGAGGAGAAATCGCGCCGCGACGAACTTTTCGAACTCATCAGCCGCCACTACCGCCACACGGGCTCGCCGCTCGCAAAGCAAATGATTGAGCACTGGTCGGACTACATCGACGACTTTATTCAGGTGACGCCGATTGAGTACAAGCGCGTGCTGCACGAGGAGGCGCTGCGCCAAATTGAGAAGAAAATGGAGAATGTTCAACAAGAAGAGAATTATTAGGAGGATAGAGATATGGGAAATCCAAAAGCATTTCTGACCGTACCGCGTCAGGAGGCGGGACACCGCCCCATCCACGAGCGCATTTCGGATTTTGGCGAGGTGGAGCAGACTCTGAACGAGAGCAACCGAATGCTGCAGGCGTCGCGCTGTATGGACTGCGGCGTGCCGTTCTGCCACTGGGCCTGCCCGCTGGGCAACAAGCAGCCCGAATGGCAGGACGCCGTGTACCGCGGCAAATGGGAGACCGCTTACAAAATACTGACCGCAACCAACGATTTTCCCGAGTTCACGGGCCGCATCTGCCCCGCGCTCTGCGAGAAAAGTTGCGTGCTGAACCACTGTATCGACGCGCCCGTGACCATCCGCGAGAACGAGTGCTCGATAATTGAAAAGGCTTTCCGTGAGGGATTTGTGCAGCCGAAGCACTACGAGCGCAACGGCCGCCGCGTGGCCATCATCGGTGCGGGCCCCGCTGGGCTGTCGGCCGCCGTGCAACTCAACCGCCGCGGCTACGCTGTCACCGTTTTCGACAAGCACAGCGACGCGGGCGGACTTCTGCGCTACGGCATTCCAAACTTCAAACTCGATAAATATGTCGTCACCCGCCGCACCAATCTTATGCAGCAAGAAGGCGTTGAGTTTCAGTTCGATACCGAAATCGATTTGAACCGATTGCCCGTAGGATTCGACGCCTACGTGATTGCCAACGGAACGCCCACGGCGCGCGATTTGAAGATTGAAGGCCGCGATTTGAAGGGCGTATATTTCGCCTTGCAGATTCTGTCGCAGCAGAACGAGCGTCTGGCTGGCAAGCAATTCGCTGAAAGCGAGACGATTACGGCCAAGGGCAAGCGCGTGCTGGTCATTGGCGGCGGCGACACGGGCTCTGACTGCATCGGCACCTGCCACCGTCAGGGCGCAGTGAGTGTGACGCAGATTGAGATTATGCCCAAACCGCCCGTCGGCAGCAACCCCGCCACACCTTGGCCGCAGTGGCCCGTGGTGCTGAAAACCACCACAAGCCACGAGGAGGGCTGCGAGCGCCGCTGGTGCTTGACGTCGAACCGCTTCATCGGCAACGCCAAAAGCGAGTTGACTGGTGTTGAGGTTGAGGAGGTGGAGTGGCTTCCGGCCCCCGAAGGCGGCCGTCCGCAAATGAAACTTACTGGCAACAAGGAGGTTATTGAGTGCGATATGGTGCTTCTGGCAATGGGATTCCTGAAGCCCGAGCACCCGCAGTACGCGCCGAACGTCTTCCTGGCAGGCGACGCCAAATCGGGCGCAAGCCTTGTGGTGCGCGCCATTGCAAGCGGCCGCGAGGTTGCACAGCAGGTGGACGAGTACTTTAAACAATGAATTTCGCACAGTCCCGATAGTTATCGGGAACACAGATAACACAGAGTGCCGCTTCGCGGGAAATTGAAAGAAAATTTTTAATAAAATTTATAAAAAATTGATTTTCAAGTTTTTGTTTCTAACCAAACGAACCCGAATTTTTCCGAATACCACATTTGGGGTTGATTGGGATAAGTTTGGTTAGAATGAATTTTGTGAAATTTTTTGTTTGAATTTTCTAAAAATTTCCGCCCGAAGGGCGCTGAAAAAGAAGTAAACAATGAAAATTCCATTCACCAAAATGCACGGCCTGGGCAACGATTACATCTACGTTGACATTACCGACCGTGAATTGCAAAATCCTGAGCAACTGGCAGTTCTGTGGAGCGACCGCCACAAGGGCATCGGCAGCGACGGGCTGGTGCTCATCGGGCGCTCGGAGGTGGCCGATTTCAGTATGCGCATCTTCAATGCCGACGGCTCGGAGGCGCTAATGTGCGGCAACGCGTCGCGCTGCATTGGCAAATATCTGCACGACAACCATTTGACCGATAAAACCGAAATCCGTCTTGAGACGCTTTCGGGCATCAAAATCATCCGCCTGAACCTTGCCGCCGACGGCTCGGTGGAGACCGTGACGGTGGATATGGGCGAGGGCTGCCCAATGGGCGTCATTGGGTTGGGCGGGCAGGAGCATCTGCTTGTGGGTGAGCGGATTGAGGCCTGCGGACACGTCTTCAACGCCACGGCCATCAATATGGGCAATCCGCATCTGGTGCTTTTTGTGCAGAACGCCGAACTTGCGCCCGTGGCCGAAGTTGGCGCCGAACTGGAGTACAGCCCAATGTTCCCGAACCGCACCAATGTTGAGTTTGCGGAGGTTATCGACAACCACAACATACGAATGCGCGTGTGGGAGCGCGGCAGCGGCATAACGCAGGCCTGCGGAACGGGCGCGTGCGCAACGGCTGTGGCCGCCGCAATGGCCGAACTCACCGACCCAACCGACTGCCACGTTCAAATGGACGGCGGCACCCTGACCATCACCTGGAACCCCGCCACCCGCCACGTTCTAATGACTGGCACGGCCACAAAGGTGTTTGAGGGGGAGATAGAGATTGATTGAAGGATTGAAGGATTGAATGCGTGAATGGTTGAAAATTAACAATTAACAATGAAGGGCTAAGAAGGTTTACGTTTAAGTTTTTAGTTTGCGTTCTAAACTCTAACCTTCTCAACTCTAAACTTTTACAACAATGGCTTACATCAACGAAAACTTTTTGAAACTACAGCACCGCTACTTGTTTGCAGAGATTGCGAAGCGTGTGGCGGCTTACAAGGCCGAAAATCCGCAGGCCGACATTATCCGTCTGGGTATTGGCGACGTCACTCAGCCGCTGGCGCCGGCGGTGGTTGAGGCAATGCACCGCGCTGTTGACGAGTGCGCTCACGGCGAAACATTCCGCGGCTACGGGCCCGAACACGGCTATAACTTCTTGATTGAGGCTATTATAGCGCACGATTTTGAGCCGCGCGGCGTTCATCTCACGCCCGACGAGGTATTCATCAGCGACGGCGCTAAAAGCGACACGGGCAACATTGGCGACATTCTGTCGTCGGCCAACGTCATCGGCGTCACCGACCCAGTTTACCCCGTCTATGTCGATACCAACACAATGGGAGGCCGCGACATCCGCTATATTCCTTGTAATGAGGCGAATGGCTTCACGGGCGACATCCCGACGGAAAAACTCGACGTGGTTTATCTCTGCTTTCCGAACAATCCCACGGGTGCGGTCATCACGCGTGAGGGGTTGCAGCGCTGGGTTGATTACGCTTTGCGCAACGACTGCCTGATTCTGTATGACGCTGCATACGAGGCATTTATCAGCGACGCCGACATCCCACATTCCATCTACGAGATTGAAGGGGCGAAGCAGTGCGCCATCGAGTTCCGCAGTTTCTCGAAGACGGCCGGATTCACGGGCGTGCGCTGCGGCTATACGATTATTCCCAATGAGTTGAAAGTTAACTCGTTGAGTGGCGAGCGTGTGGCGCTCAACGGTGTTTGGGACCGCCGTCAGTGCTCGAAGTTCAACGGCGCGTCGTACATCTCGCAGCGCGGCGCGGAGGCCGTTTTCAGTGCCGAGGGACAGAAGCAGATTCGCGCCACCATCGACTACTATATGGCCAACGCACGGATAATCCGTCAGAGCCTGCAAGGATTTGGTCTTCAGGTGTTTGGTGGTGAGAATGCGCCTTACATCTGGGTTCGCACGCCCAACGGCACCGACTCGTGGTCATTCTTCGACCGCCTTCTGCGTGAGGCTCAAGTGGTTACAACACCTGGCGCAGGATTCGGCGCAGCCGGCGAAGGCTACATCCGCATCACGGCCTTTGGCACGCACAAGAGCAGTATTGAGGCAATGGAACGGGTGAAGAAGTGTTTGTGATTTTGAGAATTAAGTCCCGATAGTTGTCGGGGTTTTGAAAAGCGGGGCGGATTGTCCCGCTTTTTTGTTTTTCACCGCAACCATTCCCGCCTCCACCGCGTCATACAACTGCAAAAAGTTTTAATTTTGGGCGTATGGCGTTTAGTAAAACGTGCTAAGCGCGCGTTACACTCATTGCTCCACGTTTGCTTGTATTCAATGTTTTGGGATTCGCTCATAATTTTAATTCAAAAACTCCGTAAAATCCGATTTTTACTCAATACCCAACTTTTTCAACAAACAAATAAAAAAGTGTATTATTGCAGTAGTGTTTTTGCAAAAAGACACTCATTTTTTGAACGAAGCGTTATGCTCGACTTGTAATTGGAAATGTGAGAAGTTTCTAAATATGTGCAGGTTAAGTGTAAAGGTTTACGCGTATGCGTGGACTGGTTACTCTTATCTTACACATCAAGGTCATTCTCACAACCTCCAATTATAAGAAAGTGGTATATCAGCGCCACGTTTCGTATTAATATAACTCTCCGATGGTGCAGGAGAGATGATTTGAAAATGAAATTATGACCATAGAATCAATCATTGGAATCACAAGTGGCTTGATAGCCATTGGCGGTGCGATAATAGGCGCGTATCAGCATTATAAAAAACAGCCCTTAACAGAATTGCTGAATCAACTTGCAGACAGAAACTTGTCTAGAGAACAGCATCAGAAGATTTTGAGAAAAATGAACCGAAGGATGGAAAAGTACAGTATAAAAGACGAATACATACAAAATTTTGTTTTGAATGACAGAGGAAAAGAAACTCTGTTTGCGGATATTTGTGAAAGCAACAATATTGAACCCACAGAAGAAATTTGTAAGAAGTTCTTGAATACCGATATGAAAAAAATCAGAGCCGATTACTATAATAAAAGGAACAATGTCAATATTTTAGAAAACAAATCATTAGAAAAGTCGCAGTCAGACAAATCCTTTTCAAGTAAAAAAGGAC
The DNA here is from genome assembly GCA_946404125.1 of uncultured Bacteroidota bacterium. GTDB lineage: Bacteria > Bacteroidota > Bacteroidia > Bacteroidales > SZUA-534 > RUG13583. The sequence continues at coordinate 12,568 of CAMJCK010000036.1, read as the reverse complement.
AAACTGTTTATATGTCTGAATTGTTAATGGACAAATTTCCAACTACTTGCAAAAACTTGATTAGTATTCTTGAAAAGCACAATGTAAACTATTCATTCATAAAAGGTACAAAGGACATATGGTGCCGCGATTATATGCCAATTCAAACAGAATCAGGCAAATTCATTCAATTCAAGTATGACCCGTCATATTTAAAGGGTAAAAAAGAGTGGGAAGATTCTCGGTCTGATGTAAGGGAAGTTTGCAGATCAAATGGTATTAAAGCCGCCTTTTCAGATATAAATCTTGATGGTGGAAATGTGTTGATTTGTGATGGTAGGGCAATATTGTCTGACAGAATTTTTTCGGAAAATCCAAATTATGAAAAAGAAACTCTGGTAAATGAATTGTCGAAACTGTTGAATTGCGAGATAATTATTATTCCTGCGCTAAAATCAAAATACGAAGATTTAACAGGACACGCAGATGGTATGGTTAGGTTTGTAAATGGAAACACCATACTTGGAAATCAACTAGCGGGCGATTATAAATATATGCAGGATGGAATGCAAAAAGTTATCGAAACCTTCAATCTAACCTACATTGACATTCCATATTTTCAAGACAAAGACCCAAAGCATCCTTATAGTGCAATAGGCATATATGTGAATTACTTGGAAGTTAATAACTTAATTGTTCTACCCGTATTTGGCAGAGATGAAGACAATCAAGTTGTTGAAATCCTACACAAAACCTTTCCCAACAAACAGATTGAAACCATCAATTACGATGAAGTTGCAAAAGAAGGAGGATTGCTTAATTGCACAACTTGGGTGGTTCGTAACTAAATGATTATTTTTTAAAACCATTTAATATGAAGAGAAGTATTTTATTTTTTGTCTGTGCGACTTTGTTATCGTCTTGCCATCAAAGTAATTCTGATATTATGAACGATTATATAAATGCCATAAACAATTATGACTCTGAAAAATTGAATAGTTTATTAACTGACAATTTTATGTATTATGGCAAAGATGCTTTAAACAAAAATGACTATATGGCAATTATGGATTATGAAAAAATGATTGGCCAAAAAGCAATAATGCTAAAAATGCAAGATTTAGATAGCGTAGTTAAAACGGAAGAAAAAGTAGTAACATTTGTTGATTCTCTTTTGGAAGTAAAACCAAATTTTATTAGAGAAAGGAAATATGTTTTCTCCGATGGAAAAATAAAATCAATTATACTTGACACGGCTTTGTATTTTGATGAATACGCAAAAGCCCATAATGAAAAAATTGCTCCGCTATATTTATATGTTTTGAATCAATATAACATTCAAAGCGACGAAAAGGCGTTTAATGAGAATATTAAAAAGTATGTTTCCGAATATGTAAGCCTACCTGCATCGGAAAGAAAAAAATATTCAACTTACGCACACCTTCAAGGCACTTATGAATCAGACGATTGTGTTTTCTATAAGAAGTTAATATTCAAAGGGAAAAGAACCGTAACAATTATTGATGGTCTTTTTGGCCTTCCATTTGCAACAAGTTATGAAATAGACGAAAATCTTATAAAGATAAAGACTGACAAAAGCGATTTATTGTTTGAAATGCAAGATGAAAAAACTCTTATAGGCGAGGGTTTTGCTAAAGGCACCTTTAAAAAAACAAATTAGTTCTATTGCTGTTAATGTAGGATTTAGAAACACAAAAAAAGCACGAAACCAACCGAAGGGTTCGTGCTTTTTGTGTTTAGAGAACGAAGGTTTATTCCAATCCGTAATAAAAACTCGTAATTCAAAATAGAAATACGCATATTTTAATATGTATTCATAATAAAATATCGAATTTTGCGCCCGAATAATTATAAAATGTAAAATTGTGGCTGGGAAATGTGACATTTGTACAAATCCGTTTAATCTGCGGTGTCTGCGTTCGGAAATAAAGATCACAATCCGTTCTGTTTCAGTGTTCCCGATTCCTATCGGGACAGTGTAGTCTGTGCGAGAAAAATCCGCGTCATTAGTAAGAGCAGTATTGAGGCAATGGAGCGGGTAAAGAAGTGTTTGTAAAGCAAACATTTACGGCATTTTAAAACAAATCATCAAGTGTAATTTGTGCGGTAATATGTTCCGAATAGGCATTCCGCTGCAAGCCGTTTGCTGTGATAAAAGTAGGTATTACACCGCCCGCAAAACTTGTCGTTTGTTTGAAAAGAGCGATACGGTTTGTGAATTTATCGTATTCATCTTTTGACAGGAGGTAAGGCTTCTCGCTGAATTTCGCCTCACAAATGTTAATCATTCGGTCGGCGCGCTCTATCACAAGGTCGATTTGTGCTTGTCGCTGTGATTCGGTGTCGGTCCCCCGCCACGAGTAATATTCTGTTTTTATACCGTCGATTCCAAGCGCGCATTTAATTTGTGAAATGTGTGTCAGGCAGATACGTTCGAACGCTAGCCCCATCCAAGAGTTGATAGTGGGCGAGTTGATACTTTGAGCCCAAAAATGTTCGTTTGAGGTTTGTTTTTTTAGAAATTGAAGATAGAAAAGTGTGTAAAAATCAAGCAATTGATATAACCCGTTGCGTGTCGATACGGATTTGTTTCTTATCCGATAGAACCGTACAATACCACAATCAACAAGGCTTTGAAGCATTTGCGTCAGATAGCCGTTGGCATTGATTCCTAACGATTCTGCAATCCCGTCGCGTGTCAGCCCGCATTTTTTTTCAAACAGGGCTTCGATAATTGCAATATATGCCTCGGGATTGGAAAACAATGTTTTATAAAGTCGGTTAAACTCTCGCTGCATTTCGCTGTTGGCTTTAAAAAACAGACGGTCGATATTTTGCGCCAAACTTTCGGCTGGGTTCAAAAGGCTTAAGTAATATGGAATTCCGCCCATTACCATATAGGTCTGCACCACCATCATCCTGTCCCACGGAAAACCGTACGATAGAAGATATTCTTCCGTTTCGCGTAACGTAAATTCCTTAAGATGAATCTCGTGGGTGATGCGGTCGTGCAGTCCGCCGTGATTGTCGATAATGTTTTTTATCATCCACGAAGTTGCTGAGCCACAAACAATAAGCATCAGGTTATCTTGCAGTGACGCCCAACTGTTCCAAAAATAGCCTAGAGCGTTTACAAAATCAGATTTGCGCGTTTCGAGGCAGGGTAATTCATCAATAAAGATAATGCAAGGGGAGTTGCCGCTCATCTTTTCAGATAGGAAGTGCCGCAGAATTTGAAAGGCATCGTACCAATTTTTTGGTGTTGGCGTGTTGGGTTGTCCGTAAAGGTCCAACGCATCGGTGAAGGCGTGCATTTGCGCTTTCTTGTCGCCATCCAATATTCCTGTCATTGAGAAAGTCAGGCGGTTTTTGAACACCTGATTGACAAGAAATGTCTTGCCAACACGGCGGCGACCGTAAATTGCCACAAATTCTGCCTTGCCAGACTCTGCGTATTTGTTGAGCAGTTCGATTTCTGCTTTCCGCCCAATAATCTCGTTCTGCATATCAGTTCTTTTTGATACAAAAATATGCAAATTTTTCAGATTCAACTGCTAAAACTCGATAAAATTTACCGATTTAGCACTAAAAACACGATTTAACTGCTAAAACTCGACATTTATTGTCGGTTTAGCACTTGAATCGTATCGGGTGCGGAATGTTGAAATTGAATTTTGCTGTTGTATTCAATTTATTATAATTTCCAATCCGTAATAGAAATACGTAATTCAAAACCAAAACACGCATATTTTGCGTCAATTCATAATAAAATGTCGATTTTTGCGAGGTAAAAATTATAAAGTGTAAAAATGAAAATTGCGGGGCTCGGAAACAGATACAAATTTCTCGTACCCTAAAATTCGTGCTGACAATGTTATTTTGCAAAGTGAAATCAGAAAGCGATAAAATGAAAAAGGCAATTTTGAAACTGGCCGACGGCTCTGAATATGAGGGCTTTTCGTTTGGCTGCGAGCGGTCGGTGGCGGGCGAGTTGGTCTTCTACACGGCAATGACGGGCTACCCCGAAAGTTTGAGCGACCCGTCGTACCGCGGACAGATTCTCATCCCGACCTACCCAATGATTGGCAACTACGGCGTGCCTGGCGACGAGACGGTCAACGGCGTGTCAAAGTTTTTTGAGTCGGACCGCATACAGTGCTCGGCGCTCGTAATTTCCGACTATTCAGAACGTTACAGCCACTGGGACTCGCGCCGAAGCCTTGGCCAATGGCTCAAGGAGTGGCAGGTGCCTGGCATCTGCGGCATCGACACGCGCGCGCTCACCAAAAAACTGCGCGAGCAGGGCTCAATGCTGGGCAAAATCATCTTCGACAATGCCGACGTGCCCTTCTACGACCCCAACAAGGACAACCTTGTGGCGCAGGTTTCCACAAAAGAAATATCTACCTATGGTACAGGACGATACAAGGTTTTGCTGGTTGATTGCGGAATGAAAAACAACATTCTGCGCTGCCTTTTGAAGTACGACGTTACCGTGAAGCGCGTGCCTTGGGACTACGATTTCACCGCTGAGGATTACGACGGACTTTTCATCTCGAACGGCCCTGGCGACCCTGCGCAGTGTACGGCCACTATCGCTCACATTAGCAAGGCTTTACAGCAAGACCGACCGATAATGGGCATCTGCCTTGGCAATCAGTTGCTTGCTCTTGCCGCTGGCGCGAAAACCTACAAGTTGAAATACGGCCACCGCAGTCATAATCAGCCTGTTAAGGTGCCTGAAACGCATCAATGCTTCATCACGTCGCAGAACCACGGATTTGCCATCGACGGCGAGACGCTGCCCGCCGACTGGGAGCCAATGTTCGTCAACCTGAACGACGGCACCAACGAGGGCATCCGCCATCGCACTAAACCGTTCTTTTCCACACAGTTCCACCCCGAGGCATCGAGCGGACCTGAGGACACCGAGCCGCTCTTTGCGGAGTTTTTCAACAATATGGTAAAATATAGAAAATAAGATAGTTATGGAAGATTGCAAGAGAATATTGGTTCTGGGTTCGGGCGCGCTGAAAATCGGCGAGTCGGGCGAGTTCGACTACTCGGGCTCGCAGGCGCTCAAGGCCTTGCGCGAGGAGGGCAAATTCACCATCCTAATCAACCCGAACATTGCCACGGTGCAGACTTCGGAAGGCATTGCCGATTTGATTTACTATCTGCCTGTTACGCCCGAATTTGTGGAGAAAGTCATCCAAAAGGAGCGGCCCGACGCCATTATGCTCGCCTTTGGCGGTCAGACGGCGCTGAACTGCGGCGTATCGCTTTATAAATCAGGAATTTTAGAAAAATATAACGTCAAGGTTCTGGGCACGCCCGTTGAGGCCATCATCAACACCGAGGACCGCGAACTGTTTGCCGAAATGATGCACAAAATCGGCGTCAAGACCGCTAAAAGTGTGGCTGTCAACTCGATAGACGAGGCAATGAGCGTTGTGCGCGAAATCGGTTACCCCGTGATTGTGCGCGCCGCCTACACGCTGGGCGGCCTGGGTTCGGGCTTCTGCTCAAACGACACCGAACTGGAGCGGCTTGCGCAGACGGCCTTCTCATACTCGCCGCAGATTCTTATCGAGAAATCGCTGAAAGGCTGGAAAGAGATTGAATATGAGGTGGTTCGCGACCGCTACGACAACTGCATCACCGTCTGCAATATGGAGAATTTCGACCCGCTGGGCATCCACACGGGCGAGAGCGTGGTGGTGGCGCCGTCGCAGACGCTGAGCAACCACGAGTACCATCTTCTGCGCAGCATCGCCATAAAAATTGTGCGCGAGGTGGGCATTGTGGGCGAGTGCAACGTGCAGTACGCGCTCGACCCGAATTCTGACGACTACCGCGTGATTGAGGTGAACGCCCGATTGAGCCGCTCGTCGGCGCTGGCGTCGAAGGCGACGGGCTATCCGCTGGCCGCCGTGGCCGCCAAACTGGGCCTGGGCTATGGTTTGGACGAGATTCCGAACGCCGTCACCAAAGTTACTTCGGCCTGCTTCGAGCCCGCACTCGACTATGTTGTGTGCAAAATTCCGCGCTGGGACCTTGGTAAGTTCGAGGGAGTCAGCAAGTTAATCGGCTCGTCAATGAAGTCGGTGGGTGAGGTTATGTCAATCGGCCGTACCTTTGAGGAGGCCATTCAGAAGGGCCTGCGTATGGTGGGACAAGGAATGCACGGCTTTGTGGGCAACACCATCAGCATTCCCGACCTTGATTTTGAACTGAACAATCCGACCGACAAGCGCGTGGCCGCCATCGAGATTGCCTTCGACCGCGGCTATTCGGTTGAGCGTCTGCACGATATGACCAAAATCGACAAATGGTTCCTGGCTCGGTTGGAGAACATCCACCGACTGAAACTCGAACTGGCCAAATGCAACTCAATCAGCGAGATAAGCACCGAACTTATGCGCGAGGCCAAGCAAATGGGCTACAGCGATTATCAGATTGGTAAAATCGTATTGAAAGACAATAAGATAGACGCTCACGCAAAGGGCATCGAAGTGCGCGAATATCGATTGAAACTTGGCATCAAACCTGTTGTTAAACAGATAGATACGCTCGCGGGCGAATATCCTGCGCAGACCAACTACTTGTATCTGACCTACAACGGCGCGGAGAACGATATCAGTTTCGAACGCGACGGACGCTCGGTAATTGTCTTGGGTTCAGGCGCTTACCGCATCGGCTCGTCGGTTGAGTTCGATTGGTGCGGAGTGGCGGCCGTGAAGAAGATTCAGGAAATGGGCTATCGCGCCATTATGATAAATTACAACCCCGAAACCGTCAGCACCGACTACGACGTGTGCGACCGCCTGTTCTTCGACGAGTTGACGCTGGAGCGCGTGCTCGACATCTGCAGTCTGGAGCAGCCGAAGGGCGTCATTGTCTCGACAGGCGGACAGATTCCAAATAACCTTGCATTACTGCTTGACAGTCAGGGAATTAATATCCTTGGAACATCGGCAAAATCGATTGATATGGCCGAAGACCGTCAGAAGTTTTCGGCAATGTGCGACTCGCTCGGCATTGACCAACCGCGCTGGAAGGAACTTTCGAGCATCAACGACATCTACAGTTTTGTTGACGAGGTGGGGTTGCCCGTGCTCATCCGCCCGTCGTATGTGCTGTCGGGCGCGGCAATGCGCGTGGTTTCGAGCCGCGACGAACTGGAGAACGCCCTGCACAACGCGGCGGTGGTGAGTCAGGAGCACCCTGTGGTTGTCACGGAGTTTCTGCAGCACGCCAAAGAGGTTGAAATTGACGCAGTTGCGCAGCACGGCATCATTAAATGCTACGCCATCAGCGAGCATATTGAGTACGCTGGCGTCCACTCGGGCGACGCCACGGTGGTCTTCCCCGCGCAGAAACTCTACTACGAGACCGTCCGTCGTATCAAAAACATTTCCAAACAGATAGCACAGGCTCTGAACATCTCGGGGCCGTTCAATATCCAATTTTTGGCCAAAGACAACGCGCTGCGCGTGATTGAGTGCAACCTGCGGGCGTCGCGGAGTTTCCCGTTTGTGTCGAAAATCACCAAATTCAACTTCATCGGAATGGCCACGGAGATTATGCTCGGCAAGGAGGTTGAGCCTTACGGCAAAACGTTTGCCGATATTGATTATGTGGGAGTTAAGTCGTCGCAGTTCTCGTTTGCGCGTCTGCTCAAAGCCGACCCTGTTCTGGGTGTGGATATGGCTTCGACGGGCGAGGCGGCCTGCATTGGCGACAACTATCACGAGGCGCTGCTGAAGAGTATGCTCTCGGTTGGGCACCGCATTCCGTCGCCCGACAAGGGAGTGCTCATCTCGTCGGGAACGTCGAAGTCGAAGGTTGAACTGCTGGAGGCTTCGCGAATGCTGAAGGAGAAGGGCTACAAACTATACGCCACAAGCGGTACGGCTGCGTTTATGGCTGACAACGGCATTGAGGCGGAGGTGGTTCACTGGCCCGACTCGGAGAAAAAGCCGAACGTGCTCGACTGCATTGCAGCGCAAAAGATTGATTTAGTTATCAATATCCCGAAAAACCACACGCAGCGCGAGTTGGAGAACGGTCACAAAATCCGTCGCGCCGCCGTTGACCACAACATCCCGCTCATCACCAACGCCCGCCTTGCAAGCGCCTACATCTGGTCGGTCTGCAAGATTGGCATCGAGGGGCTGGGAATTAGACATTGGGGGGAGTATTAAGGAGAGAACTTTCTTTCACTTCATCTTCCTTGCCTTTAGTGTCCTTAAAGTCTTTAAAGACCTTAAGGTCATTAAGGTCGTGGGCTGACGACGACGGCCACCTACTTCTTGCGCTTGTCTGACCGAAGACGGTACATTCGCTCGGTGAATCCGCCGTTTTGCAGAAAATCTTTCGACAGTCGCTGCAACTGCCTGAAAAGCAAATAGTTTGCTTGTTTGATAAGCACTATGCACATATTGGCTATTACTTCGGGCGGGCGTGTTTTGGCCAATTCCATAAAATAGTCAGCATCGTTGTGCTGACGCCCCAATTCGCGCATTGCCTGCAACTCAACGGAGTCTTCTTCCCATTGCCTATGCTGGCGTGTTTTCAGGTAATCTTCGTAATCTTCAAGCAGTTCCTGCAAACTTGCCTTTGCCACATTCACGAGTTTAATCTCGGTTTTGGCACTGGTGGTGCTGGCAGCGCAGCCTTCAATAATGTTCTGCTTGCCCGACCGTGCTGCTTGAATCATCTGGTCGCAGGTGCGGTCGCCGCGCTGAAGGTAGTTTTTCACAAAATGGTAGGTTAGGCAGAAAATCACGTCCGCCTTTTGGTACGAAAGCAGTTTTTTGTAGTTGCCACGGTGCGGTATAAGTTCTTCTGCCATAATCTTTCACGTTGATTCTTACAAAGAAAGTGAATTTTGACAATATGTGGTAGAGTATTCTTAATAATCACTTTTTAGCAAGCACTCTTTTAGGTGTTTTGAAAAAATGTTAAAAACTTTTATACTTGATTACTAATAATTTAAATACTGATATGTCTGTACGGACAGGTACATTTTACGTTTTTTTACCCCTAATTTTGCCGTATGGGTTCGGCGATTGGCGTCAACCTTAATTCAATTTTTTTTCAAATGAACAAAATTTATTCGAGTCAGATTGAGAAGGCAAACTCTCTGACTGACGGTATTGAGAAAAATGCCGCAAAACTGAAGGCAAGCAACGTTTCAGTTGATTTGCAGAAACTTAAAGAGTGCACTTTGCAACTTGCCGAACTGGCTGAAAAACAAGACGCTGCCGAGGCAGCATTGGCGCAGGCACGCGGAATGGCGCACGAAAAACTCAACGAGTTGAAAAACATTTATGAAGCCGTAAAATTCCCCGTCAAGAGTCATTTTGCAATGGAGCAATGGCCCGTTTTCGGAATACCCGACAAACGGTAGTTTTTGTGTGTGAAAACGGAAGAAGGGTGCACCGAACACCCTTCTTTATTTTTAATCATTTAAAAATTAATATTTTATGGCAAGAAATCAAATACAGCATCTAGTATATGCTTTCATCACGGTTTTCATAACCGTTCACGCGTTTGTGTTTTATAATCTGTATGTTATCGAAGGTGACGGCCTAATGCGGGCCGCAGGCACAACTTCGGTTTTGGGGGCCATCAACAGTATGGGCGGCGTTTATATGTGCGGCAGTTTTCTGCCCATCTGGCTGGTTATTCTTGTTGAGTTTGTGTTCGCCTTTGTGCTCGCGGTGGCGTTTGCGAGTCCGCTGGCGTTCAAATTGGCAAGCCGCAAGTTCGACCCGCGCCGCAACCACCCAATGATATTCGAGTCGGCCATCATCACAGCCACCGTCTGTCTTATGTGCCCGTCAATGAGCCTGATAGCCGTCTTCTTGTATTATCCTTATAATGAAGGTTTTGACATTATCGACGCTTTATGCCGCTGGTTCCGCCTTGTTTGTTACAACCTGCCGTTTGCCTATTTTTCGCAAATGTTTTTCGTTCAGCCGTTTGTGCGGTTTGCCATCCGAACCATATTTGCCGACAGCATTGAGCAACGAAGCCAACAGAATGTAAACAAGACAGTTAAGCCCGCCGACGAAACCGAAGCCATTGCCGACGTCATTATCCGCGAAAGCGAGATTGCTGCGGAAGGCTAAATCCAAACAAAGGGGCTGTCTTCAGGGGCGGCCCTATTTGCTTTATAATCAACAATCTGTAAAAATCAGTGTTTTCTGTGTTCCCGATAACTATCGGGACTGTGCGAATCAGTCATCTGCATTCCAAACTATAAATGCCTTCTATAATCCATTCTCTCGTGAAGGATGCGGACAATTAGTGCTCGGCCGTTTGCTTGCACAATGAAGAACACCATATGTTTGCGTACGTGACAGGCTCTGATGCCTGGAATGATTTCGTCGTAAGGTCTTCCTGTTGTTTGCGGCGCGGCGGCTATTTCGTCCATAGCGGCACAAAGGATGTTGTAGTAGGCGTCGGCCTGCTTCTCTGACCACGTGTCGGCGGTGTATTCCCAAATGTGGTAAAGGTCGTCGGTGGCCTTTGGGGTGATGTCATACTTTGCCATATTTCCGCGCTTTCATTTCCTGAAGGAAGGCCTTCGAGTCAAAATTTTCGACCAAACCGCTTGTCAAACCTTCGTTGATGGCCGAACGGAGCGCAACAATTTTTTGTTCCTGCTCTTCAAGAAGGCGAAGTCCCGAACGCACAACTTCGCTGGCATTGTTGTAGCGGCCGCTCGCAATGCTGGTCTGTATAAAATCTTCGAAATGAGCGCCTAACGCAACCGATGTTGTTTTCATAAGCATATAATTTATTCACAAAGTTACCAATATTTCGTAACTTTTCAATGTTTTTTATGGCCCTATATCTGTGTGTATTTCCAATTCGTAATAAAAACTCGTAATTCATAACGCAAATAATATTTTTAAGCAGATATTTCTAATAAAATATCGAATTTTGCACCGTAATAATTACAAAATGTAAACAAATCGATTGGTTATTTGATAAATCTGTCATTCAGTTAATCAAACAATCAGTCATTCAGTAAATAAACAGTTTATGGGTGTTCATCACGAGTGCGGTGTGTTGGGAATTTACGGGGTGCAGGACGCCGCGCGGTTGGCCTATTATGCGCTTCACAGCCTTCAGCACCGCGGGCAGCAGAGTTGCGGAATTGTTACTTTCGACAGCGGCGAAATGCACATTATGAAAGGTCAAGGACTTGTGAATGAGGTTTTTAATCAACAGAATCTCACCACTTTGACAGGCAATATCGCCATTGGGCACGTGCGCTACCCCACAACCAACGTGGGTGGAATGGAAAACGTGCAGCCTTTCTCGTTCCGTCACCATACGGGCGATTTTGCGCTTGCTCATAATGGTAATATTGTCAATTTCAACGAGATACGCCGATATCAGGAGCAACGCGGAAGTCTGTTTCAGACCACGTCGGATAGCGAACTTTTCGCGCATCTCATTAAGAAAAATTACTCTGACGACCACCGCATCCACAACATTCTCGACGCGCTCAACATTCTGGAGGGCGCATTCTCGCTTGTGGTTATGACTGCCAACAGGCTCTACGCCTGCCGCGACAAGTACGGTTTTCATCCGCTGTCGGTGGGGCGATTGGGCGACGGCTACATTGTGGCGAGCGAGACGTGCGCTTTCGACGCCGTCGGGGCGGAATTTCTGCGCGACGTGGAGCCTGGCGAGGTGCTCGCCATCGACCATCACGGCTTGCGCTCGAACCGCTATACCGCTGAATGTTACCACAATATGTGTGCAATGGAGTACATCTATTTTGCCCGCCCCGACAGCGACATCGAGGGCTGCAACGTCCACGCGTACCGCAAAAATTCGGGCAAACTGCTCTACAAGGAGCATCCCGTTGAGGCGGACATTGTGGTGGGTGTGCCCGATTCGAGTTTGAGCGCCGCCATCGGTTATGCCGAAGCGAGCGGAATCCCTTACGAAATGGGGCTGCTGAAGAGCAAATACGTTGCGCGGACATTCATTCAGCCTACGCAGGAGTTGCGCGACCGCGGCGTGAAAATGAAACTCTCGCCCGTGCGCAGCGTGGTCAGCGGCAAGCGCATTGTTCTAATCGACGACTCGATAGTGCGCGGCACCACTTCGCGGCAGATTGTCAGAATGTTACGCGACGCTGGCGCCCGCGAGGTTCACCTGTGCATTGCTAGCCCGAAGTACGCTTTTCCGTGCTATTACGGCATCGACACGGGCACGTCGGAGCAGTTAATTGGCGCAAGCAACAGCGTGGAGCAGATTCGCGATTTTGTAGGTGCCGACTCGCTCTATTTCCTATCGGAAGAGGCTATGTATCAGGCAGGTAACCGCACCTATTTGTGCGCCGCCTGCTTCACTGGGCGCTATCCGACGAAGTTGTACGATAAGAATTAGGAGTTAGGAGTTAGAAGTTAGGAATTAGGAGTTAGGAAATAATTAATAATTAACAAATAACAATTAACAATGAAGGCAGAATGGTAAGAAAATCGCTAACCGATTCAATCCGATTTTAACCGATAACTTATTCTGATTGAATCTGATA
>CAMJCK010000035.1:0-38961 GCA_946404125.1 uncultured Bacteroidota bacterium | reverse complement strand
GCATTTCTTGAATCTCTCAATAAAATCCTGTGCTTCGGCCATTGACAGGCTGAGCGGCGGCAGCAGACGGATGGTGTTTGTGCCCGCAACGCCCGTAAACACGTGCTGTTCCATAAGCAGCCGTTGGTTGCGGATTTCCTTTATCGGCTCTTCGAACTCGATGCCAATCATAAGGCCGCGGCCGCGCACTTCCTTGATGCGGTCGATTTTCTTCAGTTCCGAGAGCAGATAGTTGCCCACTTTTGCGGCGTTGTCAACCAGATTCTCTTCTTTGATAATGTCGAGCACAGCGCAAGCGCCAGCGCAGGCCAGATGGTTGCCGCCGAAGGTTGTTCCGAGTTGGCCCACAACAGGAGTGAAGAACGGCGCAATGATGACGCCCGCCATTGGCAGTCCGTTGCAGATGCCTTTCGCAACTGTCACAATATCAGCCTTGATGCCAGCGTATTGGTGGGCGAAGAATTTGCCGCTACGTCCGTAACCCGACTGAATCTCGTCCAAAATCAGCACCGTATTGGTGTCGGTGCAGGCCTGACGCAGGTCGCGCATAAATTGGTCGTCGGGCACCTGAATGCCGCCAACGCCTTGAATGCCTTCAATTATCACCGATGAGTAGATGCCTTTCTGCAGTTCGGCACGCATTGCGGCGGTGTCGTTGAAATCGATGAAAGTAACTTCAAGTCCTTCATTTACAGGGGCAATGTACTTTGGAATGTCGGTCACGCGAACGGCAGCCGATGTACGGCCGTGGAACGAGTGGCGGAAGGCCAGCACCTTGTTGCGGTTGTTGTAGAACGATGCCAGTTTCAGCGCGTTCTCGTTGGCTTCGGCGCCTGAGTTTATCAGGAAAAGCGAGTAATCGTCGTAGCCCGAGATGGGGCCAAGTTTTTCGGCCAACTTCTGTTGCAACTTGTTAATCACCGAGTTAGAGTAGAACCCAAGAGTTGCCACCTGCTCGCTGATGGCCTTCACATACTTCGGGTGCGCGTGCCCGACCGAAATCACAGCGTGTCCGCCGTAAAGGTCGAGATATTCCTGCCCGTTGGCGTCCCAAACGTGGCAGCCTTTGCCTTTCACTATTTCAATGGGAAATAGCGAGTAAACTTCAAATAATTTCATCGTTTATAATGTTTTATGTTTCTGTTTGCAAATCGTACGCCTCTGCGGCGCGTTTTGTGTTTTCCGCCTTTCGGCGTAGACAGGCAAAGGTGCAAACCGCTCATTCATACACAGTTGCAATCGTCCGCCGTTCCGCGAAAGCGAAATGCGAAGTTATAATTAAATCGTATAAGGTGAATGCCCGGGTGTGAAAAAACTATTACTTACGAGCTTTGAGTCCTTACCTTTCTTTATTAATCAGTCACGCAATTTCTAGCCCTTCGATTTTCAAAAGTTTCTGCCGCAGAGTTTCGCCTTGTGTTTTGCGGATTGAAAGGTCGATACTGCACTGATTGTCAAATTGTTGGTTCGATTGCTGCGGATTCTCGTCTTTCAGCACGCGCATCACGTCGTTCATTGCGGCGTAGTCGAATTTTATTGTGAAACGGTCCTGCTCATACTGCTCAACAATCCGGTTGTTGGCAATGGCATCGGAAGCGGCTGTGCGATAAGCGTTTATCAAGCCTGGAACGCCCAATTTGGTGCCTCCGAAATAGCGCACAACCACAATGAGCACGTTGGTCAGGTTGGCCGACTGAATCTGCCCCAAAACTGGTGGTCCTGAGGAATTTGCGGGCTCGCCGTCGTCGCTGCAACGATAAGTTTTCATATCGGCACCCAAGCGGAAGGCATAAACGTGGTGGCGAGCGTCGAAGTAGGTCTTTTTCAACTCTTTAATGTGTTGCCGCACCTCATCTTCAGTGAAAACAGGCCACGCAAAAGCCAGGAAACGACTACCTTTCTCTTTGTAGACGCCTTCGGAATAACCGCTGAGAGTCAGATATTTATCGGTTTCGTCGGACATTGGTTTGGTTTAATCGGTATCGCGGTAGAGACGTAGCGCGCTACGTCTCTACATCATTTATTCTAAATCACAATTTTCGTTTCGATTTCCTTTGCATCTGCATATTTTTCAAGCAGTTGACGGGTGTAATCGAACAATTCAGGCAGCAAGGCCGGGCCATCGTATGCATTGACAACCATCAGGAAATGGCTGGTTTCAAGGCTCATAGCCGTGCGTTCCTCATCGCTGGTGGGCGTACCGAATCCGCTCACCGAGTCGCGCAGAACGGGCAGACAGGCAATATTGAGCGGACCGCGGCCAATGCCGTTGTAAGGCTCGCCATCGCGACCGATTCCTGCCACAACATTGCCCACAACCTTGTCGGCATCGAAGCCGCCGATTGAGTAGCCAAACCGCATCGACACAAGATTGACCAAATCAACCATAGTATTTATTTGGTACAAGTTGTTGCCCTTAACCAAACGGCGCATCAGAGCCTCGGCGCTGGGGCGATAGCGGCTCGGGTCCTTGCCGCAATCGGAATACATACGGCGCGTGGCGGCAATCTGCGGCTGCTCTTTAATTGCGTCGGGCGTCAGTGTGCGGCGGATTTCGGCAGTGAGCGCGTCAATCTCGTTCCACAAACCTTCGTTATAATTGGTGTTCAGTACTTTACACTCCATCACACCCAACGCCATTGTCGGGTTGACGGCTTTCAGTTCGGGGCCAATACTGATGTTAATCATCGCGTTTCTCAAAAGTTTCGGTTTTCTTGATTCTGATTCGGCGGACAATCAGCACTACAATAATAACTGCGCTGACGGCCAAAAACGCTGCATATAACAAACCTATTAGCATATCGTATCAATAAATTTCACTATATCAACTATTTGAGTTTAACGGCAGTGCCGTAAGCCAAAATTTCGGCAGCCCCCTGCGCAATCATCGACGTGGAGAACGACACCCCGACAATGGCGTCGGCGCCCAAACGTTCGGCGTCTCTGGTCAGACGTTGCAGCGCCTGTTCGCGCGATTCGGCCTGAAGCCTTGTGTACTCTTCAATCTCGCCACCGACAATGTTTTTGAGGCCAGCTAAAAAGTCGCTACCAACATTTTTGGCACGGACGGTGCTCCCGCGAGCAATTCCTAGAATCTGCTCAATCTCGCGATTTGGAACTGTGAATGTTGTTGTTAGAATCATTTTTATAAAGTTTAATGTTGAGAGTTTAGTGTTTAGTTTAAAGTTTAACAGGTTTATAATCAATCCTAATTCTAAATATTAAATTCCTTCAGTTTCAAATCGATAGACACTTTCACAGCATCCATCAACGCGGCGTCCGACTCAGCGGTTATCGGCTTGCCAATCCAAAAATCGACATCGGTGCGCCAGTGGCCCATTTGGCGGTAGAAGTTGGTCAGGAACGACTCGTCGCCCCAGACCATTCCGTGGTCGTGATAGAAAATGGCTGCGGGGACAACGGGCGTGGCGGTTGTCTGCGCAATCTTGAACGAGCCGTGCTTGAAGGGCGCTGTCAGTGGCTCATCTTTTATGCCGCCTTCGGGAAAGAGAATGACGCTGCCGCCTTTGTCAATCTCGGCTTTAATGGCGCGCATTGTGGCAATCAGGCTGCTCTTTTTGCTGCGGTCGACCAGAATCATCCGCGCCAAGCGCACACTCCAGCCGATTATCGGCCAGCGGCCAAGCTCCTTCTTTGCCACTATCGACGCCGGATAGCGCGAGAAGACAAGGAAAATATCGACATAACTGCGGTGGTTGGCCATCAGAATGACGCGCTGCGCGGGCGTCTGTCCCGAAAAATGCACTTTGACGTTGAGAATCAGCAGGCAAAACCGAGCCCAATTCTTTGTAATGAATCGGCTTATTGCCGGACTGCCCAGACATATAAATAATAGTATCAGCCCGACAATCAGGAATGTCAATGATACTATCACTACCAAAATGAGCCTTATGGTGGCAAGAATCTGTTTCATAATGGCAAAGCTAAACAAATAACGGGAACGAAAAAGGCAGAAATGCGCAAGGCGAAAACTTACTCCGACCGATACTCATTCGGCGTCAGCCCTGTCTGGCTCTTGAAGAATTTCGAGAAAAACGACTGGTTGGGGAAGTTCAGTTCAATGGCTATCTCCTTGACAGTCATATCGGAATATTTTAGCATTGACTTGGCCGACATAATCACAAAGCCGTCAATCCAGTCGGGGGCCGAGCGGCCGCTCACCTCACGCACGACTTTCGACAGATATTTCGGCGTAACGCACAGTTTATCAGCATAAAAGCCAACCATTCGCTCGGTGTTGTGATTGTCTTTCACAAGTTTCATAAACGCCTCGAACATTCGGCGCTGGCGCGTGTTGTCGGGCAAGGCGGCGGCGCGGATGTTCTCGTCGCGCAGATAATCGTCGACGTAACTGGCAAACTGGTAAAACACCGACGACATAACCGCTCCTACGCTCTCGCGCACATATTTGGCCGTTGAGCCAGTGATTTTGTAAATCAGGTCGACATAGTTGGAAAGCAGGCGTATCTCGCTGTCAGTTATCTTGATACACGGATTCTGCAGCAGCGCCAGAGCCTCGGAGAAAAGCGAGTTGAAATCGACGCTCGCATTCGAGATGTAATCGACCGAAACGGCTATAAACGTGAAACTTGCGTTGCTCAAAGCCTGTTCCAAATCGGGCGAGGTGATGCGCACAATGTTGCCTGGCGTGATGACCATAAGCATTCCGCGGCTCAGCGTGTACTCGTTCATATTCAGCATACACGAGATGCTGCCGCTGCTGCAAAACACTGCCATATAGCAATTTATGCGCAGCGGATGGCTGAACGCCGAAATGTTGTTAAGGTTCCGCTGCCGCGACACGACAAAATCGTCGCCGAGCGAAACGTTTCTGCCCGACGTAAGTATATTATTGATAACCAGCGGCGTAATGTACGTTTCTTTGCTTTCCATAACTATTTATTATTGATGAATCGGTGAATCGTTTAATCGTTTAATCGTTTAATCGTTTAGAGGTTTAGATGGTTAGAAGTTTAGAGACTAAAACGAGAAGCGACTAAACTTCTAAACAGCGAAGCGACTTACCCCTAAACCCTTACCAACACCCAACACCATTATATACATTCACTAACTCCTAAATTCTAACTCCTAACTCCTAAATATCCTCCGTTCCCTTTTGGAATATTTTCGACAAATAAAACACAAAATCGGCACATTTGTATTAAACAAGTCGATTTTTTCGACCTTTTGACCATTTTCGGCTACAATTAAATATCGCGCAAGCGGAAAGCCCGATATACATTTGCAACCAAAATAAGGAACAGTTATGAAAATTAGAACACTTCTAACATTGATTACACTTGGAGCGATGACTCAAACCACTATGAGCCAGACAGTTCTGACGCTCCAAGAGTGCCGCGACAAGGCGCTCGAAAACAACCAGCAGTCGAAAATTTCGCGCGAGAAACTGGCCGCAGCCGAATACGACAAAAAGGCCGCCTTCGCCAACTATCTGCCAAAAGTCTCAGCTACAGGCGCTTATCTCCATAATTCGGAAAACATTTCGCTTGTGAGCGACGACCAGTCGGCCGCGCTGAGCAATCTGGGTACGAATATGGCGACTTCAATCGGCAGCCGCCTGCCTGGACTTATGAACGACCCCGCGCTTGCAAATATTATCCAGAACAGCCCTGCAGTGCAACAAATGATAGGGAAACTGCAGACTGGCGAAATTGCCACCGCCCTCAACGAGATTGGTGCCGACTTTGCCAAAGAGTTCGAAATGGACATTGCCAACGTGTATTTGGGCGCGCTGACCATTGAGGAGCCGCTCTACGCTGGCGGCAAAATCCGCGCATACAACAAGGTGACGGCCTACGCCAAAGAGTTGGCCGAGGCGCAGATGAGCGGCGAGGACCAAAAGGTGATTGTGAGCGTCGACGAGGCCTACTGGCAGATTGTGTCGATAGCCAACAAACTGAAACTCACCGAGAAATATGTGGAGTTGCTTCGGAAACTGAACACCGACGTTGAGAAGATGCGCGGCGAAGGACTGGCCACACAAGCCGACCAATTCTCGGTAAAAGTGAAACTCAACGACGCCGAAATGAAGTTGCTGAAAGCCCGCAACGGCCTGGCTCTCTCGAAAATGCTGCTCTGCCAACTCTGCGGAATGGACCTCCACACCGACATTATGCTGGCCGACGAAACCAATGAGAATCTGACAGTTCCAGCCGATACGGTTATCTACACGCAAGAGGAAATCGATGAGAACCGCGTTGAACTGAAAAGCCTGAAGTTGGCCACCGAAATGTATAACCAAAAGGTGTCGATTGTCAGGGCCGACTACTTGCCAACCGTTGCATTGTTAGGCAGTTACACGCTAACCAACCCGTCGGCGCAGAACGGTTTCCAGAACAAGTTCGGCGATATGCTAAGCGTGGGCGTTGTGGCGCGGATTCCGCTCTTCCACTTCGGCGAGGGAATGAACAAGGTGAACAAAGCCAAGGCCGAGGCTCGAATCGCTCAATACCATTTGGACGAGGCCCGCAACAAGATAACGCTGCAAGTCACTCAGTATGAGCAACGTATCAAGGAGGCCGACTCGCGGCTCGAACTTGCCAGCGGCAATATGGAAAACGCCGAGGAGAACCTGCGGATGGCAAATATCGGTTTCAAAGAGGGCTATCTGGCCTCGACCAGCGTGCTTGAGGCGCAAACAGCCTGGCTGCAAGCCCATTCCGAGGAAATCGACGCAAAAATCGACAAGATAATGGCCCTGGTTTATCTGCGACAAGCGACAGGACAATTAAAATAGTGAGGATTTAGAAGTTAGGATTTAGGAATTGTAGGGACGTCACATTGTGGCGTCCGAATCAAAAATTAAAAATCGAAAATTCAATAAATCAACAAAATAATTACAGTTATGGCAATCAATCAACAAGAAAAAAACATTTTTCTATCGCTGGCCGCGCTGGGCTCGGTCATTGTGATAGTGTGCGTTATCGGCATTGTGATTTTCCACCAGAAAGAGACGGAATTCATTCAGGGACAGGCCGAAGTGAACGAGTACCGCGTGTCGAGCAAGGTGCCTGGCCGCATTCTTGAAATCCGCGTACGCGAAGGCCAGCGCGTGAAGGCTGGCGACACTCTGGCAATTCTTGAGGCTCCTGATATTCAGGCCAAACTTGCTCAGGCAAAGGCAGTTAAGACCGCCGCCTCGGCACAGAACGCCAAGGCGCAGAAGGGCGCTCGCCAAGAGGAGATTCAGGGCGCTTACGAACTTTGGCAGAAAGCCAAGGCTGGACTGGAGATTATGGAGAAATCGTACAAACGTGTGGAAAACCTTTATAATGAAGGCGTTGTGAGCGAGCAGAAACGCGACGAGACCAAGGCGCAGTACGATGCCGCCGTGGCCACCGAGAAGGCCGCTCACGCGCAATACACAATGGCGCAGAACGGTGCCGAGAGCGAGACCAAGGCAATGGCCGCCGCGCAAGTGCGTCAGGCTGAGGGAGTTGTGGCCGAGGTGAACGCCTATATCGACGAGACAATCCTCACCGCCTCAATCGACGGCGAGGTGAGCGAGATTTTCCCAATGACGGGCGAACTCGTGGGCACAGGCGCGCCAATTATGAACATTGCCGTTATCGACGACCTTTGGGCAACCTTCAACGTTCGTGAGGACCTGCTCCGCGACCTTAAGATGGACGCCGAAATCACTGGCTACGTTCCCGCCCTCGACCGTAACATTACGTTGAAAATCAATTATATGAAAGACATTGGCTCGTACGCCACCTGGAAGGCCACCAAAGCCACAGGCCAGTACGACCTCAAAACATTCGAAGTCCGCGCCGTGCCCACCGAGAAAGTCGAAGGCCTGCGCCCAGGAATGTCGGTGCTGATTGAGAAATAATTCAGAATTTAGAATTCAGAATTTAGAATATAAGGATTTAGGAATTGTAGGGACGTCACATTGTGGCGTCCGATTAACCGAAAACGATTCGCAGATTCACCAATTTTCACGCATTCAGTTATTCAATCATTAAATCATTAAAGATTAAAGAATGTCCTCACGAAAAAAAATACGATTACTGCTGTTGTTGCGGCGCGAGATGCGGCGGTTGGCTTCGCGGCCGATATACCTGATGAGTATGGTCGGTGCGCCGCTTATCTGCTTCATTTTCTTCACCTCGCTGATGCGCGACGGTCTGCCGCAAGACATTCCCGTGGCCGCCGTCGATGCCGACAACACCGCCACCTCGCGGTCGATTCTGCGCAACCTCGACGCCTTCCAGCAGACCGAGATTGTGCACCAGTACTCCAACTTTGCCGAGGCGCGCAAAGCGATGCAGGAGGGCAAAATCTACGGATTCTTCTACATTCCCGAGGGCACCACGCGCAAGGCCAACCGCAGCGAGCAGCCGCGCATATCGTTCTACACCAACGCCTCGTACCTCATTCCCGCGTCGCTCGTCTATCGCGATATGAAAATGATGTCGGAACTGGCTGCAGGAGCCGCTGGGCGCACCTCGCTCCTCGCCCGCGGCTACACCGAGGACCAGGCGATGGCCTTTCTGCAGCCAATCAAAATCGAGACGCACGCAATCAGCAATCCGTGGCTTAACTACTCTGTCTATCTGAGCAATACGCTGTTGCCAGCCGTGCTGATGCTGATGATTTTCCTCGTAACCATTTTCTCGGTTCAAACTGAACTGAAAGACGGCACAGGCCGCCAATGGATTGAACTCGCGGGCGGCCGCACTTGGCTTGCGCTTTTTGGCAAACTGCTGCCGCACACCGTCATTTTCACACTGATGATGCTCTTTGCGCAGATTTACCTCTACCGCCTGCTCAACTTCCCGCTCAACGGCGCAATGTGGCATATGCTGCTGCTGGGGCTGATGTTTGTACTGGCCTCGCAGAATCTGGCGCTGTTCATTTGCGGACTGATACCGTCGCTGCGGTGGTCACTCAGCCTGGCCACGCTGTGGGGCGTGCTGTCGTTCCCAATCTGCGGCTTCTCGTTCCCCGTGATGGCAATGCCGCCAGCCATTCAGAGCCTTTCGGCGATGTTTCCGCTGCGATACTACTACCTGATTTACGTCGACCAGGCCCTCAACGGATGGTCGCTGCAATATTCCGCGCAATACTATGCCATATTGCTGATATTCATAGTGTTGCCTTTGACCGATATGCACCGAATCAAACACTCGATGCTCAATTACGAATACCTTCCATAAATCATTGGCTATGAGTTTCATAAAGAATGTCATAAATGTTTGGAACGCCGAGACGCGCAAATTCATTGTCGATGAAGGCGTGCTGGTTTTCTTCCTGATAGTGCCGTTCCTCTACCCTCTTCTTTATATGTATCTGTATAGTAACGAGGTGGTTAGAGAGGTACCCGTAGTGATTGTCGACGACAGTCATTCGACCTTGAGCCGCAAGTTTGTCCGCAAGGTCGATGCCACGCCCGATGTTCAGATTATCGACCACTGCAGTGATATTGAGACGGCCAAGTTGCAGATTAAGAACCACAATGCCTACGGAGTTATCTGGATTCCAGCCAGTTTCACCAAAGACATTGCCGAAGGGCGGCAGACAATGGTGAACATTTATGCCGATATGAGCGGCCTGCTCTACTACAAATCGCTGCTGAGTTCGTGCACCGAGGTCTCGCTCAGTATGAACAAGGATATCAAGGCCGTGCGGCTCTCGGGCCTGAGCGACCGCGAGAAGGAAGTGTCGGCGCAACCCATTGAATATGACTACGTTCCAATATTCAACTCGCAGAACGGCTTTGCAACATTCATTCTGCCCGCCGTGCTAGTGCTGGTGCTTCAGCAGACTCTGGTTCTGGGCATTACAATGATGGCTGGCACCGAGCGTGAGCGCCGCCGCCGCAAAAACCTGCGCCTGACCGAGGAGTACGGCAGCCCAATCGACGTGCTCACAGGCAAAGGCCTGGCCTACTTCATTTTCTACTGCCTGATAGCGTTCTACGTGCTGTGCATTGTGCCGAAATGGTTCGATTTCAATCAGTTGTGGAACTTCTTCGACCTAGCGATGTTCACCATTCCGTTCCTTTTGGCCTCGGTTTTCTTCGCCATAAGCATATCGTGCTTTGTCCGCGACCGCGAATCGTGCTTCCTGCTGTTCGTCTTCATATCGGTGCCGCTGCTGTTCATTTCGGGCATTTCGTGGCCAGGTTGCAGCATTCCAACGTTCTGGAAATATGTATCTTACATTTTTCCCTCAACGTTCGGCATTAACGGCTTCGTGCGAATGACAAACGCTGGCGCCCTCCTGCCCGACGTCAAAACCGAGTACATTGCCCTCTGGGTGCAGGCTGGCGTTTACTTTATGACCGCGCTGCTGCTCTACATTAAACTCTACCGCTCCGAATCAACCCCCGAAACCGAGGAGGAGATTGCTGTGGATTTGGATGTTGAGAAGGAAAATGATTAATTGAAGATTTCTAACCGGTTTCAGTAGAGATGTGATTAATCGCGCCTCTACGCACACATAATCAGCGAATTACCAATCGCGCAAAACAACAAAAGCCGCCTCCCATTTCGGGAGAGCGGCTTTTGGCCTATGGTTAGGCGTTTGTGGCTATTGCACCACTACAAGGCGCGACTGTCCAGAGGCATTGCGCAGAATGAACGCTCCGATGCGACCAACAGCCGTTTTCAGCTGACGTTCAACACTTTCGCCACTAACAATATCCACTGTACCAATCTTGACACCTGATGTCGTATAAATATCGTATTCGCCGGTCAGCTCTGCAGCCTGACGCTCGCCAATGTCAGTTTTGACGGGGGAAACCGAAGCTGTATCAGTTGAGAACTCAACATAGTCGATGTTGCCGTAAGCGCCGGTAATTTCGAGTTTCAACACGTGTTCGCCGGCCGGAATCTCGGCAGTGGTCAAGCCCGAAACAACTTTGTAAGTGCCCCACGAGTTGCTGGCCGTCTGCGGAATCTTAACCGTGGCAACCTGCTTGTTATCGACGTAAAGTTTGAAACCAGCCCCGGTGGAGCCGCAAGCCACATTGGCCAGCCAGGCGTATTTCATTGTCTTTTCTACGTTTACGCTGTAGTTCATCCACTCACCGGCAGTTGTGTAGCCAACGGCAAAGCCTGTGCCGCCGTCAACCACATCAACGCCGTCGGTGCGGAGTTTTCCGCCCTCGTTGGCGTTGTCACTGTCGTGGAAGGCGTAGCCGTCGATGCCGTCGTCGTATTTCTCAACCTCAACGCGGCCCGGAATGGCTTGACGCTTGCCTTCATAGGGCGTCTGGCGCTCTTTGGCGGTTACGGTCACCTCACGCGACGCGATTACGCCGCCATTGCTGAATGTGGCCACCGCGCGGAACGTGTAGCTTCCAACCTCAACGTTCTCAAACTTATATTCATAAGGTTCTGATGTAAAGGTTTTTACCACATCATTACCTTTCAAAATCTCAACTTTCACAAGTGTAGAGTCATCGGCATAAACCTTTGCGGTTAAATCAACCGACGAACCCGGCTCAACCATCATCGCGGAAGCGGTAAAACCAACGCCCACAAACGGTTTGGCCGGAATGGTGTCGTTGATTTTGTTGAAGAAGGCAATCATCTCGTCGCAGAAATCGCCGTTGACGCCGTGGCCGCCCGAGTGCGGATAGTACTCGCACAGAATGCCCGCCGCCTTCACGTTGTTGAAGAACATCTCGCCCTCGCATTGCGGAACAACGTTGTCGGCCGAGCCGTGCGCCACCATTATCGGAGCGTCGGTTGAGTCGATGAAGGTGTTGGCGCCGAGCAAAGCGTGCAGAGCCGGCCGCTGGGCATTGGTGTAGCCGCCGACCATATCGTTTTCAGGCGACATTTCAATTGCATTGCCGCAGCTTTTGTAGCGACAGTCAACCGGGCCCGACCAGTCGCAGACGGCATCAACCCAACTGCTGTATTCGGTATAGTTGCCAAGTTTTCCTTCAATGTCCATTGTGGCCTTATCGCCCTTGATTTCGATGGTATAAGTGCTATCAATATTGCGGGTAACACCCATCAGCGAAGCCAGATGGCCGCCCGACGAGAAGCCCGATATTGCCACAAACGAGTCGTCGATGCCAAGCTCAGCGGCGTTTCCACGAAGGTAACGCACCACAGCCTTGATGTCGTTAATCTGCGCAGGATAGAGGGCGTCGTTGTAAGTACGGTGGTTGGGCGTAACAAAGATGTAACCCGCCTTGAGAGCCGCCAAACCGACAGTGCCGAGGTCGGCCGAGCCCTTCGAGTTGTTGCTGCCCCACGCACTTCCGTAGATGTGGATGATTACATTGTGAACCGGCATCCCATCGTTGGGATAATAGATATCGAGCTTGTGGCCGACGTGTCCGTCGCCAACATAGTCGATGTCTTTAATAGATGTGTAGGCGCTCAGATTCTCGCCGGTCTGCTCGCCGCCAAAACCGCCGAATTGCGCAGAACATACCGTACTGCACAACATTAACAATGATAGGACTTTTAAATGCTTCATTTTTAGTTAAGTTTAGTGTAAATATTTTTTAAGTGTCATTAGTTTTCCTACTGTCAGGCAGAAACTCCACCGATGTTTCCACAAACCAAGGGGCAATAATCGCATTTTTACCAATACGCGATAGCATAAAAATTGATATTTCTCGTTTTTTTCGTCAACCTGCACCACGTTGCCTTTATGTCGATTTTTTGTCCAGTTTCATCGATTAAAAACACGCAAACGTTATTCCAAAGCGGCAATGAGCAACATTTGATGATTTATTGTCGATAGTTTTTACGTTATTTGCAATCGGCTGACACATCAGCACATATTTAAAACACATAACAATAAGTATCATGAAACACAAAACAACTCTGTTGGCAATCGGTCTGGCGGCCATCATCGGCGCGCAGGCCTACAACGCCAGTGCACAGCCCCAACCACTGAAAGCGGGCGTGCCAAGTGGACCAAGCATCGACAACTATTTCACTCCATCGACTGCCGATGCGATGAAACCCGACGACCAGGGCTTTATCCGCCGCTGGTTGTTGCTTGACCCAATCAGCAAACCAAACCGCTCGAACACTGTCTTCACCGACAGCTATCTGCGCGAAGCTTTTGCAAAAGAGTATTTCCCCAACCAGCTGACCGTGCTGCCTAAAGCCGGCTCGAAAATCAAGGTTATGGTTGAGAAACAACCGCCTGTAAACCTTCAGGCCGGCCGGCCGATGATGCCGCCCCCGGAGCAGAAACCGATTGTTGAGAAGGCAACCCTCGAGTGGCACGCTTTCGACAGCAAGCTGTTCAACGTTAAATTGTTCCGTTTGGCTACAGGCCTCAACAAAGACCGCTACGGCGTTCTCTTCTGGGCTGTTACGGTCATCAACTGCGACGAGGATATGAACGTTCGTCTGGCTGTTGGCTCGAACTCGGCTTCAATGTGGTGGCTCGATGGCAAGGAAGTTCTGCTTCTCTCGGGCGACCGCCGTATGGTTGTCGACGACTGCGTTTCGCCAATCATCAGCCTTAAAAAAGGCAAGAATATTCTGCGCGGCGCCGTTATCAATGGTCCGGGTATGAGCGACTTCTGCGTTCGCTTCCTCGACCTCGACGGCAAACCTGTCACAAACTACACTATCACCAACAAGTAATTGAAATTCAAAACAGTATATAATATGAAATCGATTATAACATTAGGCGTTTGCGCACTCACAGTTGCCTTGGCGGCGAAAGATGCGAACGCACAGATTGGCAAACCATTCATTCACGACCCGTCGACAATTATGGAATGCGACGGCAAATACTACACCTTCGGAACAGGCGGCGGCGGCCTCATCTCAGAAGACGGCTGGACCTGGAACGGCGGCGCTGAGCGCCCGGGCGGCGGTGCTGCACCTGACGCTATCAAAATCGGCGACCGTTATCTGATTGCCTACAGCAAAACAGGTGGTGGTCTTGGCGGCGGTCACGCTGGCAAAGTGGTTACAATGTGGAACAAAACTCTCGACCCGAAATCGCCTGATTTCAAGTTCAGCGAAGAGATTGAAGTAGCTTCGTCGGAATATGACGAGGATTGCGACGCTATCGACGCCGGTCTGCTTCTCGACCCGACCGATGGCCGCCTCTGGCTGTCGTACGGCACCTATTTCGGATTCATCCGCCTGGTGGAACTCGACCCCAAAACCGGCAAACGCGTTGAAGGCAATGAGGCTATCAACATCGCCATCGACTGCGAAGCTTCTGCTTTGATGTACAACAACGGCTGGTACTATCTGCTTGGTACTCACGGTACTTGCTGCGATGGAGCCAACTCTACATATAATATTGTAGTAGGCCGCTCACGCAAGGTGACTGGTCCTTATCTCGACAATATGGGCCGCGATATGCTGCAAGGCGGTGGCCGTATGGTGATTGCCGCTCACGACCGCGTTATGGGTCCTGGCCACTTCGGACGCTACATTGTTGAAGAAGGTGTTGAGAAGATGTCGTGCCACTTTGAAGCCGACCTTGACCTTGCAGGCCGCAGCACACTGGCTATCCGTCCGCTGTTGTGGAAGAACGATTGGCCGTATGCTGGCGAACTGCTGAAAGACGGTGTTTACGAGATTGAGTCGGAGCGCCGCGGCTATGCTCTTGAACTGGCTGTTGACTTTGTTCGTATGCCAATGGCTATGCGTGGCTGGTTTGGTCGTGGAAACGACACCACACCTATCAAACCTGTTGCTTCACAGAAACTTGAAGATGTTCAGGCAACCTGGCCTGCTGGCGATGTTGCTGTCCGCGCAGGCGACTATATGACCCGCCCGCACCAGAAATGGAGCATTGTGGCTCTGCCCGAGAAGGAAGGCTTCCTTGGCGGCGCATACTGCAAGATTGTGATTGAAGGCACCAACCGCGCTCTGACCGCTGCCCCGAACTGCGAGGTTATCGCATCGGAGTACACTGGCGCTGAGACACAACTCTGGCGCATCGACCAACTGACTGACGGAACCTACCGTCTGATGCCGAAACAGGCTCCTGGCGTTGAAGGCCAAGTTGTTCTGGTATCGACTGGCGACAGCACCGTTGGTCTTGGCAAATTCGATATGAAGAGCGACAACTCGAAATGGAACTTGAGAAACCATTAATTTGGTGATTCACTGAATAGTAAAGCCGATTTCCACTTGGAAGTCGGCTTTTTTTGTGATTTTTCCTTTGCTTTAATCCGCCAAAAGACGCAACTTTGCATAACAACTTGAAAAACTAATAAAAATGAAAAAGATTTTTGCCTGTCTGCTTGGACTTTTGGGTTTTGCGGGGTGTGATGATATTGTAAATGGTGGTGAGGAATATGGAACGCCATACGTTGAATTTTCTGTGAAAGGCACCGTTACTGACGGCGAAAAAGCCATTGAAAATGTGAAAATAGAATCAACACAAACGCACCCATATTTATTCAGCGGACCGTGGAAAACAATAACAACCAATGCAAAAGGCGAATTTGAATTATCTGGACAAGAATTTCCGAGTGACACGATAGGCATAAGACTTGTGGCTAACGACCCTGGCGGCAAATACCAAAACGACACTACTGAAGTTTTGTTTTTCAAAGGCGATTTTTCTGGCAAAAAGAAAAAAGACAGTTGGTATGAGGGTTCCGCAGAAAAGACTGTGAATATCACGCTAAAGAAAAAATCTTGATAATCAACATCTTTTATGAGACGTATTCTTCAAATGCTACTGACAATATTAGGTTTTACAGGATGCGACTTATTGACGAGTTGTATGGAATACGGTTCGCCCTACGCGGAATTCGAATTAAAAGGAACCGTGTCTGATGGCGAGAAACTAATTGAAAACGTAGGAGTATCATTCAGCAGTAACAATCCTTATCTCGATAGCCTTACGATGATAACCGACCATAAGGGTGAATTCTCTTTTAAAGCCTCTTATACAGAGGCAACAGATTTTCAATACACACTTATTGCCAACGATTTGAATGGAAAATATGAAAGCGACACCATCAAAGGATACATACTAAGGTCTGATTTCAAGAGAAAAAAACGCGACGACCAATGGTTTGATGGCAAAGCAACAAAAACCGAGAATTTCATATTGAAAGAAAAGAATGGCAAGTAAGAGAATCACTCTCCGCAAAAAATTAGCACTTGAAATAACCCGACTTGCCAGGAAAGACACCGTGCGGGAACACCCGCTGAGGACGCTTTTCTGGGAGTGCACCTTGCGTTGCAACGCCGCCTGCCGCCATTGCGGAAGCGACTGCAAGGCATCGCCAAAAGAGAAGGATATGCCTGCGGCCGATTTTCTCAAGGTAATCGATTCCATAACTCCGCACGTCAACCCGCATAAGGTGCTTGTGATTTTCACGGGCGGCGAAGCACTTGTCCGCAACGACATTGAGCAATGCGGCATCGAACTATACCGACGAGGCTACCCTTGGG
This sequence comes from uncultured Bacteroidota bacterium, assembly GCA_946404125.1. Taxonomy (GTDB): domain Bacteria; phylum Bacteroidota; class Bacteroidia; order Bacteroidales; family SZUA-534; genus RUG13583. Next base: position 22,555 of record CAMJCK010000035.1, on the reverse strand, counting down.
GCATTGTGAGCAACGGCTATCTGCTGACAGAAAAACGTCTGCTATCTCTCCGCAAATCTGGCCTTCACGCCGCAACCATCAGTCTCGATGGCTTTGCCGATGCCCACGACTGGCTGCGCCGCGTGCCAAACGGCTTTCAAAAAGCTACTGCGGCAATCAAACTTCTTGCTAAAACCAACGATGTTGTATGGGACGTTGTTACCTGCGCCAACCAGCAAAATATTGATACTCTGACTGATTTTAAGGAATATCTTTTGAGTATTGGAGTGAAACGCTGGCGGATTTTCACGATTTTTCCCGTCGGGCGCGCGGCTGAAAATCCCGAACTTCAACTTTCCGACGAGCAGTTCACCCGCCTGATGAATTTCATTGCCGACACCCGAAAAGAAGGACGCATACAAGTCAGTTACGGCTGCGAAGGATTTCTGGGTGGCTACGAAGCCGAAGTCCGCGACACATTCTTTCACTGCGATGCTGGCATAACCGTCGGCTCCATACTGCACGACGGCTCAATTTCGGCTTGCCCAAGCATCCGCGCCAACTATTCGCAAGGCAACATCTACAAAGACGATTTTTGGAGTGTTTGGCAAAACAAATTCGAACAATTCCGCGACCGCTCGTGGATGAAGAAAGGCATCTGCGCCAATTGCAAAATGTTCCGCTACTGCGGCGGAAACGGCTTCCACCTGCGCGATGAGAATGGCAATCTGCTGTTTTGCCACTATCAACGGTTGACAAAATAAATTCGGTCACATTCGAATACCCGACTTAAATATATTTATCAGTCAACCATTTACACCTTACTCTTCCTCCCAAAAATCGGCATTGCTGATACCGAACTCTTGCGGATGGAAAACAGGTTCGCGGCCTTCGCTTTTCTGCCGCTCGTAATCGTTGAGCGCACGCAGCGCCTGCGACGACAGCAGCAGTATGGCCAAAATGTTTATCCAAGCCATCAGCCCGACGCCAATGTCGCCCAACGTCCACACCGAGCCGCTGCCCGACAGAGAGCCCACAAACACCGTCAGAACGGTGACGCAGCGCAATATCCAGATAATCAGGCGCTCGCCCTTGTCGCTGGCCGCGCAGTCATCTTCCGAAAATTCGGGGCGGTTTCGGCGGCGGCGCCAACGGCTGAACAGGTAAACAATGTTGGTTTCGGCGTAATAGTAATAGGCCATAATGGTTGTGAATACGAAAAAGAAGAGCGCCACCGACACAATTATGTCGCCCGCCTTCGGCCCCACAACGGTGCCCAACGCCGAAGAAGTATAAAACACGCCTGGCTCGCCCGCGGGGGCGTTGGCGTTTTGCTGAAGATAGGTAACAACGGTTTCGCCAGTGGGCGCGGTCTGCACAGTGTCAATAATGTTGTAGGTTTTGCAGGCCAAAATCATCAAGGCTGTGGCGGTGCAGACAAGCAGTGTATCGATATAAACCGAAAACGCCTGCACAAGTCCCTGTTTGACAGGGTGATTCACGGTTGCCGCGGCGGCAATAATCGGGCCTGTGCCCTGCCCCGCCTCGTTGCTGAAAATTCCGCGTTTCACACCCATTGCGATTGTCGTGCCCAAAATGGCGCCGCCAACTTGGTTCACGCCGACAGCCCCGCGCAGCATCTGCATAAACATATCAGGCACAACATCGTAATTGACAGCAAGAACCACAATTGAAAGAACGATATAGATAAAGGCCATAAACGGCGCAACTATCTGTGCCACTTGAGCAATTCGCCTTACGCCGCCAATAATGACCAGCGCTATCAGCAGAGCCACCACCGCGCCTATCATCCACGGCTCAAGGCCGAAAGTGCGGGCGCAGGAAATGGCCACGCCGTTGCACTGAAGCGGCGGCAGACAAACGCCGCAAGCCAATGCCGTGAACACCGCAAAAAGGCAGGCAAAAAACGTGCTGTGCAACCCCTTTTCGATATAATACGCAGGTCCACCGCGGAACTGTCCGTTGTGCTTCTCTTTGTAGATTTGCGCCAGCGTGGCTTCGGCAAAGGCTGTGCCCGCACCGAAAAAAGCGATAATCCACATCCAGACAACGGCGCCTGGACCGCCAAAACCAATGGCTGTGGCAACTCCGACAATGTTGCCCGTCCCCACGCGTCCCGACAAGGCCAAGGCAAACGCCTGAAACGAAGAAATGCCAACGCGCCGCTTGCCGTTGTTGGCTGCGCCGAAAAGCAGACGGAACATCTCGCCAAACCGCCGCACCTGGACAAAGCGCGTGCGCAAACTGAAATAGAGCCCCGCTGCCAAACACAAAACCACCAGCGCTGGACACCAAACCAAACCGTTTATAAATGATACCACCGTGGCGAACCAATCACCAACGTGGTAGAAAAAACTGCTCAAAACGCAACCTGTTTTTTAGATTCGACAATACGTGTGCCGATTAAACTCATTGTTAAACACACACTTACACTCAAAATTTTGCGGCGCAAGATAGTTTTTTTCTGTTTTTCAGCAGAACAATTCAGCCATTGATTTTTTACGGAATCTGGGCACGCCGTACAGTTTTGATTTTCAATTTGTCAGAGAATCAACCAGATTTATACGGAAAGCGAGCAAAGCAGCAACCGAAACGGAATCGTTTCCATACTCATAAAACAAACATAATCAGCAAAATGCCATCGCAATCGTAACTTCCTCATCCGCCACTCGTCAAAAATAGAGCGGACAAAAAGCAAAATGAAATTCGGCAAATTATATTTGCAACCGAAAACAAGACGCAAATCTGCGTTATTTTGGGGGAATCAGATTGAAACACAATAATATATGAAAGGTTCATCGAGCCAAATAAAGAATTTGAGTTTGGTGGGTGCCATTGTCGCCTTGGGCATCATCTTTGGCGACATCGGAACATCGCCGCTCTACGTTTTCAGGGCAATTTTAGCATCAATCGGCGATGTGACGGCCGACACCATCATCGGGGCGCTGTCGTGCATTGTTTGGACGCTAACTCTGCAAACCACAGTCAAATACGTATTCATAACGCTGAAGGCGGACAACCGCGGCGAAGGCGGCATTTTCTCGCTCTTCGCGCTGCTGCGAAAGAACCACCGCAAACTGTTCATCATTGCCATCATTGGCGGTTGCTCGCTGCTGGCCGACGGTGTGATTGCGCCGTCAATCACGGTGCTGTCGGCGGTTGAAGGTCTGTCGATAATGAATCCGCACTTGCCCGTTTTGGCTATCAGCGTGATAATCATCACTTTCCTATTCTTCATTCAACAGTTTGGCACCAACACCGTGGGGCGGTCGTTTGGCCCGATTATGTTGGTGTGGTTCAGCACGTTAGGCATTCTGGGGCTTGTCAACCTGATTGACTGCCCGATGGTTCTGAAAGCCTTCAACCCCTACTACGGCATTCGTCTGCTGGCAAACCACCCGTCGGGGATTCTGCTGCTGGGCGCCGTTTTCCTTTGCACCACTGGCGCCGAAGCGCTCTACACCGACCTTGGCCACTGCGGCATCAAAAACATCAAGGCAAGTTGGACTTTCGTGAAAACAATGCTGATAATGAACTATATGGGCCAAGGCGCGTGGATTATCGTCAACGCCGACAGCATCGACGGCAGCGTGAACCCGTTCTATGCCATAATGCCCGAATGGTTCCTGCCGATTGGCATTGTGCTGGCCACGATGGCGGCCATTGTGGCTTGTCAGGCATCGATAACTAGTTCATACACACTGATTAGCGAAGCCATATCGCTCAACTTCTGGCCGAAAATCCGCATCAAATATCCGTCGCAGGTCATCGGGCAGATGTACGTGCCCACCATCAACTGGATTGTATACGGCTGCTGCCTGTTCTCGGTGTTCCACTTCCGCAACTCGGCCGCGCTCGAGAACGTTTACGGCTTCACGGTCACCATCACAATGCTGATGACATCGACGCTGGTGGTGGTCTATCTGCGGCAGAAAAACAAGCCGCTGTGGGCCATCATTCTGTTTTCGGCAGTTTACCTGATTGTCGAAGGCTCGTTCTTCGTAGCCAACGCGCACAAATTCAGCCAAGGCGCGTGGTTCACCACAATGCTGGCCACCCTACTCACACTGATAATGGTGATTCTGCACACTGGCCGCCGCATCCGCAACCGATTCATCACATTCGCAAAAATCGGCGATTATCTGCCTGTCATCAAGGATATTAGCGAAGATGAAACGCTGCCGAAATACGCCACCAATCTGGTTTACACCACCCACGCCAACTTCAAGACCGACATTGAAGCGAAGGTTATCGACAGCATTATCAGGCGCATTCCGAAGCGCGCCGATGTCTACTGGCTGCTGCACGTCGATATTCTCGACACGCCATACACGCTCGAGTACAAGGTTGAGCACCTGGTGCCGAACAAGGTCATCCGCATCGATTTCTTCCTTGGATTCAAGATGCAGCCGCGCATCTACGACTATTTCAAGCAGGTTGTCAATCATTTAGGCGAAGAAGGACTCGACCTTCGCAGTTCGTACCCGTCACTGCGGAAGCACAACATCCCCGCCGACTTCCGCATCATCCACATTGAGCGCCGCGTGCCCAAGCAGGCCGACCTGTCGTTTGGCGAGCGTTTGGTGCTCACGCTCTACTACCCTCTCAAGCGTATGGGCCTGACCGACGTTTCGGCCTGGGGCCTTGATGCTGGCAACGTCTCAACAGAGTCGATTCCGCTCACCATCCCGTCGAAAACATATATTCCTGAGATTGTCAGGGCGGAATAGTTGAGATAATTAGAGAGTTAAGAATATAAAAAGCGCGGTGCGAATCCTAATCACACCGCGCTTTTTGTTTTAGTGTATGTCTTAAATCTTACAGTCCAAGATGCTGCTTTACAGCGATTTCAATCAATTCGCCACGCAGGTCGCGGGCAAGGATTGTGCCGTCGGGACCAAAGAGAATAATGTGCGGAATGCCCATCACGCCGTAAAGGTCGGCGGCTGTGGTGCTCTGCTCGCCCAAAATCTGCGGATAGTTGATACCCAACTCCTCAATGGCGCCTTTGCTGTCTTCTACCCTATCGTTCACTGTAACGCCCAAAACATTGAGATTCTTATCTTTATACTTATTATAAACATCAATTAGATTTGGAATCTCGGCACGGCACGGTCCGCACCAGCTTGCCCAGAAATCGACCAGCACATACTGGCCTTTGCCCACAAAATCAGAGAGTTTCTGCGTTTTTCCATCGCACTCAACCTCAAAATCGGTGAACATTGTGCCAACGGCTGTGGCCTTCTCCTTTTCCGCGGCCTCGGCGCGGCGCTTTGCGTATGCGGCTTCGTTTTCCAATTGGCTGCTGATATATTTCTTGAACATACCATTCGTAACTTCAGGAGCAGCAATTGTGTTGAAAAGAACGCTGTCAGAAACAAATCCCCTCATTGATGCGGGAATGACCGTGCCGTTCTCTGTGTTATGCTCTTTTACGTAACCGATAAGATTCTCGCGCAACGAATCACGTACGGCGAAATACTCTTTAATGAGCTCCTCGTCAGGATTTTCCTGGCCCTGAAGCTGGCTGCTCAACTCGCTGAGACGCGCAGTGCTTTGCTTATAAAACTCCTCGAATCGGTTCCATTCATTGTAAAAACCTGTACCGTCGAAGTCGAAATAGCCGTTGTGAACAGTTATTTTGGCAGTCTCACCCGGCACCAGAATGGCATCGACATACGCCTGACACGGAATGTTTCCCGGAAAAATCGCTTGGAAAAAGATGTAAGTCGGATAATCGACATTACACTCGTAGTGGAATTTCTTGTCTTTCACCACAATAACCTCAACTGGTTTCTCCATGCTGATGTTAAAGTTCGAATCGCCGATAAAAACATTGTAGGCCGAATCGGTAATCGCCTCATCTACAAATCCTTCAACAATAAAAGTGTTGGATTTTTGGGTGCACGAAGCCAGCAATCCAACCGCCATCGCGCCGCACAGAATGTGCTTTAGGTGTTTGTTCATAAGAATTTAAGTTTTTAGTTATAAAAAGAATAACCAAATGTAAGAAAAAAGTATTTGATTGGCACAAAAAAAAACGCAAAGCGAATGAAAACCACAGCTTTGCGTTTGTGTTTGCGTTTTTTGTTTGCGTCTGTGTTCTATTCCTTATGCCGCGCCTTGAGCTCACGGGCAAGGTCTTCAATGCGAATGCCCTTCTCGGTGAGCAGCACAATCAGGTGGTAGATTAGGTCGGCACTCTCGTAAAGGAATTGTTCCTGCGTGCCGTTGGTGGCTTCAATGATTGTCTCAACTGCTTCTTCACCAACCTTTTGCGATATTTTGTTAACGCCTTTGGTGAACAGTTTTGTGGTGTACGAGCCTTCGGGCATCTCACGCTTGCGGCGCTCGATAAAGTCTTGAAGATAAGAGAGAAACGCAAGGTCGGCAATGTTTTTCTCGCCCATAAACGAGTCGGCGCCCGTGGTTGAGCCGTCGGGTGTGGCCTTGATTACGACTGCAGTGCCGTCGGCATTGGCGGTTAACGTGCTAACTGCCACTGGTTTGTTATATTCGCCGCTGGTGAGCAGCTCAGGACGGCCGCCGTTGAGCAGGTAAACGTTCTGCTCGGCTTCCATCCGCGCAACGCAATCGGCATCGACAAAGCCCACGCGCAAAATCTTCAGAGTGCGGCCATCCTGCACAACTGCCTGAACCTGACCGCTATTTTTCGAGAAATCGATATTCATATCCTTAATTTTTGCGGCAAAGATAAGAAAGTTTAGACTTAAGACTACAGACAACTGACTACAGCCAATAACGAACTAATATTCTATTTTTTAGAATTTTTATTTACATTTCGGAAAAATACTTTATATTTGCAAAGAAACAACAATGGTATGCGGATTTTCACGGAACAAACGATAAAAGAATTTGCTGAAAAGCACCCTGATTCGCTTACTGCACTGCAAGAGTGGGTTAAAACAGTGAAAAACAGCAAATGGACTTGTTTTGCCGACATAAAACGCACATTCAACAGTGTGGACGCAATCGGAAATCAGCGGTATGTGTTTGATATAAAGGGCAATAAATATCGCATTGTTGTTGTGATTATGTTTACTATTCAATTTGTGTATATACGCTTTGTTGGCACACACGCTGAATATGACAAAATAGATTGTTTAACAGTTTAGCAAACACACTTATGGCAAAGATTGAAACCAAAGCACAATATGACTGGGCCGTGAAACGGGTTGACGAACTGCTGAAGATTGTAACCGACGAGACACCGCAAACCGACCCGAATATGATAGAGCTAAAATTGCTCTCGGATATGGTTGCCGACTATTCCGAAGCGAATTATGCAATTGGCGAGCCCAAACTCACTGACATTCTCAAACTGCGTATGTTTGAAATGGGTATCACACAATCGAAGCTTGCAAGCATAATTGGGGTTAGCCAATCGCGTTTGAGCGAATACCTTTCTGGAAAAAGCGAACCAACCTTAAAGGTTGGCCGCGAAATGTGCCGAAAACTTGAAATCCCCGCGGAAATTGTGCTGGGGGTATAAAAAAAACACGAGACCGAAAATCTGCACCGTGTTTTTAAAGTCTCATTATCTGCATTATGCAAAACGAGATGGATTAGACGCGAGGAGGCGAAGGCGAACAAGGCGCAGATTTAGCCCAAGTAGAGGTAAGCAACCAACGCAAAGAGTGCTACCAGATACAGCAGCGCCCAAAGCACAATTATCGTCCAGGCCGTCAGCGGACGCTCAGCCATCCATTCCTTCGCAAGCAGGAATGGCGCCACAGGAAGTATCAGAATAACAGGGATGCTCTTAATAAAGAACCTCAAGAGGCAGAACAACAGGTAAAACGTCAGTATGACCCCAATAATCCACATAATCGGTTTGTTTTAAAACGACAACGAATATAAACAAAAAAAGTTTTTAAAGTCTTATAATCCGCACAATGTAAAACGAAAAAGTTTTATACATTTGCAATGTCATTGAATTGACGGTTTAGGATTATTTGCCACGGCTCGTTCCGCAGGGGGTAATCCTTTTTTATTCTCTCAACCACTGGTTTAATAAATCAAAACCAGAACCGTGTTCCCAATATGTGCGTTCTTTTACAATGAACCTTTCACTTTCAATCATTACACACACTTTTTGTTTTTATAGCCCCATAATCCACACAATGCAAAACAAAAAAATGGATAAGAACGGAAAAGATTTATGGCTTTTATATAAAACAAACGGCTGACACAAGTGCCAGCCATTCGTATTCGACGAATCCGCAGAATCGCCACCGCAAATATATAAAAATTATGACATACGGACTACCATATAAAGGGATAAAAAAAGCACTGGAATAAACCAGTGCTATATGTAAGAGGTGGCTTGGCAGTCCGCGCCCTTTGTATTACACATTACAAATGTATAAAACTTTTGAATTATGAGCGGCTATTTTGGTGTCTGTATTACTTTTTAGGAGAAGGTAAGGTGTATAAAAATTGGGAATTATATAAAAAGAACCCGCCCCTTGCGGGGCGGTGTGGTACGACCGATATTGCTATCGGACATCCCATTGCAAATATATAAAACTTTTGAATATGAAAACAATGGAAAGTTTTTGTTTCCACCAAAATAGTAATACTAACTCATTATCTGACTCAATTGTTTCCTATTTCCATAATTCTAATTCCCAAATCTTAAATTAAACTGTATTTTCGCAACGGTTAAAAACGGGCTATGAAACTTTCGGTCGTTATTGTCAACTACAACGTGAAATATTTTCTGGAACAGTGCCTGCACTCGGTTCTGAAGGCCGCGCAAGGTATTGACACCGAGATATTTGTGGTTGACAACAACTCGGTTGACGGCTCGTGCGCAATGGTGGCCGAAAAGTTTCCGCAAGTGAAACTGATTGAGAACAAGCGCAATACGGGCTTCGCCGTGGCCAACAATCAGGCCATCCGCCAATCGACGGGCGAATATGTGCTGCTGCTCAACCCCGACACGCTGATTGAAGAAGACACCTTCAGCAAAACGCTGGCCTTTATGGACGCGCACCCCGACGCGGGCGGCCTGGGCGTGAAAATGATTGACGGCAAGGGTAATTTTCTGCCCGAGAGCAAGCGCGGATTCCCATCGCCAATGGTGGCGTTCTACAAGATTTTCGGGCTGTCGAGCCTGTTCCCGAAGTCGCGGCGGTTCAACCAATACTATATGGGGCACCTGGACAAGGACGCTGTGAACGAAGTGGACGTGCTGGCTGGCGCCTTTATGCTTCTGCGCCGCACAACGCTCGACAAGGTGGGCCTGCTCGACGAAGACTTTTTTATGTACGGCGAAGATATCGACCTGTCGTACAGGATTATACGGGGCGGTTACAAGAACTATTACTTCCCCGAAACGCGCATCATCCACTACAAGGGCGAGAGCACCAAAAAAGGCAGCGTGAACTACGTGCGAATGTTCTACAACGCAATGTCGATTTTCGCACAGAAGAACTTGAGCGCCCGCAATGCGGCAATTTTCTCATTCACAATAAATTGCGCCATTTATTTCCGTGCTTTTCTGGCCATTGTGAGCCGATTTGCAAAACGCATCGCACTGCCGCTGGCCGACGTGGCCATAATGTACGGCGGAATGGCGCTACTGGGCACAAAATGGTCGGCCTACATTTTTGAAGGGCACACGTTCCCGACGGAATTTTTCACGATTGTGGCGCCTATTTACGTCTTGATTTGGGCGCTATCAATCTACTATTCAGGCGGATACGAGAGCAAGGCCAAACCGATTTCCGTCTCTCGCGGAATTGTGGCAGGAACACTCGTCATTCTGATTGGCTACGCGCTGCTGCCCGAAAATATGCGTTTCTCGCGTGCAATGATAATGTTCGGAACGGGATTCAGCCTATTGGCAATCAATGCGTTTCGGCTGTTGGTTGGCGCCATTTGGCCGTCAAGGTTCCAATTCGATATGGGGCGCAAATCGCACATTGCCGTGGTGGGCACGCAGGCCGAAGCCGAACGCGTGGTTGAAGTGCTGAATCAATCGTCGCTCAAATACCAATACGCAGGGTTCATCAACCCCGACGGGCAGGCTGACCGCAAGGCCATCGGCGACATCAGCCAAATATCCGAAATAGTGAAAATCAACAAGATAGACGAACTAATTTTCTGTTCGGCCGATATGACCGCGCAGCAAATCATCGGGCAAATGCTGCAACTGGACGGCAACGAAGTGCACTTCAAGATTGCGCCGCCCGAGAGTCTGTCAATCATCGGCAGCAACTCAATCGACACCGCTGGCGACCTTTACACGGTGAATTTCAACACAATAGTGAAGCCGCAGAACGTCCGCAACAAGCGCACGTTCGACATTCTGGCGGCAGTGGTGCTGCTGGCCGCGTCGCCTGTTTTGTGGTTCGTCTGCGGACACCCTGGACGGCTCTACCGCAACATTTTCAGCGTTTTAGCTGGCCGACGCACCTGGGTGGGATTCTCGGGCCGAAGCGCCAACCCCGTGCTGCCGAAAATCAAAAGCGGCGTGTTGAGCCTTGCACTCATTCAGTATGGCGACAGCGCAACCGCCGAGCAATGCGAGAAAACCGACCTTTTCTACGCCAAAGACTACCAACTGCGCAACGACGTGGCCATTATGGCGCGGGGCATCAAACTTTTATCGAGATAAATAGGTAACAATTTAAAAATCAACGATATGCTACTATCAATGACAGGTTTCGGAAAAGCAACCTGCGAAATCAAAAATCAAAAACTAACGGTTGAAGTCAAAAGCCTGAACAGCAAGCAGTTCGACCTGACAAGCCGCATTCCGAATGACTATCGCGAAAAGGAAATGGAAATTCGGAACATATTGGCTAACAAACTGATACGCGGCAAAGTGGACATTTCAATCTACACTGAAGTGAACAACGTTGACGCCGCCGCCGAAATCAACACCGACGTGGTGAAGGCTTACTATCAGCAATTGAGCAAGATAGCCGCCGAACTGGGCATTCAGACGGGCCCCGAACTGCTGTCGACCATCATCCGCCTGCCCGACGCAATGAAAACGGGCCGCGACGAACTCGACGAAGCCGATTGGGCGCTGATTATCAAGGCTGTGGAAGACGCCGCCGACCAACTGGTGGCTTTCCGCAAGCAGGAAGGCGTGGCTCTGGCAAAAGACCTTTCGACGCGTATCAGCAACATTCAGAACTATTTAGCGCAAGTGCCGCAGTATGAGCGCCCGCGCATCGACCGCATCAAAGAGCGCATAAAGGGCGACCTTGAAGAGTTTATCAAACTTGAGAACATCAACCGCGACCGCCTTGAGCAGGAAATGATTTTCTACATCGAAAAACTCGACATCAATGAGGAAAAAGTGCGCTTGGCCAACCACTGCAAGTATTTTCTCGATTCAATGAACGAGGAGGCCGCTGGTCGTCAGTTGGGTTTCATCGCACAGGAAATCGGCCGCGAAATCAACACTTTAGGCTCAAAAGCCAACGACTCGGAAATGCAGAAACTGGTGGTTTGTATGAAGGACGAGTTGGAGAAAATCAAGGAGCAATCGCTGAATGTGCTGTAAGAGAGGGAAGTGGTGAGTGGTAAGTGGTGAGCGATAAGGTGAAAGGTATAAATAGTGTTGGGTGTTGGTATGGGTTTAGAGGTTGAGACGCTTCGCTGTTTAGAAGGTTGAGAAAGTTTAGAGTCTAAACCTTCTAAACTTTTCTCAACTTTCTCAACTTCAATTCACCAATTAAACAATTGAAGTCAGATACGATATTTGGGCAATAAAAACTTACAATACAAAAAGATACGAATTATGAACGAAGGAAAGATTGTGATATTTTCGGCGCCGTCGGGTTCGGGCAAGACAACCATCGTAAAACACTTACTGTCAAAGGGTTTGAAGTTGGAGTTCTCGGTTTCGGCGTGCAGCCGTGCGCCGCGCGGAACAGAGCAGAACGGCGTCGACTACTATTTTCTGACCGCCGAAGAGTTCAAGAAACGCATTGATAATGACGACTTTGTAGAATGGGAAGAAGTTTACGCTGGCCGCTATTACGGCACGCTGAAAAGCGAGTTGACGCGCATCTGGGGCAAGGGCAACCACGTGCTTTTCGACGTTGACGTGAAGGGCGGAGTCAACCTGAAAAAGAAATTCGGAGACCGCGCCCTGTCGGTTTTCGTTATGCCGCCGTCGGTTGAGGAGTTGCGCCGCCGCCTTGAGGGCCGCGCCACCGACGCCCCCGAAGAGATTGACCGCCGCGTGGCCAAAGCCGAAGAGGAGATTTCGTACGCCAATCAGTTCGACATCACCATTGTGAACGACGTGCTCGAAACCGCCTGCAGCGAGGCTTACACCAAAGTGACTGATTTTCTGAACCGTTAGCAATGAAGGTCGGGCTCTATTTCGGTTCGTTCAATCCCGTGCACATTGGGCATCTGGCACTGGCCAACTACATTGTGGAATACACTGGCCTTGAGGCAGTTTGGTTTGTTGTGAGCCCGCAAAACCCGCTCAAGCAGCGCGCCCAACTTTTAGACGACTACCAACGTCTGCACCTTGTGAATCTCGCTTTGCGCGATTTCCCGAAGTTCCGCGCCTGCGACGTCGAGTTTCGAATGCCGAAGCCGTCGTATACCATTGATACTCTGGCTTATCTGGGCGAGCAGCACCCAAACCACGAGTTCACACTGATTATGGGCGAGGACAATCTGGCCACCCTGCACAAGTGGAAGAACTACGAATTGCTACTAAACAACTATCGGATAATGGTTTACCCGCGACCGAACTGCCCCCGAACCGATTTTCACACGCACACGCACGTGCAACTGATTGACGCACCGCAGATTGACATATCGTCGAGTTTCATCCGCCAAAGCATTGCAAGCGGCAAAGACGTGCGTTTCTTTGTGCCCGAAAAGGCGTGGGAATATATTGACGAAATGAATTTTTACAAATAGCCGCAAGTTATGAAGAACATTATCAAGATTTTAGCCATTAGTTTCCTGGCCGCAGCGTGCGGCAGCAAGGGCGTTGACATCAGCGGCACATACAAAGACATTGAAATTCAGCGATTTGAGCAGGATTTGTTTGCCATTCCGGTCGATAGCATCTGGCAGTATGTTCCGCAAATGGAACAGAAATACGGCCGATTCTTCGACCTTTACAATCAGCGCGTTATCTGCATTGGCGGCACCAATCAGCTGAACTACGACCGCAAACTGGCATCGTTCCTGACCGACCCCGACATCCGCGGCTCGTACCGCGAAGTGAGCCGCATCTTCGGCACCGGAAATTTAAGCTGCAAAAAAGAGCTGTCGGAAGCGTGGGCGCGAATGGCAGCATTGTTTCCAAATATCAATCTGCCAACAATTTACACGCACATTTCAGGCTTCAATCAGAACATTGTGGCCGACTCGGGCGTCATCAGCATCAGCCTTGATAAATATTTGGGCGTCAACCACAAATACTATCAAATGCTACGCACGCCGGTGTATCTGCAACGCAATATGCACCCGCAAAAAGTGGCCACCGACGCAGTGCTGGCCTTGTGTCTGACCGAATTTGAGTACGCCCCGAAAGACGACAATATGATTTCGCAAATGCTCTACTACGGCAAGGTTCACGTTCTGCTCGACGCACTGCTACCCGACGCCCCCGACACGCTGAAATGGGGCTACACACGGCAACAACTCGACTGGTGCCACCGCAACGAGCAGCAAATGTGGCTCTCAATGGTCGAGAAAGACGCGCTTTTCAGCACATCGGTGAAGGAAATAACCCGAATGATTGCGCCCGCGCCGTTCACATCATCGTTCTCGCAGAAATCGCCTGGCGGCGTCGGCCAATGGATTGGCTATCAGATTGTTAAATCGTATCTAAAACACAACTCACAAGTCACAATTCAGCAACTGATGCGCGAAAACGACTATCAAATGGTGCTGAACGCGTCGCATTATAAGCCGTGAAGATATTGACGGAAGGATTGAGGGATTGAAGGATTGAAGTCCCGATAGCTATCGGGATGAAGGATTAATCTATTCAGTGATTCGGTTATTCAGTGTTTGCGTTGGCGTCTATAACAATTGCCCGTTTATCGTTTTTTTAGCCCCCCTGACGGCATTTTTTCAAATATTGCGGCATAATGCGTTTGCATTGCGATTCGTAATTTAATCTAATTAGGAAATATGAAACACATCTTGACAATGGGGCTCGCAGCGTTGCTTGTACAAGGCGTCTCGGCCCAAAACCCGATTATCCGCGACCAATTCTCGGCCGACCCGACGGCACGCGTCTTCAACGGAAAGGTTTATCTTTTCCCGTCGCACGACATTTCGCCGCTTTCGGCCTACGACTATCCGCGCAAAGACTGGTTCTGTATGAACGACTATCACGTTTTCTCGTCGGAAAACCTGACCGACTGGACCGACCACGGCGTGATTCTCGACCAAAAAAACGTGCCTTGGGGCAACCCGACGGCTTATAGTATGTGGGCGCCCGACTGCGTTCAGGGAAAAGACGGCAAGTACTACTTCTACTTCCCCAACGCAAGCAAGCAGGGCCGCGGATTCGGCATCGGCGTGGCTGTGGCCGACAAACCCGAAGGACCATACAAACCGTTTGAAAAGCCCATTGAAGGCGTCAACGGAATTGACCCGTGCGTGCTTCAGGCAAGCGACGGCAACAACTACATTTTCTGGGGTGCTGGCAACTGTGCAAAACTGAAAGACAATATGATAGAGTTGGCCGACGACAATCCAAAAGACACCGTCAAATGGGGACCGCGCTCATTTGTTATGACAGGCGTGAACTGCCTGAAAGGTCTGCCATCGCGCCAAGCGGAAGGCCCGTTCGCATTTGAGTACAACGGCAACTACTATCTGACTTACCCGTACGTTGTGAAAAACCGCGAAGCACTCGGCTACGCAATGAGCAAGAACCCAATGGGCCCCTACGAATACAAAGGCCTGATTATGGAAGAGCGCGACGACTGCTGGACCAACCACCACTCAATCATCAACTTCAAGGGCCAATGGTATCTGTTCTATCACTACAACTACCTGTCGCCCAACTTCGACAAGAACCGTTCGGCCTGCATCGACAAACTGGAATTCAACCCCGACGGCACCATTAAGCCCGTTACAATGACGGTGCGCGGCGTGGGCATCACCAAGGCAACCGACAAGATTCAGATTGACCGATACAGCAAAATCAGCGATGGCGTGAAAGTGGATTTTGTGTATGCCAACGACCCCGACACCACCAAACGCTTTGAAGGCTGGGAAGCCATTTTCAGCAAGAAGGGCGACTGGGTTGAGTATGACGACGTTGATTTCGGGCAGAACGACAATCTTGCAAGTTTTGCCATAAAAGCCAAATTCAATACCGCAAAGAAAACAATCGTCCGCGTGCACGTCGATAGCCAAACCGGTCCTGTTGTGGGCGAGTTCTCGACTTTGAAATTCCCTGTCGGAATCGAGACAAGCGGCTCGTTAAAGATTACTGGCACAAAGACAAAGAACCCGAAAGGCGTTCACAATGTGTTTGTGGAACTGGTTGAAGGTGAGAATGTTGCCATCGACTGGATTAGTTTTGAGTAGAACCACATTTGTAATAACCGGAAAGCGGGGTTGCTTGGGCAGTCCCGCTTTTTTTATGCACCGCACAATATTTCAGCACCATCGAATAAAATATTCATATATTTATAGCAACGAAAAAAACGTTTCGTTGAAGCAGTATTTAGTTCAAAATCAATATTTTAAGAATGGTAAAAATTACTTTTAAAACTTCATTCTATGAAAGCCTTCACATTCGCAGCAGCCGTAAGTGCCTTATTGCTTGTGGGTTGCAACTCAAATCAGACAAAAACAACTCTGCCTGCCAACGAATTCGCCTTGAGCGATGTGCAACTGCTCGACGGGCCGCTGAAAGACGCCCGCGACCTTAATATCAAGGTGCTGCTCGAATACGATGTTGACCGGCTGCTGGCGCCGTTCCGCAAGGAAGCCGGGCTTGAGCCGAAGGCCGAATCGTTCCCGTGCTGGATTGGTCTCGACGGCCACGTTGGCGGCCACTATCTGTCGGCAATGGCAATCAACTACGCTGCCACCGGCAACGCCGAATGCAAACGGCGGATGGAATATATGCTTTCGGAACTCAAAGAGTGTCAGGAAGCTGGCGCGAAGAACAACCCCGAATGGGGCGTCGGCTACCTTGGCGGAATGCCCGAGAGCGCAAAGGTCTGGACAGCCTTCAAGAAAGGCGATTTTGGGCCGTACTGGGGCGCTTGGGCACCGTTCTACAACATCCACAAGATGTTTGCCGGCCTGCGCGACGCCTGGAACTACTGCGGCAACACCGATGCCCGCGATATGTTCCTGAAATACTGCGACTGGTGCGTCAACCTTTGCGCCGACCTGACCGATGAGCAGATGGAACAGATGATGGGCAACGAGTACGGCGGTATGAACGAAGTGCTGGCCGATGCCTATGAGCTGACCGGCGATGCCAAATATCTGGATTGCGCTAAACGATTCTCGCACAAGATGATACTGAATCCGCTGGTTGCCGGCGAAGATAAACTCGACAATCTGCACGCAAACACTCAAGTGCCAAAAGTGATTGGTTTTGAGCGCATTGCACAACTTTCGGGCGATGCCGACTACCAAAAGGCTTCGGAATTCTTCTGGCAGACAGTGGTTTACAACCGCTCGTTGGCTTTTGGCGGCCACGGACGGCGCGAGCACTTCCCGTCGAAGGAAGCCTGCAACGACTTTGTGAACGACATTGACGGCCCCGAGTCGTGCAACTCGTATAATATGCTGAAACTCACCGAAGATTTGTTCACCGTTGAGCCGCAGGCAAAATATGCCGACTACTACGAGCGCACAATGTTCAATCACATTCTGTCGACTCAGCACCCCGAACACGGTGGTTATGTGTACTTCACATCGGCTCGTCCGCGCCACTACCGCGTTTACTCGGCGCCCAATATGGCAATGTGGTGCTGCGTGGGCACAGGTATGGAAAATCACGGAAAGTACAACCAATTTATCTATACAAAGAACGATAACAAGCTGTTTGTCAACTTGTTTGTAGCTTCTGAGCTGAATTGGAAAGAGCGCGGAATCAAAGTGCGTCAAGAGACTGATTTCCCTTACGGCGAGCAATCGAAAATCACTGTAACCGACTGCAAATCAGCATTCGACCTTATGCTGCGCTATCCCGAGTGGGTTGCCAAAGGCGAGTTCAAGGTGAGCCTAAACGGACAACTGGTTGAAATCAATGCCGAGCCATCGTCGTACATAAGCATTAATGGTTTGAAAAAAGGTGATATTCTGGAAGTTGCGTTCCCAATGCACACCCACATCGAGCGTATGCCGAACGTGCCGCAGTACGTTGCAATTATGCACGGCCCGATTCTTTTGGGTATGAAAACCGGCACCGAAGATTTGGCCGGCCTGATTGCCGACGACGGCCGCTGGGGACAATACGCAAGCGGTGCTCTGCAGCCGATTGACAAGGCGCCAATCATCATCGATGACGACATTGAGAACATCGGCAACAAGCTGCAACCCATTGAAGGAAAGCCACTTCACTTCAAGTTGAACGCCCGTATGGAAAACCCGATTGACGGCGAGCTTGAACCGTTCTTCGGAATCCACGATTCGCGCTATATGATTTATTGGCTGGCACTTAGCACGAACGGATACAAATCGTACATCGACTCGCTGGCCAACATCGAAAAAGAAAAAATCAAACTGAAACAACGCTCAACCGACTTTGTGGCGCCCGGCGAGCAGCAGCCCGAGACCGACCACGCTATGCAGGCCGAAAAATCGCACACGGGCAACACGCAGAACGTCTTCTTCCGCACGGCAAGCAACGGCGGATTCTTCAGCTACGATATGGCCACCAAATCGCGCACCGACCTGTCGCTCTACGTGAAATATTGGGGTGTAAACGACTGGGGCAACAAGGTTTTCGACATCTACATCGACGACGAGAAACTGACCACCGTGAACAACATAAAACGCTGGAACACATCGCAGTTTAAGACCGAAGAATACCCCATTCCAGCTTCGATGCTGAAGGGCAAAAAGAGCGTGCGCGTGAAATTCCAAACCAATCAGGGCACTGAAATTGGCGGAATTTATGAGGTTAGATTGGTGAAGAAATAATTTGCACATATAATTATGAAAAAGCTTCTGAATTTTGTTTCGGTTGTTCTTATCGCGTCCACTCTGCACGCCCAAAACACTGATGTAAAAATCAAATTCTATACGCCAGATATTGTGCGAGTTACCAAAACTCCTGCAAACTCTGTCAACACTCAGCCCAACCTCGTGGTAACACTTTCGCCGCAAGAGGTGAACGTGAAAAAAACAACGTCGGGCGGAGTAACTACTTATGCGTCTGACAAACTGAAAGTTACCGTTGACCAAAACGGCAAAGTCGCTTTTGCTTTGGCTAAGGGAGCGAAACTATTGGAAGAAAAATCTTTTGCCTTTTCGCCCATAACCTCCGGCACCGACAAGGGAAGTTTTAAGATTTCGCAATCGTTTAAACTTGCTGCAAATGAGATGGTTTACGGCGTGGGAACAATCCAAAACGGCAAACTTGAACGCAACAACACCGAAACCCTCTTAGAGCAGAGCAATCTCGAAGATTTTCAGAATGTTATCCAGTCGATAAAAGGCTGGGGAATATATTGGGACAACTATTCGCGTGGAAAATACTCCGAAAAAAATTCGCTGATGACCCTTGAAGGCGAGGCTGGCGACCTTATCGACTACTATTTTATGTACGGCGGCAATCCCGACGGTGTAATTGCATTAATGCGTCAACTTTCGGGCAAGGTGCCGATGTTTCCGCTCTGGACTTTTGGATATTGGCAGAGCAAGGAACGCTACAAAACGCAAGACGAGATTATTGGCGTGGTGGAAAAATACCGCGAACTTGGCGTGCCTCTCGACGGCATTATTCAAGATTGGCAATATTGGGGTAATAATTATCTGTGGAATGCAATGGACTTTCTATCAGAGAGTTTTCCCGATGGCAAAGGAATGATAAAGCGCATCCACGATATGAACGCCCACATTATGATTTCCATTTGGGCAAGTTTCGGACCTATGACAATGCAGTTTAAAGAGTTAGAAAAAGACAACCTCCTCTTTACCTTTGGCACTTGGCCGCAGAGCGGAATTTCGCACATTTGGCCGCCCGTAATGGATTATCCCTCAGGAGTTAAGGTTTACAATCCCTTTCCGCAAAAATCTAAGGACATCTATTGGAAATATCTCAAAAAACTCTACGACTACGGCATCGACGCTTGGTGGATGGATTCTACCGATCCCGACTGTTTTTATCCCACCGACGAGGATTACGAGTTCCCCACAGGTTTTGGATCGTTTCGCAAAATGCGTAATGCATTCCCCCTTGCCACTGTTAGCGGAATTTACCAAAATCAACGCAAAGTTTCAGAAAATCAGCGTGTTTTTATAATGACACGTTCGTCGTATGCAGGTCAGCAACGTTATGGCTCAAATATGTGGAGTGGCGACGTGGCTTCGTCGTGGGATATGCTCCGCAAACAGATTCCCGCAGGATTGAATTTTACGCTTACAGGAAATCCAAACTTCAATACCGATATAGGCGGATTTTTCTCGGGTTCGTACAATGTTTTGGGTGCGGCTTCGGGAGCAAAAAATCCTCAGTTTCAAGAACTTTACGTGCGCTGGATGCAGTACGGACTGTTTAATCCTGTGTTCCGTTCGCACGGTGCCGACACTCCAAGAGAAATTTACCAGTTTGGCTCAAAAGGCGAACCAATTTATGATGCTATTGAATCTACTATCAATCTGCGTTACAGACTTTTACCTTATATTTATTCATTGGCATTTGACGTTACTAAAAACGATGCAAGTTATATGATGCCATTGTTTGCATATTATCCTAATGATCCAAAAACTCTGCGACTTGCCGATGAGTTTATGTTTGGAAAATCTATCCTTGCCGCCCCCGTGGTTTCGCCGCAATACACCGAGGAAAAAATTATCAAAATCGACGAGATGACTGGCTGGAACAAACAAGAAACTGGCAACGCAAAGTCCTATCCCTCAGTTGATTTCTCTACAAAGAAAACAGCCGAGAAATACCTCCCGAAAGGCGACAACTGGTACTATTTCTGGAACAACCAACTCTACATCGGCGGTCAAACCGTAAAAGTGGAGACCACAATATCGCAGACCCCGTTTTTTGTAAAAGCCGGCAGCATAATCCCCTTTGCCCAAACTGCTCAAAACACAGTAGAGCAGCGTTTCGACACTCTCACAATCAAAATCTACCCTGGCAAGGACTGCACATTTGAACTCTACGAAGACGAAGGCGACAATTACAACTACGAAAAGGGCGAGTTCTCTATCATAAAGTTTGCGTGGAACAATAAAAGCAACACGCTGACTATCAACACTCGCGAAGGCTCATTCAGCGGAATGTTGCAGAATCGACTATTTAAAATCGTGCGCGCCGACAACGGCAAAAACGCTGATATTCAGTATAATGGCGAGGAGATTTCGATAAAAATATAACCGAGTGATTGTCAATAGCAAACATATGATTTTAAGCAAAATAGCACTGGCAACGGTGCTGTTTTGGTTTGTTACGTTTGCGCTGCAGCGATTCAAACTCTACACCTTCGAGTCGGACCACCTATTCTTGTTCGATGCCGACTGGATTTTGAGTCATTTGTTCAAAGTTGGCGGTTTAAACCTGATAATCAGTTCGTTTCTGACGCAGTTTTTCAAGTTTCCGATAGTCGGGACAATAGTTGCCACGGCATTTTACCTGACAGTTTTGCTTTGCCTTAAGCGATTGATTTTCGGCACAATATGGACTGAAAAACAAAACGCACTGATACTGATTCCGATAGGTTTTCTGCTAATGTGTGTTGAAGAGCCGTTTTACAGTTTTCGCGGGCATACGGCAATTACCATTTGTTTGATTGTTACTGTAATATACCACAAATTTATCAGCACGCACGAGAACCTAAAAATTGCCGCCACTGCAGTTTGCACACTGCTTTTGTATCTGGCCATAGGCTCGGTGGCGCTTTTGTTCGCCATTATTGTATTGATTACCAACATTCTGCAAAAACGGAAGGCAATAAACGGACTTATCGCGATTGCTATCGTATTTGCTTGTGGATTTATATTTTACCTCAACGAATCATTTGTATCGTTTGCCGAAGCCACGCTGCCAATGCAATACTACAACTGGCCAACATCAGGGTGGATAGCAACTTGCGCCTGGTTATCGGCACTTGCAGTTATCGCAACCTCAAAAATTACTATTAATCAGCGAATTAACCACATAATTCTTACTGCCACAATTATCGTTTTTGGATTTGTGTTGAGCAAAATGCACGACTCAAAAACGTACAGAATGCAACAAGAGTGCTATTTGACTGATAATTGCCATTGGGACAAGATTATAAAGTTGAACTCGCATAACAATGTGAAAACCAATTTTATAAGTTATACCAACCTTGCACTTGCAATGCAAGGCCAACTGCTCGACCGAATGTTTGAGTTTAATCAGCAACTGCCAACGCAGCAAAACAACTCACGCACTGTCCGAAACGAGATTCTGAGAATGGAAAGCATTGTTTATCACTTAAGCGGACACGCGGCAGAAGCCCGTCAGGCGGCATTCAACAGCGCACTTACAACTCCCGACGGTGTTGAGCCTCACGACTTTTTGCGGCTCATTGCCATAAACAAATCGTTCGGCGCCAATAAGGTTAGTCAAAAATATGCCGACATTCTTGATAAAACATTGTTTTACAAGCAAAAAGCCGCAACCGCACTTGCCGATACAAACATTACAAAACTGCCGCAGAACAGCACTTTCTGCGAGATTGACGGCCTTGCAAGCGACTACCGCGAAATTGTCAAAGTCAATCCGCAAAACACTGTGGCACAGCAGTTTTACATTGCATACATTTTGCTTTCGGCTGACAAACAAAGGCTTCTCTCCTACCTCGACGACCACAAAGGCGAACCATTGCACCGCCGAGTTCAAGAGGCCTGCACCATAATGTTCACACCCGACGAGTGCCGTGATTTTGGCGTCAGCGAAAACGTGATAAACGACTTCGAAAAGTTAAAAAAAGGACAGTCAATCAACTACTTCTACCAATCGTATTGGTACTACATCGCATACCTGAACACAACAATCAAGCAAAAATGAGAGGATTAACTGCAAACATATTGATAGTCACGTTGTTGGTCGCTTGCACGCCAACCGTTGAGAACATTGTGCAAACCAACACAGAATTGGATATTTACCCTGATTACAAAGAAGTTACAATTCCGTGCAACATTGCCCCGATAAACTTTACAATAACCGATTCTGCCAAAATTGACGCCATTCTGATTTCGTGCGGCGGCGATACACTAACAGTCAAAGTATCAAATAATTGCACAAAAATAGTCATTGACAAATGGCACAACTTTTTGGCAGACAAAGGCGGTAAAACTCTCACCTTCACGCCTTGCGGCAAAACCGACGGCAAATGGCTGGCTTACA
>CAMJCK010000034.1:0-39009 GCA_946404125.1 uncultured Bacteroidota bacterium | reverse complement strand
GCTCCCTTTCGGAAAGCGGGTGCAAAAGTAGAGGGTTTTTCGTTTCACGCAAGAGAAAAATGAAAGTTTTTTGAAGTTTTTTTGATGACTGCGGGAATGAGTTGGAAATCAGTTGCAAATGGCGCAAAAACATAGGACTGGATACGGCAAAAACGGCCTCCTCGGGGCAAAAAACGGTGTTTTCGGACCGGCTGAAAGCGCGGACGGCGGCGCGTTTTGGAGAAACATCGGATTAAAACGCCATAAAGCGATATGGGAACCTGATGCGGAAATGCTCATCCTATAGCCATCATTAAGGAATCATTAAGGGAACATTAAGCGATGAGCAACGGATTTTTTGCACAAAACAGGCAAAAGGCGACGGCGTTCCACTCGCACAAAAAATCATTTTGAATGCTCCGACACATAATATAATATGTGTGTTCCCCTCCAACCGGATTGCTACATCACAACCTTGCGGATGGCCACCAGTTTGGTCAGCAAATCCTCCAGATATTCCAGCTTGAGCATATTGGCGCCATCCGATTTGGCCACAGCGGGATTTGGATGCGTTTCAAGGAAGATACCATCGACGCCGACGGCGATGCCGGCTTTGGCAACAGTCTCAATCAAGTCGGGACGGCCGCCGGTTACGCCCGATGACTGGTTGGGCTGCTGCAGCGAGTGGGTGATGTCGAGCACCACGGGGTAGCCGAACGCCTGCATTGTTGGAATTCCGCGGTAATCGATAATCAAATCGCCGTAACCGAACATTGTGCCTCGGTCGGTGAGCATAACGCGCGGATTGCCACTATCGACAACCTTCTGAGCTGCAAACTTCATCGACTCGGGCGAAAGGAACTGTCCCTTCTTGATATTCACCACCTTACCAGTTTTGGCTGCGGCTTCGAGCAAATCGGTCTGACGACAAAGAAATGCCGGAATTTGCAGAATATCAACATATTCGGCAGCCATTGCGGCCTCGTCGGCAGAATGAATATCGGTGACAACCGGCACCTGCAAATCGGTGCGGACACGGGCCAGCAGCTCCAGCGCCTGACGGTCGCCAATGCCGGTGAAACTGTCGATGCGGCTGCGGTTGGCCTTGCGGTACGATGCCTTAAACACAAACGGAATCTTCAGTTTGTCAGCAACTTGCTTGATAGTTTCGGCTGTCTGATAGAGCATCTCCTCGCCCTCAACAACGCACGGACCGGCCAAAAGGAAGAAATTCCCGCTGTCGGTATTCTTTATAAATGGTATTTGTGAAATCATTGTCTTTTGTTTTGGGAAACAAATATAGGGGAAAAATGAAACGATGACACTGAACACTGACACAAACGCTGACGGGCGGACGTGCCACGGCGCGTCACTACATTGCGATGCTGACACAAACACAAAAATTCTGCAAAATGCTATCTTTGCCGAAAATTTGAATGATGGATTTTTCCGACACCATTTGTGCCATATCGACAGCCGCGGGCAACGGCGCCATTGCAATTGTAAGGCTCAGCGGGCCGCAAGCTACGGCCATAGCAAAAAAAGTTTTCAGTGCGCGGCGGCACAATTTCGACATCGATAGCCAGCCGTCGCACACCGCTGTGCTCGGAACCATCAGCAACAACGGCGCGCCCATCGACGAGGTGCTGCTGACCGTTTTCCGAGCGCCTCACTCCTACACCGGCGACGACATTGTTGAAATCGGCTGCCACGGCTCAACCTACATCCAGCAGCAGATTCTGCAAACGCTCATTGCCAACGGCGCTCGAATGGCCGCCCCCGGCGAGTTCACCCAACGCGCCTTTCTCAATGGAAAAATGGACCTGTCGCAGGCCGAAGCCGTGGCCGACCTGATTGCCTCAACCGGCGCCGCATCGCACCGAGTGGCGCTGAACCAGATGCGCGGCGGCATATCGACCGAACTGGCGCATCTTCGCGACGAGCTGCTGAAAACCATATCGCTGGTTGAACTTGAACTCGACTTCAGCGAGGAGGACGTTGAGTTTGCCGACCGCTCGCAACTGCGCGTCCTTCTATATAATATAGGTGTGGAAATCGACCGGCTCATTAAATCGTTCTCGCTGGGCAACGCTATCAAAAACGGTGTGCCAGTGGCCATTATCGGTGAACCGAATGTGGGAAAATCCACTCTGCTGAACGCCATTCTGAAGGAAGACCGCGCCATTGTGAGCGACATTGCCGGCACCACCCGCGACGCCATCGAGGACACCATCAACATCGACGGCGTAACCTACCGGTTCATCGACACCGCCGGCATCCGCCAGACGACCGATACCATTGAGAATCTGGGCATTGAGAAGACATTTGAGAAGATTAGCCGCGCAGCCATTGTGATTGCGATGTTCGATGCCGCCGACTCGGCCGCGAAAATCACCGCTTCGCTTGGCGAGATTGAAACCCGAATGGCCGACGACGCCTCGCTGATTGTGGTGCTGAACAAATGCGACATACACAACGCCAATCAGCCAACTGTGAGCAGCCCCAAAATGCTCGGACAAGTGTCGATTTCGGCAAAAAACGGCAATATCGACAGCCTTATTGCTCTGCTAACCAGCAAAATGCGTCAGCAGAACACCGACGATGTGATTATCACCAACGCCCGCCACTACAACGCCCTTCTGCTTGCCCGCGAGGCTTTGGACCGCGCCTCCGACAAGCTGCGCAACAACACCGAAACCGACCTTCTGGCCATTGATATCCACGATGTTATCGACAACCTCGGCTCTATCCTCGGCTCCGAGATCACACCAGATGAGGTCTTGGGGAATATTTTCAGCCACTTCTGCATCGGTAAATAGTAACCAATATTTATTGCTGACATTCAAGTAATTGCGATATTTTTCGATTAAAAGGTGAATTTTTATTCAATTTTTATACCATCGGAAACAGATGTTTCTTTTCTTTGCCACAAAATAATAATTGTTATTTTTACAATTTATAATGACAATAATTAGTAACCACTAAAGTAATAACAACTATGAGGATTAAATCCACACTAATGTTGCTGTTTATGGCCGGAGCACTGACCAGCCAGGCGCAGCTGAACTACAACAAGAACAAGTTTTTGGGCAACATCACAACAAGAGGACAGATACAGCCTAACGTTGGTAACTATAAATATGAAGAGATGTGGGATCAGCTTACCCCGGAGAACGAAACCAAATGGGAGTCGATTGAGCGCTCGCAGGGCGTGTTCGACTTCAGCACAGCCCGCCGGGAGTACGACTATTGCAAGCAGCACGGGTTCAAGTTCAAATTCCACGCTCTGCTTTGGGGCGCACAGATTCCGAGCTACCTACAGCAGCTCAGCGCCGAAGAGACTCTAGCGGCCATCACCCGCTGGTTTGACGCAGTTGCCAAGGAATTTCCCGATTTGGAATACATCGATGTGGCAAACGAGGCAGTGAAAGGCGGCAATGGCAACTACCATTCGCCCTACCAAATGACAAGAATTGTTGATGCACTTGGCGGACCGGGAAAATCCGGCTACGACTGGTTGGCCACAGCATTTGTTATGGCTCGCGAACGCTGGCCTCACGCAGTGCTTATCTACAACGATTACAACACTTTCCAATGGGATACTGATGAATACATCAAGGTCGTCAATGCGATTAAAGCCGCAGGTGGCCCGATTGACGCAGCCGGCTGTCAGTCGCACGACCTGAACGATATGTCGGGTGCGGACTTTAAGAAAGCTCTTGAGAAAGTGCACGATGGCGTGCAGTTACCAATATTTATCTCGGAGTATGATATCAGTAAGGAAAATGATCAGGAACAGTTGGAAAAATACAAGTCGCAGTTTCCGATAATGTGGGAAGCTGACTATGTGGCAGGTGTGACACTATGGGGATACATATATGGTGCTACATGGGACCAGGCAAAATATTCGGGCTTGATTAAGAACGGGGTTGAGCGTCCGGCACTGAAATGGCTGCGCGAATATATGATGACCGATGCCGCCATCAACGCCAAAAGCCCGCTTATCGATGTGGCAAGCGATTACGCTTTTGTGTCGCCGAAGTCGAACATAATCCTTATGGGAGACTCAACCGTTGTCAAAGGAAAGGCGTCGAGCGCAGACAACACAATTGACAAGATTCAACTTTACTGCGACTCAACTCTGATTGCCACTGCCGACACATCGGTGATCGACTTCGTATGGAAGCCGATTGTACCCGGATCATACTCATTCACAATGAAAGCGCTTAACACAGTGAGCAGCACGCTGCTGTTTGAGAGAACTTGCACCGTAAAGGCCTGCGAGCCGGCAAAACCGTTCAAGAACACCCCGATTGCCCTGCCTGGCAAACTTGAGGCTGAGGATTTTGACGAGGGTGAGAACACCATCGCCTACAGCGACAGCGACCCGGACAACAACCACGGCTATTCAGAAAACAAGACATTCTATCGCGATACTGTCGGAATTGACATCGACAAAAACGACGGTGACGGTTATGTTGTTGGCTGGACCAACACTGGTGAGTGGATGCAATACACCGTTAAGGTTGATGCAGAGCAACTTATGCTGTGGACAGCGAGAGTGTCATCAGGAACAACTGGCTCGGCATTCAGCATCCGTATGGGTGATACCGACTTGACCGGCCGCATCAATGTTCCGCAAACGGCAAGCAACTCGTGGGGCACCTACAAAGAAATCACAGGCCGCACCAAAGTAGCTATGCCTGCGGGAACCTATAACATCCGCATCCAAATTGAAGGCTCATCGTGCAACATCGACTACATCACTTTCGCGCCATCGACCGGCAATGAAGTATTCACCGGACCGCTTAAGGGTGAGCCAGCTCCAATTCCGGGAACAATTGAAGTTGAAGAATATGACAAGGCTCTCGATGGTTTCGTGGCCGAGACATATAAAGACAACGACACTGACAATCAGGGCGATGCAAGCTACCGCTCATCGGAAGGCGTTGATATTGTGAAGGGCAACGGCGGCAAGGCTATAGGCTACACCAATGCGGGCGAATGGACGCTCTACACTGTCAAAGTTGAGAAAGCACAGAAATACTACTGGGGCGCCTACGTATCGTCGGGCACCTCTGGCGCCGCATTCCGTCTCTACCTTGACGATGTGGATATTACCGGCAAAATCAGCATTCCGCAAACCGGCAGCAACGACTGGAGCAAATATAAACTCGTAACCGGCGAGACAAAGACTGAGCTGCCCGAAGGCACTCACACTCTGAAATTGGCCATCGAGGGCGCCAACGGCAACATCGACAAAGTGATATTCGGCACCGAGGAAGTTACCGAGCCCAAGACCGGCATTGCCGACAAGCCGGCCGACAGCGGTTTGTTCGACGTATTCTCGGTGATTGGCGTTTACCGCGGCACTGTTGAAATCAGCAACGGCGACACATCGGTTCTGAACGGACGCTTCGAGAGCGGAATCTACATCTTACGCAACAAAGCCACAGGCGAAGCAAAACGCGTGATGGTTTATTGATAATCAATGGTTTTATAAATGAGGAAGGCGGGCTTCGGTCCGCCTTTCTTGTTAGCAACAATCCAGGAAAAACAAAAACTCCCGACATTGCCGATTGCTATGCCGGGAGTTTGTTTGAGATATTCGCTGTTGAGCGTTAATCGGAAATGTTATGCTTCTTCAGCGGATTCGACGTAAGCTGCTTGTACTGTGCGCGGTTGGCAAGCACATCGCAAGCCAGGTAGATGGCGCTTTGCAGAGCGTTGGGCTGAGCCTTGTCGAGACCGGCGTCCTCGTAGCCGATGCTTTGGAACGGAGCCACGCAAAGATTCTGCATTCCTATCAGATAGCTGACGCCATCGTCGTAGCTGAGCGTGCGGAACGGCACCATACCCTGCTCGTAGTAGATGGCCAGCACAGCATCGAACTGGCGGAACAAATCGGTGCCGAAAACCAAATCGGCGTTGTAAGGTCCCATAGCCAGCACATTCTCCGAGTTGGCGCGCTCGATGGCCGGAACAATAATGTCCTTCTCCTCGCGCTCGAGCGTGGCGGTTCCCATACAATTGGGGTTGAAACCAAGCACTGCGATTTTCGGTTTATCGATGGCGAAATCGGTTTTCAGCGCATCGTTGATGATGCGGAGTTTAGCCACGATATTGTCGATGGAAAGATGCTTTGAGATGTCGCGCATTGGCGACGCACCCGAGAGCAAAGCAACACGCAAAGTGTTGTTAACCAGCATTGTCACCGTGTTATCGACTTGCAGTTTGCGTTTAACGAAATCGAACTGGTCGGCAACGTTAAGGTCGGCAGTGAGACTTGTGTTGATGGGATTGAGCACCAGAGCCGAGAGCTTGCCGGCGGCAAAATCGTTGGCGGCCGCCTCAAGCGAGGCCACAGAGGCTTCGCCCGACATTGTTGTGCACTTGCCCAGCTCCACTTTGGCGTTGTCGTCGAGCACATTGACAAGGTTTGCCTTGTGGTCGGCGGCCTCGTCGGCCGAAGCGACCGAGTTGAAGCTGAAATTGTTGATGTTTAGCGCCTTGCGATAGTAGGCCGCAATTTTGGGCGAGCCGTAAATCACGGGAGTGCAAATCTCGTTAAAACGCTGTTCCTGAAAGGTTTTGAGCATAATCTCGTAGCTGGTTCCATTGATGTCGCCCTGCGTTATGCCCACTTTTATTTTGTTACGTTCCATTGTAATTCTGATTAGGAACGCAAATTTATAGCTTCTTCGCAAAAATCCTCGACCAACGGCGCCTATTTTTTGACGACTGCCAAAGCATTTATTATTGCATAGTCGAAATATTTCTATTTTTGCGGCCGGGGATACACATCAATCTTGAAAACGATTACACGCATAATTCTAATTCTGGCGATGGTGCTTTCCACCGCTGTTTCGGTTGTCAGCACGGCGCAGACCGCAACTAGCAGCTCCGACCTGGACTCCATTTTCTCGAACGCCGACAAGCTGGCGCAAAACAGCCAGTATTCGGCCGCGGAAGCCGCCTACCTCAAAATTCTCGCCAACAACACCGACGAGCTTGTACGCATAAAAGCGTGCATCAAACTGGCCGAGCTGAACTATATGTCGGGCAACGCCGACAAGACTCTGTTCTACACCGATATGGCTATGGATATGCCGATGGCCACCGACAGCATCGATTTTCTGTTCCGCATCAACAACATCAAAGCATCAATTTATCTGGCTCATAACCAAATAAAAAGCTGCGACTCGGTGCTCGAAATAAGCTATCAGATGGTTGACAGTGTGACCGACCGCGAGACCCTGTCGAAATTCTTTTACCTGGCCGGCAAATACGCCTTTGCGTCGAACGACTATATGACCGGACTGAAGGTTCTGCAACGCGCCCTGACGCAGCACAACTCCGACATTGTGACACCGGAATACGGCCGCGTGCTGCTGCTCATCGCGCAGATGTACCAAATAAAAAACGACTTCAACCTTGCGGAGAAGAACGTACAGGAGGCGCTGATGATTTTCCAGCGCAAAAACTACGGAGTGAGCCAGATAGACGCCTTCTGCACGCTCGGCAACCTCTATCTGCAAAAAGAGGATATGGCCACGGCGTTCAGCTACTACTCGAAAGCAAAAAAAGTGAGCGACACGCTGAAAGTGAATCGCGGATGCGAGACGGCGAACCTGAGTTTGGCCATCTGGCACCTGAAAAACGGCGATTTGCAATCGGCGCTGGCATACGCCAAAGGTCTGAACAACATAAATTTGAACAACACCAACCTTGATGTTGCCTTCAACGCCGCGATTCTGTTCGGCGACTACTTTATGAACAAAGGCCAGACGGTAAGGGCCCGGCGCTATGCGAAAATCGCGACCGAACTCAGCTCAAACACGCACTCGTGGCAGAAGCTGATTGAGCTGCACAGGCTCATCGGCGACATTTTCGCGAAAGATGGCAACTACCGCATGGCCGCCGAGCATCTGCAAAAATCGCAGTTCTACGCCGACAGCCTCGCCATCGACCTTCGCCGCATCGACATTGACTCGCTCGGAATGCAACAGGAGCTTCAGCGGCAGAACGATTTTATTACGATGCTGACCAACGAGAACATTGAAAAGGAAAACACCATTGAGGACAACGCATCGGTGATAAACCAACAGAAATCGTCGTTCTTTGCGTTGGTGGGCATATTCCTGATTTGCAGTATTTTGACATTTATGCTGGCGTGGTCGTTCCTGCAAAAGACCAAAGACAACAAGGTGCTGGAGCAAACCAACCGCAAGATTGCGCAGCAGAAGGAGGAGATTGAGTCGCAGAAGGAGAATCTGCTCCAATACACGCGCGAGATTGAGCGAATGTCGCACATTGCCACCGAATCGGACAACGCCATCCGCGTGTACGACAACACGGGACGCACCATCTGGATAAACCCCGGATACTCAAGAATGTACGGCTACTCGCTCGACGAGCTGAACCAGAACGAATCGCTCGGCCTGAGCAAAAAGCACCCCATCAACATCAGCAAAATCATCAAGACGTGGGACTACGAGAAGCAGTCGATTGCGCTGGAGGCCGAAATCCGCAACAAGTGGAACATCAAGCTGTGGGTGCAGACCACGCTGTCGCCCGTTTACGACGATGACAATATGGAAATCAACCAGATGATTGCCATCGACACCAACATCACACCGCTCAAGAGAGCGCAGCAGGAGATTTTGAGTATGAACGAGGAGATTACGTCGAGCATCACCTACGCCAAGCACATTCAAGACGCGATGCTGCCTCCGCTCAAGACTCTCACAAAAAAATTCCCCGACAGTTTCTGTTTCTACAAGCCCCGCGCCATTGTGAGCGGCGACTTCTACTGGATGTCGGAGAGCAACGGCCGCTTGGTTGTGGCTTGCGCCGACTCGACAGGCCACGGCGTTCCGGGCGCGTTCCTGAGCCTGATTGGCATATCGTTCCTGAACAAGATTGTGAACGAGCGAGGCGTTGTTCAACCGGCCATCATTCTTAACCGCCTGAGAGCAAACGTGATAACCCACCTCCACCAGGAAAAATCGGAGCTGTTGGCCGGCGACGGAATGGATATGTCAATAATCTCGATTGACCCGCGCCTGGGCATTATGGAGTTCGCTGGCGCGATGAACCCGATGTACATTATCCGCGAAGGCAAACTCATTGAGCTGAAACCCGACCGTATGCCGGTGGGCTTCTACGACAACGAAAACCGCTCATTCTCATCGTCGAAGGTGAATCTGAAGCACGGCGACCAGCTCTATATGTTCTCCGACGGCTACTACGACCAGTTCGGCGGCAATGAGGGCTTTAAGATGAAATCGCATAAATTCAAAGAGGTACTGCTCACTTGCAGCCACAAAAGCAACAGCGAGCAAATGGAAATTCTTGAAACCCAGTTCCAGAAATGGAAAGGCAAGTATGAGCAGGTTGACGATATTCTTGTGATGGGAATTCAGATTCCTTGATTAGTTAGAAGTTAGAAGTTAGGAGTTAGGAGTTAGAAGTTAAAAGTTAGAAGTTAGGAGTTAGAAGTTAGGAGTTAGAAGTTAGGAGTTAGAAGTTAGGATACGATTCACCAATTCACCGATTCACCAGTTCACCGACTCCTATTTCCGTATTGTTTCTAACTCTGAAAGGTTGATAAACTACCATCAACAAACGAAGCACCGCACAATAGTTTTTTCTTATATTCGCCACGCAAATTAAATAAGCAATTTCAAACACTAAAAGAATGATTCTTTCAACACTATTACAGATTCAGGTTAACGGCGCCGCAGCCGATGCAGCAGCCGAAGCCGCTCCGGAGGCAACTCTGTCGTTGCTCGACCTCACAATGAAGGGCGGCGTGATAATGATTCCGCTGGCCGTACTGCTGGTGCTGTCGGTTTACATCTTCATTGAGCGCCTGCTGGTGATAAACAAGGCCTCGAAACTCGACGAGAACTTTATGAACCGCATCAAAGACTACATCCACGACGGGAAAATTGAAGCGGCCACAACCTTGTGCCAGTCAATCGACAACCCGATTGTGCGAATGATTGAGAAGGGAATCAGCCGCCTTGGCCGTCCGCTGGGCGACATCAACACCGCCATTGAGAACGTGGGCAACATTGAAGTGGCGAAACTTGAAAAAGGCATTCCACTGCTTGCCACCACAGCCGGCGGCGGCCCGATGATTGGCTTCCTGGGCACCGTGGTTGGTATGATTCAGGCATTCTACAATATGTCGCAGGCAGGCAACAATATCGATGTCTCGATGCTGGCAGGCGGCATCTACGTGGCAATGGTAACCACCGTGGCCGGCCTGATTGTGGGCGTTATCGCCTACTTTGCCCACAACTACCTTGCAACGCGAGTTGAGAAGGTTGTGAACGAGATGGAAGCCCGCACAACCGAATTTATGGACCTGTTGAACGAACCTGTAAGTTAATCAGTTATGGCACTCAAACGACACTCAAGAGTCAGCGGCGAGTTCTCGTCATCGTCGATGAGCGACCTTGTGTTTCTGCTGCTGATTTTCTTTATGATGACATCGACGCTGATTGCGCCCAACGCCTTGAAACTGCTGCTGCCGCAAAGCAACAACCAGACAATGGCCACAAAGCCAATCACCACCGTGTCGATAACCAAAGACCTGCGATATGCCATTGAAGGCCAATATGTCAGCTTCGACCAACTTGAGCAGTCGCTGGTGAACCGCGTGGGCCCCGCCGAGAACTATCCCGAGCCGCCCACCATCTCGCTTCACGCCGACCAAACCGTTGCCATTGAGCACGTTGTGAAGGTGATGAACATTGCCAAAGACCACAAATACAAACTCATTCTGGCCACACGTCCAAAGAAATGATTAGCACCAAAGAACAACGGATTGCCACTATAGGAACAGTTATTTTCTGCGTCCTTTTTCTTCTGATGTTGCTGATGGTCAGATTCATCAACGACCCGACAGAAGAAGAGGAAGGCGTGCTTGTCAATTTTGGCGACACCGAGCAAGGTATGGGACAGGTTGAACCGCGCCCCGCCGTTGCCGAAGCAGTTCCTGCTCCCCCCACTCCGTCGGAACCGGCACCATCGGAAGCAACACCCGAGCCTCAACAATCGGGCGAGGAAGAGGTTGTGAATCAAGACTTTGAAGAGTCGGCTGTGATTGAGCAGAAAAAGAAGAAAAAACGCGAGGAAGATGAGCTGAAACGCCAGCAGGAACGTGAGCGGCAGCAAGAGTTGGAACGCCAGCAAGAACTTGAGCGCCAGCGCCTTGCCGAAGAACAACGCCGCCAGGAGGAGGAACGGAAGAAACAAGAGGAACTTCAGCGCCAGCAACAACAGATGCAAGCCGCCCAAAACAAAGCTAAAAACGCCTTTGCCGGCCGCAACCCGAACGGCGGAAACACTGGCGAGGGCATTACCGGGCAACCCGGCAACCAAGGCTCGCTCAACGGCGACATAAACTCGACTAACCGCGTTGGAAACGGTGGCGGCAACGGCATCAATTTCAACTTGGCAGGCCGTTCGTTCGGTTCGGAACCGCCGAAACCGGAGTACAAAAGCAAGTCGGAAGGCAAAGTGGTGGTTGAAATCCGTGTTGACCGCAACGGCAGCGTCATCAGCGCATCGCCAGGCAAGGCCGGAACTACAACCAACGACCCCATCTTGCGCGAAGCAGCAAAGGCAGCCGCTCTCAAGGCAAAATTCAACTCCGACCCCAAAGCCGCCGAAGTGCAGGTTGGCACCATCACCTACACATTCATTCAGCAGTAAATGTCTGACCAGCAAATATTTACGTGGGGCACAAACCGTCGCTTCAACGACTATTCGACCTACATTCGCAATAAGTTTGGCGGGCGCGTGCAGAAAATATCTGTCAATGTGGGGCTTTCGTGCCCCAACCGCGACGGCTCCAAAGGCACGGGCGGCTGCATCTACTGCGACAACACCGCGTTCACGCCAGCCTACTGCAACGCCGCCGACAGCATTGCCGAGCAACTGCGCAAAGGCCGCGAGTTTTTTTCGCGCAAATATCCCGATATGCGGTATATTGCTTATTTCCAAAGCTATACAAACACGTATGCGCCAGTAAAAACACTTGAGCCGCTCTACCGCGAGGCCGTGGGCAACGGCATTGTGGGGCTCATTATCGGCACCCGCCCCGACTGCATCAACAGCGAACTGCTCGATATGCTGGCACGCATCAACCAGATTGTGCCGGTGAGCATTGAGTTGGGCATTGAAAGCACTAACAACCAAACACTTGAGCGCATCAACCGCCACCACACCTTCGAAGATACCGAAAAAGCGGCGCGGCTTTGCGCACAATACGGGCTCGAAACCGGCGGCCACTTGATTCTGGGACTTCCGGGCGAAACAGAAGCCGATTTTCTTGAACACGCCCGGCGAGTATCGGCCTTGCCACTAAAAACGCTGAAACTGCATCAGTTACAGATAATTGAAGGTACGCCGCTGGCCGCCATCTGCCAAAAAAATCCCGATTTTGTCAGCCCTTTCTCGCTCAACGATTACATTGCCACTGTGGTGACTTTTCTTGAGCACCTGTCGCCCGACATTGTGGTTGAGCGCTTTGTGAGCGTTTCGCCCGCCGAAAAAGTGATTGCACCCCGCTGGAACCGGATGAAGAATTTTGAAGTTGTGGCGCTGATTGACAAGGAATTGGAACGGCGGGAAACTTGGCAGGGAAAGCTGTTTAGAGAGTAAAGTTGAAAGTGTAAAGAGTAAAGTTTAGAGGTTTTAATGGTTAGAGATATGATATTGAGTTGCAGAGCTTTACTCATTACTCATTATACATTACTCTTTACTCACTAACACCTAAAAATCATAATACATATTCTGCAACGATGTTCTCAACCCGAACGTTATCAGGTTTTTAGCAGTTTTTGTACCCTCAACATCCTCTGAGCGGCGGGTGAAGCCGACATAAACATTCATATTGGTGCGCGGATTGATAAGGAAAGACGCTTTTGCGTTGGTATTCTGCAAGATAACCTTCTGTCCCTGCCCTATCTCGTTGTAATATTCCTGTGCGTGGCTCGTATAGTCAGCATAAATGTTGTTGCCCATATTCTGTCCGCCCACATCGCGGCCGTGCATAGCGTGAATGTATTTGGCCTCAACAAAGAGCCGCTTGTAGTTGTAGCGCCCGATAAGCACAAACTCGCGGAAATTGCAGCCAAGCGGATGAGCGAGCGGCTGCTTGTAGTGTCCGTAGTTCTGAATATGGGTGACGTGCGAGTACATAAACGGCCGTGCAACATTCATTTCAGCCTGAATGTCAAGATGTTGAAGGCCGAATAAATCGAATGTTTTGTAGCCCATCTGCAAGGCCCATTTGTTGGCCCACCAGCCCCACTTGATTGTTGAGTCCGACTTGTTGAACTGATGCTTGATGCCAGCTTTGACGTTCTCAAGTTTGAACTCATCGATGATAAACTGACCGTAAAGCATGTGGTTGTTCCAAAGCGTGAGCTTGCCCGTGATGCCCATCAGCGCATTGTCCGACGAGCCGACCGAGAACTCAACGGGCCGCGTGAAAATCACCGGATTGGCATAGTTGATGTCGAATCCGCGATGGCCGATGCTGTCGGCGGCAGCCCAAATAACCGCCTCAAACAACCCGATATTGAGCCACGGCGTCACCGACCAGTCGAGATAGTTGAACGAGCCCCACTTTTTGTCGTGCGGATGGCCGTAGTCGTAATGCTTTGTAAAATCCTGGAACTGAGCCCAAAGGTTCACATATTTGATGTTCCAGAAATCGGTGGTGATGCGCAGAAACGGATAGTTGGCCGACACGTCGCTCAGCAGCATCGAGCGGTAGCCGTCGCCAATGAAGTTCTTGCCGTGACCGAAAGTGATGTCGAAATGCTCGTCGGGCTGGAAGCTGATGGTGGCGTCGGCCCAAGCGTAATCGTAGCCGTCGCCTTTGAAACTTTTGTATGCGCCCTGTCCGGGAATGGTTTTAACGCTGCGCACCACATCGCGGCGGTAGTCGTAGAATTTGGCCTGATTCTCGTAGAAATCGCTGGTAACGAACACATATTTGCCCAGCCGCGCGTTCAGCACAAAGCCGCGCGTGTTCACCCAGCTCATCTTGTCGTAGTCGGAATCGCGGCCAAGCTCAAAATGCATAAGCGGGTCGATGGTGAACTCAAAATCGCTCTGCTTGTAGGTTATCCAGCTGCGGTTCAGCAAGATGTCGGGCAGTTTGCGGCTCACATCGATTCGGTAAATAGAGTCGGCATTGACGGTGGTGTTCACCTGCCGCGTCTGGTATGGTTTCACGGAAGTGTGAAAACGGTTCTGCTTCTGATAGACGTAGCGGTCGAAATGGTTGAACTCGTGGTCCATATAGAGCGAGTGCGACTCCTGACCGAAAACCGGAATCGAGCACATCGCAATCAAAACCGAAAAAATTATCCGTTGCATCATATCTGCCATAAAACGAGCCGAATTTAATTGAAAATGCCTAACCCGCCGCAAGTTTTTGGCGAACGTGCCTGCCGGTAACGTGAAAATGGTAAGAGTTGAGGCGCTTCGCTGTTTAGAGTTTAGAGTTTAAAGTTCTGGTTTAGAGTTCTGAGTTTAGAAACTTCGATTGTTTAGTATCAACCTTACCCATTAAATCCTAATTCTTAACACTCAACTCTTTCCCCTCAACACTCACCCCTCAACACTTACCTCTAAACATTTAAATCCAAACTCCTAAATAAAAACTATCTTCGCGGCAAATTTTGGGTTATGGCACTCATTCTATCATTGGAAACATCAACGTCGGTGTGCTCGGCGGCGCTGGCCCGCGACGGCCGACTGCTGGCAGAGCGCGTGAGCTACGAAGGCAAGTCGCACGCAACGCTGCTCACTGTTTTTGTTGAACAGATTCTGGCCGAGACGGGCATTGAAGCTACCGCGCTCGACGCTGTGGCCGTGAGTCAGGGACCTGGCTCGTACACTGGGCTGCGCATAGGCGTTTCAACCGCCAAAGGCATCTGCTACGCCACTGGCGCAAAGCTGATTGCGGTGGACACGCTGAAGGCAATGGCCATTATGGCCGAGAAAAACGCCACACCGCGCCCCGACCTTTTCTGCTCAATGATTGACGCCCGCCGAATGGAAGTTTACACGGCCATTTACAATGCTGATTTAGAGCAAATTGGCGATACAAAAGCTCTGATTATCGACAGCGACAGTTTTGTCAATGAGTTGAAAACCAACACAATAGCATTCTACGGCGACGGTGCCGACAAGTGCCGCAGCGTGATTACATCGGCCAATGCCCGCTTTATTGACGGCATCTGCCCGCTGGCGGCCAATATGGTGCCGCTTGCCGAAAAGGCCTACGCCGCCGCCGATTTCAAAGACGTGGCCTACTTCGACCCGTTCTACTTGAAGGATTTTGTGGCCACCGTGGCCAAACACAAGGTGCTTTAGCTCTATGCGCGCGCGTCTGGCTTTATCGGTTTTACTGCTGACGGCGGCCTTCGGTCGGGCTGAAGCGCAATGGCTGAAAGAGACGTACGTCAGCGTGTTTGCCGCCGAGCGCGACACCAACTACATTCAAGATTTGAGCCGAATGTTCAGTGTCAACGCATCGGTGTTCCAAAAAAACTCGGCCTTCAGCATCGACGACTTGAAAAACCTGTCATCGCTGCAATACAACTGCTCAGACTCATCGGCATCGGTGAGCGCGGGATTCGCCTATAAGTGGCTGTCGCTCAGCCTTGGTGTCAGCACGGGCCTGCTCGACCGCCACCGCACAGGCCGCAAAACCATTCTCTCGACTCAGGTGCTGCTGCCCGCCGTGACGCTGAAACTGGGCGCCAATTTCTACGAAGGCTACTATCTGTCGAACGCCGAAAGCATTCTGCAAAACTGGCCCGCAGGCACCCGCTTCGACCGCCCCGACATCAGCACCGCATCGCTGCGCGTGTCGGCCGACTACTATTTCAACTACACGCAATATTCGCGTAAAGCGCTGACATCGCACGGCGAACTGCAACGCAAGACGGCGGGCTCGGCTGTGGCTGGGATTCTGTTCAACGTGAATATGGTGAGCGGCGATTCGTCGCTTGTGCCGCGGAATGTGAACGACTCGGTTTACAACTATCGCGAGCAAATCAAATACGTGAGCAACACGCTCATTGGCGCTGGCGGCGGCTATGCGCGGACGTTTGTCACCCCTGCGGGGATTTATTTCAATCTTGATATGCAGATGGGCCTGGCCTACAACAAGTGCTTTCTGCAACTCGACGACGCGCCCGACCGCAACCACAATGCGCTGAATCTCTATTTTCAGGGCGATTTGAGTGTGGGATTCAACAGCAAACACTGGTTTGCCAACCTTGGCGGAAACATTCTGGCCATTGAATCGCCGATGGGCAACGACGGCGTGAGCATCAACAATATGAACGGTATGGTGCGGGCCACGGTGGCCTACCGTTTCGAGCTTGAAAAGAACTACGGCGTGGGCGAGCTTTTTTCTGCCAAATGGCGGCAATGGCGCGAGCACAGGGCTGAGAAGAAGGCGGGGAATGGTTAGAAGTTAGGATTTAGGATTTAGAAGTTAGTAGTTGGAAGTTGGAAGATAATGACTTCTGATTTTTGGCGGACCGACACAATAGCCGCACATAGCACTTTTCGCCTTACACTTTAAACTTTCATCTTTACTCTTTAAGTTAAAAATGCTATTTTTGCGGTTCGCTTGCGTTATGCAGTATGAATGGCATTGAGATTTTCTTGAAGGGATTGATTGTTGGACTGATTGTTTCGGCACCGATGGGACCGATAGGCGTTCTGTGTGTGCAGAAAACCATTAACAAAGGTCGTTTTCAAGGATTTATGTCGGGATTGGGCGCCGCCACAGCCGACACATCGTATGCCGTTCTGGCCGCTTTTGGCGTCACTTTCATCACCGATTTCCTGACTGAGCATCAACTGTTTTTTCAGATTGCTGGCGTGACGATTCTGCTCTATCTAGGATTCAAAATGCTGCTTAAAAACCCAATCGGCGAGTACCGCTACTACCGCAGCCCCAAGCGCTCGGGCCTGATTGGCGACTACATCTCGGTCTTCTTCCTGACGGCATCCAACCCGTTGACAATCATCTTCTTCGGTGCGGCATTCTCAATGCTCAACCTAATGTCGGACGGCAACTCGTTCAACGATGGTATGCCGCTTGTGAGCGGGATTCTTTGCGGTGCTGTATTGTGGTGGTTCACACTTACTTACGTGGTCGATATTTTCCGCAAGCACTTCCGCCTGCGCAGCATTGTCTGGCTCAACCGCATCAGCGGAATCATCATTATTGTGCTCTCGATAGCCGCGGGAATTAAATTCTTTGTGCTGTAAAGGGCGAGAATTTAGGACTTCAGACTACAGACGACGGACTACAGATTTGGTGAACTGGTGTCCCGATAGCTATCGGGATGGTGAATCGAAAGGTTCAAAGTTTTAAGTTTTAAAGTCTAAAGTTTAACGGGTCTAAAAGTTTAACACATTACCTACGCAAACACCTAATGCCTAGTGCCTAATGCCTAGTGCCTATAAAATGCCTAATTAAACTTCACCGCCTTGGCTGGGCTGATATGCGACACGAGTAGCGACGGCAACAGCATCACAATCAACGTTGAGACAAGCGTTCCAATATTGAGCGCAACCACGTGCAGCAGTTTCAGATTGATGGGCACGGTGCTCATATAATACGACGACTCGTCGAGCGGAACAATGGCAAAATGCTGCTGCAGAAGGCACAAGCCGATGCCGATAACGTTACCCCACACCAAACCTTTGACAATCAGATAGAACGATTGAATTAGGAAAATCTTTTGAATGTGCCAATTGCCATAGCCAAGAGCCTTCAGAAGGCCAATCATACTGGTTTTTTCGAGAATCAGAATCAGCAGGCCCGAAATCATATTGAAGCCCGCCACGGCAAGCATCAGCGCAAGAATCACCCAAACGTTCATATCCTGAAGGTTGAGCCAGTCGAAAATCTGCGGATAACGCTCTTTTATATTGGTGATTTTCAGACTCGAACCGCCCTTCATAAAATTGTTGCCCGCCACAAAAAAGATGCTGTCGGCAACGGCTTCAAGTCGGTCGAAATTGTTGACGTCAACTTCGTATCCGCTGATTTGGTTCGGCTGCCAATCGTTCACCTTCTGCAAGTGCCGCATATCGACAAGGGCATAAACGCGGTCGAAATCTTCGATGCTCGTCTTGTAAAGACCGCTCACCACAAACGGGCGCATACGCGGCGGGTCTTGCACAAAATAAACGGTAATCTTGTCGCCCACAGACAGATGCAGCAAGTTGGCCTGATATTCCGACATAAAAATGCGGTTCGATTTCACCGAGTCGGCAATGGTGAACGTCTCACCGTCGACAAGATGGCTGCGCAGAAACGACCAATCGAAACTCTGGTCGATGCCTTTCAGCACAACCGCCTGAATATCGTTCGGCGTTTTCACAATGCCCGATTTGAACACGTATGGCTGAACGTGAGCAACGCCGTCGATGGCGCATATCTGGCTCATTGGCACGTTGTTGGCGTCAATCGGCTGCGTCTCGAACGAGTTGTTGGCATCGAAATTCGAAATCTGCACATCGGCGCTGAAGCCCGTCACCTTCGAACTGACCACATCGCGGAAGCCCGTGACAATGGCCATACTCAGAATCATCACGGCCAGGCCCAGTGCAATTCCCGCAACCGAAATGTTGACAATCGGCCCAGTGAACGAGCGCCCGTCCTTACGGTTGAAGGTGATTCGGTTTGCTATGAAAAATTCGGTTTTCAAAATCATCCGTTTAACGGGCAAATGTAGTCAACGAAAAACGAACTGACAAAAGCAAAATTTTGAAGATTTACTGCTACAAATGTCCTTGATTTTTTTCAAACACGTAGGGCCGCCATATGATATGACAGCCCTACGATACGGATAATCAGATATTTAAACCGATTTTCAATTTACAATTACACGTTTCGCCACATTACCAACCTTCACAAGGTAAACGCCTGTGCCGTTCACGCAGATTTCTGCGCGATTTCCTGTAGAAATGCTATTCGTTGCGTCTCTACAAACAAGGCGTCCCATTGCATCATAAACAAGGATTTCGGCGAAGGCGTTCTCGACAATGATAGCGTTGCCGCGAGCGTAAACCGTCAAATTATCGGCAGCGGACTCTGAAACAGCGGTGGTTGCCCCCCAAACGACTGGGCAATTGCCGAAATTCCAATCATTACTCCAACCATCAGGTTTTGAACTTGCCTCACAATAGATTGTCAAACTGTCAGAAAGAGAACCCATAAAAAAATCATAAAGATAAAATACAGAATCACCGATAGTTGCCACAGATTGGGGAATGAACACTGATTTAAGACTGTTACATTCGTAAAACGCCATTTTGCCGATGCTGGTAACTGAATTAGGTATGGAAACCGAAGTCATGTCGTAGCAAGATTCGAAGGTGCCTTCACCAATTCTCGTTACAGAATTAGGAATGGTTACCGACTTTAAGAATTTGCAATGCGAGAACGCTCTGTCGCCAATTGTGGTAACAGAATTAGGAATGGTTACCGACTTTAATCGTTCGCAATTTGAGAACGCTCTTTCTCCGATGGTGATAACTGAATTAGGAATATCAATTGATTTCAGCTTTTCGCAATAAAAAAATGCTTTATCGCCAATGGTGGTAACTCCATTTCCCATTTTTACCGAATCTAGATTGGAGCAATCATAGAATGCCTGTTTGCCAATAGTAACAACTGCATCAGGTATTGTTATATTTCTCAATTCGGAGTTCATACTAAAAGCATAGTCTCCGATTATCTTGCAACTGCTGTTTATCTCATATGAGCTACCTGAGTTTGATTTAATCAGTGCGAGATAAGGATTTTGGGAATTTCCCAAATACAGGGTGTTGCCATATTCATTGTATGGTATCTCGATGTCGTTATACTCATGGATGTATAAGAATGCATAGCCTCCGATGCTGGTAACGGAATTCGGAATGTTTATATCTTTCCCATCGCCGACATAAGCAACAATTCGTGTTTTTTCGACATCGGCAAATACTAGCCAGTCTTCATACACTGCACCATTCTCCTCAATGCGATAATCGGCACCAAAAACACCCACAATTTCGCCTTCAACACCTCCTGAATAAACTATGAGTTTAACACCGAGGAACGCTTCTTCTCCGATAGTTTCAACCGTTTCTGGGATAACCGCAACCAACATATTTTTGCAAAAAGCAAACGCGTATTGCCCGATGCTTTTCACCGACTTGGGAATGACTATATCTGTAAGTTTCTGACAATTATCGAAAGCGTAATCGCCAATGCTGACAACCGAATCGCCTATGGTTACTGATTCCAAATTGCAACAATCATAAAAAGCATCTGTTCCGATGCTTGTTACTGTATTCGGAATGACTACAGATGTCAGACTTCGGCAACCTGAAAACGTACAACTGCCGATGCTTGTTATTGAATTCGGAATTACCAATTCTGTG
Organism: uncultured Bacteroidota bacterium; assembly: GCA_946404125.1. Taxonomy (GTDB): domain Bacteria; phylum Bacteroidota; class Bacteroidia; order Bacteroidales; family SZUA-534; genus RUG13583. Next base: position 18,540 of record CAMJCK010000034.1, on the reverse strand, counting down.
ATTTCCTCGCCATTTATGAATAATCTGTGAGTAAGACTTAACGGATTCGCACTATAGGCTCCAAAATCTATCCCACACAAACTTTCAAGGCTGGCAAATTCCACTTTAGTCAGACTGTCACATCCGCCAAACGCCCCTCTGCCAATTTCCTTACAACCTTTTCCGATTGTTATCGATGTGAGACTCTTGCTATCTTCGAAAGCGAAATTGCCAATGCTGACAACAGAATCGGGAATGGTTATCGTCGTCCGATTTTTGTTTAAAGAAAACGCACCGTTTGCGATGATTCTCACAGAATTAGGGATAATCAAATCTCCGCCATCTCCCAAATAACCGATAAGTCGTGACTTTTCTTTGTCGCTGTACACAAAATCTTCTTCATCGAGTATGGCATTCATATATCTTGCACCCCAAGGGTGGCCAGTTGCACTACCTGCATAGACTATGTTTTTAATATCTTCAAACGCATCATCGCCAATGCTTACAACCGAATTCGGAATAGTTAGCGTAGACAGACCTGTGCAATTGCTGAAAGCACCAGCATCTATGCTCCCAACAGAATTAGGAATGGTTATTGTTGTCAGGCCTGTGCAATATCCGAAAGCACTATTGCCGATACTTTTGACTGAATTAGGGATGTTGATTGATTCCAGCTTTCTACATTCAAAAAACACACCATCCCCGATGTTTTCAACCGAATTGCCAAGAGTTACCGACGTCAGCCCTTTACAATAACAAAAAGCATTGTTGCCGATAGTGACCACCGAATTAGGAATGGCAACTGAAGTCAAACTGTCACAAGAAACGAATGCAAATTCACCAATAGTTTTGACAGAGCTCGGAATGGTTACCGACGACAAGTTGCTGCATAACGCAAACGCATTTTCATTGATAGTTTCAACCGAATTAGGAATAGTTACTGAAGTCAGCTTTTTGCATTCATAAAAAGCTTTTTCGCCAATAACCTTAACTGTGTTCGGAACTGTTACCTCACCATTTTCACCGACATATGCGCCAAGCTTTGTTTTCTCAGCATCGATATAAATAAACCCGTTTTCATCTGGTTCGGTATAGTAATAAGTGATTTTAGCGGCTCCCCAAGGCCTGCCTGTGGCATCACCAGTATAAACTATGTTTTTTACACCACTAAACGCACCATCGCCAATGGTTTTTACAGAATCAGGGATAATTACCGATGCCAAATTGTTACACCACGCAAATGCATATTCACCGATGCTCACAACCGTCTTCGGAATAGTAAGTGAAGTAAAACTGCATCCATAGAACGCTTCGTCGCCAATACTATAAAGATTATCTGAAATGGACATTGAAGTCAGCCCTTTACACATATAAAAAGCCTCATTGCCAATGCTGACAACCGAGTTTGGAATGGTTACGGATTTCAATTTTCCACATTCATAGAATGCTTTATCTCCAATACTTGTGACCGAATTAGGTATGGATACTGAATATAAACTTGTACAAGAGGAGAAGGCATTGTAGCCAATATTTTTAACGACATATGTTATTCCACCGTTATTCACTTCAGAAGGAATTACAATACTGTCAGCCGACCAGTTCTCACCTCTACCAACCGAGACTTCGTGCTTATTGGCATCTGTAACTGTGTATTTCAAATTATTGATTTCAAAAGTTGTTTGCGTCCAAGCCTGTCCCGCAAGCATTGTGGCAAAAAATAAAACGACTAGTTTTTTCATAATTGTGTACGTTTAAGTTTTAAGTTGTTAATTGTCATATAAATATCAAAATAAAAATCAATCCGAAATGAAACTTGCCCAAATCATTTGTTTTTGGCGAAAAAAAGCGTGAAACCCGACTGCCTCCCACTCTTTGAAAGGTATTGGCGTAACCTGCGATGTACGAAATAAGTCAAGTGCACGCCAAAGCGTGGCAACTTGAGCCTATTTCCTCCACATCTTTTTTTTAAATCGCCAAATTCTATCAAAGAGAAAGAAAAAGCTCTATGCTTTTATTAACTACAAATTACTATTTCTGTCTTTTGTCGTATAAACTCTTTTTTAAATTATCATTTAACGGTCAGTTCAAACGAATCTGTTATCGTTTGTCCGTCAAAGATAGATAATTTTGGTTACAACAATCAGAGTCATCCGCGCAATAAAATCATCCGTTGGGCAAATATTTTAATGTCCGAACCACTAAATCAGTAAGTTTGTAGAAACATTTATACCGATGCTTAAACGTTTTTTTCCGCTTACCGCGATAATTTTAGTGCTGACGGCAACCACTTGCGCACAGCACTCTGATAATAAAGAAGATATACTCACAGGCGCCGACCAAACCGCACAATACGTGCCACTTCTGACGGGCAAACGTGTGGCTGTGGTGGCCAATCAGACATCTGTTATTGGCGATATTCATTTGGTTGACAGTCTTTTGCGGCTCAATATTGACATCCGCCGAGTTTTTGGCCCCGAGCACGGATTCCGCGGCAAAGCCGATGCTGGCGAGCATCTGGCCGACAACATCGACGCCGCGACTGGCCTGCCCGTGGTTTCGCTCTACGGCAAGCACCGCAAGCCCACCGTGGCGGATATGGACAGTTTAGACCTTGTTATATTTGATATTCAAGATGTTGGCGTGCGCTTCTACACCTACATTTCGACACTGCACTACGTGATGGAAGCCTGCGCCGAAAACAATGTGCCGCTGCTGGTGCTCGACCGCCCCAATCCCAACGGCTTCTACGTTGACGGCCCTGTGCTCGACACCGCCCGAGTGCGCTCGTTTGTGGGTATGCACCCCGTGCCGCTCGTCCACGGAATGACCATTGGCGAGTACGCGATGATGCTGAATGGTGAGCATTGGCTGAAAAATGGCGAAGTGTGCCAACTGATGGTAGTGCCTTGTAAGAATTATACGCACCGCACTCATTATCAACTACCTATAAAACCATCGCCAAACCTGCCGACATATCGTTCGGTGCTGCTATACCCGTCGTTGGGACTGTTTGAAGGCACATTTATGAGCGTGGCGCGCGGCACCGATTTCCCATTTGAAGCCATCGGCCACCCCGACTACCTTGCAGCGCCGTTCCGCTTCACGCCCCACAGCGTCGAAGGCGCCAAATATCCGCCTTTCAAAGATGTGCCCTGCCGCGGCTACGACCTGCGCCAAATAAGCATCGAGTCGCTCGAAGCCGATGCCCGCATCAATCTTAAATGGCTGATTGACAGTTACAATTATTTTCTGTCAAAGCCCGATTTCTTCCAATCGTTCGTGGACAAACTTGCTGGCCCCGAACTTCGCAAGCAGATTGAAAAGGGAATGACCGAAGCCGAAATCCGCCAATCGTGGCAAGACGGACTGCGTGATTTTCAGCAGATTCGGAAGAAGTATTTGCTTTACGAGGAATAGGGTTAAAGTTTGAAGTTTTAGATGTTTGAAGTTATAAGTTTTAGAAGTTTGAAGTTCTAAGTTTTAGGCATTTGGTATCAGCCTCAATCTTTCATTCAATCCTTCTCTCCTTCAATCCTTCTCTCCTTCAATCCTTCTCTCCTTCAATAAAAAAGCAGGCTATCATTGCTGATAAACCTGCTTCCCACAAACAAATGTATAACCCTAAAACTATTTTAAAACATTCAGTTTCGAACTTTAACTAATCACACACATAGTGACAAAGAATGCGGCGCCGGCAGCATAGCCAACAAGAGCCAGCCACGACACGTTCTTCAGATACCAGATGAAGTCGATTTTCTCCAAGCCCATTGCGGCAACACCTGCGGCCGAGCCGATGATGAGCATACTACCACCCGTGCCGGCAGTGTAGGCCAGGAATTCCCAGAACGGACCGTTCTGCACAAAGTTGGCGGCATAACCCACAGCGTCGGCGGCCTCAATGGGATACATACCCATCGCGCCAGCCACAAGTGGCACATTATCAACCACCGACGACAACACGCCAATGATGACATCGATAATGAAAACTCCGCCCGTTGCATCTTTGAAGCATCCGTCCAAAGCGTTCGACATCAGCGACAAGTGGCCGGCCGACTGCAATGCCGAAACGGCCAGCAGGATGCCCAGGAAGAACAAGATGGTCGGGGTGTCGATATGCGTGAGAATGTAGGTCGGACGCAGTTTGTTTTTGATGCCCGGCGCGTGATTCTTATGGATAAGCTCAGTGGCAGCCCACACAATCGACAAGCTCAACAACATTCCGAGGTAAGGCGGAAGATGTGTAACTGTTTTAAATACAGGCACGAACAGCAAACCGCAAACGCCCATTACAAGCATCGCCTTTTGGGTGCGCGGTGTTGTGCCCCAGTCGTCCTTGTCCATCGACTCGTCGGTTGGGCGCTCAATATCGCCCTTGAACGTGAAGCTCAAGATTATCAACGGGATGCAGAGGCAGATGAGCGACGGGAGGAAGACCTCGAAGATGATTTTATCGGTTGTCACCTGTCCGCCAATCCAAAGCATAATGGTTGTGACGTCACCAATTGGCGACCACGCGCCGCCTGCGTTCGCCGCAATCACAATCATACTGGCGTAGAACCAGCGCATTTTCTGGTCGGCAACAAGTTTGCGAAGCAGCGCCACCATTACGATGGTGGTTGTCAGGTTATCGAGAATGGCGCTCATAAAGAACGTCAGGAGGCTCAGAATCCACAGCAGTTTGACCTTGTTGGTGGTTTTGATTTTGTCGGTGATGACCTTGAATCCGCGGTGGCGGTCAACGGTCTCGACAATGGTCATCGCGCCAAGCAGGAAGAACAGGATTTCGGCCGTATCTCCCAGATGGTGAACAAGTTCGTAACTGAAGAAAGAATGAATGTTTTCGTCGGTGAGTCCGCCCTCAACGGTCATCGAGTATTTGTTCCACGCTGCGCTGTGGCCGAGCGACAGAATGCTGTCGGCGCCAAGTGCATAAATAGCCCACAAAGCCGCGCCGATGAAGAGCGCCGGTGCCGCCTTGTCAATTCTGAAAGGGTGTTCCATTGCAATGGCAATGTAGCCGAGCACGAACACCAAAATCATAACTGCAAACATATCAATGTACTTTTATCCCCAATTTTTCGGGCGCAAAAGTAGTGGTTCAAGAGCCATTAATTCTATAATGATTATGGTATTTTTCTATAATATCGATTGATAAAACCGATTGGTTGCACAAACTAAATACTTGATTTATTGCAAAGTTTTAAAAAGTTTATGCAACAATGTTTTTCGGATTGGCGATAAAAATAGATGAAGTGGATTTGAACGCAGATGACGCGGATTTTTTTCTCAACCCGAATTAAATGCTGTAGAGACGTAGCGCGCTACGTCTCTACCACATTATCAATAGATTAACATTTATTTTGCTTTTTTCTGTCATTTCATTTGTTCTCTTCAACAACAACGGTCTCTCGAATCTCGTGATTTTCTATCTCATAATCACAATTGGGGCAGACGAATGGCGCCCAAGATTCAGTTTCCCAAAAACGGCCGCCACATTCACAAGCGGGGTAATCGGGGACTAACGATTCGGTGTCCTCGGGATGCAGCAATTCCTTTCCGCAAACATCGCAGTGCAGATACACTTTATCCCCGACTTTTCCCTCGCGCCAATCAAATGTGGTACCGCAATTGGGGCATTTTATATGGTAGGTGTAGTACATTTAATTATTGTTCAAACCGTTAATCATTGTGCCAAATTTATGTTTGAATATTTGTTCTTTAGCTATCACTGCTTCTTTTGTGCTACTTTTTGACATTACAACAAGTAGTGAAAAAGTGAAATTCATAGCATAATTAGGGTCCTTGTCAATCAACTCTTTTAATGACTTATTGCCTCCGTGTCCGCCTGTTTTTACATAATCAAGCCATCTTCCCCATACACCTTCATCACCGTATGCAGAGCCTATGTACAATTGTCCAGTTTTATTGTCGCAAATAACATACACACCATATACAGCTGACAACATTTTTTTCCAATCAGGATATTGATTATCTATTATTTCCTTCAATTCCACAAATGGAAGAACAAAATCCATATAGTCCTTAAATTGGCGATAACTTAAACCTGCTGAAATTTCAATTACTTCCATATCATTTTTAAACCATTGTACCCAAGCTATTGCGTTTGACCATTTTACGACAACGCGCTCAACCAAATCTTCGAATCCAGGCATTTCTTCCAATTGATAATAGTACTTATCCTCTGGGCAAGTTCTATGTTTCTCATCCATCGGAAGTTCAGCAACAATTTTATACACACCTACAAGTCGAGCCCGATTATTTTCTTCACCCACGAAACTGATTAAATAGTCAGCACCTTTGTATTTAGGTTCTGCTTGCGCTGACTGATAACGCTCAAACTCGGACTTGTTGGTTCGGTACTTTTCGAAAATGTCAATTCGTTGGTCTTTGTGACGTACCATTTTAATTTTTGTTGTTTCAGGTAGTCCGCGTTTCATCAATAGTTCTTGAATCGTAATCATAATTTTAATTTTTTAATATTTATATATCAGTTGGTTTCCTCCAATCAAATTCAGCCCCTAACACATCAAGCATTTTATATTCCCAAAAATCCTGCTTAAAGTTAGGCGTAAATTTAGCCATTAAAACCTTGTTTAGTGTGTCCTCTTTCGAATCTCTCCAGCCGTTGAATCGCATTGTACGCTGATTGACTTTCAGAAAATCGTCCTCTTGCAATTGGTAGAATACTGTGCCGACGCGCGTCATTTGGTGGTGCTGCTGGCAATCGGCCAATGGCCAGTTATGATTGTCGAGAATAAAGCAATAATGCCCGTTGCCTTTTTCATCGCACAAAGCGCCAACGGCTAAATAGTCAATTCTGAATGCATCTTCCACCTTAATCACATCGCCAGTGTAAATCCAGTCACCGTTTACATCCTTGAACGGCGTTTGCACTCCTGCGAAAATCACCTTTTGCGGAGTTTGGCGGTTCCAACACTCGTCGTGGAAATAATCCATAACACAACCTCTTGCACTATTATCTTCATCGCGCTTCTTTTCCAACACATTCCACTTCTTCTGCAATGTTCCCGAAACATCAATCGCGTCTTCGGGAATGCCCCGGTGCGCGGCCTCCTCGTAGGCAAGCTGGCGCGCGAAATCGGCATTATCCGGCTTGTTAAGAAGTTTTAACAACCCGGCATCGTCCTTTTCTGCAAGCATCTTTCGATACTCGTCTCGCGTGTATATCTTTGCTCTACCATTCACAAATTGAATTCTAAACCTTTCTGGCACAATATGTTTTACGTCATCGGCCATCTTCTTGGTATTGTAGACGATTGTTGGCACGGGAACGCTGTTGTCCTCGGGCACTGCCGCATTTTTGGGGAACACATACATATTGCTGCCGAAAAAGAAAAAGTTGCCAAACGAAGTGTAACCGAATTTGTCTTTGCCAATCACATACCTGACGCGAATGTCGGGCAGCGAAGTCACGCAATTGGCTCCAATCTGATAGCGATATTTATGGCACAATTCTTTAAGTACCTCTTCGTCAGCAACTTCGGGAGCTGCAGGTTTGTCGGGCAATTGGTGGTTAAACATCAGAATTGTGCGCCATTCTCGTGAGACAATCACATTGGGCAGCGGATAAAGTTCGTCAAACAGTGGCGCAATCCGGTTGTCTCTGTAGTCGATTAAACCATTGCCGCAGCCCAACCGCGTAATCAAAAAACGGTTGTCGGGGTGCTCTTTCACATAATCGATAAACTCATCGACGTATGGTTGCATTTTTTGCAAATTGCTGACGTCGACAGGAATAGCGTAACATTGTCCCTGTGGACCAAACTGCGGTCCGGATTGTCCGGGCTGCGCTCCAAACTTCGCCTGCGCCAATTGCTCCGCGCGTCCTACCCGGCTACCATTCATATCGGTACCATACACAAACACCTCACATCTTGACAATTCTGTTATTGCCGTTGTGATTACTTTTCCGTTGCAATGCTTCTCCATAGTTGTACTATTTAAAATTCATTACAAATGAAGCCACAACCTACGCCATATCGTAGCAGAGGTTTGAAAAATTTTGTATGGACGGCTATTTTTTGTTAATGGCGCCGTATGTGTTTGGTTGACAAAATATTGAATGGTTATTTTGCGGCAGGTCCTGCAATCTTTGTGTTTCTTGAAGCAAAAAGCCCTCATTACACTTTTTAGTCGGACTTTGGAATCCTATTCTTCCGCAAAATTCAGCAGCACCTTGCGGTATGCAGTGTAAATCTTTGATTTTGAGATATATCCCATATACAATCCGTTTTTGATGACGGGCAGGTTCCAGGCGCCTGATTTTTCGAATTTTTCCATCACCACATCCATTGTGTCGGTGGTTTTCACGGTGTCGGGCGGCATCACCATCAACTCATAAATATAGGTGTTGTCGTACATCTCGGTGTTGAACATTATCTTGCGGATGTCGTCGAGCAGGACGATTCCCATCAGTTTGCCTTCTTCATCGACCACGGGGAAAATGTTGCGGCGCGAGTGCGAGATGGCGTTCACAAGGTCGCGCAGAGTTTGGTCGGGACCCACTTCGGTCAGGTCGTGCTCAACTTCCTTTTCAAGACGCATCAGCGTCAGGGCGGCGCGGTCTTTGTTGTGGGTTATCAGGTCGCCGCTTTGCGCGAGACGCTTGGTGTAGATGCTGTGCGGTTCAAAGTAATAAATTGTGACATAAGCACTTACCGACGCCACCATCAGCGGGACAAACAGATTGTATCCGCCCGTGATTTCGGCAATCAGGAAGATGCCTGTGAGCGGCGCGTGCATCAGTGCCGACATAAAAGCGGCCATCCCGACAAGGGCGAAATTCACTTCGCTTACGCTGATAAAATCCAGACAATTAAGCAGATGCGCCATCATATAGCCGAGCACGCCGCCCATAAAGAGCGATGGTGCGAACACACCGCCAATGCCGCCCGCGCCTGTGGTTGCCGATGTGGCTATCACTTTGAAAATCAGCATTAGAGCGCAGTACGCAACAACCACCCATACGCCGTCGCCAAACTGACCGAACATTGAGTGGTCGAGAATGCGCAGGCCATCACCCGTAAGTATCTCGCGCAGAGCATCATAACCTTCGCCGAAGAGCGGCGGGAAAAGCCAAATGAGCAGCCCCAGAATCACACCGCCGATGGCGATTTTCTTCCACGGGTTCAGTATCTTGCTGAACCATTTTTCCATCCGCATCGATGTTGCCGTGAAGTACCAGCCGATGAGCCCTGCGGCCACGCCAAGTATCAGATAGAGTGGAATATTGTGCAGTTCGAAAGTGGGCGGTTGCGAAAGGGTGCAGAGCGTGGCTTCGCTGCCAAGGAAAAAGTACGACATCAGCGTGGCTGTGACGGCCGAAATCAAGAGCGGCGCCAGCGAAGCCATTGTCATATCGAGCATCAGCACTTCCAGAGTGAAGACCAAGCCCGCAATCGGGGCCTTGAAAATGCCAGCTACAGCACCCGCGGCGCCGCAGCCAATCATCAGTATAACTTGCTTATAATTAAGCTTGAAAAGCCGCGCCAGATTGCTGCCGATGGCCGCGCCCGTGAGCACTATCGGTGCTTCGGCACCAACCGAACCGCCAAACCCGATGGTGAGCGAACTGCCCACAATGCCAGTGTAGGTGTTGTGCGCCTTGATGATGCCGTTTTTGCGTGATATACAGAATAATACGCGTGTAATTCCGTGCGAGATGTTGTCTTTGACGTGGAATTTTATCCAGAGCGTTGTGAGCAGAATGCCCACGGCAGGCAACGCAAGGTAGATGTAACTTCCAAAACCAGAGTTAATTGCCTTCAGCACAAACTGATATGTCAGGTGGATGGTGTTTTTCAGAACCACGGCAGCCAGTCCGCTCAACAGGCCGACAACAAAACTTAAAATCAGAATAAACTGATTTTCAGTCAGATGTATGCCGCGCCAGATGTGAAGCCGCTCAATAAACGGGATCTTGATGCGTAGTTTGAAAATCGATTTTATGCTGCCAATCATATTTCTACCGAAAAACGCTGAATTTCAACTGTTAACCAAATCTTATTTGCGCTTTTTCTCAACCGTCCACCCGAATTTGCCAATCCGCTTGCCCAACTTGTAGTATTGGCCGTGCATATAGGCAATCATATCGGCCGCGCCAAGGTCGAAGGAGCCCGTTTGGGGGTTCATATATTTCTCGTCGGCGTTCACGGCCACAACGTTGGCAATGAACATATCGTGCGTGCCAAGTTCTTTAATCTCAACCACTTTGCACTCAATATTGACGGGCGATTCATCAATCATCGGGGCGGCAACTTGAGTGGCCTTGATTGGCGTCAGCCCCATCGCTTCAAACTTGTCCACTTCGCGTCCCGATTTCACGCCGCACCAGTCGGTAGCCTTTGCCAACTCACTGTTAGTCAGATTGATGACAAACTCACCACTCTCTTTGATAATGTTGTACGAGTGGCGGCTCTTGCGGATTGACACGTAGCACATCGGCGGGTCGGAACAGATGGTGCCCGTCCACGAAGCGGTGAACACGTTGCGCTCGCCGTCCATACGGCCGCAACTCACCAGCACCGCAGGCAGCGGATAAATCATTGTTCCAGGTCGCCAGGTTTGTTTTGCCATTTCTCGCGTTTTTGTAAACGGATGCAAATATAATTTCTATGGCAAAAGATGAAAGGGAAAAGTTTTGAAGATGTGGACGGGTAATTATTTTGCCAATTTCAATTCCGAAATTATGCGGGCCATATTCACAAAGTCATCATCATCGCAAAGCAATGGAATATTGTTTTCAATAGCGGTTTCGGCGATTATTAAATCGATTGTACTGCGGATAGTAACGCCATTTCTTCGACAGCGGAAATTCAGTTGGGCGGCGTTTTCAAATGATTTAACACCTTGTCTTAGTGAATACAATGGTATATCGCTAAGGTAGGATTTGAGTGTTGCGAATTCTTTTTCGTTTTTTGCGCCTTGCAAAATCTCTTGAAAGACGAATTCGTTGATGCAGAATGGTTTATCCTCGTTGATTAAACGTTCCAAGAAGATTGTTCCTGTGGTTTCTCTGCCACGGAAAAAATTGATAAGAACGGAAGTGTCCACCAAAATCATATTTCCCCCCGCAACGCTTTGTAGTCGTAGCCGTCGGCAAATTGGATTTTTCCCTTCAGGTCGGCAATGCTTTTCAACTTTTTATGTGCTGACATTTCAATTGTTTCCATATACGATATAACCATTTGTGCTTTCTCGTCATCGAGTGCCGCAAAATAGTTCATTGCCTTTTCTTTAAGAGCCATTGCTGCCATAACAACCTCCCTTTATCTTATTATTTGTTTTACAAAGATATAATTTGTTTGAAATAATACCTATGGCAAAAGATGAAAGGGAAAAGTTTTAGTAGGTAATGTCATATTCCTTTCAATCTCACTCCACAAAAAAAGCCGTCCCGAAAGGAACGGCTTCATATTGTACCTCAATCGAAAAATCTTGATTTATTTTACCGAATTAACAACGGCTTCGAAAGCCTTTGGTTGGTTCATTGCAAGGTCGGCAAGGACTTTGCGGTTGATTTCAACGTTGGCTTTCGCCAGTTTGCCTATAAGTTCTGAGTATGACAACCCATATTGGCGGGCGCCGGCGTTGATACGCTGAATCCACAAAGCGCGGAATGAGCGTTTCTTGTTGCGGCGGTCGCGATAGGCGTATTGTTGGCCTTTTTCAAAGGTGTTTTTAGCAACGGTCCACACATTGGCGCGGCCAAGGAAATTACCTTTGGTTTGTTTTAAAATTTTCTTCCTTCTTGCTCTTGAAGCTACGTGATTTACTGAACGCGGCATAATTTTACGATTTTAGGAATGGTTAGCGTTCCTCTCCTTTAGGAAACTTCGACAGCTAATACATTCGCGGTTAAACAATTAAAATTTAATTTCTTTTCGGCTTATTTCATTGCCAGGCAAAGTTTGATGTTCTTAACATCAGCCTTGTCAACGGTTGTGAAATAAGTCAGGTTACGCTTCTGCTTTGTCCCTTTCTTGGTCAGGATGTGGCTTTTGTAAGCGTGTTTTCTTTTGATTTTTCCGGTGCCTGTAAGCACGAATCTTTTCTTTGCGCCGGAATTGGTTTTCATTTTAGGCATAACTGTACAAAATTTAAATTTATTTTTTCTTTTTCGGTACAATAGTCATTATCATTCGTTTGCCCTCGAGTGTAGGCAGTTGCTCGACTTTTCCGTAGTCCTCGAGCTCGTTGGCCAACCGCAGCAGAACCAGTTCGCCTTGGTCTTTGAACAGGATTGAGCGGCCTTTGAAGAACACGTAAACCTTCACCTTTGCGCCTTCCTCAAGGAACTTGATGGCGTGGTTTTTCTTGAAGTTAAAGTCGTGCTCGTCAGTCTGCGGCCCGAAACGGATAACCTTGATTACAACTTTCGAAGCATTGGCTTTCATTTCTTTCTGCTTCTTTTTCAGAGCGTAAAGAAACTTGCTGTAGTCAATCGCCTTGCAGACCGGTGGGTCGGCGTTGGGCGAAATTTCAACCAAATCGACACCCAGCTCGTCGGCAATTTTCATTGCGTCACGAATGCTGTAGATGCCTTGCTCCACATTGTCGCCAACCAAACGCACGCGCGGTGCGATGATTTCCTCGTTAATCCTGTTGGAAGCCTTGTCGTCCGATGCCGGCTTCCGTTGTGGCTTGTTCTCGATAATAGTTTGAATCTCCTATAATTAGTTAGACTTCATTGCCTCTTCCACTTCGCTGTTGACCAGTTTGGCGAAATCTTCGAGAGTCATCGAGCCTTTGTCGCCATCGCCCTGTCGGCGGACGGAAACTGTGTTGCTCTCGGCCTCTTTTTCGCCAACGATTAGCATATAGGGGATACGCTTTAACTCATTGTCACGTATCTTTTTACCTATCTTCTCGTTGCGCTCGTCAACGGCGGTGCGAATATCGTAATTTTCCAGAATATTGGAAACCTTTTGTGCAAAATCGTTATATTTTTCGCTAATTGGCAGAATTACAGCCTGTTCGGGTGTCAACCAAAGCGGGAATTTGCCACCTGTGTGCTCTATCAGCACGGCAACAAAGCGCTCCATTGAGCCGAAAGGCGCGCGGTGAATCATTACGGGGCGATGTTTTTGATTATCAGCACCCATATATTCAAGGTCGAAACGCTCGGGCAGGTTGTAGTCCACCTGAATGGTGCCCAACTGCCAGCGGCGGCCGATGGCGTCGCGAACCATAAAGTCGAGTTTCGGACCATAGAAGGCGGCCTCGCCGTACTCAACCACGGCGTCAAGGTTCTTCTCCTTGCAAGCCTCGATAATCTCCTGCTCAGCCTTTGCCCAAAGTTCGTCGCTGCCCACGTATTTCTCGTGGTTGTTCGGGTCGCGAAGCGAAATCTGCGCCTCAACCTTGTCGAAGTTCAAAGCCTTGAAAATGATTTGGATAATGTCCATAACCTTGCAGAACTCCTCTTTCACTTGGTCGGGACGGCAGAAAAGGTGCGCGTCGTCCTGAGTGAACGAGCGAACGCGTGTAAGTCCGTGAAGCTCACCACTTTGCTCGTAGCGGTAAACGGTTCCGAACTCTGCAATTCGCAGCGGAAGGTCTTTGTACGAGCGCGGTGCGTTCTTGTAAATCATACAGTGGTGCGGGCAGTTCATAGGCTTCAGCATATAAACCTCGCCCTCCTCAGGCGTGGTGATGGGCTGAAAACTGTCTTTTCCGTAGTGGTCCCAGTGGCCTGATGTTACGTAAAGTTGCTTTCCACCGATGTGCGGTGTCATAACCTGCTGATATCCATATCGTTTTTGAATCTTCTTCAGATAATCCTCAAGGCGAAGACGTACGGCTGTGCCTTTCGGCAACCAGATAGGCAGACCTTTGCCCACCATATCCGAGAACATAAAGAGTTCCATTTCCTTGCCGATTTTGCGGTGGTCGCGCTTCTTAGCCTCCTCAAGCAGAACAAGATACTCGTCCAAGAGTTTCTTCTGCGGGAAGGTGATGGCGTAGATACGGGTGAGTTGCTTACGCTTCTCGTCGCCGCGCCAGTATGCGCCAGCCACGCTCAACACTTTCACAGCCTTAATTACCGAAGTATCAAACAAATGCGGGCCGCGGCAAAGGTCGGTGAAGTTGCCTTGCTTGTAGAAACTGATTTTGCCGTCCTCAAGGTCGTTGATAAGTTCAACCTTGTAGATTTCGTCCTTGTCGCCGAAGAATTTGAGCGCGTCGGCTTTCGAAACCTCGGTGCGCACAAACTGCGATTTGGCCTGAACCAACTGCATCATTTTCTGCTCGATAGCGCCGAAATCCGATTCCGAAATCTGACGGTCGCCAAGGTCAACGTCGTAGTAGAAGCCGTTCTCGATGGCAGGGCCGATGCCGAATTTCACGCCAGGGTAGAGCTCCTGCAAAGCCTCGGCCAGCAAGTGCGCCGACGAGTGCCAGAAGGTGTGTTTGCCCTCAGGGTCGTCCCATTTGTTGAGTTTGATTTTCGCGTCGGTTGTGATTGGGCGGGCAAGGTCGATGGTTTCGTCATTTACGTTCACCGACAGAACTTCTTTTGCCAGCCTCGGGCTGATGCTCTCAGCAATCTGCATACCGGTAACACCGCTCTCAAACTCGCGCGTGCTGCCGTCAGGAAATGTTATCTTTATCATAATAATACGTCCACTAAAAATGGTCGGCAAAGGTACTATTTGTGTTCCGTTTTGCCAATAGTTTTCTTTTTTATTTGCTTTCGCTGAGTTTTGCCATACGGCCAACGAATTCCGCCGCCTTCTGACGGGCGTCGTTGCGGATGGCTTTCAGGTTGTCGCCGCGCTCGCCTGCTGCGGCCTTGCGTGCGGCGTTGATGTCGGCCAGAGCCTTGCCGTAATAATCCAAAATGTCGTTTATCAGGTCCTCGGTTGCCTTGATGTCAACGTTCGGAACCATCATTGTGTATGCAATACATTCGCTAACCATCTCTTTGACAATGAAAGTGATGTCGCCTTTAAGTTGTCTTTTGCTTGCCATAGTTGTAAAAGTTTAAAGTTTAGAAGTTTAGACGCTTCGCTGTTTAGAAGTTTAGAGTTTAGAGTTTAGAGTTTAGAGTTTAGAAGTTTAGAAGTTTGAGTAAAGTGTAAAGTTTAATGTGTAATGATTCATAATTCGTAATTCATAATTCGTAATTCATAATTCGTAATTCTAAATCCTAATGCCTAGTGCCTAATGCCTAATCATCACTCCTCATTACTAAAGAATAACTTATAGAATTTCAATCCTTTGTGCTCGTCGAAGCCTTTTTCGATGTAGTCGGGATTGGCGTGCACGTAGATGTGGAAATTCTTGTCGAGTTTAATCACGCTGCGGAAGTATTTCTTGCCGCGTTTGACGGCCTCGCCCGAAATGTCGAACTGGTCAACCGGCGAGAGCATTTTCTGATTCTCGAACTTGCGTTTGTAGTCCTCGAAGGCGTTGCTAATCTGCTCGTTGCCAATCACTTCGTCCTTAAACTTTTCGTTGTCGTAAAAGTCGTTGGTGTTGAAGAACTGCTCGGCGCGTTTCATAAACGTAACCTGGTCGGCCTTGTCAACTTTGTTCTGCGAAGTGAGAATGTCGTGGCTGAAATTCTTGCAGATGTCGAACAATTGGTTGGTCTGGTAGTACTCGTTCTCGCGCGGCATAACGCTCAGGAAACTGTCGCGCCAGTACATTGCCTCATCGCCACGGTTGGTGCTGTCGACAATGGCAACTTGGTAGCCCGTCTCACGGTCGACGTTGAAAATCAGGCAACCTTTGTCCAACTTCTTGACATTGATGCCGTTCTCATATTCAACCCCATAGCTTTCGCCTTGCTGACACACCTTTATATATGTGTCCTTGTTTTCCGATTTGAAGATTCCGACGGCGTCGATTGCCTGCCCATCTATCAGAATACCACTAAAATAGACCATATAGAACTCACCAGTCTTGATGTTGGGGTGGTTCGATTTCTCGTACAGATGCCAGGCGATGTTGGTGGATTGCTGATAGAACTGCGCATTGTCGTCGAACACCTTGCTGACGCAGTCGTAAACCGCATTTTGCTGTAAATCTTCGTTATCCACAAACTGGTAGAAGTATTCGGTTTTGAAGTGCGACAGGAAATATGTCTTCAGAATCTCCTCGGCCGTTTCGTCGAAAATTTGCGTCGGTGCTTTTGAAATCTGCACGCCCTGCTCCTCGGAGCGGCTGCCGATGTTGTGCACAACAATCTGATTCAGTGTTACTTCGCTATAATCGAGCATAATAATTACGTTTAGGTTGCAAATGTAGTAAAAGAGAGAAAAATGTAAAGGTTGCCGACAAACGAAAAAAACGCATTACATTTACCGCATACAACCGACGGTTGTAACCTCTGATTTTATCGAACAATTAAAACATAAACTAATGAAACGCATACTCTTTTTTTCGGCTTTGACGCTTGCGTCGGCCAACCTGATAGCGCAGGAGACGATAACACCGCAGGTGCTGCAGACACTGCAAAAAAGCTACGAGAACACCGTGACCGACAAGGCTTTACGCAACGCCATAAGCGCCAACTCGCTCAAATCGCTGGCGCTGAACCTCGACAACACCGCCGCCCCCGACACATATTTCAGCGTTGAAGTGCCGTACACCGGCATCAGCGACCAGCAAAGCAGCGGCCGTTGCTGGCTCTTCACCGGCACAAATGTCCTTCGCGCCAAAGCGATGAAGAAATACGGCATCAAGAATTTCTTTTTCAGCCAGATACATATGTTCTTCTACGACCAACTGGAGAAAAGCAATCTGTTTCTTCAGTGCATAATCGACACCCGCAACAAGCCCATCGACGACCAGATGGTGCGCTGGCTGTTCCAGAATCCGCTCAGCGACGGCGGCACCTACACCGGAGTTGCCGATTTGGCGACCAAGTACGGTCTTGTGCCTCAGGATGTTATGGCTGAGACATACAACAGCGACAACACATCGGAAATTGACGGTGTGCTGAAACGCAAACTGCGCGAGTTCGGCATCGCTTTACGCGAAAAAGCCGAGTCGGGCGCCAATCAGAAATCGCTGGAACAGCTTAAAGTTGAGCAACTTAAAACCATCTACCGAATGCTTGTGCTGGCCTACGGCGAGCCGGTGAGCCAGTTCACTTGGGCACCCAAAGACGCCAACGGGAAGGCCATCGGGACACCGAAAACCTACACCCCGCTTGAGTTCTACCGCGAAATCTGCGGCGACGAGGATTTGTATGCCGACTATGTGATGCTGATGAACGACCCCAGCCGCCCGTACAACCAGGTTTACGAGATTGACTGCGACCGCCACCTCTACGACGGCCACAACTGGCTCTACGTGAACCTTGACATCGACGACCTGAAACAAGCCGCCATTGCAAGCCTCAAGGACAGCGCGGCAATGTATTTCAGCTGCGATGTGGCCAAATGCCTCAACCGCAAAAACGGCATTCTCGACCTGAACAACTACGACTACGGCAGCCTTCTGGGCACCACTTTCGCAATGGACAAACGCCAGCGCATTCTGACATTCGACAGCGGCTCATCGCACGCAATGACGCTTGTGGCTGTTGACCTCGACGCCAATGACAAGCCGCTGAAATGGAAGGTTCAGAACAGTTGGGGAGCCAACTACGGCCAGCAGGGGCACCTGATTATGACCGACGAATGGTTCTGCGAATATATGTTCCGCGTGGTGGTGAACCGCAAATACTGCTCGCAGGAAATCCTCAACGTATTGAAACAGAAACCGGTACGTCTGCCCGCCTGGGACCCGATGTTTGCAGAGGAGGAATAGGATATTCCAAAATACCAGACTGCAGTACTACAGTACAAGCCGCGTTCCCCCGCCGTTTTTCAGGCCGTCGGTGTTGGTGATGACCACGCTCGCAACGCCCGCGCGGATGGCGTCGAAGCCGTTGTCGAGTTTCGGAATCATTCCTTCGTTGATGATGCCAGTGGCCTGATACTCTTTGAATTTGTTGTAGGTGAGCGTGCCGATGACCGAGCTGTCGTCGGTGGCGTCCATAAGCACGCCAGGCTTCTCGAAGCAATAGACGAGCGTCACGCCGCACGATTTGGCCAAAGCGCGCGCCAGTTCAGAGGCGATGGTGTCGGCATTGGTGTTGAGCAGTTGGCCGTGACCGTCGTGAGTGATGGGCGAAACCACAGGCACCGCGCCTTGCTCGATGAGCGAGAAGAGCACTTCGGTCTGCACGCTGTCAACGTCGCCCACAAAGCCGTAGTCGATGGTTTTCACAGGGCGCTTGTGCGACAGAATGATGTTCAGGTCGGCACCAGTGAAGCCGAGCGCGTTCACGCCGCGCCGCTGCAGTTGCGCCACAATGTTTTTGTTCACCAGACCTGCGTAAACCATTGTCACAACGTCGATTGTCTCTTTGTCGGTGATGCGTCGGCCGTCAACTTTCTTGATTTCGACGCCCAGGCGGTTCAGCAGTTTGTCGGCAGCCCGTCCGCCACCGTGTACAAGCAGTTTGTTGCCCTGCATTGCCGCAAAATCGTCGAGCAGAGTGTTGAGCGTTGTCGGGTCTTC
>CAMJCK010000033.1:0-40501 GCA_946404125.1 uncultured Bacteroidota bacterium | reverse complement strand
GGTGCTCATTATGATGAAATTAATTGTTAATACGCCAAAGATAACAAAAAGATTTTCAACTTGGCACTTCTATTTTTGAACTTAGGTGGCGGTTGTTTCCGTTACCGATTCACCCACATAGTATCGACACTAACAGATAATCTGCCATATTTATCAGCGGTAATTGAAACGGTAACAGGCCATTGGTTTGGGTCCTTTCGGAAATATGCGCAATTCCATTGGGACATATTGTGCAACGCGCTTACCACCATATCGTCAATTGCAGAATTTATACCCCGCACCACACTGATGTTTTCGGCATATCCCTGTTTGTTGATTATGAAGCGGTATTTACCTGTTTTCTTTTTGGTGATTTTTGGCCGCTTTGCAAGTTGTTTTGATATATATTTTTCTAAAGCATAGGCTCCTCCCGGATATTCGGGCTTTGTTTCGAACGTTGGGATGTTATTAGTAGGAGGAAAAGATATTTGCAGGGTGAATCTCACTTCAACTGGTTTCCCCCGCTGCGAGCCAGGTTTCCATTTGGGCATACTCTGCACAACGCGGATAGCCTCGTTGTCCAGTAATGGGTCAACGCCTCTCGCAACTTTCACATCCTGAACTTCTCCGGTTTTACTAACAAGAAAATTTATGAAAACTTTTCCTTCCAAACCTTTGTTTTTCGCTTCTTCAGGATAAACAGTGTTTTCTGCAATATACTTGCGCAAATGGTTTTCGCCACAAGGAAATTCGGGCATATCCTCGACAATATAGAACACTTCCTGCTCATCTTCCTCTTTTGGCAAAGTGGTATTAGTTTGGATTGTGTCACTAGCCGCTGAATCATTGTTCTGCGCGTAGCCGGTTGTGCAAATCGCGGCAAGCGCAACAGTGAGAATTGTGGCGTGGGTGCTCATTATGATGAAATTAATTGTTAATACGCCAAAGATAACAAAAAGATTTCCAACTTATCATCTTGTCAACCGTTTTTAAGCCGGTTATAAGAAACGCGTCTCTATTTTAACGCGAAATCGAACCAAAGGGGCTGCAATGATTTTACAGGTTTGCCACGAATTTTGCCTGGAATCCAGTTTGGCATATTCTTCACCACGCGAATGGCCTCACGGTCAAGGGTGGGGTCAACGCTATTCGAAATCTGCACATCCTCGATTTCGCCATTCTCGTTTATCACAAACAGAACATTAACCGTTCCCGATATTTTGTTTTTCGAAGCCTTTTTGGGGTATTTTGTGTGCTCAATCAGATATTTGTGCAGAGCATCTTCGCCGCCGGGAAACTCGGGGATTTCATCAACAATTATGAAAATCTCATCATCATCTTCTTCCTCTTGCCTTTCGACAACTATAACATCGGTCTCTTGGTCGGGCTCAATGTCCTCAATATTAACATCATCTTCAATGTCAAAATCATCTTCAACAATATGGATAACCTCGGCCACTTTTGGCGTTTCGGGCGGCGGCGTTGCGGTTTGCTGACGGGTGATTGGTATTATCCCTTCTTCGGCTACCACGGTTTCGAGTTTGCCGAAAACAACAGTGTTTTTCTTTTCAACAGAGTAGTTTAAGGCGAAAAGTACGGCGCTTATCGCGACCACCAAACCCACTTCCAGAAACAATCCGCTGTAGCGTGTCAAATCGTATTTGGGATTCTTTTTGAGTTCCATTGGAAAATTCAGCTGTAAAATTATGCTCCAAAAATTATTTCTTCTTTCCCAAAGAAAATACTATTGGAATTGTAAATGAACAGTCTACTGGCTTTCTTCTTTGTTTGGCAGGTTTCCACTTTGGCATACTCTGCACAATACGGATAGCTTCATTATCCAGTAAAGGATCAATGCTTCTCATCACTTTCACATTTTTAACATCTCCAGTTTGGCTTACAACGAAATTAACGTAAACTTTTCCTTCAATTTTTTTGCTTTTTGCTTCTTCGGGATAGTTTAAATTTTTAGCAATGAATTTGCGTAAAGCCCGCTCGCCGCCAGGAAATTCGGAAATCTGAACAACTTCGAAATATTCGTATTCTTCCTCTTCTAATGCGGTATTTTGTGTTGTATCGCAAACCGATGAATCATTGTTTTGCGCATAGCCAGTTGTGCAAATCGCGGCAAGCGCAATGATTACCAATGCACTTGATTTGGCAAGTTTGTTTAGTTGTTTTTTCATAATTAGCGGTTTTTAAGAAGTTTGCGATAATTCGTTCAAATATACAAATAATTGATATTCGGCGCAATAAAATCTGTGTCCGTAAATTTGCGTTACCAAAAAAAAGGACGCAAGTACCGCGTCCTAATAATTCTGTGATAATCTGTGTCCCCGATAGTGTCGGGGGCAGTGTCGTCAGTGCGAGAATCTGATTTCCGTTAGCATCAACCCAGAATCTCTTCCGCCAGCGCTTTCAAATCGGTGCCAGCAAAGTTGCCCGAACTCAGGAACAGCAGAACACAATTCTTGCCGTCAATGGTTTTTAAATCGTTCAGCATCAGTGAAATGTCGCTATAGGCTTTGAGTCCGTCTTTGGCAAAGGCCTTCTCAACCTGCTCAATGGTAATGCCAGGCAAGCCCTTCAACTCAATGGCGTGCGGGTTGAAATAGACGAGCGAGCGGTCGGCCAGGTCCATTGTGCCAGCGTACTGCTCAAGGAAGTTGCTGCTCAGGCTGCTGTAGGTGTGCAGTTCCATACAGGCCACAATCCGCTTGTCGGGGAACTGCTTGCGCACGGCGGCAATGGTGGCTTTGAGTTTCGACGGCGAGTGGGCGAAATCGGTGAACGACAGACTCTCTTTGTTGCTGTAAATCAGTTGCAAACGCTTGTCGGCACCTTCGAAAGTGGTCATTGCGCGGTAGAAATCGGCTTTTGTGACGCCCAGTTGCAGGCAGACCTGCATTGCGCCTGCAATGTTCTGCAAGTTGTGCTCGCCAAACACCGACAGACGGTAACGGTCATCGCCGTCGGTCAGGTAGGTGACGCCGTCCGTAATGGCGTAGGGGTGGGTGTTGTAGGGCAGCAGACGAATGTCGTGGCGGACCTTGGCGGCAATGGCGCGCAGGTTCTCATCGCCTTCGAAATAGACGAGCGAGCCCTGTGGCTCAATGAGTTGCGCAAACCGCTCGAACTGCCATACGTAGTCGGGGAAAGTCTTGAAAACATTGATATGGTCCCACGCAATGCCCGTTATCAGGGCGATATTTGGCTTGTAAAGGTGAAATTTCGGCCGCGGGTCGATAGGCGACGTCAGATACTCATCGCCTTCAAAAACAGCCACTTGCGCATCGTTGCTCAAACCAACCATTGTGTCGAAACCCTTCACGCGGGCGCCAACCATATAGTCGAACTTTATGCCGACGGTTTTCAGCACGTGCATCACCATTGCCGTGGTGGTGGTTTTGCCGTGGCTTCCGCCGATAACCACCCGAGTCTTGTTTTCGGTCTGATTATAAAGGAATTCGGGGTACGAATAGATTTTCAAACCCAGTTCCTGCGCGCGCAGCAACTCGGGGTTGTCGGCCTTGGCGTGCATTCCCAGAACAACCGCGTCAATGTCGGCTGACAGTTTTTCAGGGAACCAGCCAGGCTGCTCGGGAAGCAGTCCGCAAGCCGCGAGCCGCGAGCGCGACGGTTCAAAAATCTCGTCGTCGGAACCAGTAACTGTTTCGCCTTTTGTGTGCAGCGCTATGGCCAGGTTGTGCATCGCGCTTCCGCCTATGGCAATGAAATGGTAGTGCATATCGTATGTTTTTTATCGTTTCGAAAATACTAAATCATACAGGCGGAATTTTCACAAACAACTTTTTTTATTAACCACGGAAATCACCGAAAACACGGAACTTTTTTAAGCAAAAAACGCAATTGAACAAGTCCAATTGCGTTTCTGCTTTCCGTGTTTTTTGTGTGTTCTGTAGTTAGAACTATCAATTACTGAAGAAGTTTCGCATACGCTCAAAGAAGTTTCGGTCGTTTTTGTCGGGTTTCGGCGTGAAACTGCTTGACTCTTTGAGTTTTTCAATGATTTTGGCTTCGTCGCGGGTGACGCTCTGCGGTGTCCAGACCTGAATGTTCACAAGCAGGTCGCCGCGGCCGTAGCCGTTGAGCTCGGGGATTCCCTTTCCGCGCAGGCGCAGAATCTTGCCCGACTGCGTGCCAGGGTCGATTTTGATTTTCACCCGACCGTCAACCGTCGGAATCTCGGCTGTGGTGCCCAGAATGGCATCGGGCATCGAAAGGAACAGGCTGTATATCAAATCGTTGCCATCGCGAATAAGTTCGGGGTGCTCTTCTTCCTGAATCACAACCAGAAGGTCGCCGTTGATTCCGCCGTGGCGCGCCGCATTGCCTTTCCCGCTGACCGACAGTTGCATACCATCGGCCACGCCAGCAGGAATGTTGAGCGTCACAATGTCCTCTTTCTGCACAATTCCCTCGCCGCCGCAGTTGGTGCATCGGCGGGTGATTATGCGTCCGTCGCCGCCGCAATTCGGGCAAACCGACGACTGCTGCATTTGTCCCAGAATGGTGTTGGTGATACGCGTCACAACGCCCGAGCCGTGGCAGGTTGAGCAGTTGCTGTACGAGTTTGAGTCGAAGGCGCCCGTGCCGCCGCACTTGTCGCAGGCCACGTATTTGTTCACCTTTATCTTTTTGGTGACGCCGTTGGCAACCTCCGCCAGTGTCAGTTTAACCTTCACGCGAAGGTTGGTGCCTTTGTTCACACGTGTTTGCGGACCGCCTCTGCGGCTTCCGCCGAAACCGCCGCCAAAGAAACTGCCAAAACTTCCGCCGCCGAAAATGTCGCCAAAGTGTGCAAAAATGTCATCCATCGACATTCCGCCGCCGCTGAAGCCGCTCGCGCCGCCCATTCCAGCGTGTCCGTACTGGTCGTAGCGCTGACGTTTCTGCGGGTCGCTCAGGACCTCGTAGGCCTCGGCCGCCTCTTTGAACTTCTCCTCGGCCGCCTTGTCGCCAGGATTCTTGTCGGGGTGGTATTTTATAGCCTGCTTGCGATAAGCCTTCTTGATTTCCTCCGCCGTGGCGGTCTTTGGCACCTCAAGCACTTCGTAATAATCTCGTTTCTCGCTCATTTTCTTAATATTTAGGATTTAGGAGTTAGAAATTAGGAGTTAGGATTTAGAAGTTAGAAACTTATGAATTCAAAAATCCTAATTCCTAAATCCTAATTGAACATTATTCTCCCACCACAACTTTAGCGTAGCGAATCACCTTTGTATCAATCTTATAGCCTTTTTGAATCACGTCCACAACCTTGCCTTTCAGGTCTTCGGTGGGGGCGGGGATTTTGGTGATTGCCTCGTGCAGGTCGGTGTCGAAAACCTGATTCATTGCATCGATTTCGACAATGCCCTTGTTCTTTAAAAACTCTTGTATTTTGTTGTAAATCAGTACAACGCCTTCGCGAACGGCATCCACATCGGTTGCCTTCTGCATACTCTGCATTGCGCGCTCAAGGTCGTCGAGCACTGGCAGCATACCCGACAAAGTGTCACCATTGACGGTTTTCAGCATATCGGAACGCTCCTTCAGAGTGCGTTTGCGGTAGTTGTCGAACTCCGCCGACAGCCGCAGATAGCGGTCTTTCTGCTCCTCAAGTTGCGCCTTCAACTCCTCAATCTCCTTCTCGCGGGCCTCGTCCTCCTTGCGCTGTTTGCGGTTCTTCCGCGACTTCTTTCCGTCGCTTTCAACTTCTTCGTTTTCAGTTGGTTGAGACTGCTCAACATCAACCTTGACTTCGTTCTCCACCTGCTCGGTGTTTTGTTCTGTATTCTCCATTTTTATATTGTTTTTATTGATTTTTCAGAAAAAATAACGTTGCCCATCCCTACAAATTGGCGACCAAACGCAGTTTTGCGACAAAGTGGCAGAGTGGGTGGAAATTTAGGATTTATGAATTAGGATTTAGGATTTGGGCAAAGTGTTTGGGTAGTTGTGCCGATAGTCTCAAAATCATTTTTCTGCAGTTTGCAGGACTTCAATTTTTTTGCAAGTAATCAAACAACTATTTTTCATACTACGCTTTGTGGGAATTCTTTCAACTTCATTAACCCAACCATATTTATATACAAGACTTTTATCACTTTCTTTTACGTCATAATATTTACTAACTTCATCAAAAAGGTTATTTGCCAATTGTTTTACTCTGTTACCCCAATCTTCTCCTGTTTCATCTTGATTTCGTTTTCTTTCCTCGCACGTCGATCTCCAGATAAAAAATATCAGAGCAGCACATGCTGTGTCGATGTTCTTGATGTCTTCATACAACGAACCAGACTCACTATGGTTGTCAAAGATGTGACGACCTATATTGTAGATAGACTTTTTAGCGTCATAGAATAAATAATACTCATCCGAGTATGATCTGCTATCGTATATGTCAATTAAATTACACTTCAACTCTTCATTCCATAATCTCACTACATTAAACTTCGATTTCGGAATAAACAGCAGTAACTTGTCAATCCAGTTTTTATTTTCCATATCCAATATTATTTAATTTCTTCTATTCATTTCATATTGTTCATATTTTCAATGGTATAGAAAACTTTCTTCCCAAAGATAAAACAAAACCAATAGCAAGGCAGTGGCTAATACATAAACCCGAAAAGCCAGAGCGGAATGGCTATTCTTCCTCCAGCTTCCGCATCTCGGCCTTTACAAAATCCATCAGTTCGGCAATGTAATCGGTTGTGAAGCAGAATTTTATGCCGGCGGCTTCGTAGATTTCGGGGATTGAGCGGCTATAGCCAAGGCGCAGCGCGCGTTTGTAGTCGGCAATGGCCTGCTGCGGGTTCTCGGTGTGGCGTTTCCAAATGCTTATGGCGCCCAGCTGGGCAAAGCCGTATTCAATGTAGTAGAATGGCAGTTCGAAAATGTGCAACTGTCTCTGCCAGCGGTTGTTATAGGCGTCTTCGTAACCCGAGTAATCGACCACGCGGCTGCCGAACTCCGCCATAATATCGCGCCAGGCGGCGGTGCGCTGTTCTGCTGTATTTCCTTTATTCTCATACAGATAGTGCTGGAACTTGTCGACGGCGGCAATCCACGGCAGGCCCATCACAACATCTTCCAACTGATTGATTTTGGCTATCTTAAGTTCGCGCTCGTTGCTGAAGAAATGGTGCCATTGCGACATCGAAATCAGCTCCATACTCATACTGGCCAGCTCGGCAACTTCGGCGGGCGTGTCTTTGAAGTGCACAAGCGGCTGGTCGGCGGTCAGAAAGGCGTGAACGGCGTGGCCGCCTTCGTGCATCAGCGTCACCATATCGTGCAGATTACCAGTGGTGTTGGCGAAAATGAAGGCGGTGTTGCTGCGGTAGAGCGGATAGTTGTAGCCGCCGGGCGCCTTGCCCACGCGCGACTCCAGGTCGAGACGGCCCATCCGAGACATCGCGCTCATTATCATCCCCAGTTCGGGGTCGATATCGCGGAAGCAGAGAGCGGTTTTGCGCACCAGGTCGGCAGTCGATTCAAAGGGCTTAAGGTGCGTGCCCACGGGCAGGTCGACGGCCAAATCGTAGGGGCGCAGTACGTCAAGGCCCATCAGCTGGCGGCGGCGCTCGTTCATCTCGTCGACAAGCGGCACCACCACTTCAGCCACCGAGCGGTGGAAATCGCGGCAGTCGGCGGCGGTGTAGTCGAAGCGGCCCAGCTGGCGGAAACGGAAGTCGGTGTAGCACTGGAATCCGGCGTTGGCGGCAATTTTGTTGCGCAGGCCCATCAGTTTCTCCATCAAGTTGTCGATAGCGGGCTTGTCGGCCAGGCGACGGGCTATCATCTTCTCGTACACCTGTTTGCGCACGTCGCGGCTGGCGGTTTTCATATAGTTCGACGCCTGCTGCATTGTCATCTGGCGGCCGTCAACGTCGACGGTCATCTTTGCGCTGATAGCGCCAAACTCCTGCTCGGCCTGCTGCAGTTCGGCTTCAAGGGGCACGTTCTCTTCGCGGAACAGCTCGTTGCTGTTGCGAATGGCGCGCACCATTGTGAAAAGTTTGGCCTTGTCGATATGCAGTTGCACGTCGGGCGTTAGGAATCGCTTCTCCAATTTATTGGAAATCAGTGTAATCTCCGGCTCAATTTCGGTCACAAACGTGTCGAAGGCGGCTTTGGCGGCGGCGTCTTCGGTGTTGCAACTGTTTTTTATGTATCGCCAGGCGAAATCTTCCTCCACAAAACTGTCGATTTCGCTCCAGTCGAGCAGCCACTGCCACACATCGCTGTTGGTTTTCAGCGGACGCTCAAGCAGTTCGTCGTAATATGGTTTCAGGTCGGCGAATGAGTTTATTGTCAGATTATCAGAGATTTTCATTGTGATTGTGGTGTTAGGTGTTAGGTATTGGGTGTTGGGGTTATTTGCAGTCCGTTGTCTGAAGTCTGTTGTCCGTTGTCTATTCTACTATTCCCATTTTGCGGTAGGTTTCTTCAAGTGCTTCGTTGTTATCGGTGATAACCAGCAACTTATCGCCGGCCATCAGTTGGGTGCTGCCGGTGGGCACAAAGAATGTGTCGCCACGGCGGACCATAATCACCAGCGTTTTTTCGGGCATACCCAAATCCATCAGGCGCGAGCCGTTGCTTAAAATGCTGTCGGTTAGCAGGATTTCGGACGTTGCCGATTTAATCTCTTCGGGAAAATCAATGTCGAAATTCTTGGGTTTGAGTGTGTTGTCAGGCTTTTCGGCCACCTTGAGCCGCTTTGCCACAAACGGCAGCGTGGTGCCTTGCAGAATGAGCGACACCAGCGTGCAGAAGAATACCAGATTGAAAATCAGGCGGGCGTGCGGCACATCGTTGGCCAGAGTGAGAATGGCGAAAATGATTGGCACCGCGCCGCGCAAACCAACCCACGACACGAAAACCTTGTCGCGGAACTGGAATTTGCGGAATGGCATCAGCGACAGAAAAACGCTGACGGGCCGCGTAACGAACATCATTGCCACACTGACAAGCAGTCCGGGAACGATAATCGGCTCTAATTCAGACGGATTGACAAGCAAGCCGAGCGTCAGGAACAGGCAGAGCTGGCTCAGCCACGAAAGGCCGTCGAAGAAGTTCGACGTTGAGCGCTTGTGCACAAACCGCGAGTTGCCAATGACCAAACCGCCCACATACACAGCCAGATAGCTGTTGCCGTTAAGGTAGTAGGTGGACGAGAAAATGAAAATGCAGAACGTGAGCACCAGAATGGGGTAGAGCGTGGCGTTTTCCATTTTTAGCCGGTTGATAACGATAACCAACAGAGAACCAAGCAGGTATCCAACGGCGCCGCCAATCACCAGTTGCATCAGCACCGACACAAAAGCCATCAGGTACGACGGTTCGGCGTCGGAATTTATCAAGCCTATCAGCGTGATTGTCAGCACGTAAGCCATCGGGTCGTTGCTGCCGCTCTCGAGTTCGAGCGTGGGGCGCAGGTTGTGTTTCAGCAGAAGCCCCTTCGAGCGCAGAATGGAAAACACTGACGCTGAGTCGGTTGACGATATTGTGGCGGCCAGCAACATCGCGGTAAGCACGCCAATGCCCACCGATTTCATTGTGAGCCCCAGAATCAGCCACGCGGCAAAACCCGTGAGAATGGCCGTGAGCAGCACCCCGACGGTGGCCAGCACAATTCCCGGCGCAATAACGGGCCGAATGTCGTTGATTTTGGTGTCCATTCCGCCCGAAAATAATATGATACAGAGAGTTACGGTGCCAATGGTCTGCGCCAGATTGTAGTTGTCGAACTTGATTCCCAGACCGTCGCTGCCAAAGAGCATTCCCACGCCCAGAAACAGAAGAAGAATGGGCACGCCGAACTTGCTGCTGGCTTTCCCCACCAGAATGCTCACAAAAAACAATATCGAAACCACCAAAAGCAGCAGTTCTATCTGAATATCCATTGCTCACAAAATTGCGTCCCGCCAAGGCCGGACCTTGTTTATTGTTGCGCAAAGTTAACGGAATAAAGGTGGGTTGGGGATTTTTTTTTCGGATGATTTCGGCACGATTTTCGTGGATAGAACGGAAAATCTTTTTTGAAAAGTGAATTTTTCGGGTGCAAGCCAACAAAACAATAAAGTTTGTTACTTTTACAACGATAAGATGGCACAGATATGGAAAAAATGATTGAAATTTCACGAAATCAAGTTGTTATGGCTTTTGTGGCTACTTGTATTGAGACCACAGCCCGCTTTCTGAACACTTCTTATCGTGATGTTTATCAGCGTATGAAGCGCGTTGGCCTGATAACCGACTATATTGTGCCGCATTATGAGACGCTTCACAGCGAAAGCCGCGAAAATCTTGCGGTTGAAATGGCTGAATGTTTGAGTAATTGGGAAAAACGCAAATGAGCGGAATAATTGTATATCACGGTGGAACAGAAGTGGTTAAGTGCCCCGATTGTAAACTCGGTCGATTGAATTTAGACTTCGGGCAAGGATTTTATGTTACAGCCATCAGAGAGCAAGCCGCAGCTTGGGCGGCTCAAGTGGCCGACCGTAGAAAATCAAAACCAATATTGAACATTTACTCCTTAGACCGCGAAGCCATCTTAAAAAACGCAAAGTGCAGAGTTTTTGATGCTTATGATAGTAATTGGCTCGAATTTATTGTTGCGAGCCGACAAGGGAAGTCCGTGGCCGAAATGTTCGATTATATTGAAGGCGGTGTTGCCAACGACCGGGTTGTGGACACCGTAAATCTTTATATGTCAGGGTTGATGGATGTTGATACCGCTTTGCGCCGTTTGGCCGAACACCAACCCAATAATCAGATTTGCTTGCTTAATCAGGAAATGACGGATAAATATTTGGTTTTCAATGGAACAGAAGAACTGTATTGACCCGGCAAAATCACCTGTTGTGCAGGAAATAATTATGAGCAACCGCATTGGCGCCATTTCGGTTGAATTGGCTAAACGTATGAATATTGAGCCGGTTCAGGCCTTGCAGCTATTCTACGAAAGCCAAACTTGCACAGCCTTGCACGACAAATCAACGGGGCTTTATCTCTATGGCGACCTTTATATTGCCGATGAGTTTATGCGTGAAAAGGATGCATTGGAAAGGCGGTAATCATCTATTGCTCATACAAATCGTATATGCCGTTGTCATCATTGTCGCCAATCAGCTCGCCTAATGTGAAATAGAGAAGTCCGCCCAAAAGAAGCATTGAAGCGTTTTTGATTTTTTCGCCGTCGCGATGTTTTTTGCCGTCGTCAACAAACGACGATTCAAGGTCGTTCCGTTGCGATTCGGCAAGTTGTTTCCGTTCGCGCACCGCGTTTGAAATTGTTGGTACGCTCAAGGCGAATTGCGCGCAGGCGGGTGCGTTCTGTTCTTTCGGTTCGCTGTCGCGGATGTCGGCGTCGGCGCTGAAGTGCAGTTTTACCGGTTCGGTGCAGATTCTGAAGTCCGCATTGCTGAACATCAAGCAGTTGTGCGTTTCCGCGGAAGCGTCAGCAAAATCAGGAAGCTCAATGCCATCAAACACAGCCTTTATGGCTTTTTCGTTGCCGGTGTTTGCAAATCCGCCAATCGCTGCAAGCATAAAAGCGGAAAGGCAAACAATTGTTTTGTAATATTTTAGCATTGAGTGTGCCATTTGAATTGGAATGTCGACACTTATAAGACAATCTTCGGGGCTGCAACCCTACCGTCTGGCGCATATTTGCAAAAAAAATCCGCGTCCGAAAATCAATCAGACGCGGATTGCGGTTTTATATTTCTGCCAATTAGAATTTTACTCTCTTCAGAGCGAACATTTTGAGCAGCCATCGCGGAAGCGGCTTGTCCATACCGCGCTTGTGCAGGTCGATAACCAAGCCCAACTTCTTGACAATCGGCACTTTGTGAGTCTCAACGAACTCGATGAGCGTGCCTTCGGGTGCCTGAATGTAGGCGAAACTACCGGCGGCCTCACCCATATCGAAGGTGTTGCCGGCGCGCGTGCTGTCAACGGTGAACGGGAAGCCTTTCGACTTCACGAACTCGCGCAGGTCGTCCATATTGGCAATGTCGTAGCAGATTTGAATGTAGCCCGGGTCGCCCCAGATACGGCCGTCGAAAATGCCTTTCGGCTCGCGGTCGAGAACCTGCACCAGCTCAATCTGCGACTTGCCAAACACCGGCGAGAAAGCGCCGTGGCCCTCGCTCGTCTGCGCAAGCAGCATACGGCGGTAGCGGTTGCCACTGCCCGGAACGCCGCCCCAGTCGGCAAACACGTCTTCCTTGTCGTAAACCACTTTGTCGTAGCCCAGAATGTCGCGGTAAACGGGCAGACTTTCGTCGATGTTCTTAACACCAACAACGCCGCCGAAAACGCCGCCATTCACAGCCTTTGTGCTTGTGAAAATCGACGATTCCTGCACAAATTCCCAAAGATTGCCGTACAGGTCCTTCATATAGAAGTGCTCGGTTCCTGCGGGGTCTTTCTCAACCGATGTCAGAAGGTCCAAGCCTTTGCTGCTGAAGGTGTTATATGCTTTGTGGATGTCGGTGGTCTTCATCTTTGCAATGCAGACGCCAAGGTCGCCAATCTGTATTTCGAATTTTGGCATCTCGGGCGTTTTGCCAGTGTGCTGCCAAATCTCGAAACCGCCGCCGCCCTGCATATTCAGGGCGAAGATTGCGCGGCGCTCGCGCTCTTTTCCGCCAGTGTGCGGCAACATCAGTTTTGCCACAGCGGCTTCGTCGAACACCTTCACGTCCATTCCGAAATTCTTGTTGTACCATTCCCAGCCTTCCAGAACGTTCGGAACACCGACGCCCATCTGCTGAATACCGTTAATTTGATGTGCCATATCTTTTTTGTTTAATCGGTTAATCGTTGAATTGATTAGTAGAGACGTGGCGCGCCGCGTCTCTACGGTCTTGTCATTTATCACTATTTTGTTGAATCAACTCTTGATGCCAGGAAATAGAACAGTCCCGGCAGCCACTTGCGGATGTGGACCAGCAGAGTGGCCTTGCCGCCGTAGAGCACTTCCTTTTTGCCGCGGCGCACAGCCCGCAGAATAATCCGTGCCGACTCTTCGGCCGACATTCCTGCCGCCTGGCCCTTGTCCATAATGCCGTATTTCTCGCCGGTTTTTGTGATGGCGTTCAGCGACACGTTTGTGGCAATGCGGCCTGGTTCAAGAATCGTGATTTGGATGTTTTTGCCAGCGGTTTCGGCTCGCAGGCTCTCGAAAAAGCCGTGTAGAGCGTGTTTCGACGCAGAGTAGGCCGAGCGGAATGTGATGCCGTATTTGCCTACCACACTTGAGGTTACCACAATCAAGCCGCCGCCGTTCGCAATCATATGCGGCAGAAGTGCCTTGGTTATGGCTATGGTGCCGAAAAAGTTGATTTCCATCACTTTGCGGTCAATTTCGATGGGCGTTTCCACGGCCAGCGACCGTTGGCTGATGCCGCCAAAGTTCATCAGACCATCGATTTTGACACCATCGGCAAGTACGCTGTCAACAGCGGCCTGCATACGCTCGTAGTCGGTCAGGTCGAAGGCTTCGATGCGGGTGGCGGCGCCAAGTGTCTGGCAGCGGTCGGCAACGCGGGCAAGGGCTTCTTGGTTCCGCCCCGACAAAATCAGCCGGGTGCGGTGTTTGGCCAACTCGTAGGCCACACCTTCGCCAATGCCCGACGACGCGCCTGTTATCCAGAATGTCTTTCCGTCGAAATTCATCATTGCAAAGCGGTGAGAGTGAGCGATTTATTTTACAATCTCAAGCAGCTCAACTTCGAAAATCAGCACGCTGTAAGGTTTGATTTGTCCTGCGCCATTCTCGCCGTATGCAAGTTCCTGCGGAATAAAGAGTTTCCATTTCGAGCCGACAGGCATCAGCTGCAGAGCCTCAACCCAGCCCTGAATTACCTGGCCAACGCCAAACACAGCCGGTTCGCCGCGCTCAACACTGCTGTCGAAAACAGTGCCGTCGAGCAGAGTGCCGGTGTAGTGAACTTTCACGCGATCGAATAATGCAGGTTTCGGGCCTTTGCCCTCTTTAAGAATGGTGTATTGCAGACCCGAAGCGGTGGTGATGACATCCTCGCTGGCCTTGTTCTTTGCCAGGAATTCCTCGCCCTCGCGCTTGTTGGCGCCAAAGCGTTCCATCAGCTCCTTCTCGCGGATTTCGGCAAAATATTCGTTAATCATATTGCCGTATTTCTCAACGTTGATGCGGGGCTCCGACTCTTGGTTTGCCTCGCGGAAGCCCTCGTAGTAGAAGTTGAATTTGATGCCGATAGAGTCTAAACCCGACTTTGCGTAACCCTCTCTGAAGCTGGTGCCGTCAGCGGCTCCAAGCAGATAGCTGACCGAGTCGGTGTAGCTTTTGGCGAATGTCAGCCCCGGAACGTCGCCGGTGGTGTCGGACTGAACCCTGTTTGAGTAAACCTGAATGAGGTTGATGAACCGGTTCAAAGTAATTTGGCCCGCCGAGTCGAGAGTGTATTTCAGCGAAAGCTCGTTGCTGGCTCTGTAGAGAGCCTCGAAATAAGTGTCGAAATCGAGCAGAGTGTCGAGGCCGAAGTGCTCGTAGGTTTGTTTCTGACGTTGGCCGTCGGTTGCGCCCATCAGGTAGGCTACAGAGTCGGCTCTTGTTTCAATTTTAGTTTGCGATTTGTACGATGTGCCGCACGAAACCATTGTTGCGGCTACCACGCCGGTAAGAATTAAAGTTTTGAAATTCATAATCATATACTTATTAAGTGTTTAACAATTGTTCTTTTAAAAAGCGTGCGAATATAATAAGGTGTTATCGTTTTTGGTGCAATTGATTGATTTTTTTGTGTTTCGACTAAAAATGAAATTTTATGCAAGTTTTTGCAACCAAATTACGAGAACCACGTAAATGGCACTTGTTTGTAAAATTGAAAGAACAAAAAAAGAACGAGGCAAGAAATTTTTTAATCAACAATCTAAAACAAAAATTTATGAAGAGGTTATTTTTTTCGATGGCACTGTTTGCAGCAGCAATGATTAGTCTCAACTTGTGTTACAATGGCGGCAACAACAAGAGTGTTGATGTCCGTGAGCAGGCTGTTGGCGACTACACTGTTTCAGCAACTCTGTATTTGTATGATGGAAAGACGCTTACAGAACTTGATAATAACGAATTTGATGGCGAGGTGCCGTCGGTGGGAAAGGCTGAGCTTGATGGCGACGGCCTGAAACTGACTGCTGATGGCGAGGTTATCAACCTTGTTAAAATTGCCGAGGCATCGGACGGTTTCACTTTCGATGTTAAGAATATGTCAGTCACCGAGACCGACGAGGAGACCGGTGAGCAAGTTACCCGCACATTGAACGGATTCAACGGTTATGAGCTGAAATCGAAAGATGGCAGCTCTGTAAAATGCAACGGCGGTTTTGTTTCATCAACCAAGACTCTCGAGTTCTATGTTGAAATGCCGGAGGAAGAGAAATTGGCAATAATTGCAATGTGGGTTATGCCGGAGGATACTATGAATGATTTTATGGATAAGTTGTTTACTGGTGATAAAGATGGCGCATACGCACTGCTTCGGCAATATAGCGAAGGCTACTCTGTTGTGAAGCAACTTGAGTTGAAGAGCAATATGATTTAGTTTTTTTAACTCTATAATTAGAATTGCCCGGCCGTTTTGGTCGGGCTTTTTTTGTGCCGTCGGCAAACTCATTTCACAGATAACCGAACAAAATCGCCACAAATGACCGAACAAAAACATTCTTATCATTAAGCCATCATTAAGGAATCATTAAGGAAATGTAATGCCGATTATTTGATTCAAAAGAGGCAAACAAAAAATCCGCAGGCAACATTTTTTAGTCACCTGCGGATTTCCCAATCAACTATTATTCAACTAAAACTTAATCTTATACGAGATTGTCGGCACAATGCGGTAGAGGTACATCTTGTAGGCGTGTGACTCGGTGATTTCCATACTCTGTTTTACATAAAGCGAGTAGATGTTTTTGCGGCCATAGACGTTGTAGAGTGAGAACATCCACTGGCTGTCGTACTTGCGGGTGTCGTTCTTGGGGTTGCGATAGATGGCCGACAAGTCGAGGCGGTGGTATGCGGGCAACGCGTAGTTGTTGCGACCCGAATAGTCGAAGAATGCGCAGCCGTTGAACTCGTAAATCTGGTCGGGGATGGTGACAAAGCCACCCGATGTGAGTTTGAAGGTTGACGAAATTGTCCAGGCACGAGTAAGCTCGTAACTGCCTGTGAGCGACAGATTGTGGCGGATGTCGTAGCGCGGTGAGTAGTAACGGTTCTGGTTCACGCCGTCGATTTTGTACTGCGTTTTGGCCAGTGTGTAGCCAATCCAGCCGGTGAGCCGTCCGCTCTTGCGCTCGGCAAGCAGCTCGATGCCGTAGCTGTAGCCCTTGCCGTGAAGCAACTGTGTGGCAAGGTGCTTGTTCATAAAAATATTGGCATTATCCTTATAATCAACCAAATTGTTCATCGTCTTGTAGTAAACTTCGGCCGACAGTTCAACTCCCGACTCCTCAAGCCGATGG
Source organism: uncultured Bacteroidota bacterium (assembly GCA_946404125.1). Lineage (GTDB taxonomy): Bacteria > Bacteroidota > Bacteroidia > Bacteroidales > SZUA-534 > RUG13583. The sequence continues at coordinate 23,998 of CAMJCK010000033.1, read as the reverse complement.
TAGTATCCGGCCACAATCTGGTGCGACTCCTGAGGCTTCAGATGCTCGTCGGGAGAAACCCACACATCGGTTGGCAGACCAACCGTTGAGTTGCTCAACAAGTGCATATACTGCTTTGTGAAGGCGTACGACAGTTTAACCGACTGATACTGACCAATATCGTATTTGAGCGAGAATCGTGGCTCCACGCCGCCGTAAGTTTTCACAATCTGGCCGCGGCCGAATGTGGCACTGTCGCGCACCGTGCCGTCGGAATAGTAGTTGTAAGTTGTGTCGGGGCCAATGTTCGAGAACGACGACAAGCGTACTCCGTAGTTCACGGTAAGAGCGTCGGCGAGGCGGTGGTCGTTGCCAATGTAGCCGACAAGCTCAACGGCGCGCTTATGGTTAAGCTCATACTCGCGGGTTATCGACAGCGAATCCTGCGGCGCCACGCGGCCCGGCTCAAAGTGATGGTAGATGGCCGCCACGCCGTATTTCAGATTGCTGCCACGGCCGTAGTGATATGTGAAATCGTATTTCAGCCCCATCTCGCGAATGCGGGCCGTCCAGTCGAAACGGCGCACATCCTCCCAAATGGAGTATTTATAGTTGTACTGACTGCCGTAGAGCGTGAGGTTCGAGAATAGTTTGGCGTTGAAAATATGGTTCCAGCGCAGCGTGCCGGTGGTGTTGCCCCACTCCAAGTGGTTCTTGTTGTTGAGGGCGAAGCACAGAAACTCATCGGAACCCGTGTAGGCGCTCAAATAGACGTGGTTGCTGCTGTCGATGTTCCAGTTCAGCTTGGCGTTGAGGTCGTAGAAGTTGATTTTGTCGTCGGTATTGTCGATGGCTTTCAGATAGAGGCCGACATAACTTCCGCGCCCCGACACAATGAACGACGCCTTGCCTTTGGCGATTGGGCCTTCGAGCGTCAGGCCGCTGGCGGTGAGACCGATGTTTGCCGTGGCGTGAAACTGGTTCATATCACCCTCGCGCATTGCAATATCGACAACCGACGAGAGCCGCCCGCCGAACTGCGCCGGATAAACGCCTTTATAGACTGTTATATTTTTCAGAATATCAGTGTTGAAGGTTGAGAAGAAACCCAAAGCGTGAGTGGGGTTATAGACTGGCGCCTCATCGAGCAGGAAAAGGTTCTGGTCGTAGGAGCCGCCGCGCACGTAAAGGTTCGATGCTCCCTCGTTCACAGCCTGGATGCCGGGCATCAGCTGGAGGGTTTTCAGCAGGTCGGGCTCGCCCAGGGCCGATGTCACCATTGCTATGCGCCGCGGCTGCAGCTGGGCAATGCTGGTGGTGCTCATCTCGCGCACGTTCTTCTCGCCCGTAACCACCACCTCGCCAATCTCGTTCCGCGCCTCGCGCAGTTTAATGTCGAGGCGTGTATCTTTTTCAACATCAATCTCTTTGCTGATGTTGTCGTAACCCAGATAGGAGGCCACAACCGTGTGGCGGCCTTTGGGCAGAGTGAGCGAGTAGAAACCATAGCTGTTTGTGGCCGTGCCAATTCCCAACTCAGGGCAATATACGGTAGCCGAAATCATTGTCTCGCCGCTTTCGGCATCGGTAATTGTGCCGTGGATTGTGGCTTTTTGCGCGAAAGAGGTTGCCGCAAAGGCCGCAACCATCAGTGTAAGAATTAGTTTTTTCATTTCAGAAGGTTCCTTTCAATATTTGTTTTTATTGTTTCAATGTCGAAAGGCGCATAGAAAACTCTGCCGCCGATTACAAATGTCGGTTCTTCGGTTATGTTGCTGTTGTTGATAGTCTGAATGTTTCCGGCCACCTCGGCTGCCAACCCGGGCTGGGCAATGTCGGCGGCAAACGTCTCGGTGTCGAGGTTCAAGGTTTGCGCGCATTGCAGTGCAAAAGCTGTGTCAACTTCGGTTTCGGCAGCCATAAGCGCGTTGTGCATCGCCCAGAACGCGTCCTGCCTTTCGGCGGCCTTGGCGGCAAGCGACGCCACCGACGGCACTCCCTCGTAAAAGCAAAAACCAAACTTAAGTTTTTCACCGTAGAGCTCGAAAAGCTCGTTAAACAATGGCATTGCCGCCTTGCAGCCATCGCAGGCGTAGCTGCCTACAAGCACAATGCTCTTGTCGGTTTTCAGGTTGCCCTTGTAGCAGATTTTCAGCTCCGACAAATCGGCCTTGGGGCGCATTGGCTCGGGCGAGCGCAATGTGATTTCAATATTGTGCCGCTGGCGCAGCGAGTCGGCCAGCTGGTTCATCATATCAATGCGGATGCCCTCAACCAGGTAGGCGCGGCCGGCGGGGGTTGAGCAATCGTAGCTGCGGCCAAAATAGTTGCGGTCGGGCACATAGCCGTGGAGTGAGGCTATCCGGCTGTCGATAAGGCTGTCGGTTATCTTCGACATCACATTCGCCTCAACAAATGCAGTGTACGACTGCCCCGCCCGCTCTGCCTCAATGTTGATAACCGTTTGGTTAATATATTCATCGAGCACGTTGCGGCGAATTGAATAGATGTTCTCAAGCAAACTGAAAAGCTGGTCACGCGCCAAGGCGTCAATCTGCTGCATTGTAACAGGCTTGCCGTCCACTGTGGCCACAACCTGCTTGTTTTCTGATGAGCACGAAGCAATTGCCACTGCCATACAGAAAAAGTATAGTTTTTTTTTCATTTGGTATTCTTAGTAAAAATATCTCCAGTCCACCGATGCCGCATTGAAAACACCCAAAGCTCCGCCTTTGATGTTGGTCGGGGCCGATGCGGGCGATGGTGTGTGAACACCGCCATCGTAGCGGATTTGATTAATCAGTGAGTTGTAATAATCATAAATTTCTTTAGTTACAGAATATAGGGAAACTTTGTCATACCCCCATTCCTTACTCGTATTTGTGCCACCGGTAACAATTGTATTTCGATTGAAACCATCAGGGGCTTCGCCTGCAAACGCGTCAATTCCACATATGTCTTCAGAGTTTAGCCGTTCATCGCTCATTGCGCTCATTTTCCACGCTCTGCCTATTCCATCACACTCAAACAAATAGTAGTTTGCTGTTGTCGGGTCGTCGTGAAACCATAAGTATGGAATATAGCCCCCGTCTATTCCATCTTTAAATTTGTCAGCTGCACGGAAGCAAGTAATAGAATCTATTTCGACAGCTTTGGGCATTGTGCACTCGGCAGTATAAACCTTATCTTGCCACTCAACTCTCAAATGATAGGTGTGTCCTGGTATTCCCTCAATTTTCGTTGTCTGATAAAATCCATTGCGGCCTTGAAAACCATAATAATACCATTCATAGTGCTCAACATATTCATTATATCGCCAAACAGAATCGGGACACAATGTAAGAGTGTCTATCACATCACCATCCGATACTATTACCCGGGCATCGCATACCATTTCATAATCCCTTTTTTCCCAAGTTTCTTTACCACCCCAAAAATGTTCGGGAGGAAAACTCCTGAAATTCAATTTGCTTTTTGTCAGTTGTATGTAATATGGTGGCGGAGTGTTGGTTATTTGCATTTCAATTACTAGTTTGGGCTCACCCTTTAATTCCAAATCAAATTCTTCTGTGCAAGCACTAATTAGCGAACACGAAAAAACTATTATCCAAACAAGTGATTTGTAATTCATTTTATATCCTCCCTGTAATAACGAGATGATTGTATTGCAAAATAGAAGTGGCTGTTATGGTTTTTTAGTATTTTACCATTAGAGCCAAATAAGTAATTCTCACCCAATTGATTCTCCGTTTTTTTATTGCTTCCCTGTTGGCAAAGGGCCCAATAATTATTACATTTATGGTCTTCCGAATCAGTAATCAAAATGTTTTGTTTTTTGTAACTACAACAATCGAAATTTCCAAATACGTCGTATTCAAAGCCCAAATTAGGAAGTTTGTATCCTGAATTTGGGTCAGGAGCAAAATAATAGAGCCAGAACTCAGTATTCCTTAAATCTTTTTTGTCTTTTGGTTGTGATGGCCAATAGGGGGAACTTTCATTTCTGACAAATCCATAAGAACTACATAAATATTCATTGGCATTATTGTTATCTTCATCATCAGAATGAACAAGAACTTCTGCTGCACCATTCAAATATTGTGTATGTGACAAATCAAATATGGCATAACCATATTTCATCCTTCGAAATTTGAATTCGTTAGCATCGACTATGCATACAACCCAAGTCACATTTCCCTTACTATTAATGTCTAATCCCTTAGACTTGTAGCAGCCTGGATCATTATATTGATACTCTGTGTCATTCTTATCAAATTTAAGTTTCTCATTATCCTGACAATCCATATAATATCTGATTTCCCCAACACCGTACGGACATTTTCCTGTTGCTGAAATAACACCCACATAATGAGGTATTGAAGATGACTGCGCAGCGGTTTTTCTAATGGTTCGAATTCCCGACATTTCTCTATCTATGCGTGCCGCTATTTCAGCAACTGATTCTTTCGGGAAAACCGTTCCGTCTGCTAATGTTTCCACATCTTCTGTTAATGATTCTTCGATGTCCTCAATGTCACTTGTAACATTATCGTTGCAAGAGATTACTGTTAAGAAGCACAACGCTCCTATTGGCTTCAAAATTAAACTTTTTAAATTCATAATTTACTCATTTTTTAGTTGTACGAATTAGTTATATAATCACTTGTTGGATAATAGTTTATACTTTTATTTCACCACAACACTATTGTTGTAAACCACCGTGTTTCCCTGGCTTACAATAACTGTATAGTCACCCTTGCCATAATTGCGCAGCACAAAGCTGAGGCTTGCGCCTGCCGGAGCGGCGGTGCCAACCACCTTTGCCCCGTTGCGGTAGATTTCAACTTTGCCGCCTGGCCCGTTAGATGGGAATTTCACTGACAATGCGGTTGATGTTGCGTTGTAAGATGTAATTACACGAGTATTACATAGTCCTTTGCTTTTTTGAGTAGCATGAGGAAGCGTAGGATGCCAAAATGGTATTTCTCCTCCTTCATTTTGTGCGTCAACTATTGCACATGGCATCATAAACATTCCAATTACCAATAAAAATTTCTTGTTCATATCGAATATATTTTTTTGTGTTGTTTTGACTGGCACAAATTTTAACCCGAAAAAAAACATATACAAACCAAGCGAATCAGTTGTAAATATTCATACTATTGATAATAAACGATATGGCATTCTGCACACCCCCCAAATTGATTCGTTTTTGTTGAAAACGACATCCATTTTTGCACAAAAAAACACTCGAAACGGGATTGTTTTTTGCTTACTTTGCCATCATAAAACAAAGCAAATGGCAAGATTTTTCACATTTTCAGTTGTTGCTTTAATGTTGGCTGCCATTTCGTGCAAACACGATGGTGAAACTTTGAAGAAATTAGAGCAAGCAGAAGCCCTGTCGTACGATTTTGATTATGCGTCTGCCGAAAAACAGCTTAACAAAATTGATGTTGCGAACATTAACACGGCTCAACTTACGGCTTTCTACAATTTACTGAAAGCTGAAGTTCAGTACCGTTGCGATGGAATGCGGCGGAATGATTCTTTGATAAATATAAGTCTGAATTACTATCTGCATTCCAATGACAAAGAGCACCTTGCCGCAGCCTACTACATACGCGCGCTATTGTTTTTCGCCGATAATAGCGAATCCGTTCTTAACGATTTGAAAAATGCGGAAAGTCTTATAGATAAAATCAAAAACAAAAAATTAATAAAACGCATTTATGCCGGATTGACAGTTTTTTATGGAGATTCGGACGAGTTTCCGTTATCTCTTGAGTATGCGCGTAAAGAATACAATTGTTCAAAAGAAATCAGCAATAAGAAATTCGAAGCATACGCGCTTCTTAACCTTTCGGTCAGTTACGACCGTACTGGCCAAAAAGACAGCGCGGCTTGGTGTATCCACGAATGCGAGAAACTTGTTGACTTGCTTGAACCTTATTATAAAGCTTTTCTTTATTATGGATTAGGCAGTGCATACTCTGAATCAGATTATCAGAAAGCCGAAGATTATCTTAAAAAATCGATCGAATTTGAGGCACTCCCTCAATCATATAAACTGTTATCAGACGTGTATGTGAATAATGGCCAAACACAAAAGGCAAAAAAATTATGGACTGAAGTCCTGCAAATGCCTTGGGACGAATTAAAAATAGGGGTGCTTGATGCCAAACTTGAATACAACTACCAGAATCACGATTTTGAAGAATATTGTGATACTCAAAAAGAAAAATCGGAAGCTATGGTACGGTACTACGAAAAGCGCCTGAAAAATAAGGCCGATGAGTTAGGTCGCAAATACGACTTGAATTTATATCGGCAACGAGTTCGCAGCCGTACTATCATAACAATTCTTATTGTTGCAATGGCAGTTGCAGTTCTTGTTTTTCTGTCACGCATCCGCATCAAGCGAATCGAAAACAAAAAAATGGAATTGGAGCTAAACTATGCGAAATCGAAAAACTCTCTGACTCTGATGGAAAAACGCATATCCGATTTAGAAACCGATAAGAAAAGAAAAACCTCTGAACTGTCAGCACTAAAAAGCCAATCGGAGAAACTGAAAGCGGAAATGCAGAAAAATCTTCGACGCGGACACGATTTGTTCGACAGCCTTGCCCGTTGCGAATCACCAATCAACTGGACCGACAACGACCTGTTCTGTCTGTTCGATTATGTTTCTACCATCAGTCCCGAATTTATTCTCTCTCTTGATTCGGACTACAACGGCTTAAATGAACAGCAAAAGCTGTTCCTGTTGGTCAGCGATTTTATGAAAAAGCAGGACCACGAGTTGTGCGTAATGTTTAATTTAGAGAAAGACAGTCTCCGCAACAAGCGCAACCGCATTGCCAAAAAGCGAATGAATTTGTAAAAATCTTTTTTCAAATATTTGTCTGAATAATTATGCTTTAAGGTCCACTCTTTCAGAGTGTTATGCTTGTAGGGCGGTTATGCCGGCGGCTGCGCTACGCTTGCGGCCGGTTATGCAGATGCCGTCTTTCAGACGGATATTGGATATTTGTTCTGCGCCCGGGCGGGCGGAAATTTTTCGAAAATTTCAACCAAAATTGTACAAAGTTTAATCTCTAACCAAACTTATCCAAAACAACCCAAAATCTCTAGTTTGGATAAATTCGGGTTCATTTAGTTAGCGTCCCCCAAAACGTGCTGAAAGCACACGATTTCATAGCCCAAGGCAAGCTAAGTGCCGCCTTGGGTAGCATTGCATTGTGACGTTGGCGCCCTATAGGGGCAAAGCATAAAAAACGTTTTATGAGTTGCGCTTTCAGTGCGCCGTGGCGGGGGTTCGAATTACCCAACGTGCCGTTCGCTTCGCTCACTCTGCGTTGGGCTATGTGTGAATTGCGCTTTCAGCGCGATGATTTGTTGTTCTCGCTGCTGAACCAAGCCTTCACATAATCGATAATCTGCGGCCCAAGATGCAGATGCTGGTGACGATGGTCAACTCCAAGACTGCCAAGAAGAACGGCAGTAACATCTTTTTGTTCCGATAACCTGTCGGAAAGTGTGTATAAAATGCGGATTTCGATAACTTATCGGTTGATAGTTTATCGGAATGTGCATAAAAAATGGCGATTCCGATAAGTTATCCCTAAAAAACAGTTATTACCTTTATGGCTATGTTTTTGAAACGTACCATATTGTGTGCATTGCTGCTGTCGGCAGGCCTTGCGGTTAGAGCCCAAAACGCCAATCCCGAGCCTGTGGCGCTGCCGTTTTTTATCGATGAAAACGGCGACACCATACCCAATGTCAACATAAAAACCGTGACGGTGCGCCGATTCAGCAAACGCCGCCAGCAAATAAAGTACGACCGTTTGGTGCGGAACGTGAAAAAGGCCTATCCGTTTGCCGTGGCCGCCCGCGACGAGCTTGCAAATATGAACTCGCAACTTGTTGGCGTTGAAGGCAAACGCGAGCGCGAACGCTACATTAAAGAGTACGAGAAGCAGATGTTCAAGAAGTATGAGAAAGACCTGCGGGCGCTCACCATCTCGCAAGGCCGCATTCTGCTCAAACTTGTTGACCGCGAGATAAATAACACAGCTTACGAACTTGTCAAGGAATATCGCGGCTCATTCTCGGCGTTCTTTTGGCAGGGCGTTGCCCGACTGTTTGGCGAAAACCTGAAAAGCGAGTACGACCCTGAACTGGAAGATATTTATATTGAAGAGATTGTGCAGCTGATTGAAGCAGGGATTATTTGAAGGTGAAAGGGTAGAAGTTTAGTCGCTTCGCTGTTTAGAAGGTTTAGAAAGTTTAGTTTAAAGTTTATCCCGATAGCTATCGGGGGCTTCGCTGTTTAACGGGTTTAACTATTGAGAGTTAGAATATGGCGATAGTCTGACAAACAACTGAATTATGCTTGTTTTGTATTTGTCTGAAAGACAATATTTACATAACCGTAGGTGAGCGAAGCGTAACCTACGGCAGTAGTCGCCCCCGATTTTCAGTCTGAAAGACTGCACCTTGATATGGTCATTTCTTGCAGAGAGTAATCGCTCACTTTGAACTTGTGCAATTTGTTGAATGCGTGAATTATTTCAGTTATTCAATCCTTCATCCCGATAGTTATCGGGACTTCAATCCTTCATCCCGATAGCTATCGGGACTTCAATCCTTCAATCCTTCCACCACCTTCCGCTCGCGCCGCAGGGCAGCACCAAGCCGTTCGAAGTCACGGGCAGACCAACTTCGCTTGCCGCAACATTGCCGCCAAAGCGTTTAAGCGCCGTACTCAGCATATACGACAGCACTGCTGGCTGTAAACCTGTTGTGTATGAATTGATTAAGAAGAAAATCGGCGCATCGCTCAGCAATTGCGAGCAGAGTTGGATGAGCGGAAAAACATTGTCTTCAATCTTCCAGATTTCGCCTTTCGGGCCGCGGCCATACGAAGGCGGGTCCATAATAATGGCGTCGTAGCGGCTGCCACGGCGGATTTCGCGCTCAACAAATTTCACGCAGTCATCCACAATCCAGCGGATGGGCGCTTCGGCCAATCCCGACACCGCCGCATTCTCGCGAGCCCAGGCCACCATACCCTTTGCCGCATCAACGTGCGTGACGTGTGCCCCAGCCGCCGCTGCCGCAATGGTTGCGCCGCCTGTGTAGGCGAACATATTCAGCACACTGATTTTGCGGTCGGGATTTTGCTGCTTTGCCGTGGCAATTATCTGCGAGAACCAGTCCCAGTTCACAGCCTGTTCCGGGAAAACGCCCGTGTGCTTGAAACTGAATGGTTTAAGCCTGAAAGTCAGCGTTTTGCCAATAATCAGCGGGTAGCGGATGGTCCACTCGTTGGGCAGATTGAAGAATTCCCACTCGCCGCCGCCGCTCTTGCTGCGATGGTAGTGGCCATTCATCCGCGTCCAGCCTTTTTCGGTTTTCGGCGTGTTCCAAATCACCTGCGGGTCGGGGCGGACAAGCGTGTATTTGTCCCAGCGTTCAAGTTTTTCGCCACAAGAACTGTCAATCACTTGATAATCTTTCCAACGGTCGGCAATCCACATAATCGGGTGGTTATCAGATTATTTCTTTTTGATTTTGTCGTATTTCGACAGGTTCGAAGCGTCAATCTCTTTCAGAAAATTGTACACTTTGTTCTGCTGCGCCTGGTCCGACGAGTTCGAGAAGATGTTGACAATTTCATCGGCTTTGGCGTCGAAGAAAATCGACATCAGGTACGAATCGGACTTCTGACGGTGAACCTTCAGCAGGTCGTTCATTCCTTCGGCAATCGATGCGCAGCCGTCGGCAAGGCGCGTGCCCATCAGGTCGAGCCCAAGTCGGTGATACTTATAAATATACTCGCGGATGGGCGCGTAAATCGAGTTCATCAGGTTTTCGGCCAGCCAGTAGCGGTTGCGTTTGTTGGTCTCAAACGACTTCCAGCCAGCGTAGTTCGAGCCTTGCGCGTTGTTCACAATCTTCTGCGCCTTCTCAAAATAAGGCGTGCCGCCCATCTTGCCGAACGAGTCGTAGTCGAAGCCGATGATGATGTAAACGTAGTAGGCGATGAGCGACGTCAGTTCGTCGTGGCTGTTCTCGTTGAAAATCAGCGTCTCACCGTCGGCATATTTGAATTGAATGTTTTTGTCGAGAATGTTCAGCATCGGGCTGTCGTAGCCAGTGCCATACACGGGGCGGCTCGAAACCACCTGCAGAGTGCCCTGAAACTCATCGCTGTAAACCTCTTTGGTGATGTTCAGCAACATATTGCATTTGATGCGCTCTTCGGTCTTGAACACGTTGTTGGTCCAGATTTGATTGGTAACAAACTCATTCAGAGCCTTTTGCATATTCTCGTACTTTGAGTTGTCAACGCCCTGAAGTTGCGAGTGGCTCACTTGGATTCTGATTTCAAGTTCTTGAGCCGCAGCGCTTTGCGCGAATATTGCAACAAACAGTGCCGCAATCAAAAATGCACGTTTCATCAGTCGGTTCATTGCTGTTTGTTGTTGAGCAGCGGCACCAGTTGCGCAATAATGTCGCGTGCCACCGCGTGTTTGTCTTTCTTTTGATAATCAATCTGTTGGCCATCGTTTTTGATGATGGTCACGCGATTGGTGTCGCAGCAGAATCCAGCGCCCGCTTCGTTTGCGTTGTTGAACACGATGAAGTCCAGATTCTTCTTCCGCAACTTTTCGGCGGCGTTGGCCAGGCCGTTTTCAGTTTCGAGCGCGAACCCCACAAGCACCTGCCCCGAGCGTTTTGCCTTGCCCAAAGTGGCGGCAATGTCGGGTGTCGATTCAAGAGTGACGGTCATCTGCGCGTCGCTTTTCTTGATTTTCTGCCCTGCAACGTTGGCGGGGCGGTAGTCGGCCACGGCGGCGGCCATAATTGCCGCGTCGCAGTTGGCAAAGTTGGCGATGCAGACTTCAAACATCTGCTGCGCCGATTCCACATCAATGCGTTTGATTTTTGGGTTGGCGGTTGCCAAATTGACAGGCCCGCTCACCAGAATCACGCTTGCGCCTGCATCGGCGGCCGCTTCGGCCAGTGCAAAACCCATCTTTCCCGACGAGTAGTTGCCGATAAACCGCACAGGGTCAATCTTTTCGTAGGTCGGACCCGCAGTGACAAGTACCGTGCGGCCTTTGAGCGGTTGGTCGCTCTCAAAATAGTTCGCCAGCACGCCGACAATGGTTTCGGGTTCGGCCATACGGCCTTTGCCGCTCAGTCCGCTTGCCAGTTCGCCCGCTTCGGCATCAATGATGAAGTTGCCTGTGGCTTTCAGTGTCGCGATGTTTCGCTGCGTGGCGGGATGGGCGTACATATCAAGGTCCATCGCAGGTGCCACAAACACCTTGCCGCGCATCGATAAATAACTTGTGGTGAGCAGATTATCGGCAATGCCGTTGGCCATTTTCGCGATGGTGTTGGCTGTTGCGGGCGCCACAATCATCGCATCGGCCCAGAGCCCCAGCTTCACGTGGCTGTGCCAGTCGCCGTTTTCGGGGTTGAAAAACTCTGTGAGAACGGGATTCTGCGAAAGCGTGGCAAACGTGAGCGGCGCCACAAACTGCTTTGCCGCGGGCGTCATCACCACCTTCACGCTGGCGCCTTCTTTTACAAGCAAACGGGTAAGATTTGCAGCCTTGTATGCCGCAATTCCACCCGTCACGCCAAGTAATATGTTCTTACCCGATAAAGACACTATTCAAGTTCCTTCTCAGGTTTGCGCCAGTAAACCTTGTCGTTTACAAACTCATCGATGGCCATTGCAGTCGGCTTCGGGAGAGCCTCGTAGAACTTCGAAATCTCAATCTGCTCGCGGTTCTCGAAAACCTCTTCAAGGTTGTCGGTGTACGATGCAAACTCCTCGAGTTTCTTCTGCAGTTCCTCTTTGATTTCAACCGAGATTTGGTTTGCACGGCGCGAAAGCACAACGATGCTCTCGTACAGGTTGCCTGTTTTGTTCTCGATTGGTCTAACGTCGCGCGTAACGGTTGTTACAGCGGCAGTGCTTTTTTTGAAATCCATTTTTATAAGTTTTTAATCTTGTCAACTGACTGTTTGTACATTGTTTCTATCTCTGAAATATATTGTGATTCAGGAAATTCGTCGATAAACGAGTAGTATTCCGTCACAGTGCTCTGGTAGCGCTCGGCCTTTTTGTTCTCAACGCTGTTCTCGGCCAGCAGGAAGTTGGCTTTCACCACCATATACATCAGCTCCTCGCGGTATTTGGTGTCGGGATAGTCCTTGAGGCTGTTTTTCAGTGTGATGGTGGCCGACTGATACTCACCAAGTTTGAAGTACAGTTTTGCCGTCCGGTACGATTTCTCCTCCAGTTTCTGCCGCATTTCGTCAATCACCACGTTGGCCTCGTGCATATATTCGCCCTGCGGATATTTGTTCAGATAGGTCTGCATTGCGTCGATGGCCTTCTGCGAGCACGACTGGTCCAAATCAACGCGCGGCGAGTCCTTGTAGTAGCACTGCCCAATCATAAACAGCGCCTCCTCATATCTTTTCGAGTAGGGGTAGGTTTTGCAGAACGCGTCGAAGTAGTAGGAGCCCATTGTGTAGTCGTGCATCTTGTAGTGGCAGTTGGCGTAGAGCATTTGCGCCTCTTCGGCCTTGCCGCTTCCGCGAAAGACGCTCACAACCTCGTCCAGGAGCGCCTTGGCGTGATAGTAGTCTTCATACTCGTAGTAGGCTTTTGCCTTCTCGTATTTCAGATTATAGTCGTTGCTCTTCTGAATCTTGTAGTACTCGCTGCAGTTCGAGAACAGCATTCCCGCCATCAAAACCATTAAAAACGATAAAGCCTTTTTGCTCATAATCACACTTAAACGCCATTATAACGTGAAAATTTTCAGTTTATTGACTGAAATTCACTTGGGGCTGCAAATATAATCAATAGGTTGATACAAATGACGATAAAATTTGGTGCAAAAAACGATGATTCTCGCCAATGAAAAATGTGTGGGTTTCACGCCGTGGTGTTATGGGTTGTTTGAAGCAAGAAGCGGGGTGGGGTACAAACAGAAGTTTTGCGTCGTTCGGTGAGACAAGACGCTACGCAGAACGGAGTTGAATATTACCACCAATAATACCAATAATCTCTCTCTGTTTTGTTATTATCGGGGTTTGTCTTATCATAAACCACTGTAATAGTATCGCCCACTGACAATGCATCACTTTTAGGATAATATTTTCCGCTACCTTGATACTTATTATCTCCTACGAAAAATTCATAGCTGAAGTAATCATCATATTTGATAGTGTAGAAATGATCTATGACTATTGCTTTTGAGCATTCTAAGTTTTTATCCAATGACTGTTTCTTAATAATACCTCCTATCAATACATAAGCGAGAATACCCCCACAGATGATAATAATCAGCCAAAGAATGGAATCTTTTAAGTTTTTCATTTTGAATATATTGGAATAATAGGTTGTAGTACGCGGTAGCGGTTGGCGGTAGCATCGTATGAGAAGCCGATTATAGCCAAGAAACAATATGATAAAATAAGCTTCTCCATTTTTAAGTTATATACTCTATTTTTTTAGGAAAGAACATAATAATTGAACTCATATCCCGCATTTAATAAAACATCATTCACATTTTTTAAAAAAGACATTCCGATTTCATTTGGGACAAATTTAAGTGCCACACTTATTATTATTTTTTTGTTAATTGATGATGGATAAGATTTATTGATTTGTCCTGATTCTATAGCCATCAAATAGGCGTTAATCTTTTCTTGCAATAAGAAAATATGTTCATTATCATTATCCCATTCCAAGTGGTCAGAGATTGTCAAAATCACATTGCTATCTTTTTCACTGATGAAATCTATCTCATTATGGTTCTCAATAGACATATATTACTTATTTATAACGCCATTATAACGTGAAAATTTTCAGTTTATTGACTGAGTTCTCTTTGCGCCACTAAATATAATCAATCGGTTGATACAACCGACACAATTTTTATCGCCTCATCCGACAACTATTTTTAACCGCCGAAAGCACGAAAAATCCGCAGACCACCACGAGGGTAATCTGCGGATTTGAAAGTAACTATTACATTATTCCCTAAACAGGTTTCACCATCTTTTGTTATTGCTTGAGAAGTTGCCGTTGTAGCGGTTGGTGGAGTTTGAAGCATATATAAAAACAGTTCATTGTTAAGGTATTGCTTGTGCCTCTTTTACTATAAATCGTGAATATGCCAAGTATTACCTACGTTATCGCGAAATGCTTGTTTTCCTATTGGTAGATTGATTACATCTATTAAGGTTTTATCAAATTCGATAATTTCACTAAGAGAAACAATCATTGCATCTGTTTCTTGTAGATTTTTCTCATTACCTAAAAATTGCCAATCACCATCTTCGTCGTGTATTACTCTTACGATAGGTGAACCATTTTTGATTACGTATTTTGTGGTGAATACGTAAATATTATAATTCATCTTATTACTCATTTATTCTATTTCCTTTTTTTAGGTTTTCTTCTTTTGATAATACTTGTGCATTAGAAATACTTAACAGCTTTTTCCTCAATAGTACTATGACTGGTTATTTGCGCATATCCAAGTATGGTAAAGGAATGCAATAAAAATATCAAACAAAATATTTTCATATTGTTAAAAATTAAGGTCTTCCGTCATCTGTCAAATTATTGATATATTCAACCAGCCATTCAGGAGTGTCGTAAAACTTGTCGTTATACTCCAGAAAAGTAAGGCCAACACAAATGGTATTAGTATCATTTGCTGAATATAAGATGATTTTTGCGCGTGTGTCAACACCCCAATTGCCGGAATCTAATGGTTCCAAATTTTCTAATTGACTAAGAAATACATTGATTTCTGCTGTATCGGTAATGGAATGGTCAACGTCACCTATAAATTTGTCACAATCAATTCTTATCACAGTAAGTGTTTCCATATCCATTGCCTCAATCTGTATTTTTTCAGTTTTGTTTTCTTTTTTGTGGATTTCTGTTTTAGAAGTTTGACACGACATAATGGACAAGAGTATCAAAACAGAAATTAGATATTTTGTGTTTTTCATAATGAATATTTTTAAGAGGTTATTTTTGTTTCATTTACTAAAAACGATAAAGCTTTTTTGCTCATAATCACACTAAAGCACCATCATAACGTGAAATTTTTCAGTTTATTGACTGAGTTCTCTTTGCGCCACTAAATATAATCAATCGGTTGATACAAACGTTGATAAAAAACAGGCTATTTTCATATCGTTGTCGATAGGCGTGTATCCAACATTTTTCTTAAAAAAACTTGCGTGTTTGCCCATCTCATAAAAATAATTGTAAATTGCACCTTTATTTTTAATAATCACTAAATAACTAAATTGCAATGATTAAGAAACTATTTTCTTTGACAATTCTTGCCTGCTCGGCGGTGGGTCTTATGGCTCAGCCCGCAGGAGGCAAAAAAATCAGCAACGAGCTTATCGGAATTTTCTTTGAGGACATCAGCTCGTCGGCCGATGGCGGCATTTGCGCCGAACTGGTTCAGAACGGCTCGTTTGAATACAACGTGTCGGAGCGCGACGGCTGGGGTCCTGGCACCGCTTGGAAGGCTATCCGCCCGGGGCACTCGCTCGGATATCTTGAGGCTCGCCAAATCGACCCGCTAAACGAGAACAACCCCAACTATATGCGTCTGCACGTTGAGCGCGTGGGCCATTACTACGACTTCAACGGCTGGACGGGCGCCGGCTTGCAGAACGACGGTTTCGACGGTATTAAAATCGCGGCCAACGCAAAATTTGATTTCTCGGCCTTCTTCCGCAACCCCGACGGCGTTGACAAAGAGGTGCGCGTGGCAGTTGTGCAGCCGGGCCGCGGATGGCGCAGTCAGCCGACAGCCATTCTCGACACCACTTTCAAGGTTTCAGGCAAAGATTGGAAGAAATATGAGATTACACTCACGTCGAAACAGGCTTGCGACAGCGCCTGCCTGCAGATTCTGGCCCTCACCGTTGGCGACATCGATATTGATATGGTTTCGCTCTATCCGCAGGACACCTACAAAGGCCACGGAATGCGCAAGGATTTGGCACAGGCTCTGGCCGACCTGAATCCGAAGTTTATGCGCTTCCCGGGCGGTTGCGTGGTTCACGGCGGCGGCGACGGATTCTGGAACACCTATCACTGGAAAAACACCGTCGGCCCGAAGGAGCAGCGCAAATCGCTGAAAAACACGTGGGGTTACCACCAGTCGATGTCGGTTGGCTACTATGAGTACTTCCAGTTCTGCGAGGACCTTGGAATGCAGCCGGTTCCGATTCTGCCTTGCGGTGTGAGCTGCCAGGGAACCAACGGCGGTTGGAATATGTATCCCACTCAGGCTCAGGACGCTTGCCCGATGGAGGATATGGACAAATGGACTCAGGACGCCCTCGACCTGATTGAATGGGCCAACGGCGACGCCAGCACCAAATGGGGCAAGGTTCGTGCCGATGCCGGTCACCCCGCACCGTTCAACCTCAAATATTTAGGCTTGGGCAACGAGGAGAAAATATCGCCTGAGTTTGAGGAGCGTTTCAAGTATATGTATAGCAAAATTAAGGCGAAATATCCTGATATTGTGATTGTTGGAACAGCCGGACCAGGCTCGCATCCCGACAATCCCGATTACAAGAACGGCTGGCGCATTGCCGAGGAGGTTGGTCTGCCAATCATCGACGAGCACTACTACGAGCCGCGCGACTATTTCCTCACCAACCGCCAGTACGACAACTATCCGCGCAACCGCAAGACCAAGGTTTATCTGGGCGAGTATGCCGCAAAAGACAAAAAACTGATTGACGCACTTGCCGAAGGCCTGTATCTGCTTCACGTTGAGCGCAATGCCGATGTTGTTGTGATGACTTCATACGCTCCGCTCTTCGCCCGCAAAGGCGCCACCAACTGGAACCCCGATTTGATTTATTTCGACAACCACCGTCCGTATCTCACCTGCAGCTACTACGTTCAGCAGATTTTCGGCCAGTCGAGCGGCGATTACTATTATGGCGATTGCGTGAAATTCAACAGCAACAGCAACCTGCTCGGTCAGTCGGTTATCTACGACAGCAAGACGAAGAAACTCTTTGTAAAAGTCTGCAACGCAGGCGGTTCGGCAGCTCAGGCCACTATCGACCTCAGCCGCTTCAAGGTGAACGCCGGTGCTGTGAAAACCACACTCTCGGGCAACCCGAACGATGAGAACACTTACGACCGTCAGCCGGTTATGCCGATGAAGGAAGACGTGAGCATTAAGGCAAAATTCACAGAGAAGATTGAGCCTTACTCGTTCATTATGTGGACAATACAGCTGTAATCGTTTCGCACTGACGATACAGAATTGAAATAGAAAACGGCCGTTTCCCGATTTGGGGGGCGGCCGTTTTTTTTGTTAGAATAGGCTGTTTGGTTTTACAACATTGTTTCATTAATTATGCATTCAAAAAGAGAATTGCAATGAGCGAAGATTTAAAAGAATTAGCAGTGTGGTTGCAAGGAATGAATTTAGAATCAGTTCCGACCATTCCATCCCAGAAAAGAACGCTTATGGATATATTGGGAATTCGTACTCTTGAAAATCCGTGGAGTAGCATTTACGCATTCTTTCTTAAAGAAGATGAAGTGCACGGACTGGGCGATTTATTTATACGTACGTTAGAAAATCAAATGAATTTAGATCATTGGATAGAACCTTCAGAAATTAAAATAGAACAACCCACAAACAGTGATTCGGACAAGGCTAAACGTATTGACATACTTATTAAAGATGACACTCACAAACGTGCTATCATAATTGAGAATAAGGTTTTCCACACACCTCAAAATCCTTTTTCGGAGTACATTGAATATGTGCGGGGAATAGGTTACAACGATGTAAAACTTGTCATATTTTCTTTGAAGAAAATATCAAAAAAGGATGAGGAGAAATATCTAGAATTGAAGAATGTTGAATATGAGAATCTTACTCATATAGAATATATGGAGGAAATTGAAAATGAACTTAAAAATCGTCCGAACTCTTTTTTTTATCTTATTGTTTTAAAAGAATTCATACAAAACATAAAAAACATCACCAATATGGCAACAGACGAACAAATCAAATTTTTCAATTCAAATTTTGAGAAAGTACTTGCAGTAAGCAAAGTATTCTCACATATTGAGGAAGACTATAATATTAACCTGCAACAAAGTAAAGATAATGACGAAGTTGAAGTCGTCAAAAAGTTATATTCAAATGGGAAAGATGCGTGGATTTATATGAAATATAAAAATGATAATTCTGTGCGTTTAACTGTTTTTCTGAAGCCCCACGAAAATAGATTAAGGGTTATATTGGAATTAAATGGAAAAAAATCTATCAATAAAATTAATGAAACAGAACTGCTAAATGCCATTAGCGTAAAAAAAGTCCAGTTTAAGAGCACAGATTATTGGCATATTACAGAAGAATATATTTCTGTTGGCGACGGCATAAATCCTTCAACTATAGTGGATACACTAATGAATGTTATCAATAGTGATATTTACAAGAGGGGGTTAAAGTTGGTTGAATTGGTAAAATAATCTTGTATATTAAATGAGGACAATATCCTGTTCAACATCTTCCGACAACTAATTATATGATATTTCTCATAAAGTTCTGCTGGAGCCGATGAATGGAAATCCGTTTTGTACGTTTGCGCGAAATGTTGAACAAACAAATAAAAAGCGCAACTATGGAACATTCAGATTTGTTAGATGCGGAGCCAGTGGTTCGGATATCACGGCTTGCCACCACGAGAATTGACCTGCGGATTCTTCGGGCTTTGGTCAGCGCCTTGTCCGATACTGACAAGGAGAAATTAAGCCGGCAGAACGATTCTATGGAAATTTCAAGCATTCTCTACAGCCTTAATCGGGAAGATGAGAATAGAATATACCGTTATGAGCCGCGGCCTTTGCTGCCGTACCGTTCGATTAGTGATGTATTGGCAGATTTCCTTGCGGAGAAAGGAAAGAAGCAAGTCGCCCGCAAGGAGTTGCGCGAGCGCTTGCCGTATCTGTCGGCCGATGAGCAGAAGCGCACCATCTATGCTTTTCTCGACACCGAAGTCAAAACCGACCGCTGTTGGGTTTTGGAGTTTCTTGACAAACACTACGACCCGCAGTATGCAAAAGCCGTTGAGGCCGTTTGGCGTATGTGCCACGATTTTGAGGCCGCGCGGCTTATCACGCACTATTTTCCGCAGGAGTTCATTGTGGCCAATTGTGAGCAGTTGGCAGCCGATTACCGCTATTCGTCGGTTTGCCTGCGCCTGCCCGACGGCTTTTCAATCGACCGTTCGCGGCTTGAAATGCACCAGTTCCTTCACGTTGCAGCCCGTCGGCATCTGCCTGTTACTGAAGGCGAAGCGTACACCATCCTGTCGATGACCATCTACAAGCAGTTGCTGATGCAGGAGCGTTTCTCATCCGATTTCACACTGATGGATTTGCCAAATGTCGGGGATATTATTTGGGCTTTGGGGCATTTGGGTTTTGACAGAATCATCGCGCATTTCTATTTGGAAAACGCGCGGACTAAAAAGTTTTTCGCAATGCGGCAAACTGCTGTGCAGATAACAGACGCGGTCATCAAACAACTTGCCGCCGATGGCTTTGAGAGATGCGAAAATGTTGGGACAATGGAGTTTAACACTTCCTGTTAGACTCATAATATCAGTTCAAATTGCATTCTAAAAACAGTAGAGGCGCGATTAATCGCGCCTCTACAATGTTCCGAAAATCAACGTAACATTAAATCTGGTCGAGCGCTTGCGAAAGGTCGTCGATGATGTCATCGATGTGCTCTGTTCCAATGCTCAGGCGGATTGTGCTCGGCGTGATGTGCTGCTCGGCCAACTCCTCGGGCGACAGCTGTGAGTGGGTGGTTGTGTAAGGATGAATGACAAGACTTTTTACGTCGGCAACGTTGGCCAAAAGGCTGAAAATCTTCAGGTTGTCGATAAACTTCCAGGCTTCGTCCTGACCGCCTTTTATCTCGAAGGTGAAGATTGAGCCGCCGCCGTTCGGGAAGTATTTTTTATACAGCTCGTGGTCGTGATGGCTGCTGAGTGCCGGGTGGTTCACGTGAGCCACTTTCGGGTGCTTGCTCAGGAAATCAACCACTTTCAGTGCGTTCTCAACGTGGCGCTCAACTCTGAGGCTCAGTGTTTCAAGGCCTTGCAGCAGTATCCAGGCGTTGAACGGCGAGATGGCGGCGCCGGTGTCGCGCAAGATGACCGCACGGATGCGGGTTACAAAGGCTGCGGCCCCTGCCACATCGGCAAAAACAGCACCGTGGTACGACGGGTCGGGGAGGGCGAGTGCCGGGAACTTATCGGCGTTGGCTTTCCAGTCGAAGTTGCCGCCGTCAACAATCACGCCGCCAAGGCTGCTGCCGTGGCCGCCGAGGAATTTTGTAGCCGAGTGCACAACCACGTTTGCACCGTGCTCAAGCGGACGAATCAGATACGGGGTTCCGAAGGTGTTGTCCACAATCAGCGGAAGATTGTGACGGTGAGCCACTTCCGCTACCGCGTCGATGTTCAGAACGTCGCTGTTAGGGTTGCCAAAAGTCTCGGCAAATACCACTTTCGTGTTCGGTTTGATGGCAGCCTCAAGAGCCTTCAGGTCGTTCACATTTACAATGGTATTGCTGATGCCTTGAGTTGCAAGTGTGTGTGTGATAAGGTTATAGCTGCCGCCGTAGAGGTTGTCGGCTGCCACAATGTGGTCACCGGCTCTCAAAACGTTTTGCAGTGCGTAGGTGATGGCTGCCGCACCGCTGGCCACTGCCAGACCGGCCACACCGCCTTCGAGTGCTGCCACACGGTCCTCAAAAACGCTCTGAGTCGAGTTGGTGAGGCGTCCGTAGATGTTGCCCGCGTCGCGCAGACCAAAACGGTCGGCGGCGTGCTGCGAGTTGTGGAACACGTACGATGTTGTTTGATAGATAGGAACTGCGCGCGAATCGGTTGTCGGGTCGGCGTTCTCTTGTCCAACGTGAAGTTGCAGTGTTTCGAAGTGAAGTTTTTTCTGTGTCATAGCTTTAAATTTTTTATTGTTAGTAAATACGTTTTGTTTTAGAATTTTTGATGTGACAAAGATGTGACGCGTGGATATATTATCCAAACAAATCGCTTATATTGGAATAATCAACTACGATTGCTTTCTGTGCAGATGATTATTCCAAAACCTGCAGTTGAAATTGGGCTTTGCAGAAATATATTCCAAGAAAACCTATCAAAATGGTAGCTAAATAGTGCCTTTGGAAGGCCAAAATGGGGTCAAAAATGCGTAAAACTGGATTTTTTGCTTGAAAAGCCGTTTTTTGTTCGCTTTCGCGGAAGCGGAAAAGGGCATTACCGGTTGAAGCGCAGCGCCTCGCCTTTTCGGTCAGAGACGAACTCGCCGTTGCGGTAAACCAGCGTGCCGTTCACAAAAGTGTGTGTGACGGTCGAGCCGAAAGTGTGTCCTTCAAACGGCGACCAGCCGCATTTGTAAAGAGTGTTTGCCGATGTGACGTTTTGCGGCTTGTTGGTGTCAACAATCACAATGTCAGCCTTATAACCCTTGCGCAGATATCCGCGGCGGTCGATTTGGAAAAGGTCGGCGGGTGCGTTGCACATTTTCCGCACTACGTTCTCAATACTGATGCGGCCAGCCTTCCACAAGTCGAGCATTGCGGGTAGTGAGTGCTGAATCGACGGCATTCCCGAAGCCGATGTGAAGTAACTGTCGCCGAACTTCTCAGCGGGCAGATGCGGAGCGTGGTCGGTGCCGATGGTGTCAATCTTGCCCGATGTGAGCGCCTCGGTCAGCGCCTTGCGGTCGGCTGCCGATTTGATTGACGGATTGCACTTTATGCGATAGCCGAGTGTTTTGTAGTCCGCTTCGTCGAAGAATAGGTAATGCGGACAGGTCTCGGCGGTTATTTTCTTTTCGTTCAATGGTTTGGCGTCAAAAAGCGCAAGCTCGGCGGCAGTCGAAAGGTGAGCCACGTGCAGTCGCGCACCATATTTTGTGGCAAGCGCCACAGCACGCTCGGTCGATTTCAGGCACGCTTCGGCCGTGCGGATTTTCGGGTGGCACGTTGCGTCCACCTCGTTGGCGGGCATCGCTTTATACCGTTCGATATTGGCTCGGATAATCTGCTCGTCTTCGCAATGCGCCACAATTATGCAGGGCGATTCGGCAAAAACGTGCTCAAGCATATCGGTCTGATTGACAAGCATATTACCCGTCGATGAGCCCATAAAAAGTTTGATTCCGCACACTCGGCTAATGTCGGCAGTGCGGATTTCGTCTATATTATTATTGGTGGCGCCTAGATAGAATGCGTAGTTTGCCACCGATTTTTCTGCAGCCAGTGCGGCGCGCTCGTCAAGCAGTTGGTTGGTTGTGGTTTGCGGATTCACATTGGGCATATCCATAAACGATGTCACGCCCCCAGCCACCGCTGCCCGCGATTCCGACTCAAAATCAGCCTTGTGCGTCAGTCCAGGCTCACGGAAATGCACGTGCTCGTCAATCACGCCAGGCATAACCACGTGATTCTCAGCATCGATAATGTTTTCAGAACCGTCGGTAGCGGGCATTGTTTCCGTCACCGACTCAATCAAATCGTTGTTAATCAGAATATGACCGATGAATTTCCGGCCATCGTCAACAATCGTGGCATTCTTGATGAGCGTTTTCATCGCCTATGCGGCTTTGCGTTTGTAGCTGCGGAACAGGCTGTGCCATTTCATCCGGATAACGCCGAAAACAGCCTCGCTGAAGATTCCGCCGCTCATTTTCGATTGGCCTTCCTTCCTGTCGGTGAAGATGATAGGCACTTCAACCACGTTGAAGCCGAACTTCCAGGCCGTGAATTTCATTTCAATTTGGAATGCGTAGCCCTTGAATTTTATTTTGTCCAACTCGATGGTTTCCAACACTTCGCGGCGGTAGCAGACAAATCCGGCGGTGGTGTCGCGCACCTTCATCCGGGTAACCAGCCGCACATAAGCCGATGCGTAGTACGACATCAGCACGCGGCCCATCGGCCAGTTCACAACGTTGATGCCCGAAATGTACCGCGACCCGATGGCCACATCGGCACCGTTCGCGCAGGCGTTGTAAAGGTTCAGAAGGTCATCAGGATTGTGCGAGAAATCAGCGTCCATCTCAAAAATGTACTCGTAGCCTTCGGCAATCGACCACTTGAACCCCTCAATGTAAGCCGTTCCCAGGCCAAGTTTGCCTTTCCGCTCTTTGATGAAAATGCGGTCGGGGAACTCTGTCATCAAGCGTTTAACAATGTCGGCAGTGCCGTCGGGGCTGTTGTCTTCAACCACAAGCACGCTGAATTCGCCTTCGAGCGACATCACTTTGCGCAAGATGGCCTCAATGTTCTCTTTCTCGTTGTACGTCGGAATTATGACAATCTTATCTTTCATCGATTTAAAATTTTGGCACGAATATAGCACCTTCTTTCCGAAAAGAAAATTTGCGCTGCGTTTTCCGTGAAAATATTTATGCCGGTTAGCACACCTATAATATATAGGCCGGTGTCACCTGCCATTTTTCTTCCGGTTTGCCCGATGTCTTATGGCGTTTTCGATGCCTATGCGTTCCGAATTTGCATCTTTTGCGCCTGGCCTGGCGGTGAATTTTCAGATTCGTTGTCTATAGTCGTGCCGATTTTCGCCCCATTTGACCACCGTTTTTTAATAGCCGTTTCACGGGATGTGCTTTCACGTTTTTTATCGATAATCCTCCCAAACTCGCCGAAAAATGATGTCCTTCAGCCGCGATTCCGGCGTTTTTTGAAGGAATTTCCGTCAGAAAAACCGGCGGTTCTCCGCGTAATAACCAATGGCACAGCGTAATAAAAACCCGTAAAAATATTTTCAAAAAAACGCGTCAACCTCTTGCGTGAAACGAAAAACCCTCTACTTTTGCACCCGCTTTCCGAAAGGGAGC
>CAMJCK010000032.1:0-40809 GCA_946404125.1 uncultured Bacteroidota bacterium | reverse complement strand
TTGCCCGAAGCCTAGCCGTCGAGCCCGAGTTCATTCTCGCCGACGAGGCCACTTCGGCTCTCGACCCCGTTTCGAGCAAGATTGTTGAGGATTTGTTCGTCAAACTCAAAGAGCAATACTCGATTGTGATGGTGACGCACACGCTTCGTCAGGCCTTGCGAATCGCTGATTATGTGATATTTATCTATATGGGTGAAGTGATTGAGGTTGGCGATGCGCAGCAAGTTTTCAAGAATCCGAAGCACGAACTCACGCAGAAATATCTTTCGGGCACGATAAGCTGATTTGCCAACCACAGAATGCACGGAATCCCGATAGCTATTGGGAACGGAAATTTAGCCACCTTGCGGTGGCTTTTTTGTTTTTTATCGCTTTGCGAGAAATTCGAAGAAAATAATCTATTTTTACACAGAATCTTATGGCACAATAAAATGGAAGCAAAACCTAAAACGAAAAATATCATTGTCAGCCTGCTTGAATGCAAGCGCGAGTTGAGGGATTGTATCCAAAAAGGTGCCGACCCAAAGGAAATGAAACGAATTGCAAGCAAGTATGGCTTTAAATTCGCCACCCCCGTATGAGATTGAGATAACCGACGAACTGAATTCTTCAATGATTTACCTAATTTTGTAAAAAACGCGTGCGATGAAACTCATTCTCTCTTCATTTCTATTCTTATGTTGCTCAACATTGGCATTGGCACAAACGACAAACGAGAAATCTTTTTTAGACTATTTCGATAGATACAGCCTGCCAATCAGTAATATAAACTCTTTGGGGTGGGATAAATGGCTACCTGATTATTTTATGGAAAGAAATATTTGGGGATATGAACCATATAAATCTGATAATTTGGACCCTGATGAAATAATCAATATTGTGACTTGCTATAGTACGAGTGTCAGACCTCTTGGCTATTATATATATAAAGGAACCACTTTTATAATATTTTCATATGACGAAGATAGTATGTTATTAGGAGTGCTGAATAAAGATAGTATTCTAACCGAAAGCTTAAATTTGGGTGACTGTTGGGGTATTGAAGATATTAATATTCAAGGAGATTCCATATCAGTTGAATATGGCAGCTGGATTATTGAAGTTAGGGATACGCCGTACTATAAAACAAATCCAATCAAACGCTTCATATATGATTTTGATGAAAAAAAGTTTAAACTTTCAGATACTTCGAGCATTAACAGATTATATATACCTGAAAAATAAATGAAGGAATTTTGCGAATTACTGATTATGTGATATTTATCTATATAGGTGAGGTGATTGAGGTTGGCGATGCGCAGCAGGTTTTCAAGAATCCGAAGCACGAACTCACGCAGAAATATCTTTCGGGCACGATAAGCTGAAATTTTGGAATCGATTTCTTCTTATCTTGATTCAAATATCTGATAAACTGAATGTTATAACACACGGCAAGCCGCGGTTAAATAATCGGGAAAACAGGCAGACGGTGACGCGCAAGTAGTATCTTTGCGCCGTCAAAACGTTCGTCAGATGGCAAAAGGCAAACTCACAGGCTACTTTTTTGGTGCGGCGGCGGCCATAAGCTACGGAATGAATCCGCTGTTCGCGCTGCCGCTCTACCACGACGGTTTGGACGCCGATTCGGTGCTTTTCTTCCGCTATTTTATTGGTGTACTGATTCTTGCGGCGATGCTCTTTTGGCGCCAACCCAAGCACGTCGGGCAGACGGGCGAGTACGGCAGCCGCCTGACGGTTTTCGCGCTCGGGCGTCGCAACCTTTTCCCGCTGATTTTCTATGGTGTTATGATGGCGCTCTCGTCGCTCTGTCTGTTTGTCAGCTACAACTTTATGGACGCGGGCATAGCGTCAACGCTGCTTTTCGTCTATCCGATAATGGTGGCGGTCATAATGACGGTTTTCTTCCGCGAGAAGCTGAAATGGCAGACCGTGGCGAGTATTGTCACCGCGCTGACGGGCATTCTGCTGCTCTATCGGCAGGGCAACGGCGCCACGCTCAACGTTTTCGGCACCCTGATGGTCTTCGGTTCCGCACTCACTTACGCCATTTATCTTGTTGGAATCAACCGCCACGGACTCAATGAGTTACCGACGCTGAAGGTTACATTTTACGTTTTGCTTTTCGGATTGGCCGTGTTTGTGGCCCGAATCGGGCTGCGCGGCGAGTTTCACGTGCCGTCGGCCGAAAGGTGGTATTTGTGGTTCAATCTGATAGCTTTAGGGCTGATACCCACCGTTTTATCGCTTTCGTGCACCACCATTGCCATTCAGTATATCGGCTCAACGCCAACGGCCATTTTAGGTGCGCTCGAACCCGCTACCGCTGTTTTTTTCGGAATCACCGTCTTTGGCGAACAACTCACTTGTCGTGAAGCTATCGGTTTGATTCTCATTATTTTGGCCGTCACGGTGATAGTAGCCGACGGCAAGCTGCCGCACCTGCTCACAGGATTCAAAAAGCTCTTTCCGAAGAGTCAGCGGAAATAAATAATATATTTGCCCCACAAAATCTTGAATTTATGCTGACAAGTGAACTGCAATCGGAAATCATTCGCCTGAAAAAAGAAAAGCGAATCTGCATTTTGGCGCACGCCTACCAGAGCCACGACATTTGGGAAGTGGCTGATTATGTGGGCGATTCGTTCGGATTGAGCCAACAGGCGGCCAAGTCGGATGCCGAAACCGTGCTGATGTGCGGCGTAAGGTTTATGGCTGAAACGGTGAAGATTCTGTCGCCGCAAAAGCGTGTCATTCTGTCGAATGCCGAAGCAGGCTGCCCGATGGCCGAGCAGGTGAAACCCGAATTGCTCTTGCAACTGAAGGCGAAATATCCCGACCACACGGTGGTTTCGTACATAAACACCACCGCAAGCCTGAAAACCTTGACCGATGTGTGCGTCACGTCGTCGTCGGCAGTGAAGATTGTAAAGAATATCAAAAACGATAAGATTCTGTTCATACCCGACTGTAACTTGGGCGGTTGGGTGCAGCAGCAGATTCCCGAAAAGCAGTTTCAGTTTGTGCCTGGCGGATGCCCCACGCATTTGCTCATTACGCCGCAAAACGTTGAGCAGGCTCGGCAGAAGCACCCTGGCGCATTGCTGCTTGTCCACCCAGAATGCTCGGCAAAAGTTGTGCAACTTGCTGATTATATTGGAAGTACAACGCAGATAATGGATTACGCAAAGCGAAGCACGGCCACCGAATTCATTATCGGCACCGAAAACAGCATTGTGCAGCACCTGCAGTTCGCCTGCCCCGACAAGCGTTTCTTCGCCCTGTCGAAAAACTGCGTCTGCCACAATATGAAGGCAACCACGTTAGGCGATGTGTATGAGTGCGTTAGGGGCATTGGCGGCGACGAAATCACGCTAGATTCCGCCACTCTGACTGCCGCCCGCCACAGCATTGACGAAATGCTGCGTCTGGAACAACTTTAGTCCGCGCCTTTTCCGCAAACGGGCTCAAAAATCCGCATTTATGGCGATAGCCAACTAAATTTATGCTTTTTAGGTACGATTTGGTTGGGCATCGGTATGTTAATTGATTTGACAATCAATCACATAACCGTAAATTTCCTTTCGCTAAACTGAAATATTTACCGTCCATAACTCGAAAAAATATTGAGTTGTGGATGGGTAATAATATCCCTGCGCCCCCCAAACTACGCACATTCGCCCCGTTCAGTAAGTATAAAATCGTATTTTGCACATAAACCTATTAAATTGATAGGTTAATACGGATAATCTCTCTAATTTTGCGGCAAAATATGATTTTGAGATATGAAAACGCATTTACAAGAACTTGAGGCAGAGTCGATTTACATTCTGCGAGAGGTGGCGGCGCAGTTTCAGCGGCCCGCAATTCTCTTCTCGGGCGGAAAGGACTCGATTGTGGTTACTCACTTGGCTTACAAGGCTTTCTATCCTGCACGGCTGCCGTTTCCGCTGGTGCATATCGACACGGGACACAATTTCCGCGAGACGCTCGAATACCGTGACGCGCTGGTGCAGCGCCTGGGCGCCGAACTGATTGTGGGTTCGGTTCAGGAATCGATTGACACAGGCCGCGTGAAAGAGGAAACGGGCTTCAATGCAAGCCGTAACGCACTGCAAACCACCACTTTGCTCGACACTATCGAACGTCATAAATTCGATGCCTGCATTGGTGGCGCACGCCGCGACGAGGAAAAGGCACGCGCCAAAGAGCGCATTTTCTCGCACCGCGACGATTTTGGTCAGTGGAACCCAAAAAATCAGCGGCCCGAACTGTGGAATATCTTCAACGGCCGCAAGAATATGGGCGAGCACTTCCGCGTGTTCCCAATCAGCAACTGGACCGAGATGGACGTCTGGCAGTACATTCTTCAGGAAAAAATCGAACTGCCGTCGCTTTACTACACCCACAAACGCAAAGTGTTTCAGCGAGATGGGCAGTGGCTTGCCGCCGAAGATTGCATTCGGCGCCGCCCCGAGGAAGTGGTGGTTGAGAAGGAAGTGCGCTGCCGCACCATTGGCGACATAACTTGCACAGGATTAACACTTTCCACGGCTCACTCGCTCGAGGATATTGTTGCCGAAATTGCCGCAACCCGCGTCACCGAACGTGGCGGCCGCGCCGACGACAAACGCTCAGAAACAGCGATGGAAGACCGAAAGAAGTTGGGATATTTTTAGAATTGACAATTGAAAATTGACAGTGGACAATTGTCTGAAAATGAACAATTAATAATTAAAAATGAAGGCAGACGATGAGAGATAGTCGCTAACCGATTCAATCCGATTTTAACCGATAACTTATTCTGATAGAATCTGATAAAATCGGTTAGAAACGATATAAATCTGCGTTCAATCAAAAATCAGAAATCAAAAATAAAAAATGGCTAACAACGGATATTTAGATATGCAACTGCTGCGGTTCACCACCGCGGGCAGTGTCGACGACGGCAAAAGCACGCTCATTGGGCGGTTGCTCTACGACAGCAAGTCGATTTTCGAGGACCAAATGGAAGCGGTTGAGACGGCTTCGAAAAGTCGTGGAAACGAGGAAGTTAACCTTGCTTTGCTCACCGACGGTCTGCGTGCCGAGCGCGAGCAGGGAATCACAATCGACGTGGCGTACCGCTATTTTGCCACGCCGCGCCGCAAATTCATTATTGCCGACACCCCTGGACATATCGAGTACACGCGGAATATGGTCACGGGCGCTTCCACAGCCGATTTGGCGGTGATTCTGGTCGATGCGCGCCACGGAATTATGGAACAGACAATCCGCCACTCGTATGTGGCCGCATTGCTGGCTATCAAGCAGATAGTGGTCTGCGTGAACAAGATGGATTTGGTTGATTTTTCGGAAGATGTGTTCACGAAAATCGTTGCCGACTACAAGGCGATGTCGGCGCACCTGCCCATTGGCAAGGTCGATTTTATCCCGATTTCGGCCAAATTGGGCGACAATGTGGTGAATAAATCCGCTAATATGCAGTGGTTCAACGGAAAACCGCTGCTTGAATTTCTGGAAACCGTTGAAATTCAAAACGATACCGAAGAAGCCTTCCGAATGGCTGTTCAGTATGTAATTCGCCCCATATCAGACAAATACGCTGATTTCCGCGGCTACGCTGGACGCATTGCAAGCGGCAAGGTGAAGGTTGGCGACAGCGTTCGCGTTCTGCCGTCGGGGCAGACGTCGGCGGTGGCTTCGCTCTGGTTTGCCGACAAGCAACTCACCGAAGCCGTTGAAGGTGACTCAGTTACCGTCTGCCTGAAAGACGATATCGACATTAGCCGTGGCGACGTTTTGTGCGCCGACAATGGTAATCTGCCCGAGGTGGGGCAGGCTATGTCGCTGAATATCTGCTGGTTCCGCGAGACGCCGCTGCAACTGGGCAAACGCTACATTGTGCGCCACGCCACGCAGGAAGTTGTGGGAATGTTCAAGGCTATCGACTACAAAATCGACATTAATTCGCAAGACAAAATTACCGATGTCAGTCAGTTGATAATGAACGACATAGCACACGTCCAACTGAAAACGGCGAGCCCACTGGTGTTTGAGCCGTACCACACCAACAAGGTGATGGGCAGCCTGATAATTGTTGACCCCGACACCAACGACACGCTGGGTGCGGGAATGATTGATTGAATTAATGGGTATTAGGGATTAGGTGTTGGGTGTTTGTAGAGACGCACGGCCGTGCGTCTCTTCCGATTCACCGATTCACCAATTCACCAAACATTACAAAAAATGGACATAGAATCACTGAACAAGCAGTTTGAGAACGCGTCGGCGGAAGAGGTTCTGGCGTATTTCTTGAAAGAATTTCGGGGTGCGATTGCGCTCTCGTCGAGTCTGAGTTACGAGGACCAAGCGCTGACCGATATGATTTGCCGAATCGACAAATCGACGCGCATTTTCACGCTCGACACGGGCCGCTGCTTTCCCGAGACCTACTCGCTCATTGAGCGCACCAACGACTGCTACGGAATCAAACTTGAAGTTTATTTTCCTGATTATCATAATGTTCAGAAGATGGTTGCCGAGCACGGAATGAACCTGTTCTACACGAGCGTCGAACTGCGCCACCTGTGCTGCAATGTGCGCAAGATTGAGCCGCTGCAGCGTGCCCTGAAGGGGCTGAAGGTGTGGATTTGTGGTCTTCGGCGCGAGCAGAGCATTACGCGCAAGGATATGCAACTTGTTGAGTGGGACGCCAACAACGGCCTTGTGAAACTCAACCCGCTGATTAACTGGACCGAAGCCGAAGTGAAAGAGTATGTGAAAGAGCACCGAGTGCCTTACAACAAACTGCACGACAAGGGTTTTCCGTCAATCGGCTGTCAGCCTTGTACGCGCGCCGTCGAGCCTGGCGAGGACATTCGCTCTGGCCGCTGGTGGTGGGAAAATCCTGAACATAGGGAGTGCGGACTGCACAAGAGATAATAACAGTCCAATTAAATATCTGATAAACTTGATGTTAATGGACTATTCAGCGTACGGCCCTGCGTATAAGAATTTCGAGGTTAGGGAAGGTGTGTATGTTCCTGAACCCGATGCGGATTTTTCGGGTGAAAATCCATTCACAAGAATGGCGCCCATACGCGGGAAAAACAAGGACATTAAATTCGATGAGACTTATACCTATCTCGACAAGTCGCTGAAATTCAAAATATTACATTTTGTTGTTTATCTGATTACCTGGGCAGTGGCTTTTCCTGTGAACCGAATCAGGTATGGCCTTAAGATTGAAGGCCGCGAGAAAATCCGTCGCAACCGCAAACTTTTCGCCAACGGCGTGATGACCGTCTGCAACCACGTCCACCGTTGGGATATGATATGCGTTATGCAGGCAATGCGTTTCCGCAAGGCGTGGATTCCTATGTACTCGCAGCCCTTCAACGGCAAAGACGGCTTCATAATGAAAGCCATTGGCGGCATAGCAATTCCCGATGAGTATGGCGGGCTTGCGAAATTCGCGCAGGCATTGGACGACTTGCACAAAGCCAAGCAGTGGATACACATTTTCCCCGAAAGTTGCAGTTGGAAATTCTACGCGCCGCTTCGACCTTTCAAAATAGGAGCATTCAATATGGCTTACAGATATTCGCTTCCTGTAGTGCCGTTGATGATTTCGTTCAGGCCCCGCACAGGCTGGCGCAAGTTTATCAGCAAAAATGAGCCGCTGCTCACCATTCGCGTTGGCGACCCGATTATCCCCGATGTTAAAGCGTCGCGGAAGGATGAACCCGCGCGGATGCGTGATGTTGCACACAAAGCGATGCTTGATATGGCGGGTATTGTCTCAAATCCCTGGCCGTCAGGCATAGATTGAATTTTTTCATTATGGACACAATTATTGAACCCGTACCAGTTGAATTGATTAAGGCGGAACTCACCCAATCGAAGAAACTGCAAGACACGAACAAAGGCCACAACGAACTCTACATTGTCACGTGGCACGATTCGCCAAACGTTGTTACTGAAATCGGGCGCTTGCGCGAAGTGGCTTTCCGTCAGGCGGGCGGTTCCACAGGCAATGCCATTGACCTTGATGAGTACGATAAGATGGAAAAACCGTATAAGCAACTGATTGTCTGGGACCCTGACAACGAGGCGATTATCGGTGGCTACCGATTCCTTTTGGGTTCGGAGGCCGCGTTTGACGAGAGCGGTCAGCCGATTCTGGCAAGTTCGCACCAATTCCGCTTTTCGCAGAAGTTTATCGACGACTATCTGCCGTACGCCATTGAACTCGGGCGCAATTTTGTCGCACCCGAATATCAGAGTTCCCGAAACGGCGCAAATTCCATATTTGCATTCGACAACCTGTGGGACGGCCTTGTGGCCATTATTATGAAGAATCCCAAACTGTTGTATTTCTTCGGAAAGATTACCATTTATCCGTCATACGACCATATTTCAAGAGATTTGATTTACCATTTCCTTTGGAAGCATTTTGGTGATAAAGAAGAACTTATCCGCCCCTGGAACGACCAATCGGTAATGCCCGATTCCGATTCCGACCTGATGAACCTGATAGTGAATAAAGACGACCTTGCGGAAGACTTCAGATTGCTGAAAGCCGCTGTCAGGATGCGTGGGGTGAACGTCCCGCCGAATGTAACCGCATATATTTCGGCGTCTTCGCAGATGATGATGTTCGGCACGGCGGTTAACCGATTGATGCACAACATTGAAGACACAGGAATACTTATTCCTTTCGATGCGGTCTATCGCGAAAAGATGAGGCGCCATATTGGTGCGTACATTATTCAGGCTTTTCAATCGGAGCGGCGCCGCAAAACGGATTTTGACAAATATGAGGTTGAAAACCTGGCGCTTGAGCATTGGCTTAATATGCGGAGGCGCAGGATTAGACGCTTACTCCGAAAATCGGGTCGGGAGTTTGGGTTGGTTTCTTGATTGCGGGCATTGCGGGTGCGGGTTTTGTAGGAGAGGGTGATTGAAAAATAGGAGCGCTGAGCCAGAATCCGCACATTTTTCCATTACGTAAAACCCATATTGAAATCACGTGAAAAACGTGTATTTTTGCACCCCGATAAAATTCACGCAGTATGAATCCGCAAGCACAGAACTTGAATGAGATTATCGCCGCAAAAAACAAGGCGGTATTTGATTTGTTGTCAGAACGGGGCAAGAACATTTTCTTCCCGAAGAAGGGCATTTTGGGGCAGGGCGCCGAAGCCAAAGGCACCCGCATCAACGCCACCATCGGCACGGCCATTGAAGACGACGGCTCGCCGATGCACCTTGAAAGCATCAGCTCGAAGCTGGGCATCGCGGCCGACAAAGCGTTCCTTTACGCACCAAGTTTCGGCCGTCCCGACATCCGCAAACGCTGGCAGGCAATGATTGCCGAGAAGAATCCGCGCCTGAAGGGCATCACCATCAGTCTGCCCATCGCCACAAGCGCGCTCACTCACGGCATCAGTATGGCTGGTTATATGTTCCTGAACGACGGACAAGAGATTCTGGTTCCGAACCTTTATTGGGGCAACTACAATCTGGCTTTGAGCAACGCTTACGGCGCAAAAATCACACCGTATAACTTGTTTGATGGCGACAGGATGGACGTTGCGTCGCTTTCAGCCGCTCTGCTGGCCGATGGCGACAAGAAGGTGCTTCTGCTCAACTTCCCGAACAACCCGACGGGCTACTCGCCGCGCACCGACGAGATGCAGGCTCTGGTTGCGGCCATCAAGAACGCCGCCGAGAAGGGCAAGAAAATCGCTGTCATCTGCGACGACGCTTACTTCGGACTTGTTTACGAAGAAGGTGTCGACCGTCAGTCGCCGTTTGCTTATCTGGCAGATTTGCACGAGAATGTGCTTGCTGTGAAAGTCGATGGCCCGACAAAAGAAGACTACGTTTGGGGCTTCCGTGTGGGATTCATCACATACGCCGTCAAGGGTGGCGACGCTGAACTCTACGAAGCGCTCGAAAACAAGACTGCAGGCGCCGTGCGCGGCAACATCTCGAATGCAAGCAACCTTTCGCAATCGCTTTTGGTTCAGGCATTTGAATCGCCAACCTACGCTGCCGAGAAGAAAGCCAAACTCGATATTATGCAGGCTCGTTACAACGCCGTGCGCAACACTTTGAGCGACCCGAAATACGCACCGTACTTCAAGGCTCTGCCTTACAATTCGGGCTATTTTATGTGCATCAAGCCCGCCGACGGAATCGATGCCGAAAAGGTTCGTATGCTGCTCATCGAGAAGTACAGCATCGGCACCATCAACATCAACGGGCTCATCCGCATCGCTTTCTCGGCCGTTGCCGAAAAAGACATCCGCCCGATGTTCGACGGCATTCTGGCGGCTTGCAAGGAAGTGTCAGGAAAGTAAGTTCTTTTCGATTAATAGTTATGGCGGTTCGGCGCAAGTCGGACCGCTTTTTTTGTCGCCGGCGCGCCGCAAATTTTGCTACCTTGCGCTGTTTTTTTAATTGTATATGGGATTTTTCAAGAATTACTTCACAAATCTATTGAGCCGCAAGTCGAAGTTCAGTCTGGCTGTGGACTTGATAATCGTGCTGCTGGCCGTTTTCATTATGATTCCGCAGACGCGGAAATCGACCATCGCACTGGTGCTGAAACCGACGGTTTTTGTCTATCAGCCGTCGCTGCTCAAGCAGCCCATTCCGCTGTTCACATCGTCGCTCGACTGGCATCTGCGCACGCTCGGGGGCGATACCTGCACGCTGGCCGATTTCGCAGGTAAGCCGACAATTATCAATTATTGGGCATCGTGGTGCGCGCCGTGCCTGGCCGAGATGGGGCAGTTCCGCAGCCTTTACGCCGACTATGCCGACAAGGTGAATTTCGTCTTCGTGACCAACGAGAAACGCGCCGATGTGGCAAAATTCGTCAAGCGGAAGAATTTGGATTTGCCTGTCTATCTGCCAATTAAAAAATATCCCGAGCAACTCTCGACAAGCACTCTGCCCGTAACCTTCCTGATTGACGCCGAAGGCAACATCCTGATGCGCAAAAGTGGAATGGCACAGTGGAACGGTCAGAAAATGAGAACGATACTCGATGCGATGTTAACACAAACACAAACTGAAAACTAAGACAATCGGACGCGATAAATCGCGTCCCTACCAACCCCCAACAACATTTGATAATAAATCTTAAATCCTAAATCTTAAATCCTAAATTCTAAATCCTAAATCCTAAATAATTCTATGGCTCTCAACTACATCTGGATAGCATTCTTCGTGATAGCGTTTGTGGTGGCGCTCATCAAACTGATTTTTCTGGGCGACACGCAGATTTTTTCGGCAATGGTGGCAAGCACCTTCGATATGGCCAAAACGGGTTTCGAAATCTCTCTTGGCCTGACAGGCGTGATGACGCTCTGGCTCGGTCTGATGCGGATAGGCGAGAAGGGCGGAATGATTAACGTCTTCTCGCGCATTATGGGGCCGTTTTTCAATAAACTGTTTCCCGAAATTCCTAAAAATCATCCTGTTAACGGCTCAATAATGATGAACCTTGCGGCCAATATGCTCGGCATCGACAACGCCGCCACGCCGCTCGGACTGAAGGCGATGAGCCAATTGCAGGAATTGAACCCGAAGAAGGACACTGCATCGAACTCAATGATTATGTTCCTGGTACTCAATACTTCAGGACTGACGCTGATACCCGTGAGCATTATGGTTTACCGCGCGCAGATGGGCGCCGCCGATCCGTCCGACGTTTTCATCCCGATTCTGATTGCAACATTTTTCAGCACTATTGTCGGAATTCTGGCAGTTTCCATCTTTCAGAAAATCAATCTTTTCAACAAGGTTTTTCTTGGCTATTTCGCCGTTTTCTCGCTCATCATCAGCGGCCTGATTTGGTACTTTGTGACGCTGCCGCGCGAAGCAGTCAACGCGCAGTCGTCGCTCATTGCCAACATCATTCTGTTTTGCGTGATTATTTCGTTTATTGCATTGGCTATCAGGCGAAAAGTGAATGTGTATGAAGCGTTTATCGAAGGCGCGAAGGAAGGCTTTGGCGTTGCCATCAAAATCATTCCGTACTTGATTGCGATACTTGTCGGGGTGGGCGTTTTCCGCACTTCGGGCGCGCTCGATTTCCTGATTGACGGCCTGCGCTCGTTCTTTGCCCTGGTTGGCTTGAACACCGATTTTGTCGATGCTCTGCCCACGGCGTTTATGAAGCCTTTGAGCGGCTCGGGCGCGCGCGGCGTGATGATTGAGACGATGAACCAAATGGGCGCTGACTCGTTCGCGGGCCGTCTGGCGTGCTGTTTCCAAGGGGCAACCGACACCACGTTCTACATTCTGGCCGTCTATTTCGGCAGCGTGAGCATCACCAAAACGCGCCACGCCGTGGTCTGCGGCCTGCTTGCCGACCTCGCAAGCATTGTGGCGGCAATTGTTGTGGCATATATTTTCTGGGGATGATATGAAACAATTGCTTTCAATAGCAACTCTTTTATTATTGATTGCCAATCAGTTGATGGCTGGTTTTGTGCCCGTCGACAGGGCTCGGACTGCCGCCGCCGATGTCTTCGGCAAAAACACGCAAAAGTCTTCATCCACAATAAGTTTGCTTTATGTTGGCACAGTTGGTGCCGACACGGTTTATTATGTTTTCGGTCAAGCCGATGGCGGGTTTGCCATCATTGCGGCCGACGATGCGGTGAACCCCGTTTTAGGCTTTTCGCACACATCGCCTGCGAGCGAACCCATTGAAAACAAGATGCTTATGCGCCAACTCGACCGTTATGGGCAGAAAATATCAGCAGTGCGTCAGTCGGGCATCGGCTCGACCGCTAACCTTCGCAAATGGCGCGCCCGCGCCGATTCAACGCCAAACATTGACACCGTGCCGACGGCCGATTCCACGCAAGTGATTGATACTGTATCGATTATCGATTCAGTTATAACCGTCGGGCCGCTGCTCACATCGGCGTGGGAACAGCGCGGCGCTTACAACGATTCGTGCCCGACCTTTGCCGGATGCGTGGCGGTGGCAATGGGGCAGATTATGCGGTATCACCGATGGCCGGAAACAGGGCGCGGATGGCACAAATACGTGCCGTCGGAAAATCCCGAAATAGGGCAGCAGGTGGCCAATTTCGGCGCAACCACCTACCATTGGGACCTGATGCCCGACAAACTGAGCAGGCAACATTCGGCAGCCGAAAAATCGGCTGTAGCGCAGTTGCTGCGCCACGCGGGGGTGGCCGTCGATATGTCGTACACCAAAAACGGCTCGGGCTCGTACACCTGCGACGTGCTTTATGCTATGCCGCACTATTTCCGCTATTCTGAATCGATTGCAATGTGCACCTACGCCAATTTTTCGGTTGACGAGTGGTTCAAAATCATCAGGGCTGAGATTGACGCCGGCCGGCCGGTCATCTACTCTGGCGCAACCAGCCGCCAGGAAGGTCACGCCTGGGTCGTAGATGGCTATAACACAGATGGTTATCTGCACATAAACTGGGGTTGGGGCGGCGACTACGACGGTTTTTTCCTGCCCGACAAGATGATTCTCGAATCCGCCCATTTCGACCGCGAGATTGACGCAATCATCGGCATTCGTCCGGCCGGCAGCAACGCGTTGCTTTGGACAATGCAGTCGTCGGGATTTGAAAAATCGTACCGCGGAATACAGAATATTTCCGCCGTTGACGAGCTTACGGTGTGGGCGTCGGCATACGACGCGTCGGAGAGCAACGGCCAGTGTATGGATTTCTGTCGCACCATCGACGGCGGTGAGTCGTGGCAGGCCGGAACGGTGAATATCCCTAAAAATGAGAGTTATACAATTTCGTCGATAAGCGCCGTGAGCGCACTTGAGGCGTGGGCGTCGGTGTTTGTGTGTGTTAATTCGAGTACGCTCACAGGCGGAAAAATCGCCCATACCGCCAATGGCGGCCAAACGTGGACGGTGCAGCCGTCGGCCACGTTCAGCGGCAAGAGCGCGTTCCCCAATGCCGTTCATTTCTGGGACAGCCGGACGGGCGTTTGCATTGGCGACCCCAACGGCGGCTACTTCGAAATCTACACCACCACCGACGGCGGCAACCAATGGACGCGTGTACCATCGTCGCGCATTCCGGCCAGCAAGCGCGACGAGACGGGCATTATTGGCAGTTTCGCTGTCTGTGGCAACACGGTTTTCTTTGGCACAAGCGCGGGGCGGCTGTTCCGCTCCATCGACCGCGGCGCAACGTGGACAGTGGCCACAACACCTTTCCAAACCGATTTCAAACTTGCCTTCCGCAACAATGAGGTTGGTGTGATAAGTGCTTTGGTGTCAAATAAATACATTGCCTATTATACTGCTGATGGCGGCTCGTCGTGGGAGCGTCTGCCGGCAAGCAACAAGTTCTTTGCCACATCTTTCGCCTACATTCCGGGCACCGACACGCTGGTGTGCGTTGGCAACAACAGCCAGAAACGCGCAGGCCTCGCCTTCAGTACCGACAACGGCGCAACGTTCAGCAATTTTGCCGATTTCTACACCGATTTGGACACGTACACGGCCATCGGCATTGAGCCGGGCGGCAAGGGAATGTGGGCTGGGGCGCTCAACTACAACCAGTACTACGGCGGAATGTGGCACCGCGGCACAACGCCTTTTGTGCGCCGCAATACGTTCACGTCTGTCGGTCAAGCCGATAGCGTGATGCCAACGCCGCTTGTGGTTTACCCGAATCCCGCTGTCGATGCGGTTACAATCGCAAGTCCGGAACCGATTGAAGCAGTCGAGCTGATTTCGCCGCAAGGCATTGTTGTTAAGCGCATTGCGGCCGATTCGCGCATTTGCACGCTGCCGATAGCCAATCTGCCGAAAGGCATCTACCTTGTGCGAGCCACAATGGGCGGTGGCTCGGTGCGGTTCGGACGGGTAGTTAAAAGGTGAGAGGCCCGTCTTTCGCATTTGTATCTTCACTGTTTTCTGTTTTACTTTGCACAAAAACATTTAAAATGAACCTTGCATACATTCATTGGCATCCGTCGCCCGAGATATTCAGCATTGGAGCCTTCGGGCCGCGCTGGTACGGCGTGCTGTTCGCCATAGCTTTCGTGGTGGGCTACTACCTTATGAAGCACATCTTTAAGCGCGAGGGCGTCAAGCTCGATTATATCGACAATCTGCTGCTCTATTTCTTCATCGGCACCATTGTTGGCGCACGGCTGGGCCACTGCCTGTTCTACGAGCCGCAATTCTACCTGAGCCACCCGTTGCAGATACTGAAAATATGGGAGGGAGGCCTGGCAAGTCACGGCGCGGGCATCGGGCTGTTCATCGCCTTGGGGCTGTTTGTGCATAAATACAAGGTTGATACGCTCTGGCTCTTCGACCGCCTGGCCATAATGATTGCCCTTTCG
The DNA here is from genome assembly GCA_946404125.1 of uncultured Bacteroidota bacterium. Classification (GTDB taxonomy): domain Bacteria; phylum Bacteroidota; class Bacteroidia; order Bacteroidales; family SZUA-534; genus RUG13583. Next base: position 25,425 of record CAMJCK010000032.1, on the reverse strand, counting down.
GGATTCTTTATCAGGATGGGAAACCTGATGAACTCAGAGATTGTGGGCTGCCCGACAACTCAGCCGTGGGGCTTCATTTTCGAGAACAACGGCGAGGATTTCGCGCGCCATCCGTCGCAACTCTACGAGGCGCTGGGCTACCTTGCAATGGGGCTCACGCTGCTCTGGATGTACTTCAAAACCGACGCCCCCAAGCGCAAAGGACTCATTTTCGGCCTTACAATGGCGCTCATCTTCGCGTTCCGCTTCTTCATCGAGTTCACCAAAGAGACTCAGGTCGAGTTCGAGAAATCGATGACGCTCGATATGGGGCAGTGGCTGAGCATACCGTTCGTGATTTTAGGCTTGACATTCATTGTGTTATCTATAATTCGAAATAAAAATGCAAAAGATGTTTAAATCAGCACTCATTGCTGCTGCCGGATTGGCTGTTTTGGCGGCTTGCGGCGACGGCTCTGACCCGAAATACATCGCCCCTGAGGCTTATCTGCCGGCCTATCCAGGCTCTTACTGGGACTACACCGACGGCACCCGCGTGCGCGCCACAGCCTACGAGCTGCACAGCTACCGCCCGTCAACCACTTCAACCGATTACACCGACGAGTGCTACGTTCCCGTCTGGGACGGCCACTACCTTTACAAATACAGCATCTATCAGCCTTCGCCGCTCTATCCGATGAAGGAACTGCTCAGAGCCAAAGGCAGTGCGGTGTGGATTGTGGATGAGAACAACGGCGACAAACTGAAGCGCTCTGAGGATCTTATCGATTCGCTGGCTGTGGGCGACTCGCTTTACAAGAGTGTCTATCGCGTTACCGAATTTCTTGAAAGCCTTGATGATACCGACCATTGGAACATCCGAGAGTATTACGCCAAGAACGTCGGGCTGGTCAAGGTTGAAGTGAACAATCCGTACGATTCGCTGGCCTGCGTGGTGCAGAAAGAGTTGCGTAGTTACTTTATTAATAAGTAGTTAGGCATTAGACATTAGGCACTAGGCACTAGGCATTAGTGAATTACGATTCATTACACTTTACACTAAACATTAGGCACTAGGCACTATGTATTGGTAATATGTTAAACTTGTTAAACTTTAAACTCAACTTCTCACCAGCGAAGCGACTCAACTTCTCACCAGCGAAGCGACTAAACCTCTAAACAGCGAAGCGACTAAACTTCTAAACAGCGAAGCGACTAAACCTTTCAATTCACCGATTCACCATCAAAAAAAATGCCATCCCATCCGCCATTCTGGTATTCCGACAGCGTTGAGTTCTACAACTCAGCCGACCTTCTGCTGCCCGAAGCCGCGGATGCGATAGGTGAGATGCTTGATTTGAAAACCGAAGGCAATCAGCAGTTTATCCACAACTGGCGACGGCTGTTTCTTGTGCCGACGCCCATCAGCGTCAGTGTGCGCACCGAGCCGTCGAAGGCGGTTGTCGGTTATGGGTTCAGCCTGAAAAACGCGCTTTTCCTGGCGGCGATGATTGCCATTGCGGCTGTTTTGGTCGGCATAAACAATTATAAAACAGCGACATATCTGCTGGCGGTGGTCGCGGTGGTCGTTGGATTTTGCACGGCATCAGTTCAGAACTCATTCATTCGCAAGGCGATAGCCGATGCCATTTGTCTTCCTTCTTTCGAAGGCGAAGCGCAAGTGCAACATAATCAGATGGTTTGGATGAGCAATACCGATGTTTGTCCTGCCTGCGGAACACCGCGCACTACGGATTCCACTGAATTTTGTCAAAATTGTGGAATAAAATTGCCGCCGTTGAATCCAACGAAAGCGCGAAATAATAAATTTACACCTGAAAAAATTTAACGAATTATTGCATTTATCAGCAACAATATGAGAAAGATAGCAGCAAACGTGGTTTATTCGTGCATCGATAAGCCAATCAAATTCGGACATTTGGTGGTTGACGACGACGGAACAATTCTCGACATTGTCGATACTGGCGGCAAACTGATTGAAGAAGAAGGACTTGAGTACCACAACGGTGTTCTGGTTCCTGGCTTCATTGTTAACTCAGTCAATGCCGATATGACCGAAAAAGGCGTGCGTATCCGCTTCCTTTCGGGTGTTCAAATCGATTACACCGAACCGAACCAACTGCCATTCAATACTAAGGAACTTGTTGTCAATCAAATGTTTGATATGCAGACTGACGGTGCATCGTTCGACGATGCTTTGGCCAATGCCACCATCGGTGCCGCCCGCGCTCTTGGCATCGACAACGAGTACGGCTGCTTCAAAAAAGGCATCAAACCCGGTGTGGTGCTGCTCTATCCGTTCGATTTTGTCAACAGCAAAATGCGCCACGATACGCTGTCTAAACGACTGGTATAAAGATATTTAGGATTTAGGAATTAGGAATTAGGATTTAATCACAGATTACTACTAATTACTAACTTCTAACTTTTAACTTCTAACTTCTAACTCCTACCTATCAATGACTCTCATCGCGCCACTCGATTGGGGATTAGGTCACGCAACACGTTGTGTGCCAATAATTAACGAGTGTCTGATAAAAGGAGAGAAGGTCGTCATTGCTGCCGACGGTGCTGCCGCGGCATTCCTGAAACAAGAATTTCCAAACCTTACGCACATCAGGCTGAAAGGCTGGCGGATGCGCTATTTCTGGCCGCTTCCGCTTGCTCTTGCGCTGCAAATACCGTTCTTCGGTGTCAGCATCTTGTTGGAGCACTGGCGTTTGCGGCGGATTATCAAGCGAATGGGAGTGAGCCGCGTCATTTCCGACAACCGCTACGGCCTTTGGAGCCGCCGTGCTGACTGTACCATCATCACACACCAACTCTACATTCAGTTGCCGCAATGGCTAAAACTGTTCGAGAAGCCGCTGCACGCATTTACAGCCCGTCTGCTGCGCCGATTCGCGCACATCTGGGTTCCCGACTATGCCGATGCCCAAAAGTCGCTCTCTGGCGCGTTATCGCACGGCGGAGCAATGGATGCTGCGGTTGAATACATCGGGCCGCTCTCGCGCTTTACGGCCGACACAATGGACGAGCCGTCGCTGCCTGTGCCGCAGGTGCTGGTTGTGCTTTCGGGGCCTGGAAGGCAGAAAAAGATGTTTACAAAACGCATACTGCGCCGCCTGAATGGTGTTGCAAAACGGATTCTTGTGGTGGGTGCCGAACCTAATCTAAAATATCAAATAACCAATGGCAATGCACTGGTTGTTAATCATCTATCAACGCAAGAATTGAACAGTTTACTAAAACTCGCGCCGCACGTTATCGCCCGCTCGGGCTACACAACCATAATGGATTTGCACCGCATCGGCCGCCGCGCCATTCTGTTCCCAACCAAAGGGCAATGGGAGCAGGAATATCTGGCAAAACGTTGGCGCAACGGGCAATAATTGTAGAAATCGCAGCCATTCGCACTCTGTTTTTCTATTTCATAATCAGTATATTACTTAATTATTCGCATTGTTTAGTAAATGGTGCAAAAACATAGCGCCCGACGGCAACTTCCTAACACTTTTTTGCATTAATTTGTCGCAACTAATTGAACTTTTATGCAGAAACCTATACAAGACTTCTCGGTCGGCTACACAATGCTGAAGCACTACTCGAGATTTTTCGTCCGCAAGTTTTTCAAGACAACCACCATTGTCGGGCTCGACAACATTCCGAAAGACCGGCCGGTGATTATCACGCCCAACCATCAGGATACGCTGATGGACGCGCTTTGCATCATCTACAACGTGCACGGACGCGCTGTTTTTATGGCTCGCGCCGATATTTTCGGCAAATCGAAGTTGATAGCCAACACGTTGAGATTCTTAAAGATACTGCCGCTTTACCGCATCCGCGACGGCGTGAAGGAGCTGAAGAACAACGATGCGTCGTTTGAAGAAGCCGTGGGCGTGCTCGAAAGCCGTCAGAAACTGGTTGTTCTGCCCGAAGGCAGCCACGTGGGCGAGCGCCGTCTGCGCCAACTGAAGAAGGGTGTGGCCCGTATCGCCTTTATGGCCGAAGAGCGCAACAATTTTGAGTTGGGGCTCGAGATTGTGCCAGCCGGACTCGACTACACGCACTACATCAACGTTGGCGCGCGGTTTATGGTGCAATACGGCAAGCCCATTCAGGTGGCCAAATACAAGGATTTGTATCACGAGAATCCGCAGAAGGCGATGGCCGCGCTGATGGACGAAATTCGTGCCGGAATGCTGCCGCTGATGCTCAATCTGGACAACGAAGCCGAGTACAAAACGCTTGAAACTCTGGACGATATCTACATCAACGACCTTTATCAGGGCCATCAGAGCCGCCGCAGTGTGAAACACACCGAGATACTTGCCAAAAAACAGCAGATGGGCGAGAAGCTGCTGGCTTTTGCTCTGTCGCAATCGGCTGAATACGAAAATGTTAAGCAGTTGGCCGACGAGTTCCGCACATTGCTGAAAAAACTCAATCTGCGCCTTTGGGCGGTTGCCCGCGACAAGTATTCGGCCGTTGGAATCTTCTTGAGCCGCCTGCTGCAACTGGCTCTGCTGCCGGTTTTCGTGGCCGGATTCGTGCCTAACATTCTGCCGTTCGCGCTTCCAATGCGTTTTTCGCGCGGCATTAAAGACCCGCAGTTTTTGAGCTCGGCGCGGTTTGTGATTTCCGTGGTGCTGTTCTTTTTGTTCTACCTTATCTATTTGATACCGTTGCTAATACTGATGCCAAAATGGTGGATGGCGATTGTGACGCTGGTTGCGTTGCCCTATCTGGCCGCCTTGGCGTTCCGCTACTATGTGTGGTTCCGCAAAACAACGGCCCGCGCCCGCATCAACCGTATGCGCCGCCAAAAGAACGCCGACTGGCTGCGCCTGACCGAGTGCCGCGACGCCATTCTGAACGTGCTGCGGAAGTTGTAAGCAGGTGAGTGTCAGCTACAAGTTGACAGACGGCGCAAAGATTACACCAACCGTTGCCGATAATCGGCGATAATGTGTACTTTTGACACAAAATTTAAAAAGGTGATGAGTGCTAATAAATCGGTTATAATTATTGCGGCAGTTTTTGTGCTGTTCGCGCAAATGGCTGTTGGTCAGGACGAAACCACCAAGATTGCAAACAACAAGGTAAGCCTTAACGGCAAGGAATACTACCTTCACATTGTGCGTAAGGGCGAGACTTTGAGCGCCATCAGCCGCGCCTACGAAGTGCCTGTTGATTCGATTATCGCCGACAATCCGCAACTGACCTACCAAATCCATCCTGACCAATACATCAAAATCCGTGTCAAGAAGGAAGAAAAAATGCCCGAGAATTACAGCTATCACCTTGTCACTAAAGGCGATACGCCATACAACATCGCCAAGCGCTACGGAATCAGCATCGATGAGCTCTACAAGAACAATCCGGGTACCGAACTTGGCATTAAAATCGGCGATAGGCTGAAAATCAAATCAATAGTGAAGGAAGAAACGGCTGCAGCCGAAGAACATCAAGCCGACACAACCTTCATACTTCATAAGGTTGCCAAGCAGGAGACTTTGTTTGGCATTGCGCGGCAGTACCAAACCACGCCGGCCGAGATTGAGAAGATGAATCCCGAAATTGTCGGGCGCTCAATCCAAGTTGACGAGATGCTGAAAGTACCTATTCAAAAGGCTGTGGCCGAAGAAGTTATCGAAGGCGATTTCGATTTTCATAAGGTTGAGAAACAAGAGACACTTTACGGCATTGCCCGCTCTTATGGCTTGAAAGACAAGGATTTGCTGAAAATCAATCCGAGCCTGAAAAAACGCAGTCTGCAGGAAGGTGAGCTCATTCGCATCCCGAAAGGGGCGCAAAAAGAGAACCAACCGCAAGTGGTTGAAACACAGCAGCCCGAACCGAAAGAACCGGTGATTACCGAAGCCGAGCGCGAACGCATTGAAGCCTACGAAGCCGACAACCGCAAGATGCACACCGTGCAGAACGCCCAACTCGACAAGTCGAAAACCTACAAAGTGGCTTTCTTTCTGCCGTTCTACCTGAATATGAACGACACCACAGGGTGGGGCGAGCACAACGGAAAAATCTACGCCCGGTCGAAGAGTTTTATTGAGTTCTACGCCGGCGCGATGTTGGCACTCAACGAGTTGCGCAAGCAGGGCGTGTCGTTCGACGTGAAGGTCATCGACACCAAAGGCGACAGCGTTTACATCACCAACTATATGCGCACTCACGACCTTTCGGACTATAATATGTTCATCGGGCCGGCGCTCAACAGTGAGCTACAGGTGGTTGGCGACTATGCTTGGGAACACCAAATCAACATTGTGTCGCCGCTGTCGGTCAAGAGCTCGTTCATCGACCACAATCCCTACGCGTTTCAGGTTTGCCCCACGCTCGACATTCAGATGAAGTATATGGCCGAATTTCTGAATCAGATTGATACAAAGAACTTTATCGTTATCCATAACGGCGATTCGCAGGAGCAGGATTTCATCTCGGAATTCAAGCGCCAACTCTACGCGTCAATCAAGAACGACAACTTCGACCAAGTGCGCTACAACGAGTACTACTACTACACGAGCGGCGACATCCTGAGCAGCGCGTTCATCAAGGGCAAGGAGAACATCGTCATCATCCCGTCGACCGACCGCGCGTTTGTGACCGATGTCATCGGAAAGCTCAACGGCTACTCGTATGAGTACAACGTGACGCTGTTCGGACAGCCGCGTTGGGAGCGGTTCGAGAGCATCGACATCGACAATTTCCACAACACCAACACGCACTATCTGTCGAACTCGTACATTGACTACAAGAAGCCCGAAATCATTGATTTTGTGCGCAACTACCGCAACATTATGAACGTTGAGCCCGACCGTATGGCCTTCCAGGGCTACGACATCACGCTGTTTTTCTGCTCAGCGCTGAACAAGTTTGGCCACGACTTCCGTCAATACATTATGTTCCATCAGGCGCCGCTGCTGCAAACCGAGTTCAACTTTGTGCCGTATTCCGACCAGGGCGGCTACCAGAACACTTCAATCTACATTCTCGATTACGCGAAAGACTACACTATCAAAAAGGTGGGGACTTATCCGGAGAAGTGATTTCTGGAGAACTTCTTTTAATTCAGTAAAAAAATACTGATTGTTATCTGTTATCTATGCTTTTCCTAAATTTCCTTGCCAGCCAATGCGCCAGTAGCAGATTGGTGCCCACGGCCACCGTGGCGGCAAGGCTGTAGATTATGATTTCGATGGGTGAGAAGTCGGAAGTTTTGATGCAATCGGCTATCAGCCAAAGGCTTACGGGTAGAACCAGAATGCTTGTGGCAAGCGCGGGAATGTATTTGCGTATGACAACCGCCTGCCCAATGTGAACCACCAGATGCAGCGAGAAAGCGATGAACGTGCCCAGCCAGAGCAGGTTGAAGGCGCGGATGCCTGTGAATGTCAACCCACAGATTATCAGCAGCAAGACAAACTCTTCGGCAACGGCAAGCGCGAAGCCTTCGGTGGTGGTTGTGCTCTTGAAAATGAAAGCGAATCGCGGAAAGCGTTGGCAAATGTCGGCAGCGTTTCGGGCAGTCCACGCGCGCATTCCGATAATCTCTTCGAAATCGTGAAAAACAAACAGCAGCGGCAAAAGCCAGATGTATTGGTCCATTTTTACTCGAAATTCTCAGCCAGAAGTTTCCGTTTTCCGGCCGCAAAAGCCATCGCCGCAAAGGCAATTAGGAAGAAGACGGAGAGAAGTGCCACACTGTTGCGCATTGAGCCGGAAATCTGCTCAATGAAGCCAAATCCGAACATTCCGATGACAATGCCGATTTTCTCGGTGATGTCGTAGAAGGTGAAGTACGACGCGGTGTCGGTGGTGTCGGACGGGATGAGCATTGCGTAGGTTGAGCGCGCCTGCGACTGGATGCCGCCCATCACAAAGCCAAGGAACGTGGCCAGAATGTAGAACTGCACGGCGTTCTGAATGAAATAGCCGGCCACGCAGATTACAATCCAAATGACAAGCATCACCAGAAGCGATGTGAAGTTGCCGTATCGGTTTGAAACTCTTGCAAATACAACCGAGCCGAACATCGCCAGAAACTGAATGAGCAGAATCACCACAATCAGCTCGATGGTGCCGATATGCAGTTCGGCGCTGCCAAACAGAGTGGCCACCAGCAGAATGGTCTGCACGCCCATACTCAGGAACAGGAACGACACCAGAAAAAGATTCATAACTTGCTGACGGAAAAGGTTTTTGGCAACAGTGGCAATCTCTTTGAATCCTTTCGAAAGAATGCCGGTGTCAATTTTTGTTTTTGCCTTAAACTCAGTTAGATAGCGGAACGAGAACAACGCAATGCCAATCCACCAGATGCCCACCAGCAGAAACGAGAACCGGTAGGCTGCATCTTCGCTGCCAAAGCCCCAGAAATACCACGTGTAAATCATTATCACGCTGAAAATGAACAGAATCATACTGCCAAGGTAGCCCCAGGCAAAACCTTTCGCGCTCACAATGTTGTGCAGGCGCGGCGTGGCGATTATCGGCAGAAACGAGTTGTAATAGACAGTTGCGCCGGCCCAGCCGACGACGGCTAAGATGGTCATCATCAGGCCGAAACCAATATTGCCGCCAGTGAAAAAGTAGAGCCCCGAGCAGGCTGCCGCACCAATTGCGGTGAACATCACCATAAAGCGCTTGCGGTAGCCGCCCATATCGGCAATGCCTGATAATAAAGGCGTTATAAGAATAATTATGGCATAGCCGATGGCAATTGAGTAGTCGTAGAGAACGGTGTTTTTGATGCTGTGCCCGAAAATGCTCACCATACCATTGGCAAAGGCATCAGTGGTAACCCGCTCATAATAAATGGGAAACAGCGCCGACGCGACAATCAGGCTATAGACTGAGTTGGCTATATCGTATGAGCACCAGGCATTTATGACCTTCCGGTTGTTCTTCTCAATCATCATCATTTTTGATTGAAATCGTGCAGCAAAGTTTGCAAAAAAGCCTGACTTTGCATAACAATCGAGTCGCAAACTTCGGAATCCGACAGTTTCGATGATTCTAAATCGTATGTAAATTGTTCGTTATCAGTTACAAAACCATAGCCATTGTTGTAGGCGTAGATGGCGAACTCGGGGCTTCCGGACAGAACATCCTTGCCAAAGGCGAATTCGCAGTTGCTGATGCCGAGCTGGTCGCAGATGAGTGTGGGTATGTCGCTTTGGTTCAGCACTTTGTTGATGATGGTGTCGGTTAGGTTGAGTGCACCGCCAAGCCAAATCATCGGAATGTGGAACTTCTCGGGCACGTGGATGGGCGAAGCGCCGGGGTGGCGGCTTCCGTGGTCGGCAACCAGAATCATTAGAGTGCTGTCCCACCAGGGCTCAGCCGACGCGCGGCGCACAAAATCGCCAATGCAGCTGTCGGTGTAGTGCACCGAGTTCAGGAACAGGCTTTCTTCGTCAGAGCCATTGAACAGGCTTGTGTGTGGCACTTCAAACGGCTCGTGGCTGCTGAGTGTGAACAGAGCGCTGAAAAATGGCGGCTGCATTGCGCAAATGTCGCTGTGCCAGCGGTCGAGCACCACGTGGTCGTGGGCGCCCCATTTCGAGTTCATATCGCGACGGCTGAATTCGTCCATCGTTACCATTCGGCCGTAATTGCCTGTTATAAAGTACGATTTGAGATTTGCAAAATCGATGTCGCCACCGTAGTAGAACGACGATTGGTAGCCTTCGGCGTGCAGCTTATGGCTCAGGTGCGGCAGTTTCTGCGCCTTTTCGGTCAGTTTGACGATAGATGTGGTGGGTTGCGCCGGATAGCCGCTCAGAATGCAGATGAGCCCCTTGTCGGACCGGTCACCGTTGGCGTAGCAGTTGCTGAACAGCACGCCGGTGCGGGCCAGGCTGTCGAGATTCGGCGTCACGCCCGGCATTCCGCCCACGCAGCCCACGGCCTTCGCTGTAAAGCTTTCCATCACCATTATCAAAATGTTTGGGCGCTTGGTTTTCAGAAGGTTAACGCGCTCATTGCCGCTTTTCAGCATCTGAGCGGTCAGACTGTCGGCTTTGGCTTGCGGCATAAAATGGGGCGTGCGCGCATTGTCGATGTATCGCAGCGAGTTGCAGAAGTTCCACTGCACGTTGATTGCCGCGTGGTTGGCATAGGGCTTGTCGCTGAAAAAGACCGTTCCAGTGCGGATGGGAGCAATGCCCACGCCGCCGCGCATCGGAATCACAAACATTCCGGCCGTGAGCAGCAGAACAGGTGCCACAAACCACCGCGTGGGCTTCATTTGAGCCATCGGCTTGCCCACATATTTAAAATAAACCTTGATGCTCGCCCACGCAAACGCCGCAATCCACACCACAAAAAGCGCCGTGAGCCACACCGGCGTCGATGCGGCGGCCTCTTTGGGCGTTTTCAGGTACATCAGCACCGAGCTGTCCATACGGAATCCCCAGTTGCGGTAAAGCTCGCAGTCGCAAATGCCTATAATTGAGAATGATACAATGCACAAAACTGTGATGATGTTGATGATGGCGGCAGTCACACGGCCTGTGCACCAAAATGTCAGAATCATTATAAGTAGCGCAACATCAACAAGATAGCTGCAAGTGGACAAGTCGAGCTTGATGCCGTGGCCGAAGGTGCCGAGAATGGTTCCAAAGTCGAGCGCGGCTGTCAGCCGGATGTTGTAAATCTCAAAAAAGAGCCTTGTGACCACAAAAAACAGCAGCCAGAAGATGAAATATTTTGCAATAATTAATAGTCGTTGTATCATTGCATTAGCTTGATAATTAAACCGTTTGCGGTGTTTTGTAAGCACTGCCCGCAACACCTGCCGCGCCATTTTCGCGGTCGGCCGACGAAAATAGCAAAAGAAAATTTTGTCGGGTAACTAAAAAAAACAATATATTTAGGTTTTCTACTTAACAATATTATGGATGAAATTTTGTTCGACATCAAAGATGCCATAGATTGTAATAACTGGTTTGCTCACAGTCCGCAACCGATTTTTGTGATGAAGGTGGACGGCGGCAGACTGAAACTACATAGAATCAACCGCAGCGCGTGCGAATTGCTGAAATGCACCGACGATGGCTACCAATCGCTGACGCCTGTCGGAATCGGACTGTTCAAGTCGGAAGCTGACGCTCAACAATATATCGACTCGGAAATTGGTCCCGAAGGCGTTGTTTACGTGACGCAGATTATGCCGTTAATTGAGCCGGCAATCTCGTCGGAAATATCGCTCTACAAAATGCGCGCCGCCGACGGATATACTTATCTGACTGCTTTTCAGCAGAATATCGGCAATATGTCGAAAATTCTGACAGCCCTGCGCCACAGCGAGTTCCGTTTCCTGATGATGGCCGAAAACATCACCGACGGCATAATGATTTATGAAAATGGCAAGCTGATGTTCGCCAACACGGCCAGCACGCGCATCACAGGCTTAACAAAAGAACAGCTCAAAACGGCGTCGCCGCTGTCGCTTATTTGCGACTACGAACGCGAGCGGGTTCAACGGCTGATGGAAGAGCAGAAAAAAACGAATCCTAACTTTTTCAGCACCGAGGTGTGGATTATGAACCGGTTGGGGCAGGAGAAGTGCATAAAATGCATATTCTCAATGACAAAAACCCAGACGGGCGAAACTGTTTCATATAATGTTGTTACCGACATCACGGCGCAGAAACTTACCGAGAGGGCGCTCATCAAAAGTCAGGAGGAATTCAAAATGCTGGCCGACAACAGCCCCGACCTCATCACGCGCTACAATCGCAACCTGACGTACGCCTACGTGAACCGCGCTGTTGGCGAGGCAATGAAGATTCCGTTGGAGAAGTTCATCGGCCAAAATACAATGGATATGGAAATCGAGCAAAATGTGGCTTCGTTTATCGAGGAGATGCATCTTGAGGTTTTCCGCACCGGCCGTAAGCTGAAATTTGAGTTCAGGATGAATATCGATGGCAAACAGCATATTTTCCAGTCGAGTATGGTGCCCGAAATGTCGAAAGACGGCACTGTGAGCACGGTTCTCAACGTCTCGCGCGACATAACACAACTCAAAGAGTTTGAGACCGAGCTGAACAAGGAAAAACAACGGATGCTGGAGAGCAACAGCAACATTGCGGCGAACATCAAACTATTGGGAGTCAGAATGTTGGAAACCTGCCCCGAGCTTAAGAAATCCAACCTTTTCTCGTCGATGACACATATTGCCGAGTGGACCGGCATTGGCGCACGGCTGCTGAAAATGGAGCCCGCCACTGTGGATGTCATTAAACTCCTGACCGAATATCACTTACGCAATGTGAACGAACTTGCTGCGCAGGGCATAACCCTGAAACTCGAGTTCCCCTACGATACTCAAAAAATCTATACCGACAGCCAGGTGCTAAATATGATTCTCGATAATTTGCTCGACAATGCCATTGAATCAAAGGGAGTTAGCGAGATTGTCATTGGCTTTGGTATGGCCGAGAACAACGAGGTGGTCTTTTATGTGAAAGACAACGGTGCCGGCGTTCCTTCCGACTTGCTGGAGAAGATTTTCGAGCCGTTCTGCACCATCGGCAAAGACGGACATTCGGGCCTCGGACTGAGCACCGCCGCCAAGTGCGTCGAACATCTCAAGGGGCGCATTTGGTGCTACTCAACAGAGGGCGAGGGCGCGCAATTCTTCTTCACGCATCCCATTGGAGTGTTGCAACCGCCTGTTAAACAAACCAATAACGACACCAAGCGCTGGGCCGGCAAGAAGATTCACGTGGTGGAGGACACCGATGCCAACTATATGCTCATTGAGGCGATGCTCAAGCCGCAGGGCGATGTGGTTCTAACCCGCTCGGTCGATGGCCTGCACGCCATTGATTATGTCCGTGCCAACCCTGACATCGATATGATTTTGATGGACATCCAACTGCCTGATATTGACGGCTATACGGTAACGCAACAAATCCGCACATTCAACACCAAGGTGCCCATCATCGCCCAAACGGCCTACGCAATGTACGCCGATGTGGTGAAAGCGGTGAATGCCGGCTGCAACGATTTCATTGCCAAGCCGATAAAGATTAAAAAGATGCTTGCGCTGATGGAGAAGTATTTGGGATGATTTTTAGGGTTAGGGCTCCAAAGCAACCAAGTTTTTAGAGATTTGTTCTCGATATGCGCTATATCTAAAAACAGTGCAGCCTCCAATCGGTTTGGAGGCTGCACTAAAAATCACAAATAAATCTTCTCGTTATCCTTGTCCAAAAACGCGTATTCGAGGAATGCGTGTGTGCTTGCGGCCTTGACTCTCAGGCGGTGCAGGTATTTCAGCTTCCAACGGCGTTTGATTGAGAACAAACCTTTGTTCAGATAGGCTGCGATGAACGGGTGCACAGCCAACGTTATGCGCTTGTTTTTGTATGTTTTAAGCCCCCAGCAGATGATGTTTTCGAGCTCGTCAATCAGCAGGAAGGTGGGAGTGACCTCGCCGGTTCCGTTGCACGACGGGCATTTCTCCAGTGTGCGCACGGTGGTTTCGGGGCGCACGCGCTGGCGGGTGATTTGTATAAGGCCGAACTTGCTCAGCGGCAGAACGTGATGGCGTGCGCGGTCGTGCTGCATACACTCCTTCATATACTCGTAGAGCTTGTTTTTGTTCTCGGCCGTGTGCATATCAATGAAGTCGATGACAATGATGCCGCCCATATCGCGCAAGCGCAACTGGCGTGCAATCTCGGCAGCAGCCACCATATTCACATCAATGGCGTTCTCCTCCTGGTTGGTGCTGTTTTGTGTGCGGTTGCCCGAATTGACGTCGATAACGTGCAGAGCCTCAGTGCGTTCAATAACCAGATAGGCGCCTTTCTGCATAGCCACGGTCTTGCCGAAGAGCGATTTTATCTGCTTCTCAAGCCCGAAATGCTCAAAAATAGGTTGCGCTCCATCGTAGAGTTTCACAATCTTCTCGCACTCTGGCGCAATGCTGCGGATGTACTCCTTGGTCTCCTCAAACAGTTTGGCGTTGTTGATGTAGATGTTGTTGTACTCGGGAGTGAACATATCGCGGAGCATAGCCGTGGTGCGGTCGAGCTCACCAATGAGCAATTTCGGCGGCTGGCTCTTGATGTTCTGGAAAGCGGAGTTCCATTTGTCCATCAGCTCGCGCATCTCGGTGTCGAGGTCGGCAAGACTGGCGTTTTCGGCCACCGTGCGCACAATCACACCGAAATTCTTCGGTTTCACGCTCTGTATCATCTTGCGCAGGCGGTCGCGTTCGGCCTGCGACTGGATTTTCTGCGACACCGAAACCTTGTCGGAGAAGGGCATAAGCACAAGGTTGCGTCCGGCAATCGATATTTCCGATGTCAGGCGCGGACCTTTGGTCGAGATAGGCTCTTTGGCAATCTGCACCAGAATGGTCTGTCCGTCACGCAGCACCTGGTTGATTTTCCCGTGCTTGTCAATGTCGGGCTCCATATCGAAATTGCTGATTGACGTGAGCGGATTCTTGCGTTCCAAGTTGCTCTGTACGAACTTGTTGATGGAGCGGAACTGAGGGCCGAGGTCGAGGTAGTGGAGGAAGGCGTCCTTCTCGTAGCCCACGTCAACAAACGCGGCGTTCAGTCCCGACATTATCTTCTTGACCTTGCCCAAATAGATGTCGCCCACCGAGAAGTTCGCGTTTGTCTTCTCGCGGTTCAGCTCAACAAGTACTTTATCTTCAACAAGCGCAATCACAACCTCCGAGGGGGTTGCGTTGATTATCAATTCCTTATTCACAATATGTGCTTTTAGTTGGGGGAGGCAGATAATATTTTAGGCTTGCAGGTGCAAAGCCGTTCAGTCTTGCCCAACCCGTTATTTTCCAGGCGAGTTCGGCGAACGCGCCCGATAAGTTTAGTTCAGATGACAATAAAACCACAACACACCGCAGTGCGATGTGTGCTAGGTCACCTATATATAAAACAATAAACCTTAAGAGCAAGCTCCAAGGTTTATTGCAGTTCATCTAAAAGAGATTATTTCTTCTTATGACGATTCTTGCGAAGGCGTTTTTTACGCTTGTGCGTAGCCATTTTGTGCCTTTTGTGTTTCTTTCCGTTTGGCATATTCGTACTGTTTTAGATTATTTTACGTTGTCTTTTACTTTCACCATAAAAGTCTTAGCGGGTTTAAACGCAGGAATGAAATGCTCTGGAATAACCACTGTAGTGTTCTTGGTGATGTTACGAGCGGTCTTTTTGGCTCTTTTCTTAACAATAAAACTACCAAAACCTCTCATATAAACATTGTCACCTTTGGCAACTGAACTCTTGATGCTATCCATCATAGCCTCAACAATCTTCTGAGAAGCGACTTTCTCAATACCTGTGTTCTTCGAGATTTCGCTAACGATATCTGCTTTTGTCATTGTTAAAAATATTTTATAATCAATAAATTATTAGTGTTCAAAAGTGTTTGCAAATATAGGCTAATAATTATTACGTGAAAACAAAAACGTGCTTTTTTTTGAAAAACATTGCATTAAGTATTAACAAATTGATTTATAGTGTAATAATCGTGCGAATACCCGCATCGGTCAAGCCGAATATGGCGCGTAGCAGCAGTAAAACGCCAGCCAAATTGCCGAGTGAAGTGGTGTCGGTTGGCGCAACGGAAGTAATTATTTGAGGGGTATATTATAATAGGTTTCAACAATATATCTCAAGCAAACGCTGAATCTTTGTTGACAGGAAAGGCTTGCCGAGCAAATCGGTGAAACGGGCGGCTGATAGGTCGGCGGCAATCTCGTCGGCAGAGTGGGCGGTGAGGGCAATAATTGGAACTATCGCGTTTCGGCCGCCCAGCGCGCGGATGGCTACTGTGGTTTCAATACCATTCATCACGGGCATCTCCAAATCCATAAGAATCATATCGAATGACCGCTCTTGCGACAAACGGAGGGCTTCTTCGCCATTCTTCGCCTCAGTAGTTCGGCAACCTAAACCGGCCAAAATGTCGGCAAGCATCATACGGTTGATGAAAATGTCGTCAACAACCAGAATATCAAGTTGTTTTGAGGTGTTGCTGTCCATTGCTTACTTAAAAAACTCGTCTTTGAAATTGACCAGATAGAGCCGTACCGTTGGGCGGGTGAAGGCTGTGTAGAGCCAGCGCATCAGCTCGGTGTTCAGCATATCGTCGGTGAGCCAGCCCTGGTCGATGAACACGGCCTGCCACTGACCACCCTGTGCCTTGTGGCAGGTGATTGCATAGCTGAATTTCACTTGAAGCGCGTTGAAATAGGGATTCTCCTTCACCTTCTTAATACGCTCGCGCTTGTTGCCAATGTCGGCGTAATCGGCCATCACTGCCTCAAAAAAACGCTGGTTTTCAGCCCAAGTGAGCGACGGCGACTCCGATGTGAGCGTGTCGAGCATAATCTTTGTCTGAATCTCGATTTCCGGATAGTCCGTCAGCCGCAAATCAACGTCGGCAAAGCGGAAACCGTACAGCTCGCGGTACTTGCCAATGCGGGTGATTTCGGCAATATCGCCGTTGGCGATGAATGGCGTTGTCTCTTTCTCCTCGTCGCTGAGCCAGAAATAGTTGTTCTTGACCACCATCAGCAGGTCGCCTTTCGAAATTTCCTCGTCGCGCCAGAGAATGGTTCGGCGGATGCCCTCGTTGTAGCGGTTGGCGCGTTTGTTTGAGCGGCAGAGCACAATTGTGTTGCCAATGCCGAACTCGTCGTAGCAGTTCTCAATCTCCTCAATCAGCTCGCCGCCGCTGATGCGCCGCACATCGGCAAAGCCATCGACCTTGAGGTGCGGGTAACCCTGGCCGCTGTCGGCAAGAAAATGGCGTAGGAGAGTGGCGTTGTACAGGATTCCCGAGTCGCCAGCCTGCCTAACAACCTGTTTCAGCTCAAACTGGCTGACGCTGAAGCCCATCTCGCCAATAACCTTCGCTTCAAGCGCCGGACTCACAGCCAGGCCAACTGGCGGAAGCTGCGCAGTGTCGCCCACCAGAATCAGCTTGCAGAGCTCGCCGCTGTAGACGTACTCAAAAAGGTCGTCGAGCAGGCGGCCGCTTCCGAAAATGGAGTTCTCCGACGAGTCATTGGCAATCATCGAGGCCTCATCTACTATAAATATGGTGCGCTGGTGCTTGTTCTTGTCGAGCGCGAAATTGCCCAGACCGTTGGCTGTGGCCGATTTCTGGCGGTAGATTTTCTTGTGGATGGTGAGCGCCTGATGGCCCGAATATCCGGCCAGAACCTTGGCGGCACGTCCGGTGGGTGCGAGAAGCACGGCTTTGAGCCCGATTTTTGGCATAATCTTGACCAACGCGGCCAACATCGATGTCTTTCCGGTTCCGGCGTACCCTTTTATTATAAGTGTGTCATCGCGATGGTCGGGCGAGAAATAGCTGCCCACAAAAGCCGTCAGCCGCGCAATAAGCTCGCTCTGGTCGGGCGTGGGCAGATAGCCGAGGGCGTCAATCAACAGTTCGGAAACACTTTTATTCATACCACGAACTAAAAAAAAACAAACGGATTTGCCAAACTAAAATAAGTTTTATATTTGCACTCGTTTGCAAGGCGCGCAAGAACTGAATTTAAGCGGTTTTGCGGTTTTGCTTCAAACAGTTAATAATTAAAAACTAAACATTTATATTGTAATGAAAGCATTTATCCACGTATTGTTAGCAGGATTGATTGTCTTTTTGGCTTACGAAACAGTCCAAAGCATTGTTGAACCTATCGAATTTAAAAAAGAGCAAAAGAAACGCTATGATGAAACAATTCAGAAATTGAAAGATATCAGAGCTGCTCAGGGTGCCTACAAAGAGGTTAATGGTGACTACACCGCCAGTTTCGACACCTTGATTGATTTTGTGAAGAATGGCCAGTTCTCAATCATCCGCAAGATTGGTGAGATTCCTGAGGAATTGCTTGGTCAAATCTCTGAAAAAGAGGCTATTCAGAAGGGTATGATTTCACGTGACACCACAAAGGTATCGGTGCTCGACTCACTCTTCCCCAGCAACTACAAAATCGACTCGTTGCGCTTTATTCCTTATTCTGGCGGACACGAGTTTACTCTGAAAAAAGGCGTTGTTGAGACCGCTTCGAAGCTGAAAGTTAAGGTTTTCGAGGCATCGGCTCCTTCGAAACTCATTCTGAAAGGTTTGGACGAGCAAGAAATCATCAATCTTAACGACGGCCTTGACTATAAGGGCCTGAAGGTTGGTTCGATTACCGAGGTTAACAACGGCGCAGGCAACTGGGAATAATAAAATGTGCTGATTTTGTGCAGAATATTCATTTTATAGACAAGTCGTTCGATTACGTCAGCGTTGACAAATACCATCTATCCCTTCAGGTTTTCCTGAAGGGATTTTCGTTTTCGGTGCTCGACCGCGAACGGAACAAATACGTGGCGCTGGCGCATTATCAGTTCAACCGCATAACATCGGTCCGCACGCTTGCAAGGCAGATTGATGGCATTGTGGCTGCCGAACCTCTTTTGCAGTGCCCTTTCAAGCACGTTAAACTGATGTTCTGCACACCCGACTACACCTTTGTTCCGGCCGCTTTCTACTCCGATGATGACAAAACCGTGTGGTTCGATTTCAATCAGGAACAGAAACGCGACTGCGAGCTGATGTCGAACTACATCTTCGGCAACTCATCGTATGTTGTGTTTGGATTGCCCAAAGTGCTGGCCTCAGTGTTGCGCGAACGGTTCAGCGCTGTGCGATTCTATCATCAGTCGGTGCCGCTCATTGAGGAACTGACGCTCAAAAGCAAGCTGGAAGGCGAGGGCAGAAGGGTGCTTGTGAATATTATGCCGGCTTTTTTCGATTTTGTGCTGATTGAGGATGGCGAAATAACGCTCTACAACACATTCAGTTATAAATCGACCGAGGATTTCAACTACTACTTCCTGAACGCCATCGACAATATGAAACTGTCGCCGCTGAACACCCAAGTGAGCGTGTGCGGCATTGTGCCAACCGACAGTCCTGTGCTTGAGTCGATGAAGGAGTACATCCGCAACATCAACTATTTTGTCCGCCCCGGCCATTTCGAGTATGCTTACGGCTTCAACGATGTGCCGTCGCACTATTTCACCAATATGATAAACCTCTACCAATGCGGATAATCAGCGGAAAATATCGACACCGGGTGATTCTGCCGCCAACGAACTTCAAGGCGCGCCCAACCACCGATTTGGCCAAAGAGAGTTTGTTCAACATCTTAGAGAATCGTGTTGATTTTGAGGCGCTTAAAGTTCTTGACCTTTTTGGAGGCACAGGCGGAATTTCGTACGAGTTTGCCTCGCGCGGCTGCACCGACATCACTTGTGTTGAGCTTAACTACAACCATTACAGCTTTATACGCCGCACGGCAGCAAACCTGAAAATGGAAGGTTTGAAGGTGGTCCGCGCCGATGTGCTGAAATTTATCGGCAATTGTGAAGAGAAATTCGACCTCATCTTTGCCGACCCGCCATACGATTTGCCACAGTTGCCAGAAATACCTAAAATGGTGATTGATAAGCATCTGTTAGCCGATGGCGGTATCTTCATTATGGAACATTCCGAAAAAAACAGCTTCAGCGATTTGCCGCTATTTATTATGCACAAGCATTATGGCGCGGTGAATTTCAGTTTTTTTGAAAACAGCACCGAGGAAGCGGAGGAGAATGATGGCGCCGGGATGTGATTTTCCCGGTTTTCGGCCAACTTATCCAACTCCGACACAACTATTCACGTTGATTTCCCCTTTTCCTGCGACGGCTGACAACAATAAAGCATATTGTCAACACCAACACTGCTATATCGGCCAGGAAAACAACCGATTGCTTTTTGCTGCTGATTTTCAGAATGTTATTCTCGTCTTTGCTTTTTTGCAGCTCGGTGTCCTTTTCCTTCACTTTAATCTCGTAGAGCGATTGCAGTTCGAGCATTCGCCGGGTATTTTCGTTGTTGCTTATCGAATCGCGGCAAGCGTTATATATCTTGTATATTTCCAACGCTTTAGCGCTGTTGCCCGTTTGGTCGTAGAGATTGAAAAGGTCGAAACTGACATTCTTTGAAATCTCAAGGTCGTTAATCGCTTGCGCACACTGCAAAGCATTGCTGTAGAATGGTTTGGCTTCATTGTAACGCTTTGCGGAATAGTAGAATTGGCCAATGTTCTGCGATGTGATGGCAATGCCGCGTTTGTCGTCCATCTTTTCAAAGATGGCGAGTGCGGTTTTGTATTGAGCCACAGCCTGTTGGCCCTTGCCGATAAGTGTGAGAACATCGCCAATGTTGTTCAGCACAAACCCTGCAGCCTGCTGATTGCCAGACGATTGGTAGATTTCCAGCGATTCGTTGAAGAAGTCGATTGCTTTGTCAGTGTCGCCTAAATCGCGGTAAATCAGTCCGATATTGTTCATCGAAGCGGCGCAACCGTTCTTGTCGCCAATCTCTTGGCGGATGCGCAGCGCCTGCATATGGCTGTCGAGCGCAAGTTGCAGATTGCCTGCCATACGGTGAGTGCTACCAATGTGATTCAGTACGTAGGCTGTAAGTTCTTTATTTCCAGTGCTTTTGTGAATGTTAAGTGCTCTTTCCAAAAAACTGATGGCCTTGTCGTAATCGGTTAAATCTCTGTAAATGAGACCGATATTTGTCAGCGAACTTGCGGCGTTTGCTTTGTCGTTCAACTCTTCGCGAATGTCGAGCGCTTGAAAATAACATTCAAGTGCCTGTACGTATTTTGTTGTATTCCAATAGATTGAAGCAATGTTTGAAAGCGAGTACGCAATGTCGGGTTTGCTGCCCAACTCTTCTCTTATGGCCAGCGCCGAATTGTAGTAGTGCATTGCTGAATCGAATCGGCTGTTCATCTTGTAGGCGTTGCCAATGTTGTCGTTTAGGCTTGCGGTTTTCAGGCGGTTGCCCATTGATTCATAAAGAGTTATCGACTGCCGATAGTAACAAAGCGAACTGTCGTAAAGGCTGCGGCGCCAGTAAATGTTGCCTATATAGTTCATTATCTGCGCTATAGTGAGTTTGTTTTCCCACTTTTCGGCAATCTGCATTGCTTCGGTCTGATAGGTGAGCGCATTGTCGAAATCGCCCATATTTTGGTAGGTATTTCCTATGTTAATCAGAGAGTTAACAATATCAAACTCATTTTTGTAGCCTTTGCGTATTTCGAGCGCCTGACGGTAGTAGTCGAGCGCTTGAGTGTAGTTTCCGTTGCGCCAGAAGTGACTGCCTAAAAAGTTCAGGCTCACGGCTTTAAGTTCGGGAAAATCGCTGTGGCTCTCAATCTCAATGGCCTTCAGAAACGATTTTTGCGACTGCTCGGCCAAACTTTTCTCGCGGTAGATATATCCGAGTTGGTTGGCGGCGGTTATTGCAATGTCGCAAAAGTCTGATTTTGAGCAGTCTGCAACCAGTTTCGTGTAGATTTCGGCAGCCTTGTCCAATTTGTTTTCAGCCACAAGAAGGTCGGCTTGGGCAAGAGTGGCGCGAGCCTGCAATTCCTTGCTGCCAGAGCGTTTGGCGGCTTTCTCTGCAGTTTTCAATTGGTTTTCGGCTTCGGTAACGCTGTCGGCGGCGCAAAGCAGTTTCAGTTTGATTATCAGCGCGTTTACAAACGTTTCATAATCGGTTGAGCCCTGCGATATGAAAATGGCTTCGGCAATCTGCTCGCGAGCCAGAGTGGGATAGGTGTTGCGGTTTTGCTCGGCGCGCTCAAGCAGTATGCGGCTTTTGCGACCATCGGGCTGATTGGCCAAATCATCACTTTCCGCATTGGTTTGCCCAAAGGTGGCAGTTGCACTTACGAAAAAAATAAGTGTTGCTAAATTCTTGATTTTCATATATTAATAATCTGTGTTAATCTGTTAAATCTGTGTCATCTGTGTTCAAATTTGACGTGGAAAAAGCATCAAAATTTTATTCCCATAACCGACACATCGTCAATTTGGCGATAGTTGCCTTTCCATTCGGTAAATCGCTGATACAGAAAATCTTTCTGCGCGTCAATCGGGTTCAGGCTTGCTTCGGCCAGCACCTTCTTGAAGTTTTTCATCATCAGTTTACGGCCGTTGTCGCCGCCAAATTGGTCGGCAAAACCGTCTGAAAACATATAAATTGTGTCGTTCGGCTCAAGGCTGACTTCGGTGTTGGTGAAGTCGGTCTCGTCGAAAACGTGAATGCCGATTGGCATCTTATCGGCTTCATACTCAATAATTTCGCCATTGCGGACAACTATCAGCGGATTGTTGGCGCCCGAGTATTGCAGCCGCCTGTTTTCGAAGTCGATTACGCAGAGCGCGCAGTCCATTCCGTCGGACTGTGACGACTGCTTATCTTCTTGGTGCAGAGAGTTTTTCACCGATTTGCGCATTTGCTCGAGAATGTCGGCGGCGCTGCTGAATCCGTTCGTGACAATCTGCTCGAGTAGCGTGGTGCCCAGCATACTCATAAACGCGCCAGGAACGCCGTGCCCCGTGCAGTCCATTACGGTTGCAACCACCTGATTGCCAATCTTTTTCACCCAATAAAAATCGCCACTCACAATGTCGCGCGGCACAAGCAGAATGAAGTGCTGCGGCAGCAGTTGGCCGCACACGTCGGCGGGCGTGAGCATTGCGTTCTGAATGCGGCTTGCGTACTCAATGCTGTCCGTAATTTTCTCTTTTTGTTCGGCGATTTGGTCGCGCTGCATCGTCACATAATCGCGCTGCTGCTCAATTTCTTCGTTCTGTTGGATAATCTGTTTGTTCTGTAAATCAAGCATTTCGTTCGCCTTGCGGATTTTTTTGTTCTGCCGTGTCACCACCACCGCAAAGGCCAGCACAATCAGCAGCCCGATTGCCGCAAAATAGATAATTATGCGTTGGCGGCTGTTGCGTTCCTGCTGCTGAACAATCTGTATGTCCTTGATTTTCAGTTCGCGTTCCTTCTTTTCGGTCTCGTAACTGATTTGCATATCGGCAATTCGCTTAATGCTTTCAAGGCTTAAAATGCTGTCTTTCAGCGCAGTGTAGTGTTTCATATTTGTGTACGCTTTCGCGAGATTGCCACTTGCGGCGTAAGTGTCTGACAATGCGAGCAGTACATCTTTTTCAAGTTCGCTGTTTTTGATTTTTCGGGCGATTTTCAAAGCGTCGTTCAGCAGCGGTAAAGCCTTGTTGTACAGTTTTTTACTGATATAAACCGTGCCAAGGTCGAGTTCAGAGTAGGCAATGCCCGTTTCGTGGCCAATCTGTCGGCGCATTTCGAGTGCCTTAACAAACTCATTTGCAGCCATTTCGGTCTCGCCGAATTTCAAATACAGGTTGCCAATGTTGTTCACCATTGCCGCTTCGTTCATTTGGTCGCCAAGTTCGCGGTAGAGTTCGAGTGCGCTGTTGTATTCCGCAAGCGCCGAATCGCGCTCATTCAGGCTCTTGTAGGCAAGGGCTAAATTGTTGTGCGACCGTGCGATATAGCGTTTGTCGCCAACCGCCACACGCATTTGCAGCACCGTTTTGTAAACATTCCGTGCTTCGGCGTAACTGCCTGATTGCCAATAAACACCGCCAATCAAGTTCAACGCTTCTGATTGCAGAAACTGATTGCCGCTTGCCCGATACTGCTCAAGCGATTTATTGTAGTATTCGAGCGCTTTGTCGTAGTTGCTCAAATCTTTGTAAATCAAGCCGATATTGCTCATTGTGGCGGCAATTTTCTCGTTGTTGCCAAGCCTTTCGCGAATGTCGAGCGCAAGCAGATAGTTGGCCAGCGCGTCTTTGTAGTTCTTGTTCTGCCAGAAGAGCCCGCCAAGGTTGTTGTAGCCTTCGGCCAGGCCGTTTTGGTCGCCCGTGGCGGTGAGTAGCGCAATTGATTTTTGCAGATTCACAAGCGCCGAGTCAAACAGATTTTGGTTCTTGTAAGCAGTGGCTATGTTGTTGTATGTCTGTGCGATAGCGATAGTGTCGTTCAGTTCGGCACGGATTTGCAGAGCCTTGCCATACTGCGTCAGCGCCGAGTCGAACAGGTTGCGCGACAGATACATACTGCCGATTTTGTTCACCGTCGAAGCGTATTCGGCAAGGTTTCCCGCCGCCTGCCAGCCCGCAGCCACTTTTTGATAATAGTAGTTGGCCGAGAAATAGTCGCCCTGACTTTGGCTCACAAGCGCCAAGTTGTTCAGAATCCGTATTTTATCGTCCTGATTCCCGCTTCGGGTGCAGGCTTCGAGCGCCATTTCATAGTAGTGCTGCGCCGAATCGAAACTATTTGACCGCCAATAAGTTGAGCCGATATAATTCAGCGTTTTGGCTTCGCTTTCGGCGTTGCCCGTCTCGCGGCAAAGTTTCAGAGCCTTTTGGTGGTAGTCGACGGCTTCGGCAGTGGCATTCGCGTTGCGTGCCAGGTCGCCAAGGCGGTTCAGCAGCGTAATCTGCTCGCCCTTGTCGCTCGTGCGTTGCAGTTTCTGCTGCAGTTCGTCAGCACTTTGCGCCGCCGCCGATGTTGAAAGAAACGCGCAAAAAACCGCCAAAACCGATTTGGCAACATTGGCCGCCATCTGCGCAGGTAAGTATCCCTTCATCTTATAAATTGTTGTAAACGTTTTAGTTATTGCGATGCCGGCAGCATTCTGCAAAACATCAATTGGTTAGCCTAAAAATAACCCGCACCCTGTAAAATTCAACCGGCAAATCATTTGGTTATTAACCGCTTGGTGTTGATTAAGCCAAGTTTCTTTTATTCCTCCCTTTCTTGTTTGTCACCTTCCCAATTGTTTGTCCCTTTTGAGTGCATCATTGCGCTCAAAAAATCCCCATCTCCAGCAATTTTTCTCATTTGTCTCTTTCGGTTTGTTTGTCCCTTTTGAGCGCATCCTTGCGCTCAAAAAATCTCATCTCCTGCATTCCTTTCTCATCCGTCTCTTCCTCAGTTTGTTTGTCCCTTTTGAGCGCATCATTGCGCTCACTTTTTTTCATTCCTAAAGAATCGTTTATTCCATCCTAAATCCTATCTTGCACCTCAATTTAAACCACATTTAAATGTTATTGAAATGAAGAATAACCAAATCAAAGCCATTGCGCCGATGTTGCTTGCATCGTTGGTGATGGCGGGTTGCAACAGCGACTCGAAAACACAGGCTATGTTCGACAACATCGAACTGGCGAAATCCTACAAACCGCAAGGCGAGCACAATCCGCTGGCCACACAGCGTTTCGGCGCCGACCCCTACGCAATGGAGTACAACGGCCGCGTCTATGTCTATATGACCAACGACGTGCTTGAGTACGACACCGCTGGTGTTGCCAAAAACAACTCTTTCCAGACTATCAACAAGATTTTCTGCATCTCGTCCGACGACCTTGTCAACTGGACCGACCACGGCGCAATGCCGATTGCCGGACCCGACGGCGCCGCCAAATGGGCGCAGTTCTC